>JAIXYI010000088.1 GCA_027490305.1 Flavobacteriaceae bacterium
TAACAAAATGTACGGTTTTCCCGTACGGCCATGTCGGTGTTTTTCCGTAGGGAAAGGCATCGGCCCCTCCCCGAAGCCAAGCTACGATTTCCCGGCGACACCATTTTACGGGAAAACCACATCTTTTGTTAAAGATAAATGCCGGTAAGACCCACTTACGATTTAAAACTCCGGTTTTCGGCGGTTTTTCTTGATTTCGGACGTAGTTCGTTTTGCTTTGATGCGTTTTTCGATGACGGCACGCGGCACTTTGGTGGGTTTTCGCTTTTTGGGTACCAGTAGCGCTTTGCGAACGAGATCAAGAAGTCGACGGGTTGCTATTTCTTTGTTTGTCAGTTGACTGCGGTCGTCATCGGCGGCAATCATGAGCACAAAGGCCGATGTGAGCCGCGATGCCAGTTTTTCGCGCACCCGCTCTTTCTCCTCGTCGTCGAGTGCGGCCGATGCATTCACATCAAAAGTCACCACTACTTTCGACGCGACTTTGTTGACGTTTTGTCCGCCAGGCCCGGAGCTTCTGACGGCTTTGTATTGTAGTTCTGCGCGCAGTTTCTCAGCGTCCATCAAAGTTGTGGCTGGTGAGCGGGTTTCAACAGGTCATTGACCGTTTTAACCGGATTGAAGGTGATGAGCGGTACTTCCACAAAAAGCGTGATCCATTTGGCCATGGCGCCATTCCAGAGTCCGGGTAGTTCGTAACTTTTTACCAATTTACCGTGTTTGGCTTTTTCGACGATGAATCCGGCTTCGGTATCTACGAAGTGGTCGAGATTGAACTTCTGCCCTTTGTAATCGCGTATGCCACACACCAAATCAACGGGGTTGAAGTGGGTGGCACTTTTCAGGATCCCGACTTGTGTTTTGTTGTCATGGTCGACCTGCGCCGATTCGACAATCTGTAGCGAGAGCGAGCCTTTCGGACTCCGTACCCAGAAAGGGCCGCCGCCGGGTTCACCTTCATTGCGCACCATGCCGCACACGCGAATCGGTCGGTTGAGGCGATCGCGGAGGTAGGCGATTTTATTGTCGTCGGTGAATTTGTCGAAGTCGTCGATGATAGACAAAGAAAGTTCGGTTTCGACGAACGTACGGATTTCCGCCAGTTTGGCCGGGGTTGTGGCTGTCTCAAGTGCCTGCAAATAACCAAATATCTTTTGCTGTGTGCTGACGAGCAGGCCAGCCAGTGATTTTTTATAGAGCGTCGTCTCGGCGACGTGGTTCTGGATAACGTTGTCTATGTTCTTGATGAAAATGATGTCGGACTCCAGTTCGCCCAGGTTGCGGATGAGCGCGCCGTGGCCGCCTGGTCGGAAAAGCAGTTCACCATCGTGTCGGCAGGGGCGGTTGTGTTCGTCGACCGAAATCGAGTCGGTTGCTTTTTGCTGGTAGGAAAACCGGATGGAAATTTCATTCCCGGAACGACGGGCGATTTTGTCTTTCACAGCGTCTACCGCCTCTTCAAACAAGGTGCGATGGGCCTCTGATACCGTGAAATGGATGTGGGATTCGCGGTTGGAGGCAGCATAATACGCGCCTTCATTCAAGTGCTCCTCTACCGGAACGGCGGTGTGGTCGAAGTATTTATGGAAGGGCAGTACACCTTTCGGGCGGTTGGTATAATCGAGTGCGTTTTCCGACAGCATCGTATCGATAAAGCACAGAATCTGGTGGTCGCGTGTAAACGTTTCGAACTGGGGTTGTCGTTGACGCAGGGCGCTCCGCACTGTTTCGTAGAACGGGAATTTCTCGAGTCCGGTCAGGAAAATCTGGAGCTCTTTTGCGCCTTTACGGTTGATGTACGCGTTGATGGTTTCGCGGCTAATGTCAAACTCGTTGCGGAATTCGCTTAGGAATTTGAACATACGACTGGCCGCGCCCGAGGCAGGAACAAATTTCTTCAGGCGGTATTGGTCGCGGACACTGTCAAAAAAGGCGGCAAATTCGCCATGTACCACTTCGGAATACGCCCGGATGCCATCGCCGATCACGGCCGGCCGGTCTAAATGGGCCTTGCCGATGCCGGTCTCGAAAATCTGCAGTTGTCGCAGTATGTCGGCAGGTGTGAGTCCGTGTGCGGCGATCTGGATGAAGTCGTCATCCGTAAATTCGGGATAGGCGCGTTTGAGTTGTTTTATCGCGTCGTTTTGTGTTTCAGTAGTGTTCTCCATTCTTGGTATGCCATTATCGCCAGCGCCGTAAAAACGACGTACTCCAGCGCCAGGATGCCGAGACCGCGGTGCCAGTAGAGTGGCACGGCGATACAATCGCCTACGATCCAGAGCGTCCAGTTTTCGATTTTTTTCAGGGCCATGAACCACATTGCGGTGAAAAAGAGCCCCGAGGTCAATATGTCAATATAATTCGCCGTTTCGATTTTCATATCAAAAGCGGCGTAAATCCCGAAAATTACGACAATTGTGAGACAAAACAACCCGAATCCCGATACTTTTTCTGCTTTTGTCGTTCGGGAGATGGCTCGTACAGAACCGTCCTGGGCGCTTTTTCCCCACTTATACCAGCCGTAAAAACTCATGAGGGTAAAGTAGATATTGACACTCATATCACCCAGATAACCCGCTTCATAGAGCAGCCAGGCGGTGATGGCGGTAGCGATAAGACCTACCGGATAGGTAAGGATGTGGGTCTTGCGCGCGAGCCATACGCTGGCGATGCCCAATACGAACGTGAGTGCTTCCAATACGATGGCGTAAAGAGGCCGATCGCGGTAGGGGTTGAGCAGGAAGGAAACGATCTCATCCATGGAGGAAGAAATCAGGGTCGTTTTCGAATGCGGTTCCGATGACGACGAGGTCGGCGCCGGCATCGTGGGCGTCGCGGATGCCTTTTTGGGTGCGGATGCCACCTCCCACGATCAACGGGATGGAAAGTTGGTCGGCTACGCGTTTGATTACTGTCGTGGGAAGGGCTTCACGTGCGCCGCTGCCTGCTTCGAGATAGACCAGTTGTTTACCCAGTAACTGTGCGGCGAGGGCTGTGTCGACGATATGGGCACAGTCGGCGAACGGAAGGGGTTTTGTTTCGCTGACACGCGCCACCGAAGTACGGTCGTCGCTGCCACAAAGGATATAGCCGGTGGGGATGACTTCAAGTTTCGATGCTACCACCGCCTGGGCCGAGGCCACGTGATGCCCAATCAGAAAATCGGGATTGCGACCGGAAAGAAGTGAGAGGTACAACAACGCATCGGCATGGCGGGATAGTTGCGACGGATGTCCGGGGAACAGTATAATAGGAAGTCCGGTTCGGACTTTCAGCGCCAGTACCAGTTCATCGAGGTGGTCGGTGGGGCCCGTGCTTCCGCCTACGAAGAGGTAGGTGGCAGGGGAGGTGGCGAGGCGATGCGACAACGCGTCAACCTGGGCCAGACCGACCTTGTCGGGGTCAATCAGTACTGCCAGTACTTTTTCGCCGCGTGATCGGGCGTCGAGCAGGTGGCCGTAGAGCGACGGTATGACGTCATTTTTCAAAGGCATAGACAATGGTGTAATCCTCGATTTCAAGAAAGCGGATGTCGAACGGGGCATGGCGGTCGCCGAAGTGCAGTTCGGCTGTGGCGTGGCCCGTGGTCCTCTCGAACGGAAGTACAAAGATATGGTCTTTGAAACTGATTCCGGGTTCGTTCCGAATTTTGAAAATGGCTTCCTTTACGCCCCAGATGACCGTCAGCCGCGCGATGTAGTCGTCGTGGTGCTCAGGGTTGAGGGACTTCATTTCATGTTCGGCGAACTTGTAGTCGATGAGGCGGATTTTATCGCGGCGGAGTTCCAGGTCGATGCCGGTAAGACGGTCAGAGACGATAATGGCGGAAAAACCAAAAGAGTGACTGATGGAAATATAGCGACCATCGAGCAGGTGCGGTTTGCCGGATGCATCGTAATAAAGGTCAAAGTCGGAGTAGCCGGCTGCGTGCAGCAGGGCGCGTACGGACAGGAACCCGCGGCGGTGCTGTTCGGACTTCATGCCTGACAGGCGGGCTTCGCTGGCAGGTTTCAGGCGCATGCCCGTGGCTAGTTCGTCATACGACTCGGTGATTTTCCAGACGTAAAGTCGGGCGTGTTCATCAACGGTAAGGGTAGTATAAAGCGGCATGGTCAGAAGGAAGCCCTAGCCCGGATGGCAGCGGAAAGCCTTTTTGCACGCGACGCCTGGTTTTGCCCGTGGTGACGGCGACCGGAGGAAGCCGGGAGGCGCGGTCGCAAAAGCGGCGTTGCGGGAAAAAGCTTGTAGCGAACAGCCGGAAAAAGCTTCAAAAAAATGAAACGTACGGAGTTGGTTACAAGGCGGTTGAATTTCACAATTGCTCATTGGTTATTCCCAACCTTATTCCGTAAATTTGCAAAAATTTTTTCAGTAAATCAACGTAAAATGATGAGCACACAGACATTGCCGTATGTGGCCTATAAAGTGAAGGACATTTCGCTGGCGGCCTGGGGACGGAAGGAAATCGAACTGGCGGAAGCTGAAATGCCCGGATTGATGGCGCTTCGCGAGGAATATAAGAACGAGCAGCCATTGAAAGGCGCGCGTATCGCAGGGTGCTTGCACATGACGATACAGACGGCGGTGTTGATCGAGACGCTGAAAGCACTGGGCGCGGAAGTGACCTGGAGCTCTTGTAATATCTTCTCTACGCAAGACCACGCAGCAGCGGCGATCGCAGCAACGGGCCTTCAGGTATATGCCTGGAAAGGAATGAACGAAGAGGAATTCGACTGGTGTATCGAGCAGACGCTGTTTTTCGGTGAAGACCGCCAGCCTTTGAACATGATCCTTGACGACGGCGGCGACCTGACCAACATGGTGTTGGATCGTTATCCGGAATTGGTAGCGGGTATCAAAGGTCTGTCTGAAGAGACGACTACGGGCGTACACCGTTTGTATGAGCGCGTGAAGAATGGTACGCTTCCGATGCCGGCGATCAACGTGAACGATTCGGTTACGAAGTCGAAATTCGACAACAAATACGGCTGTAAGGAGTCGGCAGTTGACGCGATCCGTCGTGCGACTGACCTGATGCTGGCTGGAAAGCGTGTGGTCGTATGTGGCTACGGTGACGTAGGTAAAGGTACAGCGGCTTCGTTCCGTGGTGCTGGTTCTATCGTAACCGTGACCGAAATTGACCCGATTTGTGCGCTTCAGGCAGCAATGGACGGATTTGAAGTGAAGAAATTGGATACGGTGATTGCTACGGCGGACATCGTGATCACGACTACCGGTAACAAAGACATCGTGGTAGGCCGTCACTTTGAGCAAATGAAAGATAAGACGGTGGTGTGTAACATCGGCCACTTCGACAATGAGATCGACATGGCCTGGTTAAACAAAAACCACGGTGCGTCAAAAGTAGAGATCAAGCCACAGGTTGACAAATACACCATCGAAGGCAAAGATATCATCATCCTGGCGGAAGGCCGTTTGGTGAACCTGGGATGTGCGACGGGCCACCCAAGTTTCGTAATGTCGAACTCGTTCACCAACCAGACACTGGCGCAGATCGAGTTGTGGAAACACGCTGACAAATATGGTAATGACGTTTACATGCTGCCGAAGCACCTCGATGAGAAAGTAGCGAAACTGCACCTGGCGAAACTGGGCGTAGAGCTCGAGGAGCTGAACAAGGAGCAGGCGGAGTATATTGGTGTGAAGGTGGAAGGACCTTATAAGCCGGAGTACTACCGTTATTAATTAGCGAATGAGCTAATTAGCGGATTAGCGAATGAAGTTCTGACCTGCAAGGTTTTTCTAACCTTGTAGGTCTTTTTATTTTGGAGTTGGGAAGTCCGAAAGTCGGGAAGATCGGAAGACGGTGGTAGGGGATACGACCTGCAAGCTTTCAATACCTTGTAGGTCTTTCCACGTCCATAAAAAGGAGTTCCGCCGAAAAGTAACACCATAAAAAATCCCGCCTTGTGAGCGGGATTTCAATTTCATAAAGCGATGTCTTATGCTTCGAACGGAACGATCGATACATACGACTTGTTGTCGCCTTTTTTCTGGAAACGTACAACACCGTCTACTCTAGCGTGGAGGGTGTGGTCTTTGCCCATGTATACGTTGTCGCCTGGGTTGTGTTTTGAGCCGCGCTGACGCACGATGATATTACCGGCGATTGCAGCCTGCCCGCCGAAAATCTTAACGCCCAGACGTTTGCTTTCTGATTCGCGTCCGTTCTTGGAACTACCGACGCCTTTCTTGTGAGCCATCTTCTTCTAGGATTATTAGGTTATTATTCAGCTGATTCGGTTGATTCCTCTTTTTTGGCTTTCGGGGCTTTTTTAGGAGCCTCTGCTGCTTCCTCTGATGCTGGCGCCGCTTCTTTCTTAGCAGCCGCTTTCTTTGGAGCCGAAGTTACGATGCCACCGATCTGGATCTCTGTGAGAGACTGACGGTGTCCGTTTTTCTTCTTGTAGCCTTTTCTTCTTTTCTTTTTGAAGACGATCACTTTGTCGCCTTTCAGGTGCTGAAGCACGGTGGCCTCAACAGTTGCACCTTCTATAGCCGGGGCGCCCAGGGTGATAGTTCCGTTGTCATCGAGGAGAAGCACTTTGTCGAAAGAAACTTTCGAACCAGCTTCGCCTGCCAAACGGTGAACGAACACCTTTGAGTCTTTGCTAACTTTGAATTGTTGCCCTGCTATCTCTACGATTGCATACATAACAATAAAGGTTTTGTTTATAAAATGGCTGCAAAGATAGGAATAAATATGTAATGAGCAACCGGTTAGGGAAAAATGTTCGGGAGATAGGAAGTTCGGGAGACCGGAGGTTCGGGAGATGGTAAGATAAGAGTGCTACGTTAAAGGTTTTTTTGCGACACTCTGTCCAGAATCAAATTTTGCCTAAGCCGGTCCGATAGTCTTTTTATATAAGGGGAATTGATGATCTATTGTTGTAAGATGGTAGAGGTTCCGGGTTTAATGTCAATTCGCAAGGGTGCCATCTGTGGAATTGCGCCACTCCCGCCCGCCTTCCTTCCGGACGTCAAAACCTCGAAACTTTTACTCTTCCGAACTCCCCAACTTCCGAACTCCCCAACTTATTCCTACTTTTGCGTAACAAAAACCAACGTTGGCCGACCAACGCTCGCAACAAAATAGTAACTTATGAAAAAATCATTGATGGCTTTAGGTGCTGTACTCTCTTTAGGTGGAGCCGCTACGGCCCAGAAAGTGAACTTCGAGGAGTATGACCTGCCCAACGGGCTTCACGTCATCCTCCACAACGACAACTCCGCGCCTGTCGTCGTCACCTCGGTGATGTACCACGTGGGTGCAAAAGACGAACAGCCTGATCGCACAGGATTTGCGCACTTCTTCGAACACCTTCTTTTCGAAGGAACCGAAAACATCAAACGTGGCGAGTGGTTCAAAATCGTAACGTCCAACGGTGGGGTGAACAACGCCAATACAACCGACGACCGTACGTACTACTTTGAAGTATTCCCTTCCAACAGCCTTGAACTCGGCTTGTGGATGGAATCAGAACGGATGCTTCACCCGGTCATCAACCAAATCGGGGTCGACACCCAGAATGAAGTGGTGAAAGAGGAGAAACGTCTCCGTTATGACAACAGTCCATACGGACAACTTCTTCCACAAGTGAAGAAATACATGTTCAAAAACCACCCGTATCGTTGGACGACCATCGGTGATATGGCGCACTTGGATGCAGCCAAACTCGAGGAGTTCCAGGCGTTCAACAAGAAGTTTTACATCCCGAACAATGCCGTATTGGTAGTGGCAGGCGACCTCGGAAACATCGACCAGACGAAAAAATGGGTTTCGCAGTACTTCGGTAGCATCCCGAAAGGGACACCGATAACACGTCAGACCTACACAGAAGCACCGATCAACGAAACAATCAACGCGACGTTCGAAGATCCGAACATCCAGTTGCCGATGGTGGTAACGGCTTATCGCACACCGTCTATGAAGACCCGCGATGCCCGTATCCTGGATATGATCTCTACCATCCTCAGCGACGGTAAGAGCTCACGCCTCTACAAAAAAGTAGTTGACGACAAGAAAATGGCGCTCCAAATGGCAGCCTTCAACTACAGCCAGGAAGATTATGGCACGTACTTTATCTATGGACTGCCACAGTCTCCGTTCACCATGGACGACCTGGTGAAAGAAATCGACGAAGAGATCACCAAACTGCAAACGACGCTGATTTCGGAAAGTGAGTTCCAGAAACTTCAGAACAAATACGAAAATCAGTACGTCAACGCCAATTCAGGTGTAGAAGGTGTAGCCGATAACCTCGCTACGTTCTATCTTCTTTACAAGGATGTCAACCTGATCAACACCGAGCTCGATCTCTACCGTTCGATCACACGTGAGGAAATCCGGGAGGTTGCTAAAAAATACCTCAACCCGAACCAACGTCTTATCCTCCGTTATGTTCCGGCCCAAGAAAAAGCCCAAAACTAAGCACCTATCATGAAAAAAATATTTTTAGCATTATCAGGCCTGTTCTTATCTTTCGCTATGCAAGGACAAGTAATTCCGCAGCCGAAACCAGGCCCATCGCCGAAGATCAATATCGGCAAACCACAAACGTTCGAACTTCCGAACGGACTCAAGGTGATGGTGGTCGAGAACCACAAATTGCCGCGTGTTTCCTTCACGCTTACACTTGACAACGCACCCTATGCAGAAGGAGCTAAGAAAGGTGTATCCGACCTGACCAGTTCGCTGATGGGTAATGGTACCAAGAAGATTTCGAAAGAAAAATTCAATGAAGAAATCGACTTCCTCGGAGCTGATATCAACTTCTGGGACAGCGGCGCAAGTGCCAACGCACTATCCAAGTACGGCGCCCGTGTGCTCGAACTGATGGCAGACGGTGCACTGAACCCGGTTTTCACACAAGAGGAATTCGAGAAAGAGAAAGACAAATTGCTCGAAGGGTTGAAGTCAGATGAGAAAAGCGTACCGGCCGCTGCACAGCGTGTAGGTAGCGTACTCGTATACGGCCGCAGCCACCCGGCAGGTGAGTACCTCAGCGAGGAAACCATCAAAAACGTAACGCTTGCCGACGTTGAGCAGAACTACAACACCTACTTCGTACCAAGCAACGCGTACCTCGTTATCGTGGGGGATGTGAAGTTCAAGGATACCAAGAAAATGGTAGAGAAACTGTTCGGTTCATGGAAGAAAGCGACCGCTCCTTCGGTATCGTACAATGATCCTAAGGACGTTCAGTATACGCAAATCAACTTTGTCGACATGCCAAATGCCGTGCAGTCAGAGATTGGGG
Organism: Flavobacteriaceae bacterium; assembly: GCA_027490305.1. Lineage (GTDB taxonomy): Bacteria > Bacteroidota > Bacteroidia > Flavobacteriales > Flavobacteriaceae > Flavobacterium. The sequence continues at coordinate 9,282 of JAIXYI010000088.1, forward strand.
CGTATAACGTGACCAACCTCAAAATGGGCGACAAAGACTATTTTGCTGCCATCGTAGCCAACCAAATCTTTGGCGGCGACTTCAACAGCTACATCAACATGAACCTGCGCGAAGCCCACGGCTGGACGTACGGTGCGCGTTCCGGCATCAGCGGCAACAAATATGTATCACGTTTTTCTGCTACCACTCAGGTACGTAACGCTGTGACCGACAGTGCTGTCGTGGAAATGATCAAAGAATTGAAACGTATCCGCACAGAAGATGTAACAGATGAAATGCTGAAAAACGTGAAAGCGGGTTACATCGGTCGTTTCGTAATGAACATCGAAAAACCACAGACTGTTGCACAGTATGCATTGCAGACACGCACACAAAACCTGCCTGACAACTTCTACGAAAATTATATCGCGAACATCAACGCGGTTACAGCAGAAGACATCAAGCGTGTGGCGAACACCTACTTCAAAGCCGACAACTGGCGGATCGTCGTAGTAGGCAAGGCTTCGGATGTATTGCCTGGACTCGAAAAAATCGGGGTGCCTATTCTGTATTTCGACAAATACGGCAACCCGGCTGAAAAACCGGCGATGAAAAAACCGGTTCCTGCCGGCGTAACAGCCAAAACCGTTTTCGACAACTACATCAAAGCGATTGGTGGAGAGAAAGCAGTAAAAGCAGTAAAAACTGTTTTCTACACGGGTTCTGCCAAGATTCCACAAGCTCCGGCGCCACTTTCGTTTGTACGTAAAGTAGATGCACGCGGCCTCGTGATGACCGAATTGTCATTGCCTGGTATGGGAAGTCTGATGAAGCAGGTGGTAGGCGCGAAAGACGGTTATCAGTCTGGTCAAGGTCAGAAACAAGCGATGACAGCCGAAGAATACGCTAAAGAGAAACTGACCGCTGTTCCATTTGAAGAACTCAACCTGATGTCGAAGGCAGGCGTTACCGTAACAGGTATCGAGCCTATGAACGGTAAAGACGCTTATTCAGTAGTAGATGGTGACAAAACCTACTACTACGATGTGACAAGCGGACTGAAAGTAGCCGAGTCGAACATGCAGGAAGGCCAAGACGGTAAAAAAGTAGCCGTTGTGACCAACATCAACGATTATCGTGACGTCAAAGGCGTGAAAGTGCCTTTCAACATGGTGTTGAACGTAGGTTTCGAACTCGACATCAAAATGTCGGACGTGAAAATCAACGAAGGCGTCAGCGACGCAGATTTCCAATAAACACGTATGGTGTTGTAGAAAAAGGCTGCCTTCGGGTGGCCTTTTTTTTGAAGTAGTCGGTCGTCAGTAGTCAGTTGTTGGTTGCGTAATTTCCTCTCTCCCCTCACTTCTCTCCCCTCTCTTACCGCTTCCTCGACGACAAATACACACCCGACAGAATCACCGCGGCCCCGATCAGTTGCATCCACCCCAGGCGTTCGCCGGCGAGTAGCCCCCAACCGGCGGCTACGATCGGAATAAGATACGTGACGTTGGAGGCGAAAAGAGGTGTCGACATCTGAATCAGGCGGTAAAAGACGACGTTGGAGATACCCGTACTCAGCAATCCAAGCAGGACGATGTAAAAGGCAGATACCTGAATGGCGTGTTCGGTGTAATGTCCGGTGATGCCGGTCGACAAGAGGATGGCCGCAGCCGGAAGGATCAACACCGCAAAATTACCGGCCGAGATCGTAAGCGGAGAAAGGTCCGAAAGATAGCGTTTGACAAAGTGGATGTTCAACGCATAGCAAATCGTGGCCAGCAGGATGAAGAATGCATACCGCCAGTCACCGCCGCTTTCCGACGAACCGCCGTAAACCAACAACATACAGCCGGCGAAGCCCACAAGGATGCCCAGCACCTGGTGACGACCTACATCCATCCGGAACAAGAGCAATCCGAAGATGAGGGTATTGAGGGGCGTAAGTGAATTCAGGATGGCACTCACCGTGCTATTGACCTCAGTCTCGGCGAGCGCAAACAGGAAGGCCGGGATGAAATTGCCGGTAATCCCCGTTAGGGCCACATACTTCCATTTTCCCAACGGAATCTGCGGAAGCTTCCGGAACCCGATCAGCAAGAGGAACGCGCCGGCGGCAATCATCCGAAGGCTTCCTACCTGAAGCGGTGAAAGCGCATCGAGTCCGCGAAGGATCAGTATAAACGAACTGCCCCAGATCAGGGCCAAAAAAGCCAGCAGCAGCCATTTGAGGTTTTCGGTCTTCATGGTGGTAGTGTTGGAACAAAAATCCGGTATTTTAACGAGACCGCGCGCCGTCATTCGTTATTTTTGTACATCCTTCACCCAAAAGACATTAACCCTTAATTTGTTTCCCATGAAATGGACGTTATCACTGCTCTGCCTCGCGTTGGCGGCAAGCACCTTCACCAGTTGTAAAAAAGAAGCCGCAGCCGATAGCACTGCTAAAACGACGGCGGTCGCGGGCAAAACAGAAACCGCTACGTTCCACATCGAGGGGATGAGCTGCGCCGTCATGTGTGCCGGAAAGATCCAACAGGAATTGTCGAAGATGGAAGGTGTGAAAAAAGCCGTCGTGGATTTTGAAAAGAAGTCCGCAACGGTCGAGTATGATGCCGCAGCCGTAACGCCACAGCAATTGAAAGCGAAGGTGGAAGGTGTGGCCGACGGGAAGACCTACACGGTATCTGAACTCAAGTCAACGGCGGACCATGCCATGTTGACGACGTCGGGCAGGTAGGTACAAAACCATTTGGAGTTAGGACGAATCCGTTCCCCTTGATTTCAATGCTTTACTTCCACTTCAAACTCTCCATAATCCGTCGCATGTCTTTCTTCACATACTCCACGGCCGGCATGACAGAGTCAAAGTTGGGTTTGGCGTAAAAATAGACAGAGCCGTCAATGAAGTGCCGCGTGCTGTCAGTGACGTAAAACTGGCTGTTCGTGGCCGCGTTTCCGTTCACTTCATAAAACATCCCGTACACGCGGTGAGTCCGGTTCAGGAAGGGCTGCTCGATGATGTTGTCAGCCTTAATGACGTGTTCATAGGTGAGTTTCTGTGCATCACGAAGCAATAGCTTGATATTGCCGGAAACGGGCTTATAACTGATATAAATCGTCGCCTTCATTTTCGGATAATCGATTGTCAGGTTACAGCCGTTTTTCTCCTTGAGGATAGCCGCGCTGTTCATATCGAACGAAAACGGGCAATCGTCGTCAATCCGGTCATACGAGGCCGAGCCGTATTCGAGTCGCAACTGCGCTGGTGGTTTCGGCAAGACCTCTTCTTTGCACGAAGCCAGTGTCAGGGCCAGTCCTAATAAAATAAAGTAGTATCGCTTCATAATGCTGTTATCGGGCAGACGTTCACCTGCCGTATGCGTTTTGTATCCGTTTCTTCCACTCTAAAATGCCATCCCCCGAAGTCAAGCGTTTGCCCGGTTTCAGGGAAACGACCAAATCGTTCCAGTAAAAAGCCACCCAGGGTTTCTGCTTCATCCCGCACGGCCTCAAAAACCGTGGCATCGGCGCCGGTGACGCGGTAAAAGTCCTTGAGCGCCACTTTGCCTTCAAACCGGAAGGTCGTGTCGTCGATTTGTGTATACTGGATATCGCCATCATCGAATTCATCACTGATATCCCCCACAATTTCTTCCAATATATCCTCAAGCGTCACAATGCCCGACGTCCCTCCGTATTCATCCACCACGATCGCCAGGTGGTTTTTCATCCCCTGGAATTCGGTCAGCAAATCGTCCAGCTTCTTGTTTTCGGGCACAAAGAACGGCGCACGCACCAACTTCTGCCATTCGGCGTTGTCTTTTCCGATGAACGGAAGCAGGTCCTTCACGAACAGAACGCCCTCTATGTGGTCGATATTGTCCCGATAGACCGGAATCCGTGAAAATCCACTCTCGACAATCTTTTGCATCACTGCGGCGAATTCGCAGCGGATATCCAGCGCAAAAATATCGATTCTGGGCGTCATGATCTGGTCGACGTCCGTATTTCCGAACGAAACGATGCCTTCCAGCAACCGCTGTTCGTCTTGCGAGGCGTCAACGTCGGATGTCAGTTCAAGTGCCTGCGACAGTTTTTCGATAGTGATATCCGGTCGTCCCGGACCAAATTGCCGCTGCAAGAAACGCGTCATGGCACGCATCGGCACGCTAAAAGGTGTGAGTAGGGTGTCGAGTAGCGAAAGTGGTCGTGCCAGGGCCAGCGCGAATTGCGTGTGATGGCGGTTGGCGTAAATCTTCGGAAGGATGTCGCCAAAAAAGAGGATGAGAAAGGCAACGAAGGTCACATCAACAATGAACTTCAGTGACGGCGAGGGAATGAAACTGAACCAGTCGCTGCCAATCAGCGAAAACAAAACGGCGATGCTGATGTTGAGGAAGGTGTTGGCCATGACCAACGTGGCAATCAGTTTACGGGGTCGTTCGACCAGCCGGCGGATGCGTTTTGCCTTGGCAGGATGGCGGTTGGCGATATCCGATAAGTCGGAAGGTGACAGCGAAAAAAAGGCTACTTCGGCACCCGAAACCATGGCCGTAAGGAAGAGAAGCGCTACCAGCGCCGGCAACCCTGTCGCAAGGGCCGCTGTGGGGTCGGAGGGGGGAGGCTCGGTGAGCAAATCAACGGTTTTCGTTACACATCAGAACGGCATGTCGTTCTCTGGAAGGGCAGGGGTCTCGGCACCTTTGCTATCGTGATAGGAAGGCGTTGCCGTGCGGCCTGCCTCGGTTTCTTTCTTAGTGGTAAGGAAGGTAAATTCGGTTACCTGAATTTCCGTCGTATACTTTACCGTTCCATCCTCTGCCTGCCATTGACGTGATTTGATGCGGCCTTCCACATAAATCTTGTCGCCTTTGGTCAGGTATTTTTCGCAGATCTCAGCCGCCTTGTTGCGCACCACCAAATTGTGCCATTCAGTCGACGTGATCTTCTCGTTGGTCGATTTGTTGATATACACCTCGTTGGTAGCCAGCGGGAAGCGCCCGATGCAATTGCCTCCCTCGAAGTAGTGCATCTTTACGTCATCGCCGAGGTGGCCGATAAGCATGACTTTATTGAGCGTTCCGTTGTTCATGGGATTTTGGCTTGAATCCTCAAATATACTGTTTTTTAAGGATTCCGGGAAAAATGCCGCTCTATAAAGTTGTGCAACACAATAGGGAACGGAAGTGCCGCCAGTTCGTTGACGGTTATCCCATTAGGAAGGTCATCCGAAAGATTGACCTGCCAGAAGGTAATCGACAGGTGCTGATGGGAAAGCTTGTGTATGATCGGCGTTGTGTTGACCTGGTGAACCGCATCGACGGCCGGTCCGAAGAAAGAATCCAACCGCGCTACATCGAGTATAGTATCGGTGTCAACAGCCGAGGTGGTCTCATGCAAAGGAAATTCATAGAGATTCCGCCAGATACCCGGTCCGGTTCTAGGGTGCACCCGCGTTTTTCCGTTCGGGTCGACGGGCACGAGATATTGGAGGTGCCGTTCGGTAATGCGCGTTTTTTTGTTTTTGACAGGAAGAAGCGCGACTTTTCCGGTTGCGAATGCCACGCATCCCGCCTGGAGCGGACACTTGTCACAGTCGGGTTTTCCGGGGATGCATTGCAGGGCACCGAATTCCATGATCGACTGGTTGAACAAACCCGGGTCGTCCTGCAACAACTGCCGTTGCGCCAAATCGCGGAAAACAGCGCGCGACGAAGGCTTTGCGATGTCGTCTTCAATGCCGAAATACCGCGCCAATACCCGGAATACGTTCCCATCCACCACCGGAACGGCCTCGTTGTAGGCAAAGGAGGCAATAGCGGCTGCGGTGTAGTCGCCCACGCCCTTGAGTTGCAGTAGCCCCTTGTAATCATCCGGAAATTGGCCACCCAGATCGAATGCAATTTTCCGAGCCGTTTCGTGCAGGTTCCGCGCACGGGAATAGTAGCCAAGCCCCTGCCAAAGCCGCAATACCTGCTGCTCTTCCGCCGCGGCGAGGTCGCCAACAGTGGGAAATGCTGTGAGGAAGGCGTCGTAATAGGGAAGGCCCTGCGCCACACGTGTTTGTTGCAGGATGATCTCTGAAAGCCAGATGGCATAAGGGTCGCGGGTGTGCCGCCACGGCAAGTCGCGTTGATTTGTTAAATACCAGTCTTTGAGCGTGTTGGCAAAATCCATGAAAGCGGTGTAGGGCTTGGTAAAAGTAAAGTTTATGTAATTAAAATTTAATTGATTAGGTTGAATATTTCGTTTTTATATTCCTATATTTGCACTCGCAAAATTTAATACAATAATAAAACTAGAAAGAAAATGACGAAAGCAGATATCGTAGCGAAAATTTCTGAGAAGCTTGGCCTTGAAAAAGGAGATGTCCAGGCAACCGTTGAATCCTTCATGGACGAGGTGAAATCTTCGCTTGAGACAGGAGATAACGTATACCTTCGGGGATTCGGAAGCTTCATCATCAAGACTAGAGCTGAGAAAACAGGTCGTAACATTTCAAAAAACACGACTATCAAGATTCCAGCCCACAACATACCTGCCTTCAAACCAGCCAAAGTATTCGTGGAAGGTGTAAAGACCAACAACGAGCCGAAATAAACCGAACCATTAATCAAAAAAACACCTTCCTATGCCAAGCGGTAAAAAGAGAAAGAGACATAAGGTAGCGACGCACAAACGTAAGAAACGTGCGAGAGCTAACCGCCACAAGAAGAAAAAGTAGTTCCGACTACTTTTTCTTTTTTTGAGCATCAACGTTCATTGAAATAGTTTCCGGAAGCGTGTCACCACGCGTTCATTAGGTTTCCAACGTCCAAGAAACGTCCGGAGCCATCGGAAACACTGGGTATTACGCCTGTTAAACATTGTTCAATCCATTTGCTGGTGAACGGCTAGGCGGGAAGGTGCTCCTGAGGGAGTGACCCATGATCCGTTTCGTCGCAATCGCCAGTCGATAAAAAACTACAGAGTGAATAAGGAATTAATCATCCGATCAAGTTCTGACGCCGTAGATTTTGCCTTACTGAAAGATGGAAGACTCATTGAATTACACAGGGAAGAAGAAAAAAGCAACTACCAGGTAGGCGACATCTTCATCGCGAAGATCCGCAAGCCGGTTGCCGGCCTGAACGCCGCCTTTGTCAATATGGGTTTCGACAAAGATGCGTTCCTGCATTACCATGACCTGGGGCCTAACCTCCTCACTTCCCTTAAATTCCTCAAACTGGCCACCACCGGAAAACTTCGGGATCCGTTCCTGAAGAACTTCCAGTTTGAAAAAGAAATCGACAAAAACGGGGCCATCCTCGACATCCTTGCTGCCAACCAATCGTTGCTGGTGCAAGTCGTGAAGGAGCCGATTTCCACCAAAGGTCCACGTATTAGTTCCGAGCTCTCGTTAGCCGGACGGTTCGTTGTGCTGGTGCCGTTTTCAGACCGGGTGTCCATCTCCCAAAAAATTGAATCCAGGAAAGAAAAAGACCGGTTGAAGAAACTGGTACAATCCGTACGCCCTAAAGGATTCGGGGTCATCGTCAGAACGGTGGCCGAAGGGCAATCAGTGGCAGAACTGGAAAAAGACTTACAGACATTGCTCGACAGATGGTCGGGAATGTGTAAAAAATTAGCAACGGCGCACCATCCGTCAAAAGTGCTCGGCGAACTCAACCGGGCCTCGTCGATCCTGCGGGATGTCTTCAACGACACCTTCACCGGGATCCACGTAGACGACGCCGAATTGTTCCAACAGACGAAGGAGTACATCACAGAGATTGCCCCTTCCAAAGAAAAAATCGTCCGGTTTTACCAATCACGGGATTATCCGATCTTTGAAAAGTTCCATATAGAACGGCAGATCAAGACGGCTTTCGGCCGCACGGTCTCCATGCAGAAAGGAGCCTATCTGATCATCGAACACACCGAAGCCCTGCACGTCATCGACGTCAACAGCGGCAACCGATCGAACAAGGCAACCAACCAGGAAGCCACCGCACTCGAGGTGAACATGATCGCCGCGACCGAAATCGCGAGACAACTGCGCCTTCGCGATATGGGCGGTATCATTGTGGTCGACTTCATTGATATGTCGAACCCCGATAACCGAAAGGTGTTGTTTGATAAACTTCGTGACGAGATGGCCGACGATAAAGCCAAACACAAAATCCTGCCGCCAAGCAAATTTGGCCTGGTGCAGATTACCAGACAACGGGTACGGCCAGAGGTCAATATCAAGACCCATGAAGAGAACCCCAATGGCAACGGGGAAATCGAAGCGCCGATTGTCATCGTCGACCGCATTGCGCAAGACCTTGAACGCCTGTTGAAGACACACGGAAACGTGATCCTGAACGCCCATCCCTTTGTGGCGGCCTACCTGTCAAAAGGTTTTCCGTCGCCGCGCTACAAGTGGTTGTTTGCTCATCGGAAATGGATTCGTATCATCCCCCGGGATGCCTACACCTTCCTTGAGTACCACTTCTACGACAAACAGGGGAAACAAATCGAATAATACCAGAACCGCCTTTCGAAAGATCGGCGGTTTTTTTATGCCCGGTTGTTTCGGAAAGGGAGTCGTCAAATTGCGATCTTTGTGTGAGTACACCTCCCTCCAATGAAACAAAAGCTATCCACCGAAGAACGCACTGCCTTCCTCTCTCATCTTCAAGGCCGGTTTCAGGATCATCCCGAACGGCATCCCGACACCGAATGGTCGCAGGTACAAAAGCGGCTGGAAGTCCGACCGGAGGTGGTGGAAAGCCTGTATGCAATGGAAATGACTGGGGGCGAGCCCGATGTGGTCGCCATCGAATCCGACGGAAGCGTCGTTTTTGTCGATTGTGCTGTCGAGAGTCCTAAAGGCCGCAGGAGCTGTTGTTATGACCGTGCAGCACTCGATGCGCGCAAAGAGCACAAACCCGCCCATAACGCGCTGGAATGGACCCAGGAGATGGGTGCGGCGGTACTCACCGAAGCGGAATACCGGAAATTGCAGGAAGTAGGCGAATTTGACCTGAAAACGTCGAGTTGGATTCTCACACCCGACGCCATCCGGCAGAAGGGCGGTGCGTTGTTTTGCGACCGTCGGTACGGACACGTTTTCACGTACCATAACGGGGCCGAATCGTATTATGCGGCACGCGGTTTTAGGGGAAAGTTGGAGGTATAGCCTTCGGTTCCATGGGAATAAAAAAAAGGGACGCCTTTCGACATCCCTTTTTTCAATGGTGAATTATGATTAACCCAATGCAGCTCTTTTGAAGCCGGTTACGGTAAGGTTCGCATCAACAGATTTCACATAAGCAGAAACGCTCATAGAACCATCCTTGATATAGTCCTGGTTTACCAGGGTGTTGTCTTTGAAGAAACGTTGCAATTTGCCTTTTGCGATATTGTCAAGCATAGCCTCTGGCTTGCCTTCCTGGCGCAATTGGTCTTTTGCGATTTCGATTTCTTTCTCGATTGTGGCAGCGTCTACTCCGTTCTCGTCAAGCGCGATAGGTGACATAGCAGCCGCCTGCATCGCTACGTTGCGCGCCGCTTCGTCAGCACCAGCTACGTTAGCAGAAAGAGCCACAAGTGTCGCGATTTTGTTACCTGCGTGGATGTACGATCCTACGAAAGCACCTGACAGTTTCTCAAACGTGCCGATTTCTATTTTCTCACCGATAACACCGGTTTGCTCGATCAGTTTCTCTGCAACGGTAATACCGTTGTAGTCAGCCGCGAGGAACGCCTCTTTGGTGTCGAAACCAAGGGCGAGGTTCGCCAGGTCGGTAGCGAGTTTCACAAAACCTTCGTTTTTACCTACGAAGTCGGTTTCACAGTTCAGCGTGATTACCGCGCCTTCTGTTTTGTCGGCGTTTACGGCAGCGATCGCAGCTCCTTCCGTTGACTCACGGTCAGAACGGTTGGCGGCTACTTTCTGTCCTTTCTTACGAAGGATCTCTACCGCTTTTTCGAAATCGCCTTCAGCTTCTACGAGGGCTTTTTTGCAGTCCATCATACCGGCACCGGTCTGGGTGCGGAGTTTGTTTACGTCTGCAGCAGTTATAGTTGACATAGTCTGTAAATGGATTTAATGATTGAAAGATTGAAAAATTGAAAGACAACCCGCAAATAGAAGCGAATTTTTACATCTTTCAATCCTTCAATCTTTAAATTTTTGTTATGCTTCTTCTGTCTGTGCGTCGGCTTCAGGAGCGGCTTCTTCAGCTACTTCTGCTTCGACAGCCGGAGCTTCTGCTACTGGAGCTTCTGCCACCGGAGCTTCTGCTACCGGAGCAGCGGCTACTTCCATAGCTTCTGCTTCATCGGCGTCGTCGGCTTCTTTATCAGACGTACGGTTGTTGAGGCCGTCGATAATCGCAGCCGTCACCAGTGAAAGCACTTTTTCGATCGATTTTGAAGCGTCATCGTTGGCAGGGATCACGTAGTCGACCTCACGTGGGTCAGAGTTCGTGTCTACCATTGCGAAAACTGGAATGTTTAATTTTTGCGCTTCTTTCACCGCGATGTGCTCTGCCTTGATATCAACGATAAAAAGGGCAGCCGGGAGCCTTGACATATCAGCGATTGAGCCGAGGTTTTTCTCAAGCTTCGCACGCAGACGGTCAATCTGCAATTTTTCTTTTTTAGACAGGGTGTTGAACGTGCCGTCTTTCTTCATCTTGTCGATAGACGTCATTTTCTTAACCGCTTTACGGATGGTGACGAAGTTCGTCAACATACCACCTGGCCATCTTTCCGTGATGTACGGCATGTTGGCGGCGGATGCTTTCTCCGCTACGATGTCTTTAGCCTGTTTTTTGGTTGCTACGAAGAGTACTTTGCGACCGGAAGCGGCGATTTTCTTCAGGGCTTCGTTAGCCTCTTCGATTTTGGCAGCCGTTTTGTAAAGGTTGATGATATGGATGCCGTTACGCTCCATATAGATATAGGGAGCCATGTTCGGGTCCCATTTGCGGGTCATGTGGCCGAAGTGGACACCTGCCTCGAGTAGTTCTTTAACGTCTACTTTATTTGCCATTTTTGTAATAGTTTACGTTCTGTTGTGTAACTAGCAATGAACCTCTCAATGTAAGGGAAGATATCCAATCTTTCAATCTTCAATCTTTCAATCCTTTAATCTCAATTCATTTAGATGCTAAACTAACCCCGGTTTCATCCGGGTAACAACACTTTTTTGGTTTTTAATTCGATTCTGTAATCAGTGGGACAAAACGATTAACGTTTAGAGAACTGGAATCTCTTACGTGCTTTCTTCTGTCCGAATTTCTTACGCTCTACCATACGTGGGTCGCGTGTCAGGAGGCCTTCCGGTTTCAGGATCGCCCTGTTGCCTTCACCTACTTCGCACATGGCGCGGGAGATTGCCATACGGATGGCTTCCGCCTGCCCGTTGGTACCACCGCCGTACACGTTTACCTTCACATCGAAGTTCGCGGCATTGTCGGTCATTGCCAACGGCTGCATCACTTTATACTGAAGCGTAGCCGTAGGGAAATAGGTAGCGAATTCTTTCTTGTTGATCGTGATTTTTCCTGATCCCTCAGAAACATATACACGGGCAACAGCTGTTTTTCTTCTTCCGATTTTGTGGATTACTGCCATTACTTCAGGTCGTTAAGGTTAACGGTTCTAGGCTTCTGTGCACCGTGTTTGTGCTCAGGACCTACTACTACATTCAGGTTGCGGAAAAGCTCGGCGCCGAGTTTGTTCTTCGGGAGCATTCCTTTTACGGCCTTTTCTACCAGCATCGCAGGGTTTTTCTGCTGTACTACTTTGGCGGAAAGGACACGTTGTCCTCCAGGATAGCCGGTGTGACGTACATACGTCTTGTCTTCCAGCTTGTTGCCTGTAAGGTTGATTTTTTCTGCGTTGATTACGATCACGTTATCACCACAGTCGACGTGAGGGGTATAGCTCGGTTTGTTCTTGCCACGAAGGATCATCGCCACCTTCGACGCGAGACGCCCCAAGTTATGACCTTCAGCGTCTACCACAACCCACTCCTTGGTGACTGTGGCCTTGTTGGCTGAAATCGTCTTGTAACTTAGTGTGTTCACAATACTTTATTTAAATTAAACATTCCATCCCCAATAAAAGGGGTTGCAAAAGTACGATTAATATCTATAAATGCAAACGGCGTCCAAAAATTCTTTTCCGTTGGAAATCAGCCGTCCGAACGGGTCTTCCGAACATCGGTTTTCGTAAAAATACCGTTCGTCCGCCCGGGTAGACAAAAACAATCCGGATGGCGGTATACATGGGTAAGTGTACGCCGTTGGTTTCGTTTTGCCCGATTCTTTACCGTTTTCGTTTAAATTTTGTAGTGTTTGGTTTGCGCCGCCGGATTTAATCCTACACAATTACCTATATTTGTTTGATTCTTAAAGACGCCACCCATGAAATCGAAAGCCACGCTCAAGCAGATTGCCAAGGAATTGCACGTGTCGGTATCTACCGTGTCTAAGGCGCTGAACGACAGCCCGGAGATCAGTGAACCCACCAAAATCCGGATCCAGGAATTCGCGAAACTGAAGAACTACAAACCCAATGTCATCGGTCTTAACCTCAAGAACCGCAAGACCAAGACCATCGGGGTTATCATCCCGAACATCCTTAACCCCTTTTTTGCCAAGGTATTCAAAGGCATTGAAATGAAGGCGGATGAAAAAGGCTATAACCTTATTACGTGTATTTCGAACGAATCGCTTGAAAAGGAACTCCACGCGCTCGACATGCTGAGTAACGGAACGGCCGACGGTTTCATTCTTTCGGTTTCGGAAGAGGCGCAGAAACAAAATGAATTCCAGCATTTCATCGATGTCATCAACGACGGTACGCCCATCGTGATGTTTGACCGTATCGCCGAACAGGTCGATTGCGACAAGGTCATAGTAGACGATTTCGACTCTGCCGTCTATGCGGTAGAACACCTTATAAAGTCAGGATGCCGTCATATCGGCCTTTTATCGTCCATCGACAACCTGAGCGTAGGGAAACTCCGCGCCAAAGGCTACCGCCAGGCCTTACATGCGCACGGCATCGAGGTCGACGAAAACCTGGTGGTACTCTGCGAATCGGAAGACGATTTCAACACCCGCGCGCAGCATCTTTTCGATACGCAAACCATTGACGGCGTATTTGGCCTCGACGAACATGCCTCGACCATGGCACTCAAAATTGCCATCAAGAAAGGCATCCGGATCCCCGACGATTTACAGGCGATTGGTTTTGCCGACGGTGTGTGGTCGCGCCGTATGACGCCAAGTCTTAGCACGGTGAGCCAGCACGGACCCGAAATCGGCGCCGCCGCGGCAGAACTATTGATCAACCGGCTCGAAAGCAAGGAAGAACACCTGCCGTCGCAAACGAAAGTGGTCAAAACCGAACTGCGCCAGCGCGACTCAACAAAAAAAGTCGGATAGTTTATGTTTTTTCGCGCAACCGACTACGGAAAACAGCATCTCAACCCAAATGGGAACAACGTAGATTTTCGGCTGTTCACATCGTACACGTATATATGACACAAAAATACCTCTCGTTTATCGTCACGCTTTTGCTTTGCACCTCGTTCGGGTCACTGTCTGCACAGGATGTCTTTTCCGTGGCGCGTACGGGCACAAAATCGGATATGCAGCGCATTGTCGCGCAAAAGGCAACGGCTGTCAACGAGCGCAATGAAAGCGGTTTCACCCCCCTCATCCTCGCGGTCTACCGATCGAATAACGAAGTGGCGAAGTTCCTGGTTGATAGCGGTGCCGATGTAAATGCCAGTTCCGGTATGGGAACGGCCCTGATGGCGGCCATCGTCAAAGGAAACACGGAAATGGCGTTGTACCTACTCGATCACAAGGCTGACCCGAACCTGAAAGACGACAAGGGCATGACGGCGTTAATGTATGCCGCTATGTTTCGCAGCGCGTCGCTCATAAAGCCCTTGCTGGCAAAAGGAGCCGACAAAACGGCGAAAGACGTCCAAGGAAAAACGGCTTTTGAGTATGCGGTCTTTTCGGGTGACGAAGCGACCATTAATTTATTGAAGTAACATCAAAAACAAATACAAATGAGAAAAACTACTTTTTGGCTTTTTATATTGGCGCCGGTCTTCGCCTTCGCACAAGTGAAGACGACCGGAACATTGAACCTTTCGGCCAATGTGAAAGCAAAGCTGGACCTCGACAACGACACGTCGACCGCCACACTCACCCTTTCCGGCCCCAATGACCGCTGGTTTGCCCTCGCGTTCGGCTCGTTTACGAACGGAATGGCCAATGGAACCGATTTGGTATATTGGAATAACGTAACATTGGTCGATTCTAAACAGACGGGGCAGGGAAATACGCCGTCAAACGATGGTACCAACAACTGGACGGTCGTGTCTAATACGAACAATTCGCCGGCAGCCGGGCAACGAACCATTGTAGCTACCCGCGCTTTTTCAACCGGTGACGCGAATGACTTTACGTTTACGTTCAGTGCGGCTAATATTGATATGGCCTGGGCGCGTTCAAGTTCGGCTAGTTATAACTTATCCAATCACGGCAATAGCAATAGAGGAGAGGCCCTTAACCAAAACTTCACCACCCTCGGTGTCGAAGACCTGTCCTTGGCGTCTTCCGTTGTCTATCCAAACCCATCACAAAGTTGGTTTGCGGTGAAAACGAAAACGGCGCTTGAGCGGATCAACGTGTACTCCCAAACCGGGGCTTTCGTAAAAACGGTCGAAGTAAAGGCGTTGGAAGCGACTGAGGTGCGTGTTGACGGACTGTCGTCAGGCATTTACCTGCTTGAATTGGTAAACGCTAGTGAGAATGCCTGGAAGAAACTCATCGTTGAGTAATTCTTTCTGTAACGGATAAAAAACAAAGGGCGGTCTTCTCAGATCGCCCTTTTTTATTCATTAATGCGCTTCCAGCCAATCGCGGCCCATACCCATGTCGACTTCCAGCGGCACGGCCAGTTGCCAGGCGTTTTCCATTTCATGGCGGATCATCGGCTGTATTTTCTCGAGTTCGTCGTTATAGACGTCAAATACCAATTCGTCGTGCACCTGCAGCAACATCTTGCTCTTCCAGTTTTCCGAAGTAAGTCGTTTGTGGATATTGATCATCGCGATCTTGATGATATCGGCCGCACTTCCCTGGATGGGGGCGTTCACCGCATTTCGTTCCGCTGCCCCGCGTACCACGGCATTCGCTGAATTGATGTCTTTCAGGTAGCGGCGCCGTCCGGAAATGGTCTGCACATAGCCGTTTTCCCTTGCGAAGGCAACCTGGTCGTTCATATAGTCGCGCAGTCGCGGATAGGTTTTGTAATAGGCAGCAATCAGGTCGGCACTTTCGCTTCGTGACAACGACGTTTGGTTGCTGAGTCCGAACGCCGATACACCATATATAATACCAAAGTTGACCGTCTTCGCGTTCCCGCGTTGTTCCCGGGTTACTTCCTCAGTCGGCACATTGAAGACCTTCGCTGCGGTCGAACGGTGGATGTCTTCGCCATTCTGGAACGACCGGATCATGTTTTCTTCACCCGACAATGCGGCAATGATGCGAAGCTCGATCTGCGAGTAGTCGGCGGAAAGTAGCGTATGGTGCTCATCCCGAGGAATAAACGCCTTCCGGATCTGCCGCCCGCGTTCGGTGCGAATCGGGATGTTCTGCAGGTTCGGGTTATTCGAACTGAGGCGACCCGTAGCTGCCACGGCCTGCATATAGTCGGTGTGAACGCGCCCGGTTCGGCTGCTTACCTGCAACGGCAACGCGTCAACATAGGTGCTTTTGAGCTTCACCATCTGGCGCCAGTCGAGGATGTCTTGCACGAACGGGTTGCTGAGGGCAAGGTAGGAGAGGACCTCCTCACCGGTTGCATACTGTCCGGTCTTGGTTTTTTTCTGTTTACCTTCCCCGATCTTCATTTTTTCGAACAGGATGTCACCCAATTGTTTGGGCGAACTCAGGTTGAACTTTTCACCCGCCGTCTCGTAGATTTTCATTTCGAGCGCGCGGATTTCGTGGTCAAGTTCGGTTGAAAGCGATTGCAGAAAGGCAACATCGAGGTTGACGCCTTCCATTTCCATATCAGCCAATACCGATACCAACGGAATTTCGATTTTCTCGAAAAGGCTGCTTGTGCCCGTTTGGGTCAGTATGGGCGCGAACTGCTCTTTCAATTGTAAGGTCACGTCGGCATCTTCGGCCGCGTATTCTTTTACCGCGTCGAGTGGCACGTCGCGCATGGTTTTCTGCCCTTTGCCTTTCTTCCCGATCAATTCTTCGATTGATTGTGGAGAATAACCCAAATAGGTTTCGGAAAGCACGTCCATGTTATGACGCATATCCGGATTGATAAGGTAATGCGCAATCATCGTATCGAATAACGGGCCTTTTACCGTTACCCCGTAATTCGACAATACCTTCAGGTCGTATTTGACGTTCTGTCCGACTTTTTCAATATGCTCCGCTTCGAAGAAGGGTTTGAATTTGTCGACGATGGCCTGAGTTTCGTTTCGGTCTTCCGGTACCGGTACGTAAAATCCTTTGCCTTTTTCCCAGGAGAACGAGAGTCCCACCAGTTCGGCTGTCAGCGGATCAATGCCCGTGGTTTCTGTATCGAAACTGACCGACGGTTGCTTCAAAAGGTCGGTAAGCAATAGCGAAATACCAAGATTACCGGTCACAGATTGATACAAATGGTCGGTGTCGGCTAAGGTTTTGTAATGGGAGGAAATGCGCTCGCCTTCTTCCCCTTCTACCGAAAAGAGATCGAATTGATCGGATCGTGTGACGGTTTTCGTCGGCGTTAGCCCCTTTGCATCGCCGTTATCAAAGCCGGTTTTGGGTGAGAAGAACAACGCGTTGAACTGCTCGGCCATGCGACGGAATTCCAGTTCCTGGAAAAGCGTTTCCACTTTTGCTGCATCCGGTTTCGATAGTTCGTAATCGGTTTCATTGAACGTCACGTCACAGTCACAGATGATGGTCGCCAGTTGTTTCGACAGGATGCCGAGTTCCTTGTTTTCCTCAATCCGCTCCTTCATCTTTCCTTTCAGCTTATCGGTGTTCGCCAAAAGGTTTTCCATCGAACCAAATTCCTGCAACAGCTTTTTGGCTGTGACTTCGCCCACACCGGGGAGGCCGGGAATGTTGTCGACGGCGTCGCCCATCATCCCTAGGAAATCGACTACCTGCATCGGCGTCTCCACCCCAAAGCGTTCCTGCACTTCCGGAATACCCCAGATTTCGATGCCGTTGCCAAGGCGCGCCGGACGGTACATGAAGATGTTCTCACTTACCAACTGCGCGTAGTCTTTGTCGGGCGTCACCATAAACACTTGGTAGTTCTGCGCTTCGGCCTGTTTGGCGATGGTGCCGATTAGGTCGTCTGCCTCACATCCCGCCAATTCGATGATGGGGATGTGCATCGCTTTCAGGATTTCCTGGATATACGGAACAGCAATTCGAATGGCTTCCGGCGTTTCGTCGCGATGGGCTTTATAGGCGCTGTACATTTCGGTTCGCACGGTACTGCCTTCCTTGTCGAACGCCACCGCCAAATGGTCGGGTTTTTCCCGTTTGATCAGGTCGAGCAGCGAATTCATAAAGCCAAAAATGGCCGAGGTATCCATTCCTTTCGAGTTGACCCGCGGGTTCTTAATCAGCGCGTAGTAACCGCGAAAAATAAGGGCGTAAGCATCGAGAAGGAACAGTCGTTTCTGTGGCGTCATGGCGGTAAAGTAAAGAAGGTAAAAATACGGAAGTTTCGCGAACGGCATCCGGCACGTTAAATATTTGACAATGCTTTTTCAAGTAAGTTCAACTATTTCGTTACTTTGCTCAAAATCATTTGGATGTTCCGTTGGTTACTCTTGGTGCTGCTCATTTTGGTAGCCGAACTATTCCTTTTCAGGGCCTTTCCCGATAAAGAACTTTCCCGTTACGTACTATACCCGCTACAGGTCGTGCTGTTTGTGATTGTGGTGGTCGAGTATTATTCCTACGTAGGCTTTTCGGGCATTTTAGTAAGCCGCCAGGCGCGTATTGCCTATTGGGTGATTACGGCAGTTGTATTATTGTATGTGGTAGGATCCATCCTTTCGTTTGACCGCGCCGTCGGACAAACCCGTAAGAGCCTGATTGCACTGAGTTTACTGTTGTTGGTATACATTCCCAAAATGGTCATTGCGTCGATTATGTTGGGCCAGGATGTGGTTCGGGAGTTTCTCTGGCTCGTCGGACATTTCCGTCGCACGGCGGGTGAACCGGTGCCGCTGCCCGGCCGTCGGAAGTTCGTCGGACAGATCGCGCTCGCCTTGGCCGCACTTCCGTTTGCAGGCATCCTCCATGGTATTTTCTTTGGGAAGTACAATTTCCGCGTGATCACCCAACCGGTCTTCTTTCCCGACCTTCCCGATGCCTTTGACGGTTTCCGGATTGTACAAATATCAGATGTACACAGCGGTAGTTTCGATGATAAGGAGAAGATTGCCTACGCTATTGATCTCATTAACGAACAAAAGGCCGACCTGATGCTGTTCACCGGCGATATCGTGAACACCTTCGCAACGGAAATGGATCCGTGGATCGATACCTTCCGCAACATCAAGTCGTTTCAATACGGAAAGTTCTCCGTACTCGGAAACCACGACTATGGTGAATACCTCGACTGGCCGTCCCAGCGTGCAAAAGATGAGAACTTCGAGGCCATCAAGAAACTCTACGGTCGTATCGGTTTCGATTTAATGCTGAACGAACACCGCTGGATCGAAAAAGATGGGCAACGCATCGCGCTTGTCGGTGTCGAAAACTGGGGCAAGCACTTCAAGCAGGCGGGCGACCTGAAGAAAGCATCCGCCGGTTTAGAGAAGGACGATTTTAAGGTCTTGATGTCACACGATCCTTCGCATTGGGAGTATGAAGTGAAGCAGCATCCGGGGAATTTTCATTTGACGCTGTCAGGACACACGCACGGACTCCAGTTTGGCATCGAGATTCCGGGTGTAATACGATGGAGCCCTGCACAGTACATTTACAAACAATGGGCAGGCCTTTACGAAAACGCGGGACGTTATGTGTATGTCAACCGCGGTTTCGGTTTCCATGCCTATTCGGGGCGGACGGGCATTTGGCCTGAAATTACGGTCATCGAGCTAAAAAAAGGGCAGAGATTTTCGTAATCCGTTAAAAATAGTACATTTGTAAGATAGTGTACGCATAAAACGCTTCGTATGTCAAAATTTGGAGAGCTTATCAGCGCACCCGTTCCGGTCTTGATCGACTTCTATACCGATTGGAACGAACAGTCGGTGTCGATGCATCCGGTAATTCGGGATGTGGCGGCCGCGCTGGGAGACAAAGCCAAAGTCATCAAGATTGACGTCGACAAAAACCAGGAACTGGCCGATGCCCTTCGCATCAAAGGCCTGCCTACGCTGATGATTTACAAAAGCGGGCAAATGGTATGGCGGCAATCAGGCGAACTCGATGCCAACAGCATCATCAGTCTCGTACAGGAGCACCTTTAAAAATCCCATTTCGCAAAACCGAGTCCTTTCGCCTTGATCCGATCAAGTGCGAGTGGAAGCGCGTATTCGAGGTTTTTCCAAGCTTTAACGCTGTCATGGAAGATCAGGATGCTGCCAGCCTCTACTTTATGGGTGGCGTTAAACAGGCATTGCTCTGGCGGGACCGTCGCGTCGAAATCAGCGGTAAGGATATCCCACATGACAATCTGTTTGCCCTGCTGTAAGGCCCATTTTTTCTGGCGGCGCGTGATCTTGCCGTAAGGCGGTCGAAAAAGTGGTGTTCCGTTGGGAAGATGGGTGCCGATACTGGCATCGCAGGCCTCGATGTTAGCGATATAGGTCGCTGCATCCGTTTTCCATCCGTTAAGGTGATGGAAGGTGTGGTTGCCTACCGCGTGGCCTTCGGCGAGTATCCGTTGGAAGATGTCAGGATGTTTCCGGATGTTATCCCCGATACAGAAAAACGTCGCTTTGATACCGCGGGAAGCCAACAGGTCGAGCACCCATGGCGTCACCTCCGGCACCGGACCGTCGTCAAAGGTCAGGTAGACGGCCTGCGTCGCTTCCGGCACATGCCAGATGAAGTCCGGGAAGAGCCGCCGGATCCATTTTCCTGTTTTGACCCACGTGATTTTCATGCTAAAAAAAGCGGCCTTTCGACCGCTTTACTTCTTATTCGTTTTCGCGATCGAAACGCGAGAACTTCTCGTTATAGCTGTTAAAGATACCTTTTGCTGCTTCATACTCCTTACGATCGCCTTCCTGTTTCATGAGCAGGATCAGGCTGCGGTAGCGCTCGATATCCGACACAATGTCCCAATACATAAAGGTTTGGTCGGATGACTTCAGCGTTTTATAGTACGTTAGGTTCTGTTGGTATTTTCCAATCAGTTTGTGCAATAGGTCACGGGCCTTTGCCGCATCGCCGGCGCGGTAGTAATACTTCGCGAAGTCTTCAAGCAGGGAATAATAGCCATAATACTCGAATGGCATTTCTTTCATGCCGAGATTGAGCACATCAAGCGCTTTCTGCCGTTTGCCGTCCTTGATCAACTGATCCGCCAGACGCGACAGGTTGGCCCGGTAAGAAATACAGTTTTTACGCGTCTCAGGGTCATGATAGATATTCGGACTGCCGCCGTTACCCCAATCCCACTTCATGACGATGTCATACATCTTGTCTGAATCGATTTGGCCCATATCAAGTGGCGCCGCTTCTTTGTCGACTGGCGTCCGGATCGGTACGAGTTTGAACACCATGCCGTCGAGTTGCAGATAATCCTTCATCCAGAGGTAATCATCATCGCCAAAACTGCCGCCCGTGAAATATACCGGTCGTTTCCAGTTGTTCTGGGCTATGATGTCGAGCATTATCAATCGGTTTTTATAAAGGGCACCTCCTTTGATATCGACGTCGATATACGGCACGATCGAATCGGCATACTTGCCGCTCACAATTCCATTTTTCAGCACACCCGCTTTGTCGATCGGAATCCGTACTTTATTTGTCGGATACGACTGGATGGTGTGGCCATTTCGGAGTTTAAGCGACGACTCCGGGTTTCGCGACTTCAGGAACTTCAGGAAGTCGTTCAGGTACCACCGGTTCTTGCTTTTCTCGGTATAGGCTGAATAGTCGAGTTTGTCACCGACATAGTCTTCGTGTTGGAACGAAATCGGCATCGGTTCCGATTCGTATGCCTTCCGTTTCATTTGGTCTATATACCAGTCGGTCATCAGCAGGCTGGTGTTGACAATGCGTACGTCGGTGCGGAAGCCTTCGATTTCCTGGGCATACCAAAGCGGGAAGGTGTCGTTATCCCCAATGGTAAAGAGAATGGCGTCTTTGTCGCACGAACTCAGGTAGGCCTTCGCCATCGCTACGGCCGTACGGCGTCCGGAGCGGTCATGGTCGTCCCAGTTTTGGGCCGCCATCAAAATCGGTGCTGCGAGAAGGGTAACCCCGATGATAACAGGTCCGGCGGTGGAAGGCTTGATTTTGTCTTTCAGCATGTCGTAGAGGGCGTAGGCGCCGTAAGCCATCCACATGGCAAAGATGTAAAACGATCCGACAAGGGCGTAGTCACGTTCCCGCGGTTCGAACGGACGTTCGTTGAGGTATACCTTCAGTGCCAGTCCGGTGAAGAGGAACAACAGCATCAATACCCAGAAGCCTTTCAGGTCTTTCTTGGCATGGTAGTAAATGCCGATAAGTGCGAGGATGAACGGAAGGGCATAATAGAAGTTCCGGCCTTTGTTGTTCTTCACATCATCCGGAAGTTTTTCCTGCGATCCGACGTGCGCCTCGTCAATGACTTTAATGCCGGTCATCCAGTTGCCATCCGTGTCGTCGTATTTACCCTGTATATCGTTTTGGCGACCGATGAAATTCCAGAACAGGTAACGGAAATACATATAGCCAAATTGGTATTCAAACATGAATTTCAGGTTGTCGCCAGCCGTCGGTTTTTCGATGATCAGGTAGTCGCCATAGGTACGAAGGAACTTGTCGTAGTCGTTGAGGTCGAATTTACCTTCATCGAACCCGGTCCGGAACTCGGCCACGATGTCCATCAGTTCCGATTCTTCCGAATACTCCGGATTGACACGGAATTCGAGCGGCTTGGTGAAATGCATGTAATTCACATTGTGCTCGGTGCTCCACATCCGCGGCAGTAACGCCTTGTGGTTGTTGTCGCCGTTCTGTTCGGCTTTTTTATAGTCGTTTGTGATGACGTATTTCCCGGTTTTATAATCGCGCTCATAGTTTGGCGCCTTGTCGATATAAGGTTCGTCTTTGTCGAGTCCGGCATATACATCCGAGAACTGGGGCCCGTAAAACAACGGGTTAGAACCATACTGTTCGCGGTTGTAATACGCCAGTACCTCACGGGCATCGGATGGCTTGTTTTCGTTGATGACGACATCGGCGTTCGCGCGGATAGGCAACATCATCCAGCACGAAAACCCAACGAGGATGAAAAGAATGCTAAGAAGCATTGTATTCAGATGCACATACCCTTTCTGACGGGTGTAGCGAAGTCCGAGCCAGAAAATCGCGATCAGCAACAAGGTCACGAATATCGTACCCGAGTCGAAGGGAAGGCCAAATGTATTCACCATGAACACCTCTGTGACGCCAAAAAGCGCCATTGTCCACGGAAGCAACAATTTAAAAATGAAGAGCAATACGGCCACCACGATGATATTCGCCACAATGAAACCTTTGACGGTTACCTTTTCATAGTGCTTGAAATAATAGAGAAGTCCGATGGACGGAATCGTCAGCAGCGCCATAAAGTGCACGCCAAACGAAAGGCCAATCATAAAGGAGATGAGTAGGAACCAACGGTTGCCACGTGGTGTGAACATATCCTGTTCCCAGCGGAGGCCCATCCAGAACATCGCCGCAATGAAAAGTGACGCCATGGCATACACTTCCGTTTCAACGGCGCTGAACCAAAAACTATCGGAAAAGGTAAAGGCCAGCGATGCCATCATCGACGCGCCCAGCACCATAATGGAATTGGCCTTGTTGAGGTCGTCTACGATTTTTCGAAGCAACAATGTCAGCGACCAGAACATAAAAAGGATCGTAAAGGCGCTCGAAAATACCGACAGCATGTTCTCGGCCAGCGCCACATATTCTTTGTGTCCAAAGGCGAAAGTGGCGAAGAAGGCTCCCAGGATCTGAAAAAGCGGGGCTCCCGGCGGGTGGCCTACCTGTAGTTTGGCGGAAGTAGCGATATATTCGCCGCAATCCCAGAAACTCATCGTAGGTTCAACGGTCAGTGAGTAGGTAATGAGCGCGACGGCGAACGCAACCCAGCCCAGGATCGTATTCCATTTCCGGAAATTGAATGGCTCCATAAAGAAGTCGAGTTTTTGATTGTGGTACAAAGAAACTACTTTTTTGTGCATAGCTTCAACCGTTAACACTTTTTTCAGGGGCGGTAGGAAGTCGAAGGGCCAAAGTGGGAAGTCGAAAGTGCGGCGCGAAGCTGCGTAGTGTTCCCCTTGCGCAGCCGCGCCATTGATACAGCGCCTTTCCTCCAAAAAAAATCTTTCAAAATTTGCAAATAGTGTTTTTTGCATTACATTTGCACCCGCAACAACCAATTGGTCTATGGTGTAATGGTAACACTACTGATTTTGGTTCAGTCATTCTAGGTTCGAGTCCTAGTAGACCAACGAAAAGCCTCCTGTTCGGGAGGCTTTTTCTTTTACTCGAAAGTCGTTGTTTAGATTTTAAACGTTACCACCGGACGTACTGTATGGTTGACCAGGTCTTCGCTGATACTTCCGTTGAAGAAATGGGCGAAACCGGTGCGGCCGTGCGTGCACATTCCCACGAGGTCGGCGTTCATGGTGTTGGCGAAGTTGATGATGCCTTTTTCTACGTTGATGTCATTATAGATATGACGGCTGTGTTCGCCCACTTCGAATCCGTCGAGGAATTCCGTCATGATGCGCTCCGCCACGTGTGTCGGCTTGAAGCTGTTCGGTGTGTTGATCATCACCAGGTGCAGTTTGGCGCCAAAGCCTTTGGCAAGGGCCAGTAGTTGCGTGAAGGGTCTGCGGATTTCGGTAGAGAAATCAGAGGCGAAGACCATATTATGTACGCGGAATTCCGGAATTTCATTCTTGATGACCAATACCGGCACTTCAGACGTACGCACGATTTTTTCGGCGTTGGATCCGATGAACAGTTCTTTATAGCCACTTGCACCATGGGACCCCATTACGATGAAATCAGCTTCGTGTTTCTTGGCCAGCGCGGTAATTCCTTCGCTTGCCTTGCTGAAATGCACCGCTTCCGATACATTGAGTCCGTCAAGATACGGAGAATCCATCAGGTCGTCGAGGTTTTGGATCGCTTTGTTCTTAAAGAACATGATTTCCGGGATGTCACTTCCAGAGCCTACCGCATCACTGGCTTCGTGGGGTAGTTCAAGCATATGGACAAGCATGATTTCGCTGTCATTTTCGCGTGCAATCTGGGCCGCTACTTTAAGGGCATATTCGGCGTGGTCAGAGAAATCGGTGGGTACAAGAATACGTTTCATGTGGTTAGAGGGAATAAGTGTTTTTTCAATACGTTAAAATTACGAAAAACTGTCTACGTGGTGGCTGACGTCCTGCATTTTGGATTTTAAAAAAAAAGCGTATCTTTGCGGCATTATTTATGCATTTAAATGATGAGGGGAGCACGGCTCCCCTCTTTTTATACAGTATGACATTCAGGGAAAAAGTCTCCGAATTGGTAGAAAAAGGGCTCGCCGAACATCCGTCGCTTTTCCTTATTGACCTCACGATTGCCGAAGGCAACCGCATCACCGTGGTGTTGGACGGCGATAACGGGGTGACCTTGCAGGATTGCATCGACATCAGTCGGGCCGTAGAACATAACCTCGACCGCGAGGAACACGATTTCGCACTCGACGTCTGTTCTGCCGGGGTGTCAACGCCCCTGCGTCTCGTGCGTCAATACAAAAAGAACATAAGCCGTACGTTGCGGGTGACCCGAACAGACGGCTCGATCGTAGAAGCGCCCCTTACCGACGCTGACGAGGAGCGCATCACCCTAGAGTGGGACGCCCGTGAGCCGAAGAAAGTGGGGAAAGGAAAAGAAACCGTACACAAAATCGAACACATCCCATACGGGGATATCAAAGAAGCAATAGTTATAATAACGTTTTAATTACGAGTTGATATGGAAAATTTGGCATTGATCGACTCCTTCTCGGAGTTCAAGGACGACAAGTTGATCGATCGCGTAACGCTCATGGCCATCCTGGAAGAGGTCTTCCGCAGTGCATTGAAGAAGAAATTCGGATCGGATGAGAATTTCGACATCATCATCAACCCTGATAAAGGGGATATGGAAATCTGGCGCCGTCGGATCATCGTAGCCGATGACGACCTCGACCTCGAAAATCTCGAAATAACGCTGAGTGAAGCCCGTAAAATCGAACCCGATTTTGAAATCGGCGAGGAAGTATCAGAAGAAGTGAAGCTGATCGACCTCGGACGCCGCGCCATCCTCGCGCTTCGCCAAAACCTGATCTCGAAGATACACGAACACGATAATACGAACCTCTACAAGCAGTTCAAAGACCTTATCGGTGAAATTTATACCGCTGAGGTACACCACGTTCGCCCAAGAGTCGTAATTTTGGTGGACGACGACGGAAACGAAATCGTATTGCCGAAAGAAAAACAGATCCCATCCGACTTCTTCCGTAAAGGAGATAACGTGCGGGGTATCATCGAAAATGTAGAGCTGAAAGGCAATAAACCGCAGATCATCATGTCGCGCACCTCAGAGAAGTTCCTTGAGAAACTCTTTGAAACCGAAATTCCGGAAGTGTTCGACGGACTGATCACAGTAAAGAATGTCGTCCGGATTCCGGGAGAGAAAGCGAAGGTAGCTGTTGATTCCTATGATGACCGTATCGATCCGGTCGGCGCCTGCGTCGGTATGAAAGGTTCCCGTATCCACGGTATCGTCCGTGAACTCGGCAACGAAAATATCGATGTCATCAACTATACAAACAATACACAATTATATATCACACGGGCGTTGAGTCCGGCCAAAGTATCGTCCATCAAAATCAATGAAGACGCGAAACGGGCGGAAGTCTACCTCAAACTCGACGAAGTGTCGAAGGCGATCGGTAGGGGCGGACACAACATCAAACTGGCAGGAATGCTGACAGGGTATGAATTGGATGTCATCCGCGAAGGCGCAACGCCAGAAGAGGAAGACGATGTGGAACTCAGCGAATTCTCCGACGAAATCGAAGGATGGGTCATCGACGAGTTTGCGAAAATCGGCCTCGATACGGCTCGTAGCGTATTGAAGCAGGACGTGGCGGATTTGGTGCGCCGCACTGACCTTGAAGAGGAAACCATCCTTGAGGTCATGCGTATCCTTCGGGAAGAGTTCAGCAACTAAGCCACCCCGCAACACAACTTTAGGTAATACAAAAACACTTTATGTCTGAAGAGAGAACAATAAGAATAAGCAAAGCCTTACGGGAACTGAACATTTCCCTGGACCGCGCGCGCGACTTCCTGAAGGAAAAGGGAATCGTGATCGAGTCCAATCCGAATGCCAAAGTTTCCGACAGCGAATACATCCTTCTCCTGAATGAGTTCGCGGGTGATCGGGGCAACAAAGAAGCCTCTATCGAGATCAGCCGGGAAAAGAACAAGGAAAAGGAAGCGCTGCGCCTGGAACGTGAGAAGGAGCTCGAAGAAAAGAAACGCCAGGATGATGAAAGGCAGAAGCAACAGGAAGTCATCAAGGCAAAGGCCGTAGTGACGGGTCCGAAGCAGGTCGGCACAATTGACCTCGACCCGAAGAAGCCTGCCGCGCCGGCACCTGCGCCGGCACCCGTTGAGACGCCGCCTGCCGCTCCTCCCGTGGCAGAACCGGTCGCTCCGGTAGCAGAACCGGTGGCCCCAGTCGCCGCCCCTGCACCAGTCGCCGCCGCACCGGAAGAGGCCAAACCGGCCGAGGGTGGAGACACCATACAAACCAAATATGTGCAGCTCTCCGGAACGACGTTTACCGGACAGAAGATCGACCTCTCGCAGTTCGACCGCGCCAAAAAGAAAAAAGAAGAACCTGCCGGTGGCGACGCCGGAGCCAAGGGCAAACGCAAACGCATCCCGTCTAAACCCGGAGGAGGCTTCGGGCCAGGCCAGGGAGCAGCCGGTGCCAACGCCCGTGGTGGGAATAACCGCCCAGGCCAGGCAAAAGGCAACCGTCCGGCTGTAGCCTCTAAAGTAGAGCCTACCGAAGAGGAAGTCAAAAACCAAATCCGCGAAACCCTCGAGAAACTCCAGGGTAAAGGCGGAAAATCAAAAGCAGCCAAATACCGTCGCGACAAGCGGGAATCACACCGCCAGAAGTCGGAAGACGAAATGCGCTCGATCGAGGAAGGAAGCAAGACACTGAAGGTGACGGAGTTCGTGACCGTAGGCGAAGTCGCTACCATGATGGATGTGCCGATTACCAAAGTGATCGGGGCATGTATGTCGCTGGGTATCATGGTAACCATGAACCAACGTCTGGATGCGGAAACCCTTACCATCGTAGCCGACGAATTCGGATTCGACGTCGAGTTCATCACAACCGATATTGAAGAGAATATCCAGGTCGAGGAAGACCGTCCGGAAGACCTCGTGAACCGGGCGCCGATTGTCACCGTCATGGGTCACGTCGACCACGGTAAGACGTCGCTTCTCGATTACATCCGTAAAGAGAATGTAATCGCCGGCGAATCGGGTGGTATCACCCAGCACATTGGTGCGTATGGCGTGACGCTTGATAACGGACAGAAGATTGCCTTCCTCGATACACCGGGCCACGAAGCGTTTACCGCGATGCGGGCGCGGGGTGCGCAGGTGACCGATATCGCCATCA
Organism: Flavobacteriaceae bacterium; assembly: GCA_027490305.1. Lineage (GTDB taxonomy): Bacteria > Bacteroidota > Bacteroidia > Flavobacteriales > Flavobacteriaceae > Flavobacterium. The sequence continues at coordinate 37,223 of JAIXYI010000088.1, forward strand.
TCGTGATTGCGGCCGACGACGATATCATGCCACAGACAAAAGAAGCCATCAGCCACGCACAGGCGGCCGGCGTTCCGATCATCTTTGCGATCAACAAAGTCGACAAACCGACGGCGAATCCAGAGAAAATCAAAGAGCGTCTTGCCGGTATGAACCTCCTCGTGGAAGACTGGGGTGGAAAAATACAGTCACACGACATTTCGGCCAAGACCGGATTGGGCGTAAAAGACCTGTTGGAAAAAGTACTCCTCGAAGCGGAGATCCTTGATTTGAAAGCCAATCCGAACCGTGTGGCATCTGGAACGGTCGTAGAAGCCTTCCTTGACAAAGGAAAAGGATACGTGGCCACGATACTCGTACAGAATGGTACACTCCGCGTCGGCGATTACATGCTGGCCGGTAAGAACCATGGCAAGATACGGGCGATGCACGACGAACGCGGACACGTGGTGAAAGAAGCCGGACCGGCGACACCGGTGTCGGTACTCGGACTCGACGGCGCTCCTACAGCAGGTGACAAGTTTACGGTGTTCGAAGACGAACGCGAAGCCAAGCAAATCGCAGCAAAACGGACGCAGTTGCAACGCGAGCAGTCCGTACGTACGCAACGTCACATTACCCTGGCGGAAATCGGACGTCGTATCGCACTCGGCCAGTTCAAAGAGCTTAACATCATCCTCAAAGGTGACGTAGATGGCTCGGTGGAAGCGCTTTCCGACTCGTTCTCGAAACTGTCGACCGACGAAATCCAGATCAACATCATCCATAAAGGAGTAGGAGCCATCACCGAAAGCGACGTAATGCTCGCCTCGGCCTCTGACGCCATCATCATCGGATTCAACGTGCGCCCTGCCGGAAATGCGAAGCAACTGGCGGATAAGGAAGAAATCGACATTCGTCACTATTCGATCATTTACGATGCCATCGACGACCTCAAGGATGCGATGGAAGGTATGTTGTCGCCAGTGATGAAGGAAGAAGTCACCGGTACGGCCGAAATCCGCGAGATATTCAAGATTTCAAAAGTCGGTTCGATCGCCGGTTGTATGGTCACCGATGGCAAGATCTTCCGGAATTCGAAGATTCGTATCATCCGCGAAGGCGTGGTGGTGTATACCGGAGAGCTCTCTACCCTTAAGCGCTTCAAAGACGATGTCAAAGAAGTATCGAAAGGATACGACTGCGGTATGCAGGTCAAGAACTACAACAATATCGAGCAATACGACATCATCGAAGCCTTCCAGGAAGTAGCGGTGAAGAAGAAATTGTAAGAAAGGTTTACAATAGAAAATCCCGGGTTTGTGCCCGGGATTTTTTTGGATAGTAGTGCCGTCTCTAACTCGTTAAAGACGAAGAAGAACGATTATTTGTTCGGACGGATGATGAGTGCCTGCGGATACGTTTTGCGCAACTCTGCGAGGTTCCGCTCGGCTTCCACCCGTGTTTTGAAGTTGCCTACCCAAACTTTGTAAAAAGGGGTGTTGAAGATGACGGTTCCGTCGAGATTGTGCGACTGTTTCCGAAAATCGGCCAATACCTTTTTCGAGGCCTCACTCTCGCCGTTGTAAATTTGGATTTTGTATCCGTCATTGACTGTAATTGAAGGATTTATACGTCGTTTTTCCTTTAATAACTGCTCAATTTTTGGGTCTTGCGTAACGGTCACAGACGCGATCTCCTGCGCGGATGAACGCGCGTTAAAAAAAACGCCGATTACAAGGGTAGTAAGGCAGCCGAAGCGAGTGCAAAAAATCATAATAGTGTGTTAGTGAAACAAATGTACTCGTAAGGTACGGAAACAATTCTAAAAAATTAATTTAGAATCGGTATAAATTGCTTCTTAAGATATAATTAAGGTTTTGGGAATAGTGAGGATGTCTTATTTTTGTGCAAGTTTTCAAAAACTGCCGTTTTCTCAACGCTCATGCGGAAAAAAACGTGTCAAAACCAGTCGATAATCAGTAAAATAATATGAAAAAGGGTCACCCTAATTCGATTTCAAGAACTGTGCTCAGTCTTGCGTTCCTGCTGACTTTCTCTTTATCCGTTTCGGCCCAGCAACCACCTGCTCCGGCGGCGGCGCCTGCAATGGCGACTCCGGCTGCTGATGGTGCGGCTGCGGCTGCGGCCCCTGCTGCCGGTGCGGGCGATGCCAAGGCGGGAAAAGCACTTTTCAATGCCAACTGTGCGGCGTGTCACAAACTTGATGCCAAGATGACGGGACCGGCCCTGAGAGGGGTGGCGGAGCGTCGTGACCGCGAATGGTTGTATAAGTGGATCCACAACAGTTCTGCGCTAATCGCTTCGGGCGATGCCGATGCGGTGAAGTTGTTTAATGACAACAATAAAGTCCTGATGACGGCCTTCCCACAGCTTTCAACTGCGGATATCGACAACATTCTGGCGTATACATCTGAGCCGAAGCCGGTAGAAACAGCCACAGCTGCTGCCGGTGGAAAAGGTGATCCGTCTGATGCAAATGGCGTTTCTAATAGCATCATTCTGGTCGCACTGGCCATTGTGATGGGTATTCTCGTTATAATGCTGTGGTTGGTAAACCGCACCTTGTCACGTATCGCCAAATCAAACGGTATTACACTGCCTGAGAAAGAAGCTACAATGCCGATCTGGAAAGCCTACGCCAAGAACCAGTTCCTGGTGTTGGTTACGTCGATCGCGCTGTTGCTGGCCAGTGGTTATTTCGTATACGGATACCTGATGCAGATCGGGGTTGACCAGGGCTATATGCCGGTGCAGCCGATCCACTTCTCGCACAAGATACACGCAGGTGATAACGCGATCGATTGTAAGTACTGCCACTCGGCAGCACGTGTAAGTAAGAATGCCGGTATTCCATCGCTTAATGTGTGTATGAATTGCCACAAGAATATTGGGGAGTTCGCAGGTGATAAAGATTCGATCTACGACTACTCAAAAGAATTCTACACCGGTGAGATTTCGAAACTGTATGACGCCGTAGGCTGGGATAAGACCGCTCAGAAATACACAGGTAAAACGCATGCGGTGAAATGGGTGCGGATTCACAACCTTCCTGACTTTGCGTATTTCAACCACTCCCAACACGTGTCGGTGGCCGGAATCGAATGTCAGAAGTGTCACGGACCGGTTCAGACGTATGAGCTCCAACGTCAGTTCGCGCCGCTTACCATGGGTTGGTGTATCAACTGTCACCGCGAGACAGAAGTCAAGATGGAAGGCAACAAGTACTACGAGAAGATCCACGAAGAACTGTCCAAGAAATACGGCGTTGACAAGCTGACCGCCGCCCAGATGGGAGGCCTTGAATGCGGTAAGTGCCATTATTAATTCGAATTTAAGAAGCTTCTATAGATATGTCATCAAACAAGAAATACTGGAAAAGTGTTGAAGAACTGAACGGAAACAGTTCTGTTGTTGAGACGCTGAAAAATAATGAATTCGTCGAGCCGATTCCGGTTGAGGAGTTCCTGGGGGACAAAGAAACCCTCGCGGCTTCCTCTACTACCCGTCGTGACTTCCTCAAATTCGTTGGATTCAGTACAGCCGCAGCTTCGCTTGCTGCCTGCGAGGGACCTGTCAAGAAATCGATTCCCTACGTGGTGCAGCCTGAGTCGATTATTCCGGGGGTGTGGGATTTCTACGCCACTTCCGCTTTCGACGGCTTTGATTTCGCCAATATCCTGATCAAGACGCGCGAAGGCCGTCCGATCAAAATTGAAAATAACAAACTGACAGGTAAAGAGTTCGCGGCGAATGCCCGGGTACACGCTTCCGTATTGTCGTTGTACGACAGTATGCGTCTGAAAGAGCCAAAAATCAACAAGCAAGCCGCTAGTTGGAAAGACGTGAATGCGAAAGTAGCAGCGTCGCTTGCCGAAGCCAAAGCGTCGGGAAAACAAGTCGTACTCCTTACGGGTACAACCGCGAGTCCATCAACCGATAAACTCATTGCCGAGTTCATCGCCGCCAACCCAACCGCCAAGCATGTGGTATACGATGCCGTTTCATCATCAGAAGCGCTTGATGCGTTTGAAATGGTATACGGCGAGCGCGGATTGGCTTCGTACGACTTCTCTAAAGCCAATACCATCGTGTCGATCGGCGCCGACTTCCTGGGCGACTGGCAAGGAGGCGGATACGATAAAGACTACGCACAAGGACGTATCCCGAACAAAGGGAATATGTCGAAACACATACAGTTTGAGTCGAATATGACGCTTTCCGGAGCGGCTGCCGACAAGCGCGTAATGGCGTCACCGTACCAACAGAAAATGGCATTGGTGAAAATCTACAATGCTATCGTAGGTGGCGCGGCGGCTGCGAACCTTGACGGCAAAGTCGACGCAGAGGTCAGCAAAGCGATCAAGCAACTTCAGGCAGCGGGTTCAAAAGCACTCGTCGTCTCAGGAATCCAGGATGTCAATGCCCAATTGTTGGTATTGGCCATCAACCAAAAACTCAACAGCGAAGCGCTGGCAAATGCAACCGTTCGTTACATCCGCAAAGGATCTACGAAAGCGGTGACGCAATTCCTCGCCGACCTGAACGCAGGTAACGTACACACGGTCATCATGAACGGTGTAAACCCTGCCTATTCATTGCCAGACGGAAAGGCATTCGAAAGCGCGTTGAAAAAAGCAAAACTGTCGGTAGCGTTTTCTCTTAAGGAAGACGAAACCGCAGCAGCTTCGACCATCGCGATTGGCGTACCGCACTACCTTGAAGTGTGGAACGACCATATGTTCGTAAAAGGTAGCTATGCGTTGGTACAGCCTACCATCCGTCCTATTTTCCCTGCGACCAAACAATTTCAGGACGCCCTGTTGTCGTGGATGGGCAAACCGGGAACATTCTACGATTACATCAAAGCGAACTCCGCTGCCTATATCGCCGGCTCCAACTGGAACCAGGTGTTGCATGACGGTCTATACGGTGCTCCGGCCATCGGACTCGCGGGAGGCACTGCCAACTTCGCAGGTGCAGCGTCTACACTGGCGGGCGCTGCCAAGCCACAAGGTTTCGAATTGGTATTGTATACGAAAACCGGATTGGGCGACGGCCAACAGGCAAACAACCCATGGCTGCAGGAATTCCCAGATCCGATCACGCGTGTGTCATGGGATAACTATGTGACGATTTCCCGTAAAGATGCGGAGAAAGCCGGAATCGAGAACTGGAACGTAGCCAACGGAGCACTCGACGGAAACTATGTGACGATCGAAGTCAACGGAACCAAACTTGAGAACGTACCGGCCCTTATCCAACCCGGACAGGCAGAAGGAACCCTCGGATTGGCGCTGGGTTACGGTAAGAAAGCAGCGCTCAAAGAAGATATGCAGGTAGGGGTAAATGCCTACACACTTTATAAGAATTTCAACGATACACAGTCAGCCAAGATTACGAAAACGGACGGCAAACACGAATTTGCGTGTGTCCAGTTGCAACGTACCCTGATGGGCCGCGGTGATATCGTGAAGGAAACGACACTGGATGTGTTCAAGAGCGAAAAAGCAGAGGTGTGGAACCCACAACCAATGGTGTCACTTGATCACAAAGAAGTAGCGGCTACGTCTGTAGACCTTTGGGCGTCATTCGACGATACCCTGGGGCCGCACTTCAACCTGTCGATTGACCTGAACGCCTGTACAGGTTGTGGCGCGTGCGTCATCGCTTGTCACGCGGAAAACAACGTACCGGTGGTCGGTAAAACCGAAGTGCGTCGCAGTCGCGATATGCACTGGTTGCGTATCGACCGTTACTATTCATCAGAAGACACTTTCGCAGCCGACGACAAGAAGAAAGAAGAGTTCGACGGTCTGTGGGGCGATAAAGGCTCACTCGGCGGATTCGGTGAATTGGAGCACCCTGCCGATAACCCACAGGTGGCGTTCCAGCCGATCATGTGCCAGCACTGTAACCACGCGCCGTGCGAGACGGTATGTCCGGTTGCCGCTACGTCGCACAGCCGTCAGGGACAAAACCACATGGCCTACAACCGTTGCGTCGGAACACGTTATTGCGCGAACAACTGTCCGTATAAAGTACGTCGCTTCAACTGGTTCCTCTACAACCAAAACGACGAATTCGACTTCCACATGAACGATGATTTGGGTCGTATGGTGCTCAATCCTGACGTAAACGTTCGTTCGCGTGGTGTGATGGAGAAATGTTCATTGTGTATCCAGAAAACACAGTCTACGATATTGACGGCCAAGCGCGAAGGGCGTGAGGTTCGCAAAGACGAGTTCGAAACGGCATGTTCAGCCGCTTGTTCGAGCGGTGCGATGATCTTCGGAAACGTAAACAATCCGGAAGACAGCATCAACGAAGCGAAGAAAAGCGAACGGATGTACCACCTCCTCGAGCACGTCGGAACCAAGCCGAATGTGTTCTATCACGTCAAAGTTCGCAACGTCTAATCAAGAATTTATTAAGAAATACCTATTAGGATATGTCGTCGCACTACGAAGCACCCATTAGAAAACCGCTGGTCTTAGGTGATAAAACCTACCACGATGTGACCGTCGATGTCGCCGCTCCCGTCGAGGGTCGCGCTAATAAGCAGTGGTGGACTGTCTTCACCATAGCTCTGGTAGCCTTCCTCTGGGGAATTGGATGTATCACCTACACCATCTCGACCGGTATCGGTACGTGGGGATTGAACAAAACCGTCGGTTGGGCATGGGATATCACCAACTTCGTTTGGTGGGTAGGTATCGGTCACGCCGGAACCCTTATCTCGGCCGTATTGCTTCTCTTCCGTCAGAAGTGGCGGATGGCGATCAACCGTTCGGCAGAGGCGATGACCATCTTCTCGGTTGTTCAGGCCGGTTTGTTCCCGATCATCCACATGGGTCGTCCGTGGCTTGCCTACTGGGTACTTCCCATCCCGAACCAGTTCGGTTCCCTGTGGGTAAACTTTAACTCACCGCTTTTGTGGGACGTATTTGCGATTTCGACGTACCTCTCGGTTTCACTGGTATTCTGGTGGACGGGTCTCCTTCCTGATTTCGCCATGCTCCGCGACCGTGCGATTACACCATTCACAAAACGTATCTACAGCATACTGTCATTTGGTTGGTCAGGTCGCGCCAAAGACTGGCAGCGCTTCGAAGAAGTGTCGTTGGTTCTGGCCGGACTCGCAACCCCACTTGTACTTTCCGTACACACCATCGTATCCTTTGACTTCGCCACCTCCGTTATTCCGGGATGGCATACCACCATCTTCCCTCCGTACTTCGTTGCAGGTGCGGTATTCTCCGGATTTGCGATGGTAAACACCCTCCTCATCATCATGAGGAAAGTTTCGAACCTCGAAGCGTATATCACCATCCAGCATATCGAATTGATGAACATCATCATCATGATCACCGGGTCGATCGTAGGTGTTGCCTACATCACCGAGTTGTTCATTGCCTGGTATTCAGGAGTAGAGTATGAGCAGTATGCGTTCCTCAACCGTGCGACCGGACCTTACTGGTGGTCATACTGGGCGATGATGACGTGTAACGTATTCTCGCCACAGTTCATGTGGTTCAAGAAGCTTCGTACGTCGATTATGTTCTCGTTCATCATCTCGATCGTCGTAAACATCGGTATGTGGTTTGAACGTTTCGTAATCATCGTGACATCGCTTCACCGCGATTACCTCGCCTCATCATGGACGATGTTCTCTCCAACTTTCGTCGACATTGGTATCTTCATCGGAACGATCGGGTTCTTCTTCGTGTTGTTCCTGTTGTATGCCCGTACCTTCCCGGTTATTGCACAGGCGGAGGTGAAGACCATCCTGAAGTCGTCTGGTGACAACTATAAAAGAATAAGAGAAGCTAATAACGATTCGCATCATGAATAGTACCAAAGTCATTCACGCCATTTACAACGATGACGATGTGTTGATGGACGCCGTCAAGAAGACGCGCGCTGCCCATCATCATATTGAAGAAGTGTATACGCCGTTTCCGGTTCACGGACTTGACAAGGCGTTGGGACTTCCACATACCCGTCTGGCGATTTGTGCCTTCATCTACGGACTTTGCGGATTGTCGTTCGCTACCTGGATGATGTGGAACATCATGATCAGCGATTGGCCTCAGAACATTGGAGGTAAACCAAGTTTCGCCTATTACCAGAACATGCCTGCCTTCGTGCCGGTTATGTTTGAGATGACGGTATTTTTTGCCGCGCACTTAATGGTAATCACGTTTTACATGAGAAGCCGCCTTTGGCCTTTCAAACAAGCGGAGAACCCGGATGTTCGTACAACCGATGACCACTTCCTGATGGAGGTGCCGGTGCACGACAACGAGGATGCGTTGGTTTCGTTCTTCCTGAACACAGGCGCGGTTGAAGTTAAAGTAATCGAAAAGCACTAAGACCAGATATGAAAAGCTTTTTCAAGATAGGGATGATGCTCGGCCTCGCGGCAACAGCGGTGTCATGCCATGACAAACAAGAGCCGAACTACCAATACATGCCCAATATGTATGAGTCGGTCGCATACGAGACATATTCAGAGTCCAAGGCATTCCGCGGAGACGGGCGTGAAGGTTTGGTGCCACCGGCCAACACCGTGAAACGTGGTTTCGAAGTCTACGAATTTCCAAACACACCGGAAGGTAAAATAGCCTCAATGGCCAATTTGCCAAAAGATACAACCGCGGTTGATATGGAGAAAGCCAAGGTGCTCTTCGATGTATACTGCGGTATCTGCCACGGTGAGAAAGGTGACGGACAAGGGAACCTTGCCAAACGTGAGAAATTCGCGGGTGTACCGAGCTACAAAGACCGTAACATCACGGTCGGAAGCGTCTTCCACGTAGAAACCTACGGATTGAACTCGATGGGTTCTTATGCCAATCAGCTCAACCAAAAAGAGCGTTGGATGGTGGCGGCCTACGTCATGAAACTCAAAAGCGAACTTAAATAAAACAGATTTTCGATATGTATACATTTTCAAGCAAATTGAAAACCCTCGCTTTCGTACTGATGGTGCTTGGTGCACTCGGTATCGGATACGGTTTTTTGACTGCTCCCAAGAGCATCGAGGACGTAGAGAAAATTCTGTCTGAAGAAGAGGCACACCACGGAGGTGGACACGGCGGCGGACATGAAGTAACCCCTGCCAGTACAGTAAACGGACTCATACCAGCCGAAGAAGCACATGAGGGTCATGAGGCAGCTACTGCACCGGCCCATGAAAGTGCTCCATCTGAAACAAAAGCGGAAGCTACAACCCCTGCAGTAGCAGAGGGAACGGCAACTGCCACAGAGGCAAAAGCCGATTCTGTTGCGCCTGCTGCCGAGCATACAGCAGTGGCCGAGACAGCGCACGCTGAAGAACCGGCACACGCGGAAGCGCACGGACATGAAGTGTCGGCTGCCGATGCGGAAAAAGAACACAAGGAACACTTGGAGCATGTGTTTCACCAATTGCAGAACAAGCCTTGGGCGGCCTTATATGTAGGCTGTATCTTCATGATGCTGATTTCGCTTGGCGTTTTGGCGTTCTACGGCATACAACAAGTGGCGCAGGCGGGATGGTCTCCTGTCTTGTTCCGGGTGATGGAAGGTATCACGGCTTATTTGCCGGTCGGTTCTATCATTTTCTTCGTATTGCTGATATTGGCTGCGACGGGCAAACACCATTTGTTTATTTGGTTGCAGGAAGGTGTCACTGACCCGAAGAGTCCGAACTATGATGAGATGATTGCCGGTAAGTCGGGTTATCTGAACGCAACATTCTGGTTGATCCGTGCGGCTATTTTCCTTGCAGGATGGAATGCCTATCGTTGGCTGTCCCGTCGCAACGGACTCGCGCAGGACGAAGCAAACGATGACAGCAACTACAAACGCAATTTCAAATTGTCGGCTGGGTTCCTGGTATTCTTTATCGTATCAGAATCCATCATGGCGTGGGACTGGATCATGTCGGTTGACCCACACTGGTTCAGTACACTTTTCGGATGGTATGTTTTCGCGAGTTTCTTCGTAAGCGGCATCACCATGATTGCGATGGTGACGTTTATCCTGAAATCGCAGGGCTATCTGCCATTCGTAAACAACAGCCACATCCATGACCTTGCGAAGTTCATGTTCGGTATCAGCGTTTTCTGGACCTACCTTTGGTTCTCCCAGTTCATGCTTATCTGGTATTCCAACATTCCAGAAGAGGTTACCTACTTCAAAGTACGTATCGAAAACTTCGGTATCACATTCTGGGGTGCGTTCGCACTGAACTTTATCCTTCCGATCCTCATCCTCATCAACAGCGATTTCAAACGTCTTACGTGGATTGTCGTGATGGCGGGTATCATCATCCTATTCGGTCACTATGTAGATTTCTACAACATGATCATGCCGGCTACGGTGGGCGATCGTTGGTTCATGGGAGCTGCTGAAATCGGGGCGTTGGCCTTCTTCGCAGGACTCTTCATCTTCGTGGTGTTTACCGCATTGACGAAGGCACCGCTACTCGCAAAACGGAATCCGTTTATTGAGGAAAGTAAACATTTTCATTATTAATATTCCTAAAGTATAGATACAGATGAATAGTTTGTTGGTGATTGTTGTTTTAGTCCTTTTGGCGGTTGCCCTCTGGCAACTGACCAAGATTTTCGACCTCACGCACGTCAGCGCCGGGAAGGAAAAGGACGACTCCCAGGTGGCAAACGACAAGGACAATAACATCCAGGGCTACCTGATGTTTGGTTTCCTGGCGTTCATTTACATCTTTACGATCTATTCGATGTATGCATGGGGTGGACTTGTATTAGGCAAGTCAGCATCTGCACACGGTCCGGAGATCGATCGTCTGATGGGAATTTCACTTGTATTGATTTTTATCGTACAGGCCGTAACGCAGGTATTGCTCCACTATTTCGCTTTCAAGTACCGCGGGAACAAAGATCGCAAGGCCCTGTTCTTCGCTGATAACGACAAGCTTGAGTTTATTTGGTCGGTTATCCCGGCAGTCGTTCTGGCCGGTCTGATCATCTATGGTCTGTATGCCTGGACAAACATCATGTTTGTAAATGAGGATGAGGAAGAAGTAGTCGTCGTAGAGTTATACGCAAAGCAGTTCCAGTGGGAAGCTCGTTATTCCGGTAGCGACAACAAACTCGGTAAAGCGAACGTACGCCTTATCGAAGGTGTGAACACCCTGGGTGTCGATATGACCGATCCGAATGCGCAGGATGACAAAGTAGTATCCGAGCTGCACCTTCCGAAAGGTAAAAAGATCCTGTTCAAGATGCGTTCGCAAGACGTATTGCACTCTGCCTACATGCCACACTTCCGCGCCCAGATGAACTGTGTGCCGGGTATGGTAACGCAATTCGCCTTCACCCCGACCATGACCACGCAAGAGATGCGCGAAGACGGTGCCATCATGAAGAAAGTGGCGCATATCAACGAAATCCGTAGCAAGAAAAGTGTGCAGTTACAGGCAGAAGGAAAGTCGCCGCTTGATCCGTATACTTTCGACTACCTTTTGCTGTGTAATAAAATTTGTGGGGCATCCCACTACAACATGCAGATGAAGATCGTCGTTGAGAGCGAGGCTGACTTCCGCAAATGGCTTGACGGTCAGAAAACAGTTGCACAGGCAGTGAAAGAAGACAAAGAGAAAGCAGCCGCTGAAGCAGCACCTGCGCCATCTGAAACCCCTTCTACTCCTGCTGACTCGACAGCCAAACCGGCCCCAGCCGAGAAGAAGCCGACTGTCACTGCCCAACTTATCAGAAAAAAATAACGTACTTTATAAATCCGAACTAACGTATGTCAGCATTAGCTCACACCCACGAACACGACCATGCACATGACCATGCACACGACCACGGGCATGAGCATGAACATCACCACAAGGATACGTTCATAACGAAGTACATTTTCAGCATAGACCACAAGATGATCGCCAAACAATACCTGATCACGGGTATCGTCATGGGTATCATCGGTGTAGGTATGTCACTTCTCTTCAGGATGCAATTGGCGTGGCCGGAAGAATCTTTCGGTGCGTTCAAATTCTTCCTTGGAGAAAGGCTAGCACCTGGAGGAGTAATGCGTAATGACATTTATCTGGCTTTGGTGACCATCCACGGTACGATCATGGTATTCTTCGTACTGACGGCAGGCCTCAGCGGAACCTTCTCTAACCTGCTTATTCCGCTGCAGGTAGGAGCCCGTGATATGGCGTCCGGCTTCCTTAACATGATTTCATACTGGCTCTTCTTCCTGTCGAGCGTTGTAATGGTTTGCTCCCTTTTCGTCGAGTCAGGACCGGCCTCCGCAGGTTGGACGATCTACCCACCATTGAGTGCCCTGCCACAGGCAATCCCGGGTTCAGGAATGGGTATGACGCTTTGGTTGGTATCGATGGCGATCTTTATCGCTTCGTCACTGATGGGATCACTGAACTACATCGTAACCGTCATCAACCTCCGTACAAAAGGGATGTCGATGACACGCCTTCCGCTTACCGTATGGGCGTTTTTCATCACGGCGGTAATCGGTGTGATTTCGTTTCCGGTACTGTTGTCAGCAGCGTTGATGCTCATCATGGACCGTAGTTTTGGTACGTCTTTCTTCCTCTCTGATATCTACATCGCAGGTGAGGTATTGCACAACCAGGGCGGTTCACCGGTATTGTTCGAACACCTTTTCTGGTTCCTCGGACACCCAGAAGTATACATCGTACTTTTGCCTGCACTCGGCATCACGTCTGAGGTAATCGCGACAAACTCACGTAAGCCAATCTTCGGATACCGTGCGATGATTGCGTCTATCCTGGCGATCGCCTTCCTGTCGACCATCGTATGGGGTCACCATATGTTCATCTCAGGTATGAACCCGTTCCTCGGCTCGGTGTTTACCTTCACCACGCTGTTGATCGCGATCCCGTCTGCGGTAAAGGCATTCAACTACATCACTACACTTTGGAAAGGAAACCTGCAGTTGAACCCCGCGATGTTGTTCTCTATCGGACTCGTTTCGACGTTCATCACAGGGGGTCTTACCGGTATTATCCTTGGTGACAGTACGCTTGACATCAACGTACACGACACCTACTTCGTTGTGGCCCACTTCCACTTGGTAATGGGTATCTCGGCCTTGTATGGAATGTTCGCGGGAATCTACCACTGGTATCCAAAATTGTTTGGCCGTATGTTGGACAAAACGATGGGGTATATCCACTTCTGGGTGACTGCGATTTGTGCGTATGGGGTATTTTTCCCGATGCACTTTATCGGACTCGCGGGTCTGCCACGTCGTTACTATACCAACTCGAACTTCCCACTGTTCGACGATCTTCAGAATGTGAACGTGGTAATCACCTCGTTTGCCCTGATTGGAGGCGCCTTCCAGTTGGTATTCCTGTTCAACTTCTTCTATAGCATGTTCTACGGTAAGCGTACACCTCAGAACCCATGGCGTTCGAATACGCTCGAATGGACGGCGCCGGTGGAGCACATCCACGGTAACTGGCCAGGAGAGATTCCTGAAGTACACCGTTGGCCGTATGATTACAGCAAACCAGGTCACGATGAAGACTTTGTTCCGCAGAACGTACCGATGAAACCAGGCGAGGAACACCTCGCACACTAATAGCAAAAGCCTCCTCACCAGGAGGCTTTTTTCATTTGAAGCGTCGGGAATTTGGGATTCGTCGATCCGGCTTTCATCGACCGATTCTGTTATCTTTGTCAATATGAATCCGAATCTCGATCCGTCCAAGAACCCAGAAGAGTTCGACATCGAACGCAAGCTACGGCCCCTGTCATTTGACGATTTTGCCGGCCAGGATCAGGTGCTAGAGAACCTGAAGGTGTTCGTCGGCGCGGCGAACCTGCGGCGCGAAGCACTCGATCATACGCTTTTTCATGGCCCTCCCGGCTTGGGGAAAACGACCCTGGCCAACATTCTCGCCAATGAACTGGGGGTTGGGATAAAGATTACCTCAGGACCCGTGCTCGACAAACCAGGTGACCTGGCAGGTCTCCTCACCAATCTCGAAGAACGCGATGTGCTGTTCATTGATGAAATCCATCGTTTAAGCCCGGTCGTAGAGGAATACCTCTATTCGGCCATGGAGGATTTCAGGATCGACATCATGATTGAATCGGGTCCGAATGCACGATCGGTTCAGATTACGCTCAATCCATTTACGCTGGTCGGTGCCACCACCCGTTCCGGCTTGTTGACGGCCCCTATGCGGGCACGCTTCGGTATCCAAAGCCGACTACAATACTATACCACTGAACTATTGACGACGATCGTGGAGCGCTCGGCTACCATCCTCAACGTGGGCATCACAATGGAAGCCGCCATCGAAATCGCGGGTAGAAGTCGGGGTACACCACGTATCGCCAATGCACTCCTTCGTCGGGTGCGCGATTTCGCCCAAATGAAAGGAAACGGTAGCATCGACATCGAAATCGCCCGTTACGCGTTGAAAGCACTGCATGTGGATGCGCACGGTTTGGATGAGATGGACAATAAAATCCTGCTCACCATCATCGAGAAGTTCAAAGGCGGCCCTGTCGGTTTGTCGACGCTAGCCACGGCCGTATCCGAGAATGGAGAAACGATAGAAGAGGTCTACGAGCCGTTCCTCATACAGGAAGGTTTCATCACCCGTACGCCGAGAGGACGTGAAGTGACGGAAAAAGCCTACCGACACCTGGGCAAAATCCGAACAGATTATCAGGGCGGACTATTTTAACGCATCGCTATGAGAGCATTTATTTTCACCCTGGCCCTGTTGGCATCCACCGTTGTCTTCGGCCAACGTGATGTCAGGGCATTGAAATACGGAAAAGAAAAGCAACAATACCTCGACCTCTTCCTTCCGAAAACGGTCACACGCGACACCCCTGTGCTGGTACTGCTGCACGGCGGTGCCTGGTCGATGGGCGGGAACGAGTATACCGACAAACATGCGCGCGACCTTCGCGATCGGGGCATTATCGTCGCAAATGTCGACTACCGCTATGTGTCGAATACAATAAGCGGAAAGAACCTGATCGACGACATCGATAGCGCCATCACCTTCCTGAAGTTTGTGTCGAAGGAATACGGTTTCGGTAAGACGAAGATCCACATTGGCGGTATCAGCGCCGGTGCCCATCTGGCCCTGTTATATGGTTACACCCACCCAGGCATCCTTTCGATCAGCGCACTGTGTGCCCCTTCCCGCATGGACGGTGCCGAAGCCATTGCCTTTATAAAGAAGAATGGCCACCTTGACATTATCGAAAAAGTGGCAGGCGCGAAATTCAACGAAACCGGACCCAATCCGGCGTTTGAGAGCATCAGTCCGTACAACCGCATAACCGACGTTCCCACCTTGCTCATTCACGGAGACGCCGATCCACTCGTTCCCGTTGAACTCTCCAGGGCCTTTTTCGCCCGTTTGCAGGAGTTGAAAGTCGATGCGAAACTCGAGATTCGAAAAGGGTCGGCACACGACGCCGGCATGAACAATGCCGATTACGAAGCGCAGAATCTCAGCGCCATCATCGACTGGATCCGAACCCACAATCACTGATCGTTGGATCGAAGGGCTGCCGATACTGCCTTCATCAAAGCCGAAGCCAAACGTCTCGGTTTCCTGTCATGCGGCATAGCCAAAGCCGGCTTCCTTGAAGAAGAGGCGCCGCGACTTGAGAAGTGGCTGCAGGAGGGCCGCCACGGACAGATGACCTGGATGGAGCAGCATTTCGACAAACGCCTCGATCCCACCTTACTCGTCGACGGCGCGAAGAGCGTCATATCCGTGCTGCTCAATTACTTTCCCGAACAGACACAGCGCGACGATTCCTACCACCTCTCAAAATATGCCTACGGCGAAGACTACCATTTTGTGATAAAAGACAAACTGCGCGAGCTGCTGCATAGCATCCAGTCGGAAATCGGCGAGGTGAACGGTCGTGCGTTCGTCGATTCAGCCCCCGTGCTCGACAAAGCCTGGGCCGCCAAATCCGGTTTGGGCTGGATTGGTAAGAACAGCAACCTCCTGTCGAAGCAGGTAGGATCGTTTTTCTTTATTGCCGAGCTCATCGTCGATCTCGATTTGGTATACGATACGCCCGTTGCCGATCATTGTGGTTCCTGCACCGCCTGTATTGACGCGTGCCCCACCGGCGCCATCATTACGCCCTACGTAGTCGACGGCAGCAAGTGCATCTCGTATTTCACCATTGAATTGAAAGACAACCTCCCCATGGAAATGAAGGGAACGTTTGATGATTGGGTATTCGGGTGCGATGTGTGCCAAGACGTGTGCCCCTGGAACCGCTTTGCCACGCCCCATACCGAACCGGCCTTTTCGCCCCATCCGGATTTGCTTGGAATGTCAAAACGCGACTGGGAAGAAATTACCGAAGAGACCTTCCGGAAGGTCTTCCGGAATTCCGCCGTCAAGCGGACGAAGTTCAGTGGATTGGCGCGGAATATCCAGTTCGTGTCTGGAACGGAGTAAACGGCCCAAGACGTCTACGGTAAATAAGGAGCAAGTAGCAAGGAGGTAACCTACCAAATGTGTTGACACACCAGAAACCAATCAGTGCGCGCTCCAATAGTTCAGCCGTGCCCACAACAGTTAATCGTTTAGATAAAAAGCAAAAGTAATTGCAGAATATGTCGAAATAAGTCGACACGGTTGGAGTGGACAAGGAAAATCAGGAATTCAATGTTTTCGACGAGCATTCTGAGAATAAATTTCACGGTCATGTGCGGACTTGGGAAGAACTTACGCAGGAAATGAAGAATGCTTTAATTAGAGCAAAACTTGTAAATATAAAAGGTAAAATTTTATAAATGGAATACCAGAGCTTTTTTTTCGATGATAAACAGAAAATAAACCAAATTTTATCCAATGGCAGTGACGAAGAAATCGTAGGCGCGATAATCGGTGCTATCAATGGAATAGATGACAGTCAATGGCTGGAAGAGGTTTGCTTGCGTTTTTTGAATCACAGTAATTTCTGGATATCAAAGGCCGCTATTAATGGGCTTGGAGATATCGCACGAATACATAGATATTTAGACACTAACCGTGTATTGCATGCTCTAAGTCTAATTGATAATGAGCGTCTTCTACCAATAGTAAAACAAACTATTCAGGATATCGATATTTTCGTGCGATAAGGTAATTTACCAAATGTGTTGATACACCCAAAACCAACCCTCCACACCAGCAAATACGCGGCTTTATCGAAATCGATAACTCTAACAACAGAAACAGCCTACGGGCTGTTTCGTTATTTTTAAGCGTTTAAAAGCAAAATAATCGAGTCAGTGGGAAGTTCATGTTACAGATGTGTTGGTGAAAGCTGTAGAGATTTCGAGTGCTTTCCTGCCCAAGAAGAGGTAAACTCCTCCCGTCTAGTAAAGTTGGTAGAAGAACCGATGCGTTAGCGGGTGAAGCGGCTCCCGATAGCCATCGGGATTGCGAGGCATGAGCAAAGCTATAGCGGAACACGCGACGGCGCCTTTTCAGTATGCAGTTGGCAGTGGCAGTTGGCAGTGGCGCCGGAACGCCATAATCAGTCGCAGTGGGTGGTGGCCAATTACCAACACAACATCTTTGCCGACCGCCAACTGACAACCAAAAAATCGATTTCGGGTCGTTTTTACCCCCATGGTTTGCGACGAACACCTACCTTTGTGCTTCCTGAAAATTGACTGACTGCCATGAAGAACTCGAACAGGAGGCGTGAAGCCCTTCTTTACCATGCTAAACCCAAGCCGGGTAAGATCCAGATTGTCCCGACAAAGAAATACGCCACCCAACGCGACCTGTCGCTGGCGTATTCACCCGGTGTGGCGGAGCCGTGTCTGGAAATCGCAAAAGACGTCAACAACGTTTATAAATATACTTCAAAAGGCAACCTCGTAGCGGTGATATCCAATGGTACCGCCGTTCTCGGACTCGGCGATATCGGGCCAGAAGCGTCGAAGCCGGTGATGGAAGGGAAGGCCCTTTTGTTCAAGATATTCGCCGACATCGATGTCTTTGATATCGAAGTCGGAACGAAGGACATCGAAGAGTTTATCCAAACCGTAAAAAACATCGCGCCCACCTTCGGAGGCATCAACCTCGAAGATATCAAAGCACCCGAATCGTTCGTCATCGAGAAACGCCTCATCGAAGAACTCAACATTCCGGTCATGCACGACGACCAGCACGGAACGGCGATCATTTCATCGGCCGCGCTGTTGAACGCCCTCGAATTGGCGGATAAAGACATTTCGAAGGTGCGCATCGTCGTATCGGGCGCCGGTTCTGCCGCACTCGCCTGCGCCAATCTCTATGTGCTGCTGGGCGTGAAACTCGAGAACATCATCATGTTCGATAAAGACGGACTCTTGTCAAACGACCGTCTCGACCTCTCTGACCTCCAACGGCGCTACGCGACCACCCAGGCGGGCATCACCCTGTCGGAAGCGTTGAAAGGGGCCGATGTATTCCTTGGCCTCTCCGCCGGGAACATCCTCACGCCGGAGATGTTAGTGGGAATGGCCGCCAATCCGATCGTGTTCGCCATGGCCAATCCGGTGCCGGAAATCGATTATGACCTGGCCATCGCCACCCGCGACGATATCATCATGGCGACCGGACGCAGCGACCATCCGAACCAGGTAAACAACGTATTGGGGTTCCCGTATATCTTCCGGGGCGCTCTCGACGTGCGCGCGACCAAAATCAACGAAGAAATGAAGATGGCGGCGGTAAAAGCCCTGGCCGCATTGGCAAAAGAGTCGGTTCCGGAACAGGTGAACATTGCCTACGGCGAAACCAAACTCATTTTCGGACGCGAGTACATCATCCCAAAACCCTTCGACCCACGCCTGATCTCTACCGTAGCGCCCGCCGTGGCAAGAGCGGCGATGGAATCGGGTGTCGCAACGCACCCCATCCACGATTGGGAGCGGTATGAAGAGGAACTGTTGGAACGACTCGGCTCCGACAACAAAATGGTGCGCCTGTTGACGAACCGCGCCAAAATGGATCCGAAGCGCATCGTGTTTGCGGAAGCCGACCAGCTCGACGTACTCAAGGCCGCGCAAATCGTACACGAAGAAGGAATCGGTTTGCCCATTTTGTTAGGGAACCGGGAGACCATCCTTGAATTGAAAGACGAACTCGGTTTCGATTCCGAAGTGCCGATCATCGATCCCAAAACCAAAGAAGAAGACGCCACCCGCCTGAAATACGCGGATATTTACTGGAAATCGCGTCAACGCCGCGGCATTTCGTTGCTTGACGCCCAAAAATGGATGCGCGAACGCAATTATTTCGCCGCCATGATGGTCAACCTTGGGGATGCGGATGCGCTGGTCACTGGTTATTCCCGCAATTATCCGTCGGTTATCAAACCGATGATGCAGTTGATCGACAAAGCGCCCGGCATTTCACTATTCGCCACAACGAACATGATGATGACCAACCGGGGGCCGATGTTCCTGTCGGATACCGCGATCAACCCCGATCCATCGGCCGATGACCTCGCGAAAATCGCGTTGATGACGGCCAAAACAGTGAAGATGTTCGGTATGCAGCCCGTCATCGCCATGGTGTCGTTCTCGAACTTCGGTTCGTCGACCGACCCAAGTGCGGCCAAGGTGCGCCAGGCAGTCGAATACCTCCATAAATACTATCCGGACATGGTGGTAGACGGTGAGATACAAGCTGATTTCGCTCTGAATCCGGAAATGCTCGGTAAGAAGTTCCCGTTTTCGAAACTGGCCGGCAAGAAAGTCAACACCCTTATCTTCCCGAACCTGGAGTCGGCCAATATCAACTATAAGATGCTGAAGGAGTTGTATCATGTCGATTCCGTCGGGCCTATCATTATGGGGATGGATCGTCCGGTGCACATTTTCCAGTTGGGAGCCAGTGTCGAAGAGATGGTGAACATGGCGGCTGTGGCCGTAGTCGATGCGCAGGAGAAGGAAAAACGCCGCCGCATGAGTGCGGGTTAATGCCAAATGCAAGTCAAAGTTTTTTGTTACATTTGGCCTTTACTTAACACCTGATGATTGCACAGTTACAGGGGCGGATGGTAGAGAAATCGCCCACTATGGTCATAATCGACTGCGGTGGGGTGGGCTACGAGGTTCACATTTCACTCCATACATTTTCCCTGCTCCCTTCCCACGAGAACGTCAAGTTGTATACGCACCTCCAGGTGAAGGAGGATGCGCATACGCTTTTTGGCTTTATGGAGAAGTCGGAACGCGAAATCTTCCGGTTGCTTATCTCGGTTTCGGGGATTGGTGCCGGCATTGCCCGGACGATGTTGTCGTCGCTGGAACCGCGTCAGGTCATTGAGGCGATTGCGTCTGGTAATGTAGGCGTTATCCAATCGGTGAAGGGTATTGGGACGAAAACCGCCCAACGTGCCATCCTCGACCTGAAAGACAAGGTGTTAAAGTTGTATGACCTGGACGAAGTTTCGATTTCGGGTGACAATACAAATAAAGATGAAGCGTTATCTGCATTGGAAGTTTTGGGCTTCAACCGCAAGCTGGCCGAGAAAGTGGTCGAAAAAGTGCTGAAGGCAGAGCCAGGGGCATCGGTGGAAGCTATTATTAAACTTTCATTAAAAAACTTATAAGTATTTGGGAACTGATTACATAAAGTCTGCGTTTACCTGCCTGAAATTCCTCGCAATTCTGGCGTTGCTTGTGGCGGCACAAGACGCGTGGGCACAGGATCCGGTGCTCGACTCTCTGGAGGCGGCACAGGATACGCTGAAAGGATTCAATACCGGAAAAATGGAGCTGGCGAACCCGCCGAGCATTGTCGAGATGTATTCGTATGATCCGAAAACAGACCGGTATATCTACACCAACAGCATTGACGGATACAACATCAATTACCCCATCATACTTACCCCGGCTGAATACGACCGACTCGTCCTTAAAGAGAAAATGCGCCAGTATTTCAAGTCGAAATCAGACGCCATGGACGGTAAGAATGAGGAGGGTAAGAAAGACCTCCTTCCCCGCTATTACGTCAACAGTAGTTTTTTCGAGACCATTTTTGGAGGGAATACCATCGACGTCAAACCTACCGGCTCCGTCGAAATGGACCTCGGGATCCGGTATACCAAACAGGATAACCCCTCGTTTTCGACCCGTAACCAGTCGACGTTGACCTTCGACTTCGATCAGCGTATCAGCCTCAGCCTCATGGGGAAAGTCGGTACACGACTGAATGTCAACGCCAACTACGACACCGAGTCGACGTTCGCGTTCCAGAACCTGATCAAATTGGAATATGCGCCAACGGAAGACGATATTCTCCAGAAAATCGAAGTAGGTACCATCAGTTTCCCGCTGTCGAATTCACTCATCCGGGGCGCACAAAGCCTTTTTGGTGTCAAGGCGCAGTTGCAGTTCGGGCGAACGACGGTAACGGGTATTTATTCCGAACAGAAATCACAGACCCGTTCGGTGACAGCCCAGGGAGGCGGTACCTTACAGGATTTCGACATCTTCGGTCTCGAGTACGATTCCGATCGCCACTTCTTCCTCTCCCAGTATTTCCGCGATCAGTATGACGCGTCGATGCGAACCTACCCGAACCTCGACACGCAGGTGCAGATTACCCGTATCGAAGTGTGGGTCACCAACCGCCAGAACCGCGTCAGTACTACCGAAAACAACCTTCGTAACATCATCGCCCTACAAGATTTGGGTGAAGCACGACTTGTTGGCCGCGCCGACAATGAGATCGTTAACCTGGCACCACTGCCGGGCGACTTCTTTACCGATCCGGTGCCGCCGGTCACACAGTCGTCCGAACATCCGTCCGACAACTCCAACAACAAATACGACCCGGCGCTCATTACGACCGGAGGTGGTTACCTTACCACTTCCATTCGCGACGTGACCCAGCCGAAAGAAAACGCGTTCGCCCCAACCGTGAGCGCTCAGGTAAGCGAAGGGCAGGACTACGCCAAACTCGAGAACGCGCGCAAACTCGCGCCGACTGAATATACCTACCATCCGAAACTCGGTTATATCTCCTTACAGCAACGCCTCGCCAATGATGAAGTGCTGGCGGTGGCGTATCAATATACCATCGGCGGACAGGTATACCAGGTAGGGGAATTTGCCAACGACGGCGTTTCCTCGACCGTTGTGGATGGCGGAACAGACACCCAGCCCGATGTGACGGGCGTAAGCACCCAGAGTCTCGTCCTGAAAATGCTGAAAAGCAACCTGACGGTCGTTAAAAACAGCGTAACCGGTTTCACGACTCCAGTGTGGAACCTGATGATGAAGAACGTTTACCAGATCGCGCCGGGCGGACAGTTGGAGCAGGAAGATTTCCGGTTCAACATCCTCTATTCCGATCCATCACCGTTGAACTACATCACCGCCGCCGGAAACCCGCCGTTGCCATTGCCGGTTGATACCGATGCGACAGACGGCGTCGACAAGGATGTAGCACAAACGCCACTCCTTCGCGTGTTCGGCGTTGACCGCCTGAACGCCACAAACGACCCGCAGCCACGAGGTGACGGTTTCTTCGATTTCGTGCCCGGACTGACCGTCGATACCCAATACGGTCGTATCATCTTTACCAGCGTCGAACCATTCGGGGAATACCTCTTTAATAAACTCCGCACCGACAATTCCACCGAAAGTTATAACGACCCGGCAACGTACAACGCCAACCAGGCCAAGTATGTCTACCGCAGCCTCTACCGCGATACCCCTGCTGCTGCCCTACAGAATTCCGATAAAAACAAATTCGAGCTCCGCGGCCGCTATAAATCGACCACCGGCGACGGTATTGCCATTGGCGCCTACAACGTGCCAAGAGGTTCGGTGGTGGTAACAGCGGGCGGACGTCGTTTGCAAGAAGGAGTCGATTATACCGTCAACTACCAGTTAGGCCGCGTGCAGATTCTCGATCCGTCGTTGCAGGCATCCAATACTCCGATTCAGATTTCACTTGAGAACAACTCGGTGTTCGGGCAGCAAACCCGCCGTTTCATGGGGTTGAACGTCGAGCACAAGTTTTCGGATAAGTTCATCGTGGGCGCGACCTTCCTGAAAATGACTGAAAGGCCGTTTACGCAGAAATCGAATTACGGGCAGGAATCTGTCAACAATACCATCTACGGTTTCAATACCACGTTTTCGAGTGAGGTGCCCTTCCTGACACGATTGGTAAACAAGCTCCCGAATATGGATACCGACGTGATGTCGAACATTTCCTTCCGCGGTGAAGTGGCCTTCCTGACACCGAATACACCAAAGGCCGACCGCTTTGACGGCGAGGCGACCATTTACGTCGACGATTTTGAAGGATCGCAGACGACCATCGACATGAAATCGGCCTTGTCATGGAGCCTGTCGAGTGTGCCACAGGATACCAGCGTAAACGATTTCAACTTCGGTGGTGAATTCTTCGACGACCTGCAATATGGCTACAAACGGGCGAAACTCTCGTGGTATACCATCGATCCGTTGTTCTATACCAGCCAGCGTCCCGGAGACATCTCGGATGCTGATATGGCCTTGAACCGCACGCGTCGGGTCTACATCCGCGAACTGTTTCCGGAAACCGATATCGCCGATGGCCAGCAGACGGTGGTCAATACGCTAGACCTTACCTATTATCCTTCCGAAAGAGGACCTTATAATTTCAACCCCGCCGCAGCCGGCACGGGCACCCTTCCCAGCCCAGCCAGCAACTTTGGGGGTATCATGCGCGCCATTACCTCGACGAATTTCCAACAAAGCAACGTCGAATATATCCAGTTCTGGATGATGGACCCGTATTATACCGCTGATCCCGACAGTGAGAATCCGGCCAACACGGGTAAACTTTTCTTCAACCTCGGGGAGATTTCAGAGGATGTGTTGCGCGACGGTAAGAAGCAGTATGAAAACGGCCTTCCCGACGCACAAGGCAGCCAACTGACGACGCCCAGCTCATGGGGTGTGGTGCCGTCTTCCCAATCGTTGATTTACGCGTTTGACACCAGCGACGCCAACCGTAATGTGCAGGATGCCGGTCTGGACGGCCTCAGTGACGTAGCCGAAGCAACGAAATACCCGCTGTTTGGCGGTATCAAAGACCCTGCAGCCGATAACTTCCAGTTCTACCTGAGCGCCGAAGGAACGGTATTGGAGCGATACAAAAATTACAACGGGCTTCAGGGTAACTCGCCGATTTCGGTGACCGATACGAGCCGTGGCAGCACGACCTATCCCGACGTGGAGGATATCAACCGCGATAACACGATGAACACCATCGATGCGTACTACCAATACAGCATCGACATCGATCCGGCCAAGATGACCGTTGGCCAGAACTTCATTACCGACGTACGCGAAACGACATCGGTGGTGCCAGGTCCGGGCAACCAGTCGGTTCCGGTGCGTTGGTACCAGTTCAAGATTCCGATCGACCAGGGAGAGAACACCGAAAAATACGGCGCGATTGAGGGCTTTGCCTCTATCCGTTTCATGCGGATGTTCCTTACCGGATTTACAGAAGATGTGACCCTGCGTTTCGGAACGCTTGACCTTGTTCGCGGGGAATGGAGGCGCTATGTGAATTCGCTGGAGTATGTAGGAAATGCGGAAGAAGATCCGAGCGACGACCCAACTTCTTTCGACGTGTTGTCGGTGAATGTACAGGAAAACAACAGCCGTACGCCAATCCCGTATGTAACACCTCCGGGTGTGGTGCGTGAGCAGTTGTATAACAATAATACCGTCATCAACCAGAACGAACAGTCATTGTCGTTGCGGGTGTCCGGACCTGATCCGGATGGTGGACTCGAACCAGGCGACGCGCGCGCCGTCTTCAAGAACGTAAGCGTCGACATGCGTCAGTTCAACAAACTGAAAATGTTCCTTCACGCTGAATCGTTAGTGTCGGATATCGATGCGACGCGTCTTCAGGACAATGAGCTTTCCGCTATTTTACGATTTGGGAACGACTTTACCCAGAACTACTATGAAGTAGAGCTTCCACTGAAAGTTACGCGATGGGATGACGCGTCGACAGAGGAAAAGGTGTGGCCAGAGGAAAACAACCTCGATCTGAGCCTCGCACTCCTCACCAAGCTTAAGGTCTATGCCATGCAGAACCCCGGCGAACTCGACGAACAGGGCGTGTTGACCAAATGGGAAGATGAACTACAACCGGATCTGGCGGATAAACCGAACAAACTGCGACTGCGTATCAAGGGTAATCCGAATTTCGGACTCGTGCGTACGCTGATGGTCGGACTCCGGAACAATACACTCAATGGTGCCGACCCGGATGGGAATACGTTTACACCCCGTAAGATCAAGGGAGAAGTGTGGTTCAACGAGTTGCGTTTGGCCCAAATGGACAATAAAGGGGGTATGGCCGCCGTCGCCAGCCTTGACGCGAACCTCGCCGATTTTGCGACGATTTCCGCTACGGGAAAAATCAGTACGATTGGATTTGGCGGACTGGAGGACGGGCCGAACGAGCGGAGTCGGGAAGACCTGAAACAATACAATATCGTTACCAATATCAACCTTGGTAAATTGCTTCCAAAGAAATGGGGTGTCAACCTTCCGTTCAACTATGGAGTGGGAGAGGAGATCATTACACCACAGTACGATCCGTTCAACCAGGATATCCGTCTCGATGAGTTACTGGACGGCACGACCGACCAGGCCGAGCGTGACAACCTGCGTAACCGTGCCATTGAATATACAAAGACGAAGAGCATCAATTTCATCGGGGTCAAGAAAGAACGTGCTCCTGAACAAAAGCCGCACGCTTACGACCCGGAGAACCTGACATTGACCTATTCTTTCAACGAGACCAAGAAGCACGATTACGAAATCGAAGACTATCTCGACCAGCAGGTACGCACGCAGGCCGACTATACCTATTCCTTCCAGAACAAGCCGTTTGAGCCGTTGAAAAACAACAAGTTCATGAAAAAGAGCAGCTACTGGAAGATGTTGAGCGATTTCAACTTCAACTACCTGCCATCGAACATCAACTTCAGTGCATCGGTCATCCGCCAGTTCAACCGCCAGCAGTTCCGTCAGGTAGATGTAGCGGGCATCGGACTCGATCCGTTGTACCGTCGCAATTACCTGTTCAACTACCAGTATGGCTTTAACTACAACCTGACCAAGGCCTTTAAGATCAACTATACGGTAACGGCCAGCAACATCGTACGAAGCTATTTCAACCGCGACACACAGGAAATCGACAACAGCTTTACAATCTGGACTGACTATTGGAATACGGGTGAACCAAACCAGTATACGCAACAAGTCACGGCAAACTACGAACTGCCGTTGAACAAGCTACCGTTCCTGTCGTTCGTGAAGTCCACATACACCTATACTGGTGATTTCAACTGGCAACGGGGTTCCGATGCGATGCGTAATTTCCAGGATATTGACGGCAACACCTGGGATTTGGGGAACACCATCCAGAACAACGGGGCGCACCGCCTTAATACTACCCTGAACATGGACCTCCTGTATAAATACCTCGGATTGGTTAAAGGCGGTAAAAAGAACAACCAGCCCGCACGTCCGACGGCAGCGCCGAAACCGGGAGAGAAGGTACAGAACCAACGGGCCACTCCGCAAAGCAACCGCAGCGTCTTCCTTGACGGCGTGATTGGCGTATTGACCAGTGTCAAGAATATCCAGATCAATTATACGTCTACGGAAGGTACGGTATTGCCCGGCTTCCAGTCGAGTCCGGGATTCTTCGGCACCACGCGTCCGACACTTCCGTTTGCATTCGGATGGCCGGATGAAGTGCGGCAGGTGTCGGCTGAAAATGGCTGGCTTACCGATTACGGGTTCTTCAACCAGAGCTTTACGAAAGTACGGAACCGCACACTTGATATGACTGCGGGCGTAGACCTGTTCCCTGATTTCCGCATTGACCTGACGTCGAACCGGACGTATGTCGATAATTATTCCGAGCAGTATAAAGTCGACCTCGGATCCGATCCGGCGACCAACCCGAACTATCCCTACGTGTCGTTGTCGCCATATAGCTACGGGAACTTCTCGATCTCCACCATCATGATCGGCACTGCGTTCAGTGCCAGTGACGTGAACGGATCGGCAGCGTTCGACCAGTTCCGCGATAACCGATTGGTCGTAGCTGACCGATTAGCCGCCGAACGATATGGCGCGTCGATTCCGCGGTATGGCGATGCGTCCAACCCGATTCCGGCTCCGACCGACCCGAACTACCAGACCTATGTTTCCAACCAGGGCTATCCGATCGGGTACGGGCGCAACAGCCAGGCGGTATTGTTGCCAGCCTTCCTCGCTGCCTACACAGGTAAAGACGCTGGAGGCATCTCACTCAGCGCCTTCCGTAACTTCCCACTCCCGAACTGGACGATTAAGTACAGCGGCCTGATGCGTTTCCAATTCTTCAAAGACCGGTTCAAACGCTTCTCGATTCAGCACGGTTATAGGGCTTCGTATACAGTGAATTCCTTCCGTTCGAACCTCGAGTACAATCCGTCAACGCCGAATGCGCTCGACGCCGGAGGCAACTTCCTCAACAAAACGGTGATCTCGAACGTCAACCTGGTCGAGCAGTTCAACCCGTTGATCAAGGTCGATATGGAGATGCAGAATTCGATCAAGATCATGGCCGAGCTTAAGAAAGACCGCTCGCTGTCGATGAGTTTCGATAACAACCTCCTGACCGAAACACAGGGTATGGAGTATACCATCGGACTCGGGTATCGGATCAAGGACGTCGTACTGAACTCGTCTCTTGCCGACAATCCGCAGGGCATCATCAAGAGTGATATTAATTTCAAGGCCGACTTCACGCTTCGCGACAACAAAACCATCGTGCGCTACCTCGATTACGACAACAACCAATTGGGCGGCGGGCAGAACATCTGGTCATTGAAATTGACGGCCGACTATGCCTTTAGTAAGAACCTGACGGCGATTTTCTATTACGACCACTCGTTTTCGAAAGCGGTTATTTCGACAGCCTTCCCAATTACCAATATCCGAAGCGGCTTCACCCTTCGCTATAATTTCGGCAATTGATGACTTTCGAATCACCAACGGAAACAATACCTTTGACGAACTAAATAACGACACCATGAACATACCAGCCAACTTACGCTACACCAAAGACCACGAATGGGCGAGCCTTGACGGAGATATTGCCACTATCGGGATTACCGACTTCGCCCAGAAAGAACTCGGAGATATCGTTTACGTGGAAGTCGAAACCCTCGACCAAACCCTCGACCAAGACGAAGTATTCGGTACGGTGGAAGCCGTGAAGACGGTTTCGGACCTATTCCTGCCGTTGGCGGGCGAAATCATCGAGTTCAATGAAGAGTTGGAGCGCACACCCGAGTTGGTGAATTCTGACCCTTACGGAAAAGGATGGATGATCAAAGTGCGGGTTTCCGATTCGGCGGCGTTCGATGAACTAATGACAAGTGAGGCTTACAAAGACCTTATCGGGGTATAAAACCACGTTGTTGTGGGCAGCCGTCGCGTGGACGGTGCTCCTCACCGTTTTGTGCCTCATTAAGCTTGATGCACTTCCGGCAAAAAGTGTCATGGGCCACGATAAAGTGGGTCATGGCATTTTTCATTTTGCCTTTGTACTCTTATGGTTCCTGAATTTTCGCTTTCGTTGTGTTTGGAGTTTCAGAAAATCAGCGCTGTATGCCTTTGTTTTCTCTCTCCTTTACGGAGTGGCCATTGAGTTGATGCAGTACACTTTTACCGACACCCGAAAAGCCGATGTCTGGGACGTCGTGGCCAATTCGACCGGTGCTTCCCTGTGCGTCTTCCTTTTGTGGCTGACCCGCCGTCGGAAAGGCGAAAGTCCTGCCTTCCGTTGAAGGGATTTGCGTATTTTTACCGCCATGAACCGCGACGACATTCGATATTACCTCGATTCGACCTTCCTAAAAACAACGGCCGACGGATTATCCGAAACGGAGGTTCGTGAAGCCGCTCTTGCAACGGTTGACGAAGCCATTAACGAAGGGTTTCGGGCGGTCATGCTGCGACCCGACCAAGTGCCGGATGCAATAGTCCGCATCCGTGCCGCGAAGTCCAAAACGCTCTGCGGAACCGTAATTGATTTCCCGGAAGGGAAGGGCGGAGTCGAAAAGAAGCTCGCCGAACTGCAACAAGCCCTTGATGACGGTGCGGATGAGGTAGATGTCGTATGCGACTACCAGGCCTTCCGCCGCGGTGACGAAGAACGGGTACGCACGGAAGTAGCCGTCTGTACCGATTTGGCGCTCTCCCATCACAAAACCATCAAGTGGATACTCGAGACTGCGGCGCTTTCGGATGGCGAAATCGTGCGTCTGACAGCCCTCGTGCGCAACACCGTCATCCGACGGGTGAAAGAAGACCGCTACCCCCACGTGTTTTTGAAATCGTCAACCGGATTTCTTCACGTTCTGCAAGGAGCCGGAAATGGCGCCACACCCGAAGCCATCATCATGATGCTCGAAAATGCCTGTCCGCTCCCGGTCAAAGCGTCGGGCGGCATTCGTGATTTTGAAACCGCTCAAGCGTATATACGTCTGGGCGTTTCGCGTATCGGCACCTCGTCGGCGAAAGCCATCGCCGAAGGGCGTGTCTCGACCTCCACCTATTGAACTCCTATGAAACAACTCGCCTCGCTTTTTCTCTTTTTCGTTTTTTTATCCGGTCACGCCCAATCGTCGCACGATCCGGTGTTCCCCGGATGTGAATCCGAAACGGATCGTGTTGCCTGCTTTGCTACGAAGCTACAGGCGTATGTCTACGATCACTTCACCGTGCCGGCGGACCTGCAATCGTATAGCGGAGAGGTGGTGGTGTTATTCGAGGTAACCGAAGAAGGAACGTTCCGCGTGCTCTATGTCAATACGACAGAACCCGCCCTCGAGAAGGAAGTCCGTTCGGTATTCGCATCGCTTCCCAAAGTAAAGCCTGGTTATCGAAATGGGGTTCCGGTTTATACCAAATATACCCATCGCATCGCCATCCCGCTACAGAAGGACGCGGTGGTTCCAGTCGCTGCGGGGGCGAAAGGAAACGCATCGGTGCAAGATGATCGGATACTGCACGAATTGGATACCATCCGCACGCTTCCGTTCGAACATCGTCTTTACAGCTCGAATATGAACGTGCCCTTCACCCACGTGAGCTATGCGGCTTTTGAAGCGGCGATGAATGTCGTCGGCGCGAACAACCACACGGGTTACAAGCCCTATCTCTACAGTGATGTCAAACGGTATTTCGACATCAAGGGCGAGAATGAGAAGCTCTTCCGAAAGACCTCTTCCTGGTGGGGACGGAAAATATGGAATGAGAACCTGGCCCAGTTTCAGGGCAAAGACTATTGGTTTACACTCAACCCGATGCTGGATGTGCGGGTAGGGAAAAGCGATCCGTCGGATTTTAGTTATACGTACCAAAACACCAGAGCGCTGCAAGTTCAGGGCGGACTAGGCGACAACCTGACCTTTACCACCACCATCTACGAAAGCCAGGGACGCTTTGCCGACTATTATACCGACTACGCCCGGTCAATCGCGCCGTCGGGCGGGAATCCGGCTATTATTCCTGGCATCGGCATCGCCAAGGATTTCAAGACAGATGCCTTTGACTTTCCATCCGCGGAAGCGAACCTGTCATATTCGCCAAGCCAGTATTTCAACCTACAGTTGGGCTACGGTCGAAATTTCATCGGTGACGGCTACCGTTCGCTGATCTTAGGCGATGCGGCGAGTCCGTATCCGTATGTAAAGCTACACTCTACCTTCTGGAAAATCCGCTACACCAATACCTATATGTGGCTGAAGGATGTGCGTGACGACGTGACCGTCGATCGTACGTATGCCACGAAATTCATGGCCAACCACTACCTGAGCCTTAATGTAACCAATCGCCTGAATATCGGCTTTTTCGAGTCGGTGATTTGGGCCAATACGAACGACCGTGGTTTCGATATCAATTTTGTTAACCCGATTATCTTCTATAGGAGTGTGGAGTTTGCGTCGTCGGCACGAAGCGGAAATGCGGCGTTGGGACTGACGTTCAAATATAAATGGCGGAACAACCTGCATTTTTATGGGCAGTTCTTCCTTGATGAGTTTTCGCTCGGTGCCATGAAAGCCGGCAATCAGAGTTGGCTGAACAAATACGGGTATCAGGTGGGAGCGACCTATACGAACGCCTTCTCGATTCCAGGACTCACCTTGCAGGCAGAGTATAACCACGTACGGCCGTATGTGTATTCGCACAGCGATCCGCTCACGAACTACGGACACAACAACCAAAGTATGGGGCACCCGTGGGGCGGCAACTTCCGCGAATTGCTGGCCATCGCCCGCTACCGCAAAGGACGTTATTATGCCGATGCGAAGCTGACGTATGGCGTAAGGGGACTTGATTTCAATACGGCTGACGACAATTTCAATTACGGAGGTGACATCTACAGCAATTACAACGAAGGACGGCCGTATGATACCGGGGTGCGAATCGGGCAGGGCAACAAAACCACCCTCGTGATGGGCGATTTCCAGGCGGGGTATCTCGTGAATCCGACTACGAACCTGCGTGCGTTCGTCAACCTCATTGTGCGAAATGCCAGTCCGGAAGTCGAAACGCCCGTCATGCAGAACGGCACGACGACCTGGTTTATGGTGGGGGTGCGGTCAGAGCTGTTCAATATGTACTTCGATTATTAACCGGATAAAATTTCGGCAGCTACGTTCCCTTAAACCAATTCCGTGCAGTATCTTTGCGCCGGTCTTTTCATGACCTTCAAAACCCAACGTCTTGAGCGGCGCACCGCATACCACTTTCCGGACCATTGTAGGTGATTTCAGGCAGATCACCAAGGCAGGACTTGCCATCAGCGTGGTATTCTCGTCATTGGCGGGTTACCTGTTGGGGATCAGGGAGTTCGTAGCGTCTGATTTGGTCACATTGCTAATGTTGGCGGTTGGCGGTTATTGTATGGTAGGCGCGTCGAACGCCTTCAATCAGATTATCGAAAAAGACCTTGATGCCAAGATGGACCGCACCCGGAACCGTCCGGTGGCGTCGGGGCGGATGTCGCCTTCCGTAGCTTTTATCATCGCGAGTCTCCTGACCTTAGCAGGTGTGGCCATACTATACGCTATCAACCCTAAAACCGCCATGTTCGGCGCGATTTCGATCTTTTTGTATGTGTGCGTCTACACGCCGCTGAAGACCGTGACCTCGCTGTCGGTTTTTGTGGGGGCATTTCCGGGTGCCATTCCGTTTATGTTGGGATGGGTAGCGGCAACCGGTGAATTCGGTATTGAAGCGGGGACGTTGTTCCTGATCCAGTTTTTTTGGCAATTTCCCCATTTTTGGGCGATTGGTTGGTTTTTGTATGAAGACTATGAAAAGGCCGGATTTTATATGTTGCCTTCCGGGAAGCGAGATCGCACAACCGCATTACAAACCATTCTGTATACCTTATGGTTGACGATTGCGTCGTTATTACCTGCGTTTTTCATGTTAGGACGGTTACGCCTGTCGACAGTGGCCGCGGTTGTTGTCTTCCTACTCGGGCTCTGGATGCTGGTTTATGCGGTAAAACTGTACCGCGACCGGACGTCCAAAGCCGCCCGGACACTGATGCTCGTTAGCGTCAGCTACATCACACTGTTGCAAATTGTATATATTACCGATAAATTCCTTCAATAATGGCAACTTCCACAGATTATAAAGTCAAGAGTGATCGCTCAAAGAAGATGCTGCTTTGGGTGTCTATGGTCAGTATGGTAATGGTGTTTGCGGCGCTCACAAGTGCGTATGTGGTGAGTAGCTCGCGCGGCGACTGGAAACCGATTGACCTGCCGTCTTCTTTTTTCATCAGCACGGCCCTTATGTTGGTCAGCAGCATCACGTTTTTTCTTGTCAAGCGACAGGTGGTCGCCGGAAAAAGGGGAGGGGCGTCGCTGTTCCTCGGGCTGACCTTTGCCCTCGGGTGCGCCTTCGTTTTCTTTCAATTTCAAGGATTCCAACAGTTGTATCGCGACGGACTTTTCCCTGCCGGAAACTACGCTACAATTACTGTTTCGTTCCTTTGGGTGCTCGTGTTGACCCACCTTGCACACCTTACAGGAGGAATGATATCACTGTTGGTTATAATTTATAATCATTTTAAACAGAAATACGGTCCGGGTCAAACACTTGGGATTGAACTGGGTGCGCTATTCTGGCACTTTCTCGATTTTCTGTGGCTTTACCTGTTTTTATTTTTGTATTTCTTCAAATAAGAAATTTGCGTAAATTTGGGGACTTTTTAACTAATGCGTTTTTATGGAGGCAACTGTTACGAATGCACAAACCAAAGTCTGGGGTGGCGGGAACGAGCCGCTCGGCGCCGGGTATGGGAAATTGATGATGTGGTTTTTCATCGTTTCCGATGCACTGACCTTCTCCGGATTCCTTGCCGCATACGGTTTTTCCAGATTTAAATTCATCGAAACCTGGCCTATCGCCGACGAAGTGTTCACTCACTTTCCGTTCATGCACGGCGTTTCGGCTCCGATGTATTACGTTGCCCTCATGACGTTTATCCTCATCTTTTCGTCTGTTACCATGGTGCTTGCCGTGGATGCCGGACACCAGATGAAGCAAAAACAAGTAACCTTGTATCTCTTCCTCACCATCATCGGCGGTCTGATTTTCGTCGGCTCACAGGCATGGGAGTGGAAAAACTTTATATCAGGTGAGTATGGTGCTATCGAAACCAAGGGTGGTTCCATCCTGCAGTTCGTAGACAGCAAAGGAAAACGCCTGACACTGGATGAAGTGGCCGTTACACTGCCTGAAACGCGAGAGCATCTCGACCGAAGCAAAGGAACCTGGTTCATGAGTGAATCATCGCTGCCTAGCTATTCGGTAGCGGAAGTGCAAGCCGGTTTCGAAGCCCATCCGGATGTGCGTGTTCGTACGGAGATCATCTATGAGGAAACGGCCGAACAAAAGAACGATGCAACCATCGACAAAACGTTGACTGCACGCAAGAAGAAAGTAATCCTGACCCGTGAGGCATCAGTGGCCCGCATGAAAGATGCCCACATCGTGGTAGAAGGTGCTAATTTGATCCGCAACGAATACGGAAGCAAGTTATTCGCCGACTTCTTCTTCTTTATCACCGGTTTCCACGGTTTCCACGTATTCTCAGGTGTGATCATCAACATCATCATCTTCCTGAACGTATTGCTCGGTACCTACCAAAAACGCGGCAGCTACGAAATGGTGGAGAAAGTGGGTCTCTATTGGCACTTTGTGGATTTGGTGTGGGTATTCGTCTTCACCGTATTCTATCTTGTATAATCAGTAAGTACTACGAATTATGGCACATGCGCATGACGGCGGTCACGTATCGAACGTAAAACGGATTTGGACGGTTTTCATCATCCTCTCGATTGTAACAACAGTAGAGGTGTTCTTGGGTATCGATAAACCCCATGTCCTTTACTTTAAACATTTCCTCGGAATGAACCTGTTGAACTGGGTGTTTTATATTCTTACCCTGTTCAAAGCCTATTATATTGTATGGGCATTCATGCACATGGAAGGAGAGCGTTCCAGTCTCCGTTGGTCTGTTGTGGCCACGGTGATGTTCCTGGTAGCGTACCTGCTTTTCATCCTTTTGGTGGAAGGACATTACATCTTCGGGGTCTTCCGCGACTCCACCATCAAATGGAACTTTTAAAAGGATATTAATTCACTGAAAAAGGCTCGTGTTTGCGGGCCTTTTTTTATTTTTGTACCACACTTATCGCCCCCCGGAAATGAAGAAGAAACTCGTACTGTTTGTGTTGTTCATTGTTCCGATTGTCGTATATCTTTTCTTCGCGACCGGCGTCCATAATTTTACCACACTTCCCATCCTGACACGCTCGGTTCCAGAGATGGGTAATTGGAAAACCCTCTCGGGAAAACCTATTAAACTACAGGATAAGATTACCGTATTGGCCTTCGGCGGTGACAGTCTTCGCTCACGCCAGGGAGATTACTTTAACCTGAATCAGAAGATATACGAACGGTATCACGAATTCCGCAGCCTGCAATTCGTAGTGCTGTGTCCGTTTGGTATGGAGCCCGAAGCCAAACGTCTCCTCGCGTCGATGGATGCTACCTCGGATGTGAAAGACTGGCATTTTGTTTTTGCGCCTAAGGAAGAGATTGCCGCATTTTACAAAGGACTTCGTCTCCGCGGTCAATTGGATGCCGATTTAGGATCTGATAACGTCGTACTGATTGACAAGAAACGCAACCTCCGCGGCCGTCCGGTGGAGAAAGAATACAAAGAAAGCTACAGCATGATGCACGCGTCCGAACTCAGTAACGAAATGCTGGATGATTTCAAGATCTTGCTATACGAATACAAGAAGGCGTATAAGTCCAATAACGTGGTGAAAAAACAGCCCCGACATGAAAAATAAGTCCTACATCGGCATCGCCTTTATCATTCTGGTGTTTGGGATACTGGTCGTTCCCACGATCATAAACCGCATAAAAAACGACGATGTGGTAAAGGGCGACCGCCTTAATTCTGTAAACGGCACCAAAGAAGAAGATACAGGATCGTTGTATACCGTCAACAAAGCGCCATTCTTCGAACTGACTGATCAGGACGGACGTTCCATCAACAACGAATCCTATAAAGGAAAGGTATACGTACTTGAGTTCTTTTTTACGACCTGTCCCACCATTTGCCCGAAGATGAACGCCAACATGAAGAAAGTGGCCGACGCTTTCGGTGCCCGCAAGGATTTTGGCATCGTGTCCATCACCATCAATCCGGAAAATGATACGCCTGCCGTCCTGAAAGCACATAAGAAGGCATTGGGTATTTCGATGGAGAACTGGCACTTCCTCACCGGCGATCGCGACAAGATCTTCGCGATTTCCAACAAAGGATTCAATCTTTTTGCCGGCGAAAGCACGAACGGCGCTAATGGTGGCTTCGAACATTCCGGCCTTTTCGCTTTGATTGATAAAAAAGGAAACATCCGTTGCCGCCGCGATCAATACAACAACCCGATCGTGTATTACGACGGCTTATCGCCCGCCGGCGTCAACGACCTTCAACACGACATTCGCCTACTTTTACAAGAATAGAAAATGGAACAAGCCCCTACCCTCGAAAAAAAATACCGTCTCTGGATCATCATCGTTTCCATCCTGATTCCAGTCGTGGTGGCCATACTCTTCACGGTCAAATTACGTGACCTTGGATTTGATGTCAAGCCCCTCACGTTCCTGCCGCCAATCTATGCCACGATTAACGGAATTACCGCCGCGTTGTTGGTAATAGCCGTAAACGCGATCCGAAAAGGCAATCGTGTCCTTCACGAAAAACTTATGAAACTGGCGATTGCCTGCTCGCTGGCGTTTTTGGTGATGTATGTAGCCTATCACATGACGACGGTCAACACCCGCTATGGCGACCTTGATCATGACGGTCAACTATCCGCTATGGAAAGCGCTAAAGTCGGCAGTATGCTTCACGTCTATCGCTTTATCCTGGCCACGCACATTTTGCTGTCGATTACCATCATTCCATTGGTGTTGATTTCCTACGTCCGTGCTATTGGCCAGCAATTTGACCGCCATCGGAAAATCGCGAAAATCACGTTTCCGCTGTGGCTGTATGTGGCCGTTACCGGAGTGGTGGTCTACCTGATGATTTCGCCGTATTATGCGTAAAACCGTCCTGTTTGTGGGGATGGCCCTATTGATGGGGCCCGCTATGTTCGGCCAATGCGCCATGTGCCGTGCTGTGCTCGAAACGGAAGACAATGGAAAACAGGCCGAGGCTGTGAACGATGGGATCGTCTACCTCATGGTGTGGCCGTATCTCTTAGTGGCTGTTATTGGGTATGCTATTTATCGCACGCGGGTAAAATCCCGACGTCGGGATGCGTCACTTTAGTCCGTCTACTTTAACGCTTATCTGACCGTCTACCGAAAGGAAGGCAATAAGGGCTTTGTTCGTCAACTGCACTTCCCGAAACTGGATCTCTCCTGCCGTCCCGTTTACAAAAACCCCCGGCATAGGCGAGTAGTTTTTCATGTATTTCAGGATTTGCTGCCGACCCTCTTCCAGATTCGGCTGGATGGAATACCGGCAGGCCGCTTCCATCTTTTTCAGGATGATGCCCGATGCCAGCCAGTTCGCGGCCCGCAGCAACGTGCTTTTGGTGTCGAGGGCGTAGTCCAGTTGGTCAAAGTAGATTTCCTTCGTAGTGGGATTGTATTGCGGGAATCCGGTGAGGTAGATGGTCCCTTCCACACTTCCGGTTAGATCAAGCGCGATCACAATCTTTCCTTCCCGATGCCACAAATCGACTTTCTGTACCGTCACTTTCCGGCTTCCCTGCGCGAATTCCTGTCCCTGGAAATTGCGCGTCATCACCGCCGCCGCATCTTTATACGTTGATACGGCTACGATGTTGGCTTTGATGTCGGCCGGTATTTTCGAAACCGGCTTCAGTACGATCTTCGAACGGTCGAATTTGGAAGGGGGACGCTGACCGATCAGGGTTTCGATATAGCACTTCATTCCCATATCCATGGTGATGTCGTTTTTGTTGAGTTTCGCTTCGGTGGTATACAGTTCCAACGGCACGATGCGCAGCCAGCTTTGGTAATCCGGACTCATTTCATTGGGCGTACACACATTCTCCAGGGCGTCGAGGACGTTCGGTTTGAAATCCATCGATTTTTCGATCGACTCATCAATGGTCTTTTCGATTTTGGAGCGAAATAGACGAATGGCCGGATTGATGATATAGGTAATAGGAACGCTTTTCCCGGCAATCACTACTGACGGACTTTCTTTCCAGTCGAGCGATTTGAACGCGGTTTTGGTCGTCAGTTTCCAGTTGGTAAGATGCGCCTCACTCTGGAGCGTCAACACCCCATTGAGCAGGATTTCGCGCGTATCCCGCAAATCAACACCCAGTTTGTTGATTCCATATCGGTATTGTACAGTCGCTTTAAGCGGAAGCACGGTCTGTATGCGGCCATCCGGATTCGAAATCTCGATAGGCGCCGTTTTCCAGACGCGTATTGTCAGGTCGTCATCCTCGATGTTGTTGTCTTCGTAGATAAGTCCGGTCAGGAATTTATTCGTCTGGTTCTCGATATCCTGCAACCGTATCGTTACCGGCATGTTGATAAAAGAGGGCTGGTTGTCGTAAATCAGCGGCGATGCATCATCGGGTTCCGGTCGCAAAGCCGCGATTTTCTTGGAAGTAGCACAGCCCGTGAGCAGGAATAACGCAATGACGACGGGGTAAAAACGACGGCTCATGTTTTTTGTGTCAAATGTAGCCAAAAAACAAATTCACGCCTTGGGTGTAACGCGGCGTACCTCCGGCTTACTAATTGGCCGAACCATTGGAGCATGAACGCGAAAAACCGTACTTTTGTGGCTCCTGACGATTTCCTATGAAAGTAAAAGCCTTGTCGCTGCTGCTGAGTATCGTCGCCCTGCAGGGCGTCTTCGCCCAGCAAAAAAAGTGGACGCTCCGCGAATGTGTGGAGTACGCCCGCGAGCACAACATTTCGATTCTCCAAAGTACGCTTGATGCCCAGGATGCGGCCATCGACCGAAAGGACGCGATCGGCAACTTCCTGCCGGATGCAAACCTGTCGGCCAGCCATACGTGGAGTATCGGTCTGAACCAGAACATCACCACAGGTTTGCTGCAAAACCAGACTACACAGTATACATCCGCGGGCATCAGTTCGAATGTGGACATCTACAAAGGACTCCAGAACCTGAACCGCCTGTATCGTGCCCGCCTGAACGGTGTGGCCGCACAATATAAGCTGTCGAAAATGCAGGACGATGTGTCGCTGAATGTTGCGAATGCCTACCTCCAAATCGTATTCAATCGGGAAACCCTTAAAGTGCGTAACGCACAGTTGCAAAACGATGAGAAACAGGCGACGCGCACGGAGGAGTTGGTGAAAGCGGGCTCCATCCCACGGGGCGACCTGTTGGATATGCAGGCGACCGTGGCAACCGACAGACAACAGGTGTTAATTGCAGAGAACACATTGCTTTTGTCTCGCCTTAGCCTGGCGCAGTTGCTACAGCTCGACGACTTTCAATCGTTTGACATTGAAGACCGCGATTACGCCGTTGTCGAAAGTCCGGCAATGTTGCAGACACCCCAATCGATCTTTGAGAAAGCACGCCAGGAGCGCGTTGAAATAAAGATTGCGCGTGCCAACCTCGAAATCGCCGAGCGAGATATGAAGATCGCAAAAGGCGGATTACAACCGCAGTTGTCGGGTTTTTACAGTTTCGATACCCGTGCGGTATGGCTACAGGATTTTCCGAATCCGGCGTTATTTACCCAGTTCAGTGACAACAAAGGACACAACTTCGGCCTCCGCCTGATTGTGCCGGTGCTCAACGGTTTCTCAGCCAAGAACAACGTCGAGCGCAGTAAGATCAACCGCGAGCGTTTCAAAGTGGCGTATGAACAGGCCGAACTCGATTTGGAGCGCAACGTGTATACGGCTTTTACCGATGCAAAAGGCGCCCTCAATTCCTACGAAGCAGCGGTAGCGGCACTCGAAGCCCGTACCGAAGCCTATAATTATGCCAAAGAGAAATTCAACGTCGGCCTGATGAACGCATTCGAGCTCAATCAGGCCCAAACGCTGTATACCAATGCGCAGTCAGAGGTATTGCGCACCAAGTTCGATTATATTTTCCGCGTGAAGGTCGTCGAGTTCTACTTCGGCATTCCCATCATGAACCAAAACTAATATCATGTCTAAGAAAACGCTTTACATCCTCCTCGGTTCGGTTGTCGCTCTTGTTGCACTTTTAGTTATCCTGTCGAAATCGGGTGTCATCGGTAATCATGATACCGGCAAAGAAGTCGAGACGGCGCTAGCCAATGAGATGACCATCATTGAAACGGTTTCGGCCACGGGAAAAATCCAGCCGGAAATCGAGGTAAAAATATCATCCGAAGTATCGGGTGAAATTATCGCCCTTCCTATCAAAGAAGGACAACTCGTGAAAAAAGGCGATTTGTTGGTGAAGATCAACCCGGATTTGTATACGTCCGGACTCAACCGCACCATCGCCGGACTTTCCCAAACCAAAGCAGGGATGAACCAGGCAGATGCGCAGTATCGGGAAGCAAAAGCGAATTACGATCGTAGTAAAGTCCTTTTCGATAAAGGTATTATTTCAAAAGCCGAATGGGACCGCATAGTATCGGCCTACGAAGTGGCACAGGCCAACAAACAGTCGGCCTATTTTAACGTGCAAAGTGCATCCGCAACCGTAAATGAAGCCCGTGATAACCTCGGACGGACGACGATTTATGCCCCAGCCGACGGAACCATTTCGTCACTGGGCGTCGAGTTGGGCGAGCGTGTCCTGGGTACACAGCAGATGACCGGTACCGAACTGCTGCGCGTCGCCAACCTCAATAACATGGAGGTAGAAGTCGACGTCAATGAAAATGATATCGTAAAAGTAGCCGTGGGCGATTCTGCGAATGTAGAAGTGGATGCTTTCCCGAAAAAAGAATTTAAAGGACTCGTGACGAGTATCTCCAATTCCGCCAACGCCAACCTTACGGCCGACCAGGTAACGAATTTCAAAGTGAAAATACGCATCCTGAAAGAGTCGTATCAGGATTTGTTGGAAGGAAAACCGTCTACCTACTCGCCGTTCCGCCCCGGAATGACCGCTACGGTTGATATCATCACGAAGCGTAAAGTAGGGATCATCGGCGTTCCCATCAGCGCCGTTGTGATGAAGTCGGATACCACATCAGGCAGTCGCGAACGTCGTGCTGCTCCCGCAGCGGGTGAGTCTGGCGAAGGAGCTGCTGCACCGAAGGTCGACAAGAAGAAGGAATGTGTATTTGTAAAAGCCGGGAAAAAAGCCCAACTTAGGGTTATCCGCACCGGCATACAAGATGATACGAACATTGAAGTCGTGTCCGGACTCAAGAAGGGTGACACCGTTATTACCGGCCCGTATACCACCGTCAGCAAAGAACTCAATCCAGGTGATGTGGTACGCATAAAAGGCGACTCAAAAGACAAAGACAAGAAAGATACGGCTAAGAAAGACTGATGGCCTTAATCCTCAATCTGGAAACCGCCACGAAGAACTGCTCGGTAGCGTTGGCGCGCGACGGAGCGCTGGTAGCCGTTCGGGAAGTCGCCGACGCCGGATACGCCCATGCCGAACGCCTTCATGTGTTTATCGAAGAATGTCTTTCTGAAGCGGAGGCCGCTTTTTCAGACCTTGATGCAATTGCGGTAAGTGAAGGACCGGGCTCTTACACCGGACTACGAATCGGCGTATCGGCCGCCAAAGGACTTTGTTATGCGCTGGGAAAACCGTTGATTGCGGTTCCGACGTTGGAAGTTCTCGCGAGAGCGGCTAATACCAATACAGGAACGATTGTAGCCATGCTCGATGCCAGGCGTATGGAGGCCTACACCGCCGTCTTTTCAGCAGACGGCACACAACTTCGTAAGACGCAGCCCGAGATACTTACGCCTACCTCATTTTCTGGCTTACCCGTACCGGTTTGGTTGGTGGGTGACGCACAGGCAAAGTTTCGGGAGTTGGCACCGGAAGCAGATTTCCACTTTTGCGATACCATCCTCTATCCATCTGCCACGAATATGGTAAAAGCGTCGTTTGCACGTTATCAAAACCACGAGTGGGCGGATGTTGCGTATTTTGAGCCGGTTTACCTTAAAGAGTTTTTCCTGCCCGGGAAGTCCTAATTACCCGTGGTACACCCTCGAATATACAATTTTTCCGTCTACGATGTCATACGCTTCCGCCACTAATAGCACGTCTTCACCTGGCACGATCCGCTCGTATTCCAAAAATACCCGCTCGTCATTCGCTGTGATGGAAGTGGCCTTGTAGCGTAAGTCCGGCATTCGCTCGAAAGCGTCCTTCCACCACGTCCGTAACGCCGGTTTTCCAATGATAAGACCCTGGGTTTCCGGCTGGCGGATTTTCAGTTTCGGACTGTAGTGACGCGCTTCGTCATCGTACAATGCCAGTAATTTTTCCAAGTCCTGTTCGTTGAACGCATCAAGCCAGGCTTTTCCTATCGCAGCATTATCCCTCGACATCATCAGGCATTTTTGAGGTTGATGATTTCCTGATCGGTCAGGAACCGCCAGTTGCCCCGCGGAAGGTTTTTCTTTGTCAGTCCGGCAAACGATACCCGGTCAATCCGCAACACGTCGTATCCCAAGTGTTCAAAAACACGGCGGACAATTTTGACGTTGGCGGTGCGAAGGCGGATGCCAACTTCCGTTTTGGGTTCTTTTTCAATATACGACGCTTCTTCTACAAAGACTTTGTGGTCGTCGATGAAAGGGCCTGCCTGTAGTTTTTCCAAATCCTCGAATTTCAGGTTTTTGTCAAGCGACACCTGATAGATCTTCGAAGAACGCTGTTTGGGTGCCGCGAACTTGGCCACCATGTCACTGTCGTTCGTCAAAAGCAAAAGGCCGGTCATGTTGCGGTCCATTTTTCCAACCGAAGTGAGCACGCCATTATAAGCCTGCCGCACGAGCTGTTGCACGCTTCGGTCGGCACTTTCGTCTTTTGACGTTGAGAAATTCTTAGGCTTGTTGAGAAGTACGTATACTTTCTTTTCCGGGCTCAGGTCTTTTCCGTCGAAATTCACGACGTCACCCGGTTTTACTTTGTACCCCATCTCGGTTACCGGTACGCCGTTTACACGCACGCTTCCCGATTGGATGTAGATATCGGCTTCGCGTCGCGAGCACATACCCGAATTGGCAATGTATTTATTGAGACGGATGTCGTCACTTTTGGGTGCGGCTTTGACCGGGGCCTCCTTTCGAGGCGCTGCCGCGCGTTTCTGCATGGGCGGTTTTCGGGTGGGTTTATCGGTGCCCGGCTTGCGGGTCGGGCGCTTGCCTTCTCGTTTGTCCATTTGGAGGAATTTCGGCAAAGATACGCAGTAAAACCCGGATGCGCTAACGGGCGGTCAGTCAAGCATCTCGCGGGCGTGCAAAACCGTCGACGGATCGATCAGCACAATCGAAAAAACACCCGCTACGATCAGGCCCTTCAACAGGTTGTGCAACAGGTTAAACTGCCGCTTGCTCGTGGCCCGCCAAAGCACCAGAAGAAAGATGACAAGAGTGGTTAGGGCGCAGTACAGATACAAATCCATATAGCCCACATCGTATACATCCGTCAAGGCATACACCGGAAGTATCGTGAGCAATACCAACAGGGTGATGATTCTTTTCGACATCGCTTCGCCAAACCGCACCGGAATGGTCTGGTACCCATTAGCCAAGTCACCCGTCAGGTTTTCGAGGTCTTTCACCATTTCCCGTATCAGTAAAAGCAGGAACAGGAATACGGCATGTATGAAAATGACGTGGTAAAAGTTCTTGTAATACATCAGGATGGCGAAGAACGGGAGGATGGCCAGAAATGCCGCCATGAGGTTGCCAATCAACGGGAATCGTTTGATTTTATGTGAGTAAAACCAAATCAGGAAGATGTAAAACGAGAAAAAGACGATGGCCCGCCAGGAAACCATGGAGGCCAACACGCACGAGAGCAGGTTCAGGCTGAAATAGACATGCAGTTTGGTGCGTTGGCTGACCAGCCGGTCGAGCATCGACTTATGGGGTCGGTTGATAAGGTCTTTTCGGCTGTCGTAGAAATTGTTGATGATGTAGCCGGATGCGATGGTCAGTGTGGTCGAAAGCACCAGCACAAATAGTTTCCCGTCAAGCAGTATGTGCAGCGCCCGGCGTTCGTGCGCAAAAATAAAAATGGCCGACAGGTACTGCGCCAGCGCGATGATAGGGATATTGTATCCGCGGACGACGGAAAACAGGCTGACGATCTTCATCAGCAACAGTTTGTGTTTCCGGCTTAACATTCAGGAGTCAACGTGGGTACGTCAGAATTGGTAAACGACGTCCAGTTTGTAGTCTTTGAGGGCCGCTTTGGCACGATCGATGTCATGGGTGAAGCCCAATATATAGCCACCTCCACCGGATCCGCAGAGTTTCAGGTAATAGTCGTTCGTTTCGATGCCCTTTTGCCATACGCCATGGAATTGCTCCGGTATCATCGGTTTGAAGTGCTGTAAGACGACTTTGGAAAGTTCTTTCGTATTCGTAAGCAAAGACGACACTTCGCCGTGCAGGAAGTTATCGATGCAGGCGTCCGAATATTTAATAAACTGTTCTTTTACCATCGTGCGGAATCCTTTATCTTTCAGGCTTTCCATGAATAGTTGAACCATTGGCGCCGTTTCCTTGGCGATGCCGGAATCCAAAAGGAAGACGGCCGCCTTTCCTTCGACGCGTTGGGCCGGAATGCCTGTGGCTTCGATGTTATCGCTTGAATTGATCAGGATCGGGATGCTGAGGTAGGAATTGAGCGGGTCGAGTCCGGAACTTTTCCCATGGAAAAACGATTCCATCGCCGCCAGGATTTCCTTC
The DNA here is from genome assembly GCA_027490305.1 of Flavobacteriaceae bacterium. Classification (GTDB taxonomy): domain Bacteria; phylum Bacteroidota; class Bacteroidia; order Flavobacteriales; family Flavobacteriaceae; genus Flavobacterium. Next base: position 81,788 of record JAIXYI010000088.1, read on the forward strand.
AGCTTGAGTAGCTTTTCACGGGTGAGGTTTTCAAGTACCGTGATCTTATCGTTCGCGTAACGGTCATAGACCGCCGCCACCAGCGCACCACTCGAGCCGACGCCGTATCCTTGCGGGATGCTGGAGTCGAAGTACATCCCGGTTTCCAGGTCATTTTTCAACGCTTCTATGTCAAACGTGACCAACTCCGGTCGCTCCACCTGCAATTGCTCCAAATGGACGGCAAACCGGCGAAGGCTTTCGTTTGATTTCTTCGCTTCCGGTGAATTCACATGGTCAGCCTTCAGTGCGCCTTTCAGGAAATTATACGGAATCGACAACCCTTTCGAGCCTTTGTTGATGGCGTGCTCGCCGAAAAGGAGGATTTTTGAGTAGAAAAGGGGACCCTTCATTTAAGTTGAGAATTGATAATTAGTAATTGATAATTATCAGCGTTAGCTTTTTTGTTTGAGACTCTTGATAATGCTTGTCAGGAGTCGTAATATCTCGTCAATCAGCAGTAACGTTCGTTGTATCGGATAATCGCCTGCTATCGTTACCCGTTCAATCAGTTCGAGCCAATACCGCGTTTCATTCGCCTCTTTCAGTGCGATAGACAACTTGTTGAGGAAGTCGCGTGTGCTTACAGCGTGCTCCGCCTCCCGTATATTAGCGCCAATCGATGTTCCCGATCGTAATAACTGATTAGAAAGAACGTACTCTCTGTTTTCTTTAAGGTGCCGGCAGAGTATAATCACTTCAACGGCAAACTCGAAGGATTTCTCCTTCACGACATTCGGCTTCATAAATTCTGTTTGGCGTATATCTTTCGAAGTCCGGACCCAATTATCAATTGTCAATTATCAATTGTCAATTGCTTCAGCCCGTTCCCCGTTTCATCACAAATATACTGCCCCTTTTCACAATACGCAACCAATTCGCCCGTAATCAGTTGCAAAACTGCTTCGCGAACGTTTTCGGGGTATAAAACGTGGACATTCGCGCCGGCGTCAAGCGTAAAACAAACCGGAATGCCGGTCTCGCGGCGGAACGACCAGATGCGGTCGAGAATGGCCAATGTGTTCGGTTTCATGAGGATGAAGTAGGGCATCGAGGTCATCATCATCGCATGCAACGTGAGTGCCTCGCTTTCGGTGATGGCGATGAACGCGTCGAGATCGCCCGCTTGCAGCGCTTTCAGCAAATCCGAAAGATTGTCATGCGCCTGTTGGAAACGCCGTTCAGCATACGGATGTCCGTGCATGAGGTTGTGCCCTGCTGTACTTGAAACCGTCTTTTCCCCTTTGTCGACCAATAGGATGGTATCCTGGTAATTTCTGAAGACCGGATGCAACTCAAACGGCAGCGTTACCCCGAATAAATCCGAACTTCCGGGCACATCGGCATGCCGACCCCACACCACCGGATTGCCATACAGGCTGCGGCAGGCACTTCCCGAACCCAGCCGTGCCAGGAAGGAGGCTTTGGTGTGGAAGTAGGTTTCGGTCATATTCGGATACAATTGCTGTTCCAATGCCATAAGACAAGCCGACAACGCCGCCATACCTGACGCCGATGAGGCAATGCCGGAACTGTGCGGAAAGGTGTTTTCCGTATGGATGGTCAGGTGATAGTCGTGCAGGAAAGGCTGGTAGGGGAGGATGCGTTCCAGAAAGGTCTGGATTTTTGGACGAAAACTATCTTTCGGCTTCCCTTCGAAAAAAAGGTCAAACGAGACGGGGCCCGATGCCTTATGGCGGAACTCCAACCATGTCTGCGTTTTACAATGCTGTAACGTGAAACTGACCGACGGATTAGCCGGAAGTTGACCCGGTTGCTTTCCCCAATATTTTACCAACGCGATGTTGCTGGGGGCACTGTAACCCACTTTTCCCGGATCGATTGCCAGTGGCGAACCGGAGGGGTGGAAGTCGGTGGTGTGAGGCATGATGAATTTTATGGGCAAAGATACGTTTTTGGCGAAAACCGACGGTGTAACCCTGGCGGAATGCGTATCTTTAAGGCAAAAATCGCCATGAACCGATACGTAAAAATCGCACTTTTTGTCGCCACCTGCCTCGCCGTAGGGTTCGTATCCGGACTCGCCACGCGGGAGGGCGTCACTACCTGGTATTCCACCGTTGAAAAACCGTCGTTCAATCCACCCAACTGGGTCTTTGCGCCGGTTTGGACGCTTTTGTATGTCATGATGGGAGTCGCCGCCGGTCGGGTGTGGGGCCGCAGCGAAGCCCAACCGTCGGAGGTGCGCCGGGCACTCTGGTTCTTTTGGATACAACTCGCACTGAACGCACTTTGGTCGGTGCTCTTTTTTGTGCTTTGGAACCCGCTTCTGGCCTTGGCAGAACTGGTGTTGCTGTGGCTGATGATTTACGAAACGTTGCACAAATTCCGGACGCTTGATCGCGTGGCCGGATGGCTTTTGGTGCCCTATCTCGCGTGGGTGAGTTTTGCTGGGGTGCTAAATGCTTCGATTTGGTGGTTGAATCGCTAGTAAACGCCTGTTTTCACAAGTGTTCAAGAGCTTATTTATAATCGTTAAAAATTACTTTTATCACCTGTTACTGCGTTGTGTTTTCGCTATGGGGCTTTTATCTTTGTGCAAATTTTTAGTTTAGGTGGCTTATGTCCAATAACCAATTCGATTACCTACCCATCCTCATGCAAATGGGGCTCGCCGTCAGTTTTGTGGCGGTCACCATTTTCATTTCGGGATTGTTGGGCCCGAGCCGCAAGTCGAAGAACAAAGACAAAAACTTCGAATGCGGTATTGAGTCGGTCGGAAACGCCCGGATTCCTTTCGCGGTGAAGTACTTCCTTGTCGCCATCCTCTTTGTGCTTTTTGATGTGGAAGTAATCTTTATGTATCCCTGGGCGGTGAATTTCCGCGATATGGGGATGGATGGCATTTATAAAATGGGCATCTTCCTCGCGCTTCTTGTAGTTGGTTTTTACTACGTGATGAAGAAGAAAGGCCTTGAGTGGGAGTAAGTTGTGTGGTGGGATGCTATATTTTGAATGAAAACGAACCAATCGGACACGCATTCAAAATCCAAATTTCAAAATTCAGGTTTCAAAAATGAGCGATTCCAAGATAAACCAAGTTGCCGCTCCCGAAGGATATGCCGGGGAGGGTTTCTTTGCGACGAAACTGAGTGATGTAGTCGGACTCGCGCGCGCCAATTCCCTTTGGCCGCTGCCGTTCGCGACGTCTTGCTGCGGTATTGAATTCATGGCGACGATGGCCTCACACTACGACGTGGCGCGTTTCGGGTCGGAACGGATGAGTTTCTCGCCGCGGCAGGCCGACATGCTACTCGTGATGGGCACCATCGCCAAAAAAATGGCGCCGATTCTCCGTCAGGTATACGAACAGATGGCCGAGCCAAAATGGGTGATTTCCGTTGGAGCCTGCGCCTGCTCGGGTGGTATTTTCGATACGTATTCGGTCTTGCAGGGAATTGACAAAGTCATTCCGGTAGACGTTTATGTGCCGGGATGTCCGCCGCGTCCGGAACAAATCCTCGACGGTATCATGCAATTGCAGGAACTGGTCAAGAACGAATCCGTACGCCGTCGCAGTTCACCGGAATACCAGGAACTCCTCGCATCCTATAACATCAAGTAATGGCACTGGAAAACTCCGTCATACAAACGAAACTCGTCGATACATTCGACCACCTCGTTTCCGATTTTGTACAGATACACGATATCCTGACCTTTCACGTCGACTCCGACGCCATTCTACAGGTCATGCAGTTTCTGCGGGATGATGAAACGCTCCGTTTCAACTTCCTGACCGATCTCTGCGGGATGCACCTTCCGGATGCAGACGTCGACAAACGTTTTGCGGTGGTCTACCACATGCATAACTGGATCGACAATAAACGCATCCGCATCAAATGCTTCCTGGGCGAAGAACCGGAAATCGATTCGGTTACGCCGTTGTTCCTCAGCGCCAACTGGCAGGAGCGTGAGACGTATGATTTCTACGGGATTATCTTTAAAGGACACCCGCAGTTGAAACGGATTTTGAATATGGACGAGATGGTGTCGTTCCCCTTGCGGAAGGAATTCCCGATGGAAGACGGCGGACGCACCGATAAAGATGACCGTTTCTTCGGAAGGACGGTCGATAACTGTTAAGCTATGGCATCAGATCTTCTTTTACCACCGGAAATCCGCTTCCAGGGTATCATCGACAAACACAAGAACGATGACGGAAGCGAACTCGCCATCCTGAACCTGGGGCCTACACACCCCGCGACCCACGGTATTTTCCAAAACATCCTCCTGATGGACGGTGAGCGGATCATCGAGGGGGAAGGAACCGTAGGCTACATCCACCGGGCTTTTGAGAAAATCGCCGAAAACCGTCCGTTTTACCAAATCAATACGCTGACCGACCGTATGAACTACTGTTCATCGCCCATCAACAACATGGGATGGTGGATGACGGTTGAGAAAGCGCTGAACATTGAAGTGCCGAAGCGTGTGCAGTACCTCCGCGTCATCGTGATGGAACTCGCCCGCATCGCCGACCATATTATCTGTAACTCGGTGTTGGGTGTCGATACCGGAGCCCTCACCGGCTTCCTATACGTCTTCCAATACCGCGAGAAGATTTACGAGATTTACGAAGAAATCTGCGGCGCCCGTCTGACGACGAACATGGGCCGTATTGGTGGTTTTGAAAGGGATTGGAGTCCGGAAGCCTTCCGCAAACTCAATGAATTCCTCGAGGAATTCCCGAAGATATGGGGTGAGTTCGAATCGCTGTTGGTGCGTAACCGGATCTTCATGGACCGTACGATCAACGCCGGCAGCATTACGGCCGAGAAAGCGATGAGCTACGGGTTTACCGGTCCGAATCTGCGTGCTGCGGGAATCGATTACGATATCCGGGTAGCACAGCCGTACTCGTCTTACGAAGATTTCGATTTTGAAATTCCCGTTGGAAAATCAGGTGATACCTATGACCGTTTCTGCGTGCGCAATGCAGAGGTTTGGGAATCCTTGAAAATCATCCGTCAGGCACTTGACAAAATGCCGGAAGGGCCTTTCCATGCGGATGTTCCGGATTATTACCTGCCGCCAAAAGAAGACGTATACAACACCATGGAAGGCCTCATCTACCACTTCAAGATCGTGATGGGTGAGATTCCGGTGCCGGTTACCGAAGTGTACCATGCAGTGGAAGGCGGAAACGGCGAATTGGGCTTTTACCTGGTGACCGACGGAAGCCGTACGCCATTCCGACTGCATTTCCGCCGTCCGTGCTTCATTTATTACCAGGCGTTCAACGAAATGGTGAAAGGGGAGATGCTCTCCGATGCCATCGCGACTTTGTCGTCGTTGAACGTGATTGCCGGAGAATTAGACGCCTGACAGAATTATGAATTATAAATTTTGGATTCTAAATTAATCCGCCTCGACGGCATATAGAATTCATAATTCAAAATTTAAAATAGAGAAAATGGAGAGGGTCCATTACACACAAAATATCAACATCACGCCGGAGCTTTTGGCCCGGATCGAGGAGTTGTGCAGCCACTATCCGGTCGACAAACGAAAATCGGCCTTGTTGCCCGTACTTCATGAAGTGCAGGACGCGCACGATAACTGGCTGAGTATCGAACTTCAGGATAAAGTCGCGGAGATTATGGGTATCAAGCCGATCGAAGTGTACGAAGTGGTGACGTTTTATACGATGTATAACACCAAGCCCATTGGCAAGTATATGTTTGAGTTTTGTCAAACGTCGCCTTGCTGCCTGAATGGTGTGGAAAACCTGATGGACTATACCTGCGAGAAACTCGGCGTCGGCATCGGCGAAACAACACCTGACGGCATGTTTACCGTGAAGGGCGTTGAGTGCTTGGGTGCCTGTGGCTACGCACCCATGATGCAATTGGGTGATTTCTACCAGGAACACCTGACAAAAGAGAAAGTAGACCAGTTGATCGACGACTGCAAAGCCGGAAAAATCACTTTACACGATAAAGGATGAGCCGTAAGATACTATTAGACAAAATCAACGTTCCGGGCATTAAGTCGTATGAGGTATACCGTGCCAATGGCGGGTACGCTTCTGTAGAAAAGGCCCTGAAAACGCTGACACCCGATGAGGTGGTAGAAGAAGTGAAGACCTCAGGCCTTCGCGGACGTGGTGGTGCAGGATTCCCTGCCGGTATGAAGTGGAGTTTCATCGACAAGAAGTCAGGCAAGCCACGCCATTTGGTGTGCAATGCCGATGAGTCGGAGCCGGGCACCTTTAAGGATCGTTTCCTGATGGAGTACATCCCGCACCTGTTGATCGAAGGGATGATTACGTCGAGCTATGCGCTGGGTGCGAACCTTTCGTATATCTACATCCGCGGTGAGTATATGTGGGTCTTCAAGATTCTGGAAAAAGCCATCAACGAGGCACGCGCCGCGGGATGGTTGGGAAAAAACATCCTCGGAACTGGATACGACCTTGACCTTTACGTACACTGCGGTGCCGGCGCCTATATCTGTGGCGAAGAAACGGCGCTGATCGAATCGTTGGAAGGCAAGCGCGGTAACCCACGGATTAAGCCGCCGTTTCCGGCTGTTTCCGGACTTTGGTCGAACCCAACTGTGGTAAATAACGTCGAAACCATCGCCGCTGTGCCATGGATCGTGAACAACGGAGGAGCGGAGTATGCCAAAATCGGTATCGGTCGCTCAACTGGGACTAAGTTGATTTCGGCGTCTGGCCACATCAAGAATCCAGGCGTATATGAAATCGAACTCGGACTTTCAGTTGACGAGTTCATGAATTCAGATGAATATTTGGGTGGTATGAGCTCGGACCGACCGTTAAAAGCCTTCGTTCCCGGAGGTTCTTCGGTGCCGATCCTGCCGGCCAACCTGATTTTCAAGACCGCGAACGGTGAAGACCGTTTGATGACCTACGAATCCCTTTCGGATGGAGGTTTTGCCACCGGATCGATGCTGGGTTCGGGTGGTTTCATCGTATACAACGATACCGCCTGTGTCGTGCGCAACACCTGGAATTTCTCCCGTTTCTACCACCACGAGAGCTGCGGACAATGTTCGCCTTGTCGGGAAGGTACAGGCTGGTTGGAGAAGGTCTTGCACCGCATTGAAACCGGTTACGGCCGCGAGGAAGATATCGACCTTTTGTGGAGCATACAGGCCAAGATCGAAGGAAATACGATTTGTCCGTTGGGCGACGCGGCTGCATGGCCGGTAGCCGCTGCGATCCGTCACTTCCGTGATGAATTCGAATACCACGTGCGCTTCCCTGAAAAGATCAAAAACCGCGATCACTTTGTGGAAGAGCCGTTTGAAAAAGTAAAACATTTGGTGGGGAAAGCCACTGTGTAGTCGAAAGTGGAAAGTCAAACGTGTAGGAGCACATTTGACTTTAGACTTCCGACTTTAGACTTATAAAGTATGAAAGTAACAATAGACGGTCAGTCGATAGAAGTAGAGCCAGGGACCACCATCCTGCAGGCGGCCCGTATGATCGGGGGCGAAAGCGTTCCGCCGGCCATGTGCTACTATTCCAAATTGAAGGGAAGCGGCGGTAAATGCCGTTGCTGCCTCGTGGAAGTGTCGAAAGGAAGTGACGCCGATCCGCGTCCGATGCCGAAACTCGTGGCGTCGTGCGTAACGGGTTGTATGGACGGCATGGAAGTCAACAGTACGGCCTCAGAGCGCGTTCAGGAAGCCCGGAAATCGGTGACGGAGTTCCTGCTCATCAACCACCCGCTGGATTGCCCGGTGTGTGACCAGGCAGGCGAATGCGACCTGCAGAACCTGAGCTTCAAGCACGGAAAATCGCAGACGCGCTATATTGAAGAAAAAAGGACGTTTGCACCGGAAGATATCGGGCCGAATATCCAGTTGCATATGAACCGTTGCATCCTGTGCTACCGTTGCGTGATGGTCGCCGACCAGTTGACCGACGGGCGCGTACACGGTGTGGTAGACCGCGGTGACCACTCGAATATCTCTACCTGTATCTCGAAGGCCATCACCAATGAGTTCTCCGGAAACATGATTGACGTGTGCCCGGTAGGGGCGTTGACCGACAAGACCTTCCGTTTCAAGTCGCGCGTATGGTTCAACAAACCCTTCAACGCGCACCGCAACTGCGACAAGTGCTGCGGCAAAGTGACCGTGTGGATGTTTGGTAACGAAATCCAGCGTGTGACGGGTCGTAAAGACGAATACCACGAAGTAGAGGAATTCATCTGCAACGACTGTCGTTTCGATCACAAAGACGTGAAGGATTGGGTGATTGAAGGACCACGCAAATTCGAGAAAGATTCGGTTATCAATCAGAATAATTATACCCGCAAGATCGCTCCGGTGGTGATTGAGACGGAAGAAGCGATCCTGAAAGGACGTGAACAAGACCGCGTGAAGATTTCAATGTCGGCTATTCCGTTGAAGGCAGGGGAGCAGGAAGCGTTTAACGAAGGAAACGTATAGCAATGAGTGATTTCGTCATAGAAAAAGGAATTTTCATCACCGTCATCTTCGCACTTACGATGCTGATGGCGATGTATTCGACCCTCGCCGAACGCAAGATCGCGGCCTGGTTGCAAGACCGTGTAGGCCCGAACAGGGCCGGTAAAGGAGGTATTCTGCAACCGCTGGCGGACGGACTCAAGCTGTTCTCAAAAGAAGAGTTTTTGCCGGATACGCCTAACAAGTTCCTGTTTATCATGGGGCCGGCGATTTCGATGAGTATCGCGCTCATGACCTCGGCGGTGATTCCGTGGGGTACGAACCTGCAGGTGGCCGGACACACGGTTGAATTGCAGGCAACCGACATCAATGTAGCGTTGCTGTATGTCTTCGGCGTATTGTCGGTGGGCGTATACGGCATCATGATTGGTGGATGGGCGTCAAATAATAAATACTCGCTGATGAGCGCCATGCGTGCCTCGTCGCAGATGATCTCGTATGAGGTGCCGATGGGATTGGCGATCATCGGATTGATCATGATCGACGGGTCACTGAGCCTCCGCCATATTGCAGAAAACCAGCACGGAATGAACTGGAACGTTTTCTACCAGCCGGTAGGATTCCTAATTTTCCTGGTGTGTTCGTTCGCCGAGACCAACCGTACGCCTTTTGACCTCGCGGAATGTGAGGCCGAGCTTATCGGGGGCTACCACACCGAGTATTCGTCGATGCGGATGGGCTTCTATTTGTTCGCGGAATATGCGAGTATGTTCATTTCGTCTACGATATTGGCGGTGCTGTATTTCGGTGCCTACAACTATCCGGGCATGGACTGGGTAGCGGAAAACTGGGGAGGCAATGCCGCAAGCCTGATCGGGTTTGGGGTGTTGTTCGCCAAAATTTGTTTCTTCATATTCTTTTATATGTGGGTGCGTTGGACGATTCCGAGGTTTCGGTATGACCAGCTTATGCGTTTGGGATGGAAGATGTTTATCCCGTTGGCCATTGCGAACATCGTGGTGACCGCCGTGGTGTTGGTATGGTACGATAAGTTGTAAGAGAGAGCGGACGGCCCTTCGTACAGAAAGACACGGAGGCCTCCTCTAGCCCCGATCGCAGCAAGGTGCCGCGCACCGCGGAGAGCGGGTCGGTTAAGTGATGAGAAGGAAGCGGTTGACGCTTCAAAAAAAAGAAATCGAAAGGTCCCGGATGAAGTTCGGGATGGCAAATAGGTTTAAAACGAAAACTATGTCAATGCAGACGATGTCCCTTTCGGGACGGAAAAAAGAGGTTTCGAACAAAAAGATGTCTTTTTGGGAGAGCCTGTATCTGGTAGCGATCTTCAAGGGATTGATGATCACGATCCGGCACCTTTTCACGCGTAAAGTGACGATCAAGTTTCCGGAGCAGGTTCGGAAGCGCGCCGATGTTTGGCGGGGTCGCCACATGCTGATGCGCGACGACCAGGGACGTGAGCGCTGTACGGCCTGCGGCCTGTGTGCATTGGCGTGTCCGGCTGAGGCCATCACGATGAAGGCGGAAGAGCGCAAGCCAGGAGAGGAGATGCTGTATCGCGAAGAGAAGTATGCATCGATCTATGAGATCAACATGCTGCGTTGTATCTTCTGTGGTTTGTGTGAGGAAGCCTGCCCGAAACAGGCCATCTACCTGACCAAATCGGGAGAACTTGTGCCAGCCGCCTATGACCGCGAGAATTTCATCTTCGGGAAAGACCAGTTGGTGATGCCGCTTGACCTTGCCATTGCCAATACTAAAACCGCCTGATATGCCGACGGCTTTACTTTTATTCTACATCCTTTCGGCCATCACGCTGGGTACGGCGTTTCTGGCGATCTACAGTCGTAACCCGATTCACAGTGCGATCTGGCTGGTGCTTTGCTTCTTTTCGATTGCGGGGCACTACCTGTTGCTGAACGCGCAGTTTCTGGCGTTGGTGCACATTATTGTGTATTCGGGCGCGATCATGATCCTGTTCCTGTTTACGGTCATGCTCATGAACCTGAACAAAGAAGACGAGGTGCACAAACCGCGGGTGACGCGTTTGGTAGCCGTCATTTTGTTCGCGCTGATGCTGGGTTCGTTGGTGCTAATCTTCAGCCAGAACCAAACGGTGTCAGACGTCTATTCGACCACCGGCGAGGATTACCAATCGATTAAAGTGCTCGGATATGTATTGCTGAGCGAGAACGACGGCTTTATGGTGCCGTTCGAATTCGCGTCGGTGTTGCTGCTGGTCGGTATGATTGGCGCCGTGTTATTGTCTAAAAAGGAAAAAACCACCACCAAATAATGCAGACAGTTTTAGAACAGATCGACATCCAGAACTACATCTACCTGTCGACGATCTTATTCTGTACGGGTGTGTTCGGGGTCTTGTACCGCCGCAACGCCATCATCGTATTCATGTCGATCGAGATTATGCTGAACGCCGTCAACCTGTTGCTGGTGGCCTTTTCGACCTTCCATCAGGACGCCCAGGGCCAGGTTTTCGTATTTTTCTCGATGGCGGTCGCTGCCGCGGAAGTAGCGGTCGGGCTCGCCATTCTGGTATCGATTTTCCGGAACCTCGGCTCGATTGACATCGACAACCTCAAAAAATTAAAAGGATAGCGGATGGAGACAACTTTAGCCCTTGTATTGTTATTGGCTCCGCTCGCCGGATTCCTTCTCAACATTTTCTTTGGAAAAGCGCTCGGCAAAAACGGATCGGGGTATCTCGGTACGCTGTCGGTCGTGGCGTCGTTTGTGGTGACACTGGTATTTTTCCTGCAGATCAACCAGGACGGTAAGGCGGTTTCGATTGCCTTGTTCGACTGGATCCAGTTGTCGAATTTCAAACTCGATTTCGGCTTCCTGCTCGATCAGTTGTCATTGTTATGGCTGATGTTCGTGACGGGTATCGGCTCGCTGATCCACCTCTATTCGATCAGTTATATGCACGATGATGAGAACATGCACAAGTTCTTCGCGTATCTTAACCTGTTCGTGTTTTTCATGATTACCCTCGTGATGGGCAGTAACCTGTTGGTGATGTTCATCGGATGGGAGGGTGTCGGACTCTGCTCGTACCTGCTCATCGGATTCTGGTATAAGAACCAGGATTATAACGATGCGGCCAAAAAAGCCTTTATCATGAACCGTATCGGTGACCTCGGGTTGTTGATCGGTATTTTCATATTGGGAGCTTCTTTCTCTACCCTTGATTTCATGGGATTGAAAACGGCGATTACCACGACCGAATTCAGCGACTACTGGATTGCAATTGCTGCTCTGGCGTTGTTTATCGGCGCTTGTGGTAAATCGGCCCAGATTCCGTTGTATACCTGGTTGCCTGACGCGATGGCGGGTCCGACACCGGTGTCGGCGCTCATCCACGCGGCGACGATGGTGACGGCGGGGATCTTTATGGTCACGCGACTTAACTTCCTTTTCGATCAGTCGGCCCTCGTGCAAACGATCATTGCGGTCGTGGGTGCGGTAACGGCCCTTGTGGCAGCGACGATCGGATTGGTACAAAACGATATCAAGAAAGTATTGGCGTATTCGACCGTGTCGCAGTTGGGACTGATGTTCCTCGCACTCGGACTCGGAGCGTATGAAGTGGCGGTGTTCCACGTGATCACACACGCGTTTTTCAAAGCCTGTCTGTTCCTGGGTTCCGGTTCCGTCATTCACGCCCTTCACGGCGAACAGGACATGCGGAATATGGGCGGATTGAAGAAATGGATGAAGATTACATACATCACCTTCCTGGTGTCGTCGTTGGCGATTTCCGGTATCCCGCTTTTTTCAGGGTTCTTTTCGAAGGATGAAATCCTGATGGTAGCGTTCCATTCGGATAAAACCCTTTGGGTCATTGCGTCACTTGCGTCAGTCATGACGGCGTTTTATATGTTCCGATTGCTGTATCTGACGTTCTTCCGCGAGTTCCGCGGAACGGAAGAGCAGAAGCACCACTTACATGAGAGTCCGGGTCTGATTACCTTCCCACTGATTGTTTTAGCTGTATTGGCGGCGATAGGCGGCGTGATCAGTTTACCAGGTAACTCGTGGCTGAACCATTTTCTTGCGCCGGTGATTGCGAAAGAAGCACACGGTGAACACCACCTTGACGGAACCGCCTATATGTTGATGGCCATTGCGGTGGTGGGCGCTTTGATCGGTATTGGTATCGCCTTTTCGAAGTATAAGAAAAACGGCGAAGTACCGCCTGCGGATACAGAGATTACAGGCCTTCACAAGGTGCTGTACCAAAAATACTATGTGGACGAAATGTATATGGCACTGATCGTCAATCCGATCAATGCGTTGGCCCGTTTCTTCCGCGATTATGTCGAGACCGGTCTTTCGGCAGTGGTTTACGGATTTGGCCGTGCCGCATCCGAACTCAGCCATCAGGGACGCCGCCTGCAGAATGGCAGTGTCGGAACCTACCTGTTTGCTTTCGTGTTGGGTGCCTTCCTGATCGTGACCTATGTTTTCCTTATGAGCCAATCTTAATTTGCAAACGATGGACGTATCTTACCTGCTGCTACTCTTACTTGCCGGAACCTTGCTAACCTACCTTTCAGGCGATCGCCTGGCAGGCAAGGTGGCGTTGCTTTTCGGTATCGCCTCGTTTGCACTTACGCTTTCATTCTGGAACAGTTTGTCTGGCGGCACTTCGCTGGACTGCCAGTTCGCCTGGATCGCCAGTCCGAAGATTTCCTTTGCCCTGAAAGGTGATGGACTTGCGGTGGCGATGTTGTTACTCAATACAGCGTTGACGCCCCTCATCACCTGGATGACTTTCGGGAATGAAGTCCGGAATGCGCGCGCCTTTTATGCGTTGTTGCTGTTCATGTCGTTTGCGATGGCGGGAACGTTCCTGGCATCCGACGGACTATTGTATTATATCTTCTGGGAATTGGCCCTTATCCCGATCTATTTCATTGCCCTGTTGTGGGGCGATGGTGATGCCGAGCAACGCCGGAAAGCCGTTGTGAAGTTCTTCATCTACACGTTTGCCGGTTCGCTGTTCATGCTGACCGCATTCGTGTACCTCTACACCAAAACCGGAAGCCTCCTGCTCGATGACCTCTACAAGGTAACCTTGTCGGCTGACGAGCAACTGTGGATTTTCCTTGGGTTCTTCCTGGCCTATGCCATCAAGATTCCGTTGATTCCGTTTCATACCTGGCAGGCGACCGTATACCAAAAAGCACCGACAGCCGGTACGATTCTACTTTCAGGCATCATGCTGAAGATGGGTCTGTATAGCGTCATCCGTTGGCAATTACCGATTGCACCTTTGGCAGCTAAAGAATACATGCCGTGGTTCCTGGTATTGGGAATCGGTGGTGTGGTATATGGCTCGATCGTAGCATTGCGCCAAAAAGACCTGAAACGCCTGTTGGCGTATTCATCGTTGGCTCACGTCGGGTTGATTGCAGCGGGAGTTTATACATTGACCCTTGACGGACTGCGGGGCGCGGTGCTGCAGATGCTCGCCCACGGTTTTGTGGTAGCCGGTCTTTTCTTCGCTGCTGAGATCATCTACCGTCGTTACCAAACCCGTGCGATTGCTGAAATGGGCGGTATTCGGGTACAGGCTACGTCGTTCGCTTCGTTGTTCATGATCATGGTGCTCGCCTCGGTGGCGCTGCCGTCGACCTTCAACTTCATTGGTGAGTTCACGGTGCTGTATAGCCTCTTTCAAATAAATATGTGGTATGCCATCGTAGGTGGACTTACCATTATTCTTGGCGCGTACTACATGTTGAAAATGTTCCAACAGGTGATGTTGGGCGAACGTCACGAGAAGCCTTTTGCGAGGCTTAGCATGAGCGAGTCGGGTGTATTGGTTGTGATTACGGTGGTGATTTTCGCTTTCGGTATTTATCCGAAGCCACTGAATGACCTTATTACACCGGCCCTCGAAAACATACTTACACAAATAAACCGCTTTAACTAAACCGGGATGGAGTTACTCATTACGATAACAGGAATTGGTGTCTTATGTCTCTTACTCGAGATGCTCAACCTGCGCAAAATCATGGCGCCCGCCGTCATCCTTGGCCTTGTAGGCGTGTTGGTGTTGGTCGCGGAAGGTTTTGGCAAGACAGGTAGTTTTTACAACAACATGATCGTGGCCGATTCCTACGGATATGCCTTTACCGGTCTGTTCACCGTACTGACGATCTTCCTCATTGCCTTATCTCCGAATTTCTACCATGCCCACATGGGTAAATTCTCGGATTTCGTTTCCATCAAAGTGTTCCTGCTCGCAGGTGCTACGGCCATGGTGACGTTTGGCAACCTGGCGATGTTCTTCCTGGGCATCGAGATACTCTCTATTGCGCTATACGTTCTGGCGGCCAGTGACCGTTTGAACATCCGAAGCAATGAAGCCGGACTCAAGTATTTCCTTTTAGGTTCCTTTGCCTCAGGGTTCATCCTGTTTGGCATCTGTCTGATATACGGAGCCGTTGGTACGTTCGATATGCGTACCATCGGTGAAGCCGCTATGTCGGCCGACGTCGAAGCCTGGTTCTATATCGGTATCATCCTGCTCACGGTTGGATTGTTGTTTAAAATTGCGGCGGTTCCATTCCACTTCTGGGCACCCGACGTCTATCAGGGAGCCCCTGCGTTGACCACGGCGTTGATGAGTACACTCGCTAAAATCACGGCAATGGCTGCTTTCTTTAAGTTGGCAAAAGTCATGGCCTATAACCTACCGGAAAAGGCATTCTACGTCGTCATCGCGATTTCGATGCTGTCGATGACCGTAGGCAACATCATGGCGCTTCGCCAGGTGAACGTCAAGCGGATGCTGGCGTTCTCGGGTATTTCGCATGCCGGCTTTATGCTGATGACCCTACTCAACACCGCCACGTCAGAGTCGACGTTGTTTTACTATGCCTGTGCCTACGGTACGGCAGGTATTGCGGCGTTCAGCGTCATTATCTACGTATGCCGCGACCACGGCAACGAAGACATCACCCAGTTCCACGGATTGGGTAAAACCAGCCCACTGATGGCGGCCGTGATGACCGGAGCCCTCCTGTCGATGGCCGGTATTCCGGTGTTTTCAGGGTTCTTCGGAAAACTGATGCTGTTCAACGATACCCTTCGTTCGGGTCACCTGGCCCTCGTCATCGTGGGTGTGGTGAACTCCATCATCAGCGTCGGTTACTACTTCAAGCTCATCTTAGCAATGTATACAAAAGAGCCTAATGAAGCCCGCAAAGGCCGTCCGTATGCTGTGTTCGCAGTAGGCGTGATTGCCTTGCTACTGAATCTGGCGATTGGCTTGTTTCCAAGCCTGCTGACCGATCTTTTCTAACGAGTTCATATCGTATCAAACAAAGCCCTGACACCCGTTCAGGGTTTTTGTTTTTAATCATATTTCAACGGAATGGGGAGGAGTGGTTTTTGGGCGTTCCCCTGCGGGTCGCGCTTTCCGCACTCGCTTTTGCGCCCTCCTGACGTCGGGACGCAAAGAGCTCAAACAATGCTGCGATCGCTAACGCATACTTCACCTAAGGCCGATACTGGGGCCATTGATCTTGGGTACGTATAATGAATTTGCCAGACATACTTTGACAAGCATTGTGATAAAGTGGCGTAGATTTTGAAACCTTTATTTTCATACATTTGACGCGAATGGCTGATAAAGCATATATAACACCGAATGTTCTGAAATGGGCTAGAGAATCGGCTAGAATTACCGAGGAAGTAGCTGCGTCAAAAGTTCACGTTACAATCGATAAACTGAATGAATGGGAAATCGGAAAGACTTTACCAACCATTAAACAAGCTAAGACCTTAGCTAAAGTTTATAAAAGACCTTTTGCGTTATTTTTTTTACCTGAAGTACCCAGGGACTTTCAGCCATTGCAAGATTTCCGCAAAGCAGAATCCAAAACCTTAAGCACCGCCTCAATTTTCATTATCCGCGAAATACAGCAAAAGCAAGCTTGGATTCGGGATGTATATGAAGACAACAAGGAAGTTAAGTTACCTTTCGTTGGGAAGTTTTCAATAAATGACGATCCTAAAAAAGTTGCTAAAGACATTCTGTCTACGCTTAATATTCATCCGGCAAACTACAATACTGATAACCCAATCAAAGAGTGGATTGATAAAGCAGAAACTAAAGGTATTTTTATCTCGCGTACAAGCTTTATTCATTCTCGCTTGACGTTAGATTCTGAGGAAATTCAAGGGTTTGCTATAGCAGATCCATTTGCTCCATTTGTATTTGTCAACTCCGATGATTGGAACGCGCCACAACTTTTTACGCTTGTTCATGAACTAGCGCACGTGTGGATTGCCCAAACCGGCATATCAAATGAAATTGAAGTTAATATTACTGAAAAGGATAAATTTCATCCAGTAGAGTTATTTTGCAATGAAGTAGCTGCAAATGCTCTGATGCCGGAAGACATAGTTCAAAATTTCGCTGTAGTTACATTTAATAATTCTAAAGAGATTTTCAAAAGGGCAAAAACTTTAGGCGTGAGTTCTCTTGCATTATTAGTTAGGGCTCTCAATTTAAATCTAATCGATTTCAATAGTTATAAAAATTTGAAACTAGAGGTTGATGCAGATTTCAAAGCTTTCCTGGTTCGAGAAGCCGAAAAAAAAGCAAAACAAAAAGTAAAGGAAAACTCAGGTGGGCCTAATCCATATCTTTTACGCTTAAATAAGAACAGTAGACTATTCACCCAAATTGTCCTTGACGCTTTTCGAGGCGGTTCAATCGAACCAACTCAAGCTAGTTTTTTACTCAATACACCTGTAAATAAGTTCTCATCGTTAGAAGCACTGTTGTATAAATGATTACTACTGATGTAATATATTGTTTAGACGCAAACGTGCTTATACAGGCTTGGCAGAAATACTATTCTCCACACATTTGTGCGGATTATTGGGATGTTTTAGATAAATTGGGAGATCGAAAACGAATTTTTATCCCGGAGTTGGTTTATGAAGAGATAGTTAGGACTGATGACGATTTGTCTAAATGGCTAAAACAAAGCCGAATTCCAGTTAGAAAAATTGATGAACCAGTTACAAGATGTCTACAATCAATTTATGCTCATAACCCAGTCCACGCAAACTTAGTGGACAATATTAGAGGACGGTCACTTGCTGACCCGTGGGTTATTGCTCACGCCATAAATGACAATGCCGTCGTCGTTACTAAAGAAGAAAAAATTACTGCTATAAACTCTCGTAAAATAAGAATTCCTAACGTCTGCGAGAATATGGGTATTCGTTGGATTAATGATTTTGAATTCTTGAAAGAACTTGGAATTTTATTCAACTGTAAGGTTAGTTAGAACGTCTGCCAACTGCGGCTACATGCAATCAGTTAGTTAAGTCAAAGTTTAACTTTCCGGTTTTTAACTACCTTAGCCCTAGCGGAGAGTACTCGGGCGACGACGTTATAGGGGATTCGTGGCCTCAGTTGCCAACGTTATCGCCTTCGCCGCCAGCCACCCGCCCGTCCAGGCATTCTGGAAGTTGAATCCACCCGTAATAGCGTCAATGTCGAGCACTTCTCCGGCAAAGTAAAGTCCCGGTACTATCCGGCTTTCCATCGTGCGGAAGTCCACCTCTTTTAATGACACGCCTCCTGCGGTGACGAATTCCTCTTTGAACGTACTTTTTCCTGTTACCTGAAAACGGCTTTCTGTCAATTGCGCAGCCAATGCGTCGGCTTGTTTGGCAGACAGGTCGCCCCAACGGGTTTCCTTTCCGATTCCGGCTGCTGAACAGAGGCTTTCCCATAAACGACTTACCAGCCCGAAAGGCGAACGCGACATCACCTGTTTCTTCCCATTCTCAGTACGCAATGCGGCGAAGGTGGTCAATACGTCCTCCCTGTCCTGGTCGTGCAACCAGTTGACCCGGATTTCGAAGTTGTATTTCTTTTCCTCGAGTATGCGGGCGCCCCATGCCGATAATTTCAATATCGCCGGGCCGCTCAGCCCCCAATGGGTAATCAGCAACGGTCCTTCCGCGGCTAACTTTGTGCCTGGGATGGTTACGGTAGCCAAAGCGGAAATGCCGGGTAGCTCTTTTATACGCGCATCTTTTATGTTGAAGGTAAACAGCGACGGAACGGGTGCTACAATCGTATGACCCAATTCATGTAGCATTTCCCACATCTTCGGATTACTGCCGCTCGCCATCACAAGGGAGGTAGTGGAGAACGATCCCTTCGTGGTGTCGATCTTCCAGCCTTTTTCGTTTTTGAACAGTGACTGGACACTATGTCCGGTACGCACGTCGATCTTGTATTTCGAAGTGGCGGAGAGAAAGCAGTCGATGATGGTTTGTGAGCTATCGGTGACCGGAAACATACGGCCGTCTTCTTCGGTTTTGAGCGCGACGCCGTGACGTTCGAACCATTCAATGGTATCGCCACAAGCAAAGGAATGGAACGGCCCCCGGAGCTCTTTTTCGCCCCGTGGGTAATGCTTCACTAATTCGCGCGGATCGAAACAGGCGTGGGTGACGTTACACCGTCCGCCGCCCGATACCCGTACCTTCGAAAGCACTTCGCTGCCGCGTTCCAGGATGGCGATTTTCAATTTTGGCTGGGCTTCCGCGGCGTTGATAGCCGTGAAGAAACCGGCAGCACCGCCGCCCACGATTATAATGTCATACGATTGGGTCATAACCTGTCGGTATAGTCGCTTATAATTCCGTCGACAAGATACGACTTTACAAGGGCGATATCGCCAGGTTCGTTGACGGTCCAGGTATAAACCCGGAAGCCTTCCTCCTGCATCTCACGTACGTGTTGGGCCGACAGCAGGTGGAAATACGGGTGTACGGACTCCGCGCGAACCGAACGTGCAAACGCGATGGCCAGGTTGAGGTCCGTCTGCGTCAGCACCCCAATCGGCACTTTGGGTTGTCGCTCGCGGACTTCCCGCAATGCCACCCAGTCAAAGGAGGAAATGAGAAATTGGGAATACTGGAATCCTTTGGCGACATACGCTTCAATGATTGCCAATAGGGGCACCGTCGCTGTCGCCACTTTAAGTTCAATATTGAGGAAGAATCCGGGCCCAATCCGTTCGATGACGGTTTCCAGTAACGGAATAGGTTGGTTGCCTGCCACTCGATACGCTTGGATCGATTTCCACTCCATTTCCGCAATCGTCCCGGTGGCACCCGTCATCCGGTCGAGTGTAGCGTCGTGCATGACAACCACCCTTCCGTCGGCGCTCAAGTGTACATCCAGTTCGATGCCATCCGCACCCATCGCCATCGCTTTCTCGAACGATTCGAGGGTATTTTCTGGGGCATAGCCTTTGGCGCCACGGTGTGCGATGCGAAGCATGTGTAGAAGGAATTATGTCGGCTGCTGCAACGGACGAATTAGTGGACTTCTTCGAGCAGCACTACCGTAAACGGCGAATCGACCGTGACAGCGCCTTTCTTCACTTTGATTTCCTGGCCCGAATAAGCATCCCGCACTTTTTGGCCGTCTTTGAACACACCGGTAACAGCGATTGTTTTTGCGCCTTTGGCTAGATCGAGTCCAATTACCACGGCGTCGGAAATACCATGCTGCGTATACTGCCGTGCGCAGACATACGGCGTCGTTGACAATACGGTATGCGTACCGGCTCCCACCGCGACATGGCGTCCGCGGAAGCGCCCTATTTTCTGCCAGTGTTCCAGAATCGCCTGTGTCGAAGCGTCCTTGTCAATCGCTTCCCAGTTCATCGGCGACCGCAGTTTGGCGTCACCCGTGGCATCGTCGGCTACGAGAAGTCGCGCGGTTTCATCACCGTAGTAGGTTTGGGAGATGCCCGGACACAATAGCAACTTGTTCGCGTTTTCGAACGACTTTACCCGTTTGGCGTCAAAAGGGTTGCCATCGTCGTGCGAGGCCGTATAGTTCAGTACGGTAACATCCTTGAGGGTGGTAGCGAACTTTTCCGCATACTTCCCAAAAAGAAAGGCATAGTCTTTATCGGCATCCCAACGGAATTCGAAATTGATCATCGCATCGAATCCGTGGTCGAAATAGTCGACTTTGTGATCTCCGAAGTCATAATTGCGTCCTCCGCTTACACCGTATCCGTACACCTCGGCTACCATAAAGAACGGATTATCATCGAGTACACGGTCGGGATGTGCTTTTTTCCATTCCGCGAAAGCAGCTTCACACTGTGTTTTCAGCGCCATCCAAACCTCCGGATTGGTGTGTTTTACGGTATCGGCCCGGTAGCCGTCAATGCCGAACTTGCGCACGTAGTCGGTAAGCCATTTGATGATATAGTACTTCGGTGCGCGCGGGTAACCGGTTGCTTTGAAAAAAGCGTCTAATTCCGCCATCTGTTGTTCGTAACGGCCTTCCTTTTTCCATTTTTCTATCAGGAAAGGAGGCAGTTCAACCGGCGCATCCGATTCTGTCAATATATCCGGCAAGTTGGCCACCAAGGTACACGCCGTAGTGGTTTCGTAGCTTTTGTAGGAGCAGGTCGGGCCAGTGCGTACCCAGTCAGAGGGCCATGCTTCGTCGATTTCTGTCACGGGGCCGGTGTGGTTGATAACGGCGTCCAGCACGATTCGGATGCCGTGCGCGTGGGCTGTCGTGACCAATTCCTGTAGGTCGGCCTCGGTGCCAAAATTTGGGTCGAGGGCGCTCCAGTCTCTCGTCCAGTAGCCGTGGAAGCCATACGATAATCCTGTTCCTTCGTCGGTTCCGTCATGGATCTGCTCTACGATAGGTGTGAGCCAGATGGCATTGACGCCCAATCGGTCGAAATAGCCTTCCCGTATCTTCTTCGTCACCCCTTTGATATCTCCTCCTTCAAAACCGCGGAACTTGGCTGCCGGCTTGGTGCGTCCGAAGTTCACATCGTTGGTCGTGTCGCCGTTACAGAAACGATCGGTTACCACAAAATAGAGGTTAGCAGATGGCCACAGGAAGGGCGTTTTTTTGTGGGAGGCGTGTTGCGAAAAGCCCATAGCGTTCACCAGAAAGGAAAGAAGTAGGAGGAGGCGGTAGTTCATATCAACGAATTTCAATGATCATAGGGGTCTTTCCTTCGATCGTGATTTGGGAAGACAGGTCGACCGTCTGTTCGGTTAGGATATCGCGTCCTTTAGAGGCGTTCAGGATCTCGCGGAAGCGGTCGGTCTTGATGGTTTGCCGGTCAGGATGGTTGTTCAGGACGACCATCACGAGATGGCTGTCATCGTATCGGAAATACACATATACGTTGTTTTCCGGAAGGAAATGCTTGGTTTTTCCATGATGGATGACCGATGTCGTTTTCCGCCAGTTGAACAGACGGGAGGTGAAATCGAAATAGGCATTTTGGTCGGCCGTACGTCCGGCACGGGTGAAGGCATTTTGCGTATCGCCGGGCCAGCCCCCTGGGAAGTCGCGTCGGATATCACCATCGCCTTTGTCTTTGTTACCTGCCATCCCGATTTCGGAGCCATAATACAATTGCGGGATACCGCGGATAGTGCCAATTAACGCCATGGCGAGTTTGTATTTCCGGATGTCATTACCGTAGAGATGGTTGAACCGCTGTGTGTCGTGGTTTTCCGCGAACACCAGTATATTGTTGATGTTGGGGTAAAGGAAGTCGTTGGTGAAGTTTTCATAGACTTTTACGATTCCTCTGTCCCACGACGGTTGGTCTTCGTTAAAAACCGACCCTATGGCATCGTGCAGGGTGAAGTCCATGACACTTGGTAAATACGAGTTATAATTGTCAATTGCTCCGATGCGGCTGTCTTTTTGCCAGTAGGCCATTTGTGCCTGGTCGTGCATCCAGACTTCGCCTACGATATTGAAATACGGGTATTCGTCGGTGATGGCTTTGGTCCATTTGGCGATGCCTTCTTTGTCGTTATAGGAGTAGGTGTCGACACGGAAGCCGTCAAGATCGGCATATTCAATCCACCAAATGGCGTTCTGGGTCAGATATGTGACCACAAGCGAATTCGACTGGTTGAGGTCAGGCATCGACTTTACGAACCAACCGTCTACGCAATAACGCTTATCGCTCTCGGCCCGATTGGGATCGAATTGGGTCGTCATCCGGTAGTTGCTTTGGGCGTAACCTGGGAACTGGTGGATCCAATCATAGGTCGGGAGGTCTTTGATCATCCAATGTTCCGCACCCCAGTGGTTGGTCACATAATCGAGCACCAATTTCATACCGCGCTTGTGCAATTCGGACGAGAGTGTCAGGTAGTCGTCGTTGGTACCGTACCGCGGGTCGATGCGGTAGACGTCCGACTCAGCATATCCGTGGTAGGAGCCCCTTGGGTCGTTGTCTTCACACAGCGGCGTACTCCAGATTGCCGTGGCGCCGGTCTGTTGTATGTAATCGAGGTGTTCGATGATCCCTTGCAGGTCGCCACCGTGGCGTCCGTTGTTGATGGTGCGATCCGCTTTTTCTGCGGTGTCGGTCGTATTATCGTTGGCCGGGTTTCCGTTGGCGAAACGATCCGGCATCAACAGGTACATCACATCAGCAGAATCGTATCCTTTGCGCATCCGGGATCCTTCTTTTCGTGCCCGAAGTTCGTACGTCCGTGTAAACGCCTGTTTTCCTTTAAGGGAAAAAGAGAAGAGCACATCGGAAGGAGAGAGCCCCGCCGTATTTATTGTCACAAACAGATAGTTCGGGTTTTCCGTCCGGATAACCGACGTCACTGGAATGTTGGCGGGGGCGGTCACGTTATACTGGCCGATGTTCTTTCCGTAGAACATGATCTGCAGTTGTGGATTTTGCATCCCCGCATACCAAAAGGGCGGCTCGACTTTTGAAAGTTGGGCGAAAGCCGAGGAAGCGAGAAGTAAGAGCAGCAGTCGTTTCATAGAAATAGAGGGTTTGTGTATGAAGAGTACGGATAGAACGTATACTTTCGGCCCGTTCGCGCCGGCAATAGGTGCGTTTGGTGAATAACATCGGCCAGCGTTGCGTCGCTAAGGATTGGCATGCGTTTATATCGAACGCGGAACAGGCTTCCAGAGCGACCGTAGCCTTTGTTGATGGCTTTTGCGTAGGCGTTTAGAAGATTGGATAGGGGCTGATACGGTTTTTCGGTGTATTGCGATGGTATGATATCGCCGTCCTTTACCGTCAAAACCAGTTGTATTTCGGTTTCAATCAGTGCATATGCTTTTATGTCATATGCAACGGGCAGGTGGTGGCGCATCAATCGGATGAAGAACGTAAAATTCCGGTTTTCAAGAAACAACGGTTCATTGTTGTTACCGGTTTGTCGGATCCAATAGGTTTTTCCGGCTTCGAGAAGAGGTCGCTTTTCCATTTTTTGGTGTTTTGCCCAGACCTCAAAGGTTTTTAAAACCTTTGAGGTCTGGACCCAAAGTTCGGAAGCGCGCCGCAACCTCGGTTACGGGAAAACCGCATATTTTGTTAAACTGTCACCAAACCATTTGGTTCGACCGTTACTTCCTTGCCATTGACCACCACGGTCAATTCGTTTCCACCTTCCAGCGAGAATTTCGTCTCGGTCGGATGTACGGAAATCTTCAGTATTTGTCCACGGAAATTGATTTTGAACGAGTATCCTTTCCATTCTTTCGGAATGCGCGGTGTGAAATGCAAGACGCCGTTTCGTACGCGCATACCGCCAAAACCTTCCACGATGCTCATCCAGGTTCCGGCCATGGAAGTAATGTGACATCCTTCCTCTACTTCCTTGTTGTAATCGTCGAGGTCAAGTCGCGAGGTTCGGAGATAGAAGGCATACGCCATTTCCATTTTGTCCAGTACCGCCGCCTGTATCGAGTGCACGCAAGGCGATAGCGAACTTTCATGTACGGTAAACTGCTCGTAGAAATCAAAATGCTTCTCCAGTTCCTCACGCGTAAAATGGTCTTCGAAGAAATAGAAACCCTGTAACACATCGGCCTGCTTGATGTAAGGCGAACGCAGGATACGGTCCCACGACCACTTTTGGTTCAGCGGACGTTGCGAGCGGTCGAGGTCGGCCACTTTCACGAGTTCTTTGTCGAGGAAACCATCCTGTTGGAGGTAAACGCCCAATTCATCGGATTTGGGATAGTACATATTCTCCGACACCTTTTGCCACGTGGCGAGTTCTTCCTGTGTCAGTTTGGTTTTCTGTACGATTCGGAGATAATCATCCCCATACGCCCGACGCACCTGCTCGACTTGCTCCGATGCATATCGGATACACCAGGCCGCCAGGTAATTGGTATACCAGTTATTGTTGACGTTGTTCTCGTATTCGTTTGGCCCGGTAACGCCCAGTATGACATACTTTTGTCGGTAGTCGGACCAGGTAGCCCGTTGTTGCCAGAAACGGGCGATTGCGATCAGTACTTCCAGGCCTTTTTCAGGAATATAAGAATAGTCACCCGTGAAGCGATGGTAGTTGTAAATAGCGAAGGCAATTGCACCATTGCGGTGGATTTCCTCGAAGGTTATTTCCCATTCGTTATGGCATTCTTCCCCATTCATCGTCACCATTGGGTAGAGCGCCGCTCCATTGGTAAAGCCTAGTTTGCCTGCGTTCTCGATAGCGCGATCCAGTTGGTTGTAGCGATAGGTGAGTAGGTTACGCGCGACCTGCTGGTCTTTGGTAGCCATATAGAACGGAATGCAATAGGCCTCGGTATCCCAATAGGTAGACCCGCCGTATTTTTCACCGGTGAAACCTTTAGGCCCAATGTTCAAGCGTGAATCCTTACCTGAATAGGTCTGGTTCAGTTGGAAGATGTTGAAACGGATGCCTTGTTGTGCCCTGACATCCCCTTCAATGGTGATATCCGACATTTCCCAGATGGAAGCCCAAGCGGCCACCTGTTGTGCCAACAATCCTTCATAACCGACAGCCTGGGCGCGTGAAATTGCCTGTTGGGCTCCGGCCAGCGTATCGGTATGGTTGAGTGATACCGCGTAGCCACCGAATTTGGTGACGGAAGCCTTAACGCCTTTTTCAGCATAAACGGTATACGCCATTGATAACACATCGTCGTTTTGCGTCACGACCGGTGTCGCATCTAATTCTGCTTCAGCCAATGCGACGGCGTTGTGCATGAAGGTCGTCGCAACGAAATGGGTTTTGAAGGTACGGGCCGTCACATAGCCACTGTCTGCCTTTTGGTCGATGGCAAGTGTTTCCCAGAATTTCTCTTCCCAGTTGGCATCTTCGTTGTGTACGCCTGCGTCAAGATACGGCTCGAAAACCACGGTTGCAGCCGTATTCAAAGCCGTTATTTCATATCGGATAACACCTACTTCATCCAGATCCATGCACAGGAAGCGCCGGATGTTGGCCTTGATCTCCGTACCATTTTGGAGTATGGCTTCGAAGGAACGGTGGTACCATCCTTCCCGCATGTTGAGCTCCCGGCGGAAATGACGTACCTCGCGACAGTTGTGCAGGTCGAGTGATTCTCCGTTTATCGTCACGTTGATCCCAATCCAGTTAGGGGCGTTGAGTACTTTCGCGAAATACTCCGGATACCCGTTTTTCCACCAGCCTACTTTTGTCTTATCGGGATAATAGATGCCCGCAATATAGCTTCCCTGGAACGTTTCGCCTGAGTAGTTTTCTTCAAAGTTGGCGCGTTGGCCCATCGCACCGTTGCCGATGCTGAAAAGACTTTCAGATGATTTTACCCGCTCGGCATCAAATCCTTCTTCTATAACCGACCAGTTGTCGGGTTTGATGTAATCCTGATTCATTTGCAATGTATTAAATAAGGGTCAGTCGCCTAATTTTTGATAAGACAATCAATAAACGCCGTGTCGATGTAGGTAAAGTCCCTGAATAGGTAACGGGCCTCTTTCAGAACACTTTCATCGCCGATGCCGACGCTGGTCATGTGTGCGATATTCGCTGCCTGCACACCCGCGACCGAATCTTCAAAGACTACGGCCTTTTCGTTGGGCACGCCTACCAGTTGGGCTGCGCGCACGAAAACCTCAGGGTCGGGTTTGGCATTCGTAACGTCGTTTCCGTCGACGATGGCATCGAAGAAACGCATGGTATTGGTTTTTTCAAGTATCGGCCGTGCATTCTTGCTCGCCGAACCCAGTGCCACCAATTGGTTTTTTTGCTTCAGGTAATTTAGTACCGGAAGTACGCCTGGCAGTATTTCACCTTCGTCCATAGAGATGAGGTACGACAGGTAGTCTTCGTTTTTCTGCACCAGCCATTTGTCTTTTTGTTCCTGTGTGGCTTCGATCTTGCCGAGCCCGAGAATGATGTCGAGTGAGCGAACCCGGCTGACGCCCTTCAGTTCCTCGTTGTGTTCGGGCGTGAATTCAATGCCCAGTTCATGCGCAATCTTTTGCCACGCCAGGTAATGGTATTTTGCTGTATCGACGAGCACGCCGTCGAGGTCGAAAATGAAAGCTTTTTTATGCATTTATGTCAATCTTACGATTTGTAGTCACCGCGAGGGTAAGGAATCCGGCGAGAATCATAGAACATCCGCCTACGATAAGCGCGTAGACGGGCTCGTTATTAAAGTAGGTATTAACTAAGAATCCAAGTATGGTTCCAGCCACTATTTGCGGAATAACCACAAAAAAGTTAAACACGCCCATAAAGTAACCCATCTTCGACGCCGGAAGGGAACCCGAAAGCATCGCATATGGAATAGACAGGATGCTGGCCCAAGCAATGCCCACACCCACCATAGCCATCAGCAAGCCTACTTTGTCCGAAAGGAAATAAATGGAGATGAGTCCAAGACCGCCCGCAATCAACGCCAGCATATGGGTAAACTTGTTACTTGTACGACGTGCTAATGCGGGCAGAAGGAACGCTACTGCCGCCGCAACACCGTTATAAACCGCAAACATCACCGTTACCCAGTCTGCTGCGTCATTGTAAAGTTGCGATTTAGGATCGGTCGCTCCAAAAACATGGCCGGTTACGGCGTTGGTCGTGTAGATCCACATAGCAAATAATGCAAACCAGGAAAAAAACTGCACAATTGCCAACTGTTTCATCGTCTTCGGCATGTTGAGAAGATCCGTTACGATATCAGTGAAGGCATTTGTTTTCTGGTATTTCCGAAGCAAGGCCGCAAGACAGAACAAAACACCGACCACAAGGATGCCAATGGAAAGAATATACAATTCTTTGTGTTTCCCCTCGGTTTCGGTATTTACTTTATGGACATAGTCGGTCAGCAAGCCTCCGATAAGTGCGTAAATCAGTCCGGTCCAAACCTGTCGTGAGATCTTTATTTCAACAGTTGTTTCGTGCTTGGCATGACTGGTGCCGTCTTCAAATGCGGCCAATTCTTTCGGAGTATACTCTTTCGATTTGGCCACGGTCCAGATCACGGCTGCGAGAAACGAAAGTCCGCCTACATAGAAAGACCAACGGACAGACGGAGGTACAATACCTTCCGGTGCCGTATTGGCTACGCCGATCCAATTGGTGAAGACATATGGCAGCGCCGATCCCACGACCGCACCGAAACCTATGAAAAAGCTTTGCATCGCGAACCCCTGCGTACGCTGTCGCTCGGGCAGGTTATCGCCAACGAAGGCTCGAAACGGCTCCATTGAGATGTTGATCGAGGAGTCCATGATCCACAGTGTGCCAATCGCGATATACAGCGTCGAGGAGTTGGGCATCATGAACAAAGCGATGGAAGAGAGGATTGCGCCTACGAGAAAATAAGGACGCCGTCTTCCCAGTCGCGTCCAGGTACGGTCTGAAAAATACCCGATGATAGGTTGTACAATGAGTCCCGTCAACGGTGCCGCCAGCCAGTATAGGCCGATTTTCTCGACGTCTGCGCCCAGGGTATCAAAAATCCGGGAGGTGTTGGCGTTCTGTAACGCAAAACCGAACTGTATCCCCAGGAAACCGAAACTCATGTTCCAAATCTCCCAGAAGCTTAATCTACGCTTTTCCATATCGTAATTTAAAGGCGTTACGATAAGCGTGTTGCTTATCAAAACTTGAGTTTGTGTTCGAAGCAGGACTACAAGTTCTGATGAATCAGGCGGTAAATATAGCGGAATAATTTCAAAGTAGACGGGCCGACCTGAAATTTAAGACCCTAGTCGGCCTCCGCCTTATGTGTTTACGGATGTTGACTCGCGTGCGATGAGTTGGGTGTCGATGACCTCGGTGCGGTATTGTTCCTCTTCTTCTACGCCAAGTTCCTCGGCTTCGAGGCGCTCGATCAGCATCCGGGCGGCTTTCTCGCCCATTTTGATGCCGTTCTGGCTTACGGTGGAAATGGTAGGGGTGGAGTATTGGGAAATGATCCCATCCGTAAAGGCAATGACCGACAGGTCGTTTGGCACCTGAAGTCCGGCTTCCCGCGCTAATTTTATCGTTGTCACGGCATAGAGTTCGTTAACCGCCAATACCGCATCAATGCTGCGATCTTCCAGTAAAGCCGATACCTTCGAATCGAGCTCGCTCTCATCGCCAATCCGAACAATCAGGGCCTCTTCGAGCGGAAGGTCGTTGTCGCGGATAGCTTTGGTGTAGCCTTCGGTACGCAACTTTCCGACACTTACGTAATCTACTGTTGAAAGGAGCGCGATTTTTCGTTTCCCCATCTTAACCAGGGAGATGACGGCTTCGTAGGCCGCCAGTTTGTCGTCGATAATGACTTTATCGCAAAGGACGTCGTTCGTGACCCGGTCAAACATCACGACCGGCATGCCCTGGCTGATGGCTTCGTTGATGTGGTGGAAGTCGCCTTTGAGTTGCGTTTCCTTTGACAATGACATAATGAACCCGTCGGTGCTGCCGTTGGCGAGCATTTCCATGTTAAGGACTTCTTTATCGAAGGATTCGTTGGAAAGACACACCACAACACTGTAGCCTGATTCATTCGCCATTTGCTCGATGCCACTGATGACCGTCGCGAAGAAATGATGGACGATTTCCGGGATGATGACGCCGATGGTTTTTGTCTTCCGATTTTTAAGGCTGAGCGCGATATTATTGGGTTTGTAATTGTAAAGTTTTGCGAAGGCCTGCACCTTCAGACGGGTGTCTTCACTGATTTCCGCGCTGTCACGAAGCGATTTCGAAACGGTAGAAATCGAGACGTCCAGTTCTTTTGCGATTTGTTTAAGTGTGACCTTTCTTTTCATAGATGAAAACCCTATAATTTTTAATTTCGTAATTATAGTGTTTTTTATTTTTACATCCCGTAAGGATTAGGCTAAATTTGTAGGTAGGCGTGAAAGTTTTCAACACGAAAACGTTTGCGATTCTGTTTTCGAAAGCCCTCCGCCGAGCTAACCGTTTATTTACATACTTTTAACACGTTCGAAGCAGCGATTACACGCTAACTAACTCAATTTTAACCTAAACAGATGTATGAAAACAATTTACACTAAGTTGTTCATTTTTCTGCTGTTACTCCCAGCGAGCATGCTGGCCCAGTCGGTTTCCGGAACGGTTACCGAGCAAGCCAATGGCCTGCCGTTGCCGGGTGCCAGCATCGTTGTGCAGGGTACCAGTAATGGCACCTCTTCCGACATCGACGGCAAGTTCACGCTCGAAGGCGTGAAAAAAGGCGATGTTATCGTCGTGTCATCTATCGGATTCACACAACAAACCGTGACCTACAATGGCCAAAAAACCCTTTCGTTCGCGTTGGCGGAAGAAGCGTCGCAGCTTCAGGAAGTCGTGGTGCAAGTGGGATACGGAACCACCCGTAAGAAGGACGTCACCGGATCGGTAACCACCGTTACGGCGAAAGATTTCAACAAAGGCGCCATCGTAACTACAGAAAACCTACTCAATGGTAAAGTAGCCGGTCTTACGATTAACACAAGTGGCGCTCCGGGTTCCGGGTCTGAGATTCGGATTCGTGGGGGTTCGTCGCTTTTTGCCAAGAACGACCCGTTGATCGTGGTGGACGGATTGCCTATCACTAATGAATCAGTGGCCGGTTCGACGTCTTTCCTTGCGTCCCTCAACCCAAACACAGTTGAGTCTATTACCGTGTTGAAGGATGCTTCGGCAACGGCAATCTATGGTTCCCGTGCTTCGAACGGTGTAATCATCATTACTACCAAAAAAGGTGGTAAGGATCTCCGCGTGGAATACAATTTACAGTACGGATTCGGTACGCTGATGGACAAGGTTGATGTGTTGAATGCAAACCAGTTCCGCGCCCTCGTCAATGAGCGCTACGCTGGAAATACAGGAGTACTTAATCGCCTGGGTACAGCCAACACCGATTGGCAGGATGCTATTTACCGCAACACGGATTTGGTAGACAATAACTTAACGGTTTCGGGTATGCTTTTCAAACGTATCCCTACCCGTTTGACGTTGAATAATACGTATCAGGAAGGTCTTCGCCTTACCAACGTATTCCAGCGGACTTCCGGAAACATTGCAATGAACCCTTCCTTCCTTGATGACCACCTGAAAGTGCGTGTGAACGCCTCATTCAGCCGTGAGAGAAACCGTTTTACTGAAGCAGTAGAGGGTAATGCACTCCGCTTTGACCCGACACAGCCAGTATATGACCCGACTTCGTTTTTTGACGGGTTCAATGAATATGCTGGTCTGGGTACAAACGGCCTTATTAATAAAATTGACAATCTTGCCCCACGTAACCCTGTGGCACAGTTGCTTCAGCGCAATGACAACGGTTCGAATGACCGTTTCCTTGGGAACGTTGAATTAGATTATAAATTCCACTTCCTGCCCGATCTTCGTTTCGTTGCTAATATCGGTTTCGATGAGGCCAACGGTGACCGCAGACTCAGGCTTCCTCTTACTGCTGCGAGTGCTGACAATAATGGAAACATTCCAGTTGGTAACCGTTCAAGGGAAGAGGAAATGCGCCGGAACAAATTGCTTGACATGTATCTTAACTATGTCAAAGGTATCGGCGACCTGAATCTTGATCTTACAGCGGGTTATTCATACCAGAAATTCCAAAGATCGAAATTCACTTCTGGCAATGAATTGTCGCCTACTTATGATCCACTGACGACGCCGGATACCGCTACTGATACTGACCAGGTATTGATTGGTTTCTTCGGACGTGCCAACCTTAACTTTAAAGATAAGTACCTACTGACCTTTACGGGTCGTTACGACGGATCTTCCCGTTTCGCAGGCTCCAATCAATGGGGCTTCTTTCCGGCGGCTTCCTTAGCCTGGAGACTTAAAAATGAATTCTTTAAAGACAATAACACGCTGTCTGAACTAAAACTTCGGGTGGGTTATGGTATTTCAGGGCAACAGGATATCCCGGCTGACAAAGCGATCCTTTTCATCAATACGGGTGATACCTATTCACAATACATCATGGGAGATACGGCGCTTCCAATCGTGATTCCTTCTGCTTACAACCCGAACCTCAAATGGGAGGAGACGGCTACTGCTAACGTAGGTATCGACTTCGGTTTCTATGACAACCGTATTTCAGGAAGCATAGAAGGTTTCTACAAGAAAAGTAGTGACCTCCTCGTTGAGGCAGCTGTTGCAGACGGCGGTAACTTTTCAAACCGGATTTTCCAGAATGTAGGTAGTTTTACCACCAGAGGTCTTGAACTCCAGGTAAGTGCCGACGTAGTTAGAAAAGAGAAGTTCAATTGGAACGTAAATTTCAACGCCACTTCTTTTGATCGTAAAATCGACGAACTTATCTACAATACAGACATCCGTATTGGTGAGAATATCGCCGGTACCGGAACACAGCTTAACCTCCACAGCGAAGGTTTTGCACCTTTCTCATACTACGTTTTCAAGCAATTGTATGATAACAACAACAAACCGATCGAAGGTGCCTATGCTGACCTGAACGGAGATAACGTTATCAACGACCAAGACCGCTACATTTACCACAACCCTGATCCGGATTTGACGCTCGGTTTGGCGTCTACCATCAATTGGGGTAACCTCGACTTCTCTTTCAACATGCGTGCAAGTCTTGGGTCGCACGTGTTCAATGCCTACCAGGCTGGTAATGCCCAGTTGTCCTTGATTGATTCGGGAACTGCAGCGGTCAATGTTCCTTCCGTAACGCCTCAATATGGCTTTGTCAACACCTCAAACGTGGTGCTTTCGGATATTTGGATTGAAGACGGATCCTTCCTGAGGATGGATAACATTACCGTAGGGTATACCTTCCCTGAATGGCTCGATAAAAAAGCTTCTCTCCGACTTTCAGCCGGTGTACAAAATGCGTTTTTGCTTACCAAGTACAGCGGTCTGGACCCGGAGATCACAAACAATGGCGTTGATAAAACAACGTATCCGCGTCAGCGTACATTCCTTTTCGGAGTAAACGTGAAATTCTAAAAAAAAAGTTATTATGAAAAATTGGAAATTAAGTATCACTTTGCTTGCGACGGCTCTGTTGTCGTTACAGGCTTGTACAAGTGACCTGGATCAGTCGCCGAAAGACGACGATGCGTCACTTGCTGACTCGTTTTACGCGTCACCCTCGGCCTATAAACAAGGTTTGGCGGGTGTGTATGGGAACTTGTCGTTGACCGGAACAACCGGCGCCGGCTCCTCCTTCTTGCAAGGAGTTGACGCGGGTACCTCGCAGTTCGGTCGCTGTCTATGGTATTTAGAGGACCTCACCACGGATGAGGTAATCTGGAGTTATGAAAATGACGGTGGTGTTCGCGAGCTTCAACGCAACATCTGGACCGACCAAAATCCGATACTCATCGGAATGTTCAGCCGTACCATGGCGGAAGTGGCGATCGCAAATGAATACCTTCGTCAAACTACCCCAGAGAAAGTGAGCGGTCGCGGGCACAATGACCCTGCGCTGTTGGCCGAGATTGAGGACTATCGTAACGAAGCACGTGTGTTGCGTGCATACGCTTACTACGTAATGATGGACCTATTTGGAAAAGCACCTTTCGTTTCGGAATCCGACCCACTTAACATCCGGGGTCCAGAGTACGATCGTGCCGCCCTGTTTACGTTTGTTGAAAGCGAACTGAACGCCGTCATTCCCAACCTGAAACCAGGTCGCGCTAATGAGTACGGTCGTCTTGACCAGACGATGGCACAGATGATTCTGGCTAAGATGTATCTCAATGCTGAGGTATACATCGGAGAGAATCGTTATGCGGATTGCGTTACGCAACTTAACAGTATTTTGGGCTCTGCATACGCGCTCGAGTCAAACTATCTCGACAACTTTAAGTCGGATAATAACACGTCGACAGAAGTAATTTTTGCGCTTCAGGCGGATGGGCAATTCACTCAGAACTATGGAGCCACGACGGTTATCATAAACGGACAGGTCGGTTCCATCGAAGGAAATGGAAGCCAGTTCGGTGTTGGCGGATGGGGCGGAGCGCTTCGTCTTCGCAAACAGATGGTGCAGAAGTTCCAAGGCGACGACTTCAACAATGACGATCGCAACACGATTATTTCGGGTTCTCGCGATATTGAGATTACGGATATTGCCAACCGTGACCAAGGTTATATTCTTGCTAAGTTCAGCAATATTTCCTCATCCGGCGTTCCAGGAACAAGCGGTACTTTCGTTGACACTGACTTTCCTGTATTCCGCTTGGCCGATGCCTACCTGATGTATGCAGAGTGCGCGGTTCGCGGTGCTGCAGGCGCGTCTATCGCAACAGGTACTAATTACGTGAACCAACTGCGTCAGCGTGCTAACAATGGTTCTACCGCAGCTAATATCGCAGACGGTGAGTTGACACTCGACTTCATCCTCGACGAGCGCGCACGTGAACTTCACTGGGAAGCCCACCGTCGCCAAGATCTTATCCGCTTCGGCAAATACACCGGAGGTAGCTACAACTGGGCTTGGAAAGGAAATGGCCAGAACGGTATCGCGATTTCGAACAATTTCAAGGTGTTCCCTATTCCGGCGTTGTCAATCGCTTCAAATCCAAATTTGACACAAAACACAGGTTATTAATCAGAAATTAAACGAATTAAAAGATGAAAAATATAGTAAAATCGATTGCTTTTGCTGCCCTTTTCACCAGTCTGGTTGGCTGTGAAGGTGAAGACAATTTCAAATATGTTGAAGCGGAAGGAGAATTCCAGATTCTATCGCCTGTTTCGGGTGAAGGCGCTGTTTTGAGCCCTGAAACACCATTGAACCCAGGCCTGTCCCTGACATGGGAAGATATGAACTACGGTACGCCTACCGAAGTTACCTACACCATCGAAGTAGACAAGAGCGGAGATGAGTTCGATACACCCCTCGTATTGATCCAGACGACCAATACTTACGCGACCGTAACCTCTGATGCGCTGAACGGTGCTGCCGTAGGTGCTGGTTTGACACCGTTCACACAAGGCGGTCTCGAAGTACGTATCAAATCGTCTATCGGAAGCAATGACGAAATGCCACACTACTCGAATGTAATCACTTACTTGGTAACGCCTTACTCTACCGACCTTCCTAAGCTGGCGGTTCCGGGTAACCACCAAGGATGGAATCCTCCGACAGCACCACGTATCGCTGCGTCTGCTTTCGGTGAAACTGACTACGAAGGTTATATCTGGCTTGACGGTGGTTTCAAATTCGTGGCACCTGATCCAGCCGGTAACTACAACTGGGGTAATACAGACTGGGGTGATGACGGATCGTTCTCAAACGCCCTGAAAGAAACAGGTGAGTCTGATTGTAGCGCTACTGCCGGTTACTACCGTGTTCGCGCCAACACCACGACTTTGGTATATTCTGTTGATCCAACAACCTGGGGCATCGTAGGTGCTGCTACACCAGGCGGATGGGATGCAAGTACCGCGTTGACTTACAACACCACTAACAAAACGTGGGAGGGCGACGTTACCCTTTCGGCGGGTGAGTTCAAGTTCCGTGCAAACAATGCATGGACTATCAACCTCGGCGGCGATCCGGATGAAGATGGTTCTATGAACTATGACGGTCCAAACCTCTCAGTTGCTGCAGGTGGTTCGTACCATGTGGTTCTCGACCTTAGCAACCCACGTAAGTACACATACACGGTGACTGCGAACTAAGAATTATATTAAACATAAGGAAGGGCTTTGCTTGCAAAGCCCTTTTTTTCCATTAATCCAGGCTATGAAAAAAGTTGTATTGCTGTTTGCAATTATGTTTGGTTTTTGTGTTTCGGCGCAAATCACTACCACTCCCTCTCCGCCTGAGGCTAATCAGGCAGTTACCCTATTCTTCAACAAAGCCGGTACCGGTTTGTCTACCTACAACGGTACAATCTATGCCCACATGGGTGTAACCGTTAACAATTCGGTGTGGCAGAATGTGAAGGGCAGTTGGGGTAACAACACCACACAACCGGCCCTGACATTGGTGTCCGGTACGACCTACAGTTTGACTATCACGCCCGACTTGTTTACGTATTTTGGTGTATCAAGCGGTGCGTCGTTGACACAAATCTGCGTGGTTTTCCGTTCTGACACAGGCGGGCAACAAACCACCGATTACTTCGTCAACATTGGCGCTTTCCAGGCAACCCTTACGGCACCAGTACTTAATAGTACGACCATCGTAAATTCAGGAGGCAATCTCGCCATTGCTGCGAACAATACTAATGGAAACGCATCGTATAATCTGTTGGCGAACGGCGCCAGTATCTATACGTCAACCGGATCTACCTTCAGTTATACAGATTCTAACATTACCACCAATAAAAACTACGACCTGCAGATTACGCAGGGCGTTACGACGTTCTCTCGTAAGTTCTCCGTGGTCGTGAACCCTGGTACCGTGTCTCAGGCAATGCCGACGGCAATGGAAGATGGTATCACCTACAGCGATGTCGATAACACAAAAGCATGGTTGGTGCTTACCGCCCCTGGAAAAGACTTTGTCTATGTGGCAGGTAATTTCAACAACTGGCAACCCGACACGTCTTACGCGATGAAACGCGACCCGTCAACACAGAAGTTCTGGATCGAGATAAACGGGCTTACTCCGAATGCCTACAATTATTACCAGTATTGGGTAGTGGATACGACACCGACCACGAATTCACCGGCGTTGGTGAAAACGGCTGATCCGTATTCGACGTTGGTCGTAAGCCAATTCGACGACCCATACATCCCAGCCGCAAATTACCCGAATATGCCCGTGGTGCCAGCCGGCGTAGAGCGTGAAGCAACAGTCTTGCAAACGGGCCAGACACCTTATAACTGGCAGGTGACGAACTTTACAAAACCGAAGAAAGACGACCTGATCGTGTATGAAGTACTGGTGCGTGATTTCGATGCTGATCGTTCTTACCAAAACCTGATTGATCGTATTGAGTATTTCAAGAATTTGAAGATTAACGCGATCCAGTTGATGCCGGTCATGGAGTTCGAAGGTAACGAAAGCTGGGGGTATAATACTTCCTTCCACATGGCGCTGGATAAGTTCTATGGCTCGGCGAACAAGTTCAAGGAATTCATCGATCTGTGCCACCAGAATGGCATCGCAGTAATTCTTGACGTCGCACTCAACCACGCCTTCGGTCGTAACCCAATGGTGCGGATGTGGATGAAAGATGCCGATGGAGACGGATGGGGAGACCCTGCCGCCGACAACCCGTATTTCAATGAATTCGCAAAACATTCGTACAGCGTAGGATCGGACTTCAACCACTCGTCTGCCCTGACGAAAACCTACGTAAAACGCGTTGTCAAACAATGGATTGAAGAATTCCACATTGACGGCTTTCGTTGGGACCTTACGAAGGGCTTTACCCAGAACTGTTCTGGGGGCGACGACACTTGTACGAACGCGTACCAAGCCGATCGTGTTGCGGTGTTGAAAGAGTATGCCGACTATTCGTGGCAGCTAGACCCGACGCACTTCGCAATCTTCGAACACCTTGGTACCGACAACGAAGAGCAGCAATGGGCCAACTACCGCCTGAACGAGACGCCAAGCAAAGGGGTGATGATGTGGGGTGAAATGACCTACCAATATTCCCAGTTGATGAAGGGCTATTCGCAAGACGGCGATATCTCGCGTATGGGTAACGTATCGCGCGGCTTTACAGCCAAACGTCTAATCGGATACCCGGAAAGCCACGACAAAGACCGTATGGTCTATGGCGCCATGACCTTTGGTAACTCCAATGGCGTATCACCGCTCAACAACCTGAACAATTCGCTTACGCGGATGTCCACATTGGGCGCCGTGTCACTCTTGGTTCCCGGGCCGAAAATGATCTGGCACTTTGCCGAGCTTGGATACGACGATTCCATCTATACCTGCACCAATGGTACGGTAAACACGGAATCTGACCCAACCGCAGGTGACTGTAAATTGTCAACGAAACCACAAGAGCAATGGACCAACAACTGGTTAAGTGTTCCGGCCCGTCTTGCCGTTTACAACAACTGGGCGAAGATGATCAATATGAAGATCAACGAACCGGTGTTCGAAGGCGATTACGCGATCAGCCCGGATGGCAATAACATCCGTCAGCGTATCTACGTCTACAACAATTCCTTGCCAGCCAACCAGTTGAAGAACGTGGTCATCATCGCGAACTTCTCGGTAGCCGCCCAGAACATCAACCCAAGTTTCCCTTATACCGGCACTTGGTACAACCTGATGGATAATACCTCAATGAACGTCACCAATACCACCGCGACGATTTCAGTTCCGGCGGGTGAGTTCCGTATTTACGGTAACCAACTTGCTACGTTGGGACAGGAAGAGTTCGACACCATGGAGAACGTCCTGCTGTATCCAAACCCATCGTCTGGTTCGTTCCAAATCAATACGGATGCCGACGCTGTAGAAGTGTTCAGCATTACCGGCCAGCGCGTGAAATCGTTCCCGCGTAGTGCTATGGGCGATACCTATCAGATAGGCGACCTTCCTAACGGGGTATACCTCGTAAAAGTCAGCCAGGGCAGTCGCCAGAAAACGATGCGACTCGTTCGGCAGTAAAATGTGAGTTAGTTTTAGTTATAAAGAAAAAGCCTCCCGGATTTCCAGGAGGCTTTTTTATTGTAGCGTTCGTCGACGTTATTTGGCCGTGGCGATCGAGAAATTCAGTTTCAGTTCCGAACCAATCTGAAGCACGTCGACCAAGTCCTGTACTTGAAGGTCTTTCGGAATACGCACAATCACGGTTTTGTCACCCCGCTCGGTCGTCAGACGCTGCAACTCGTCGCGCAATTGCGTAAAATCGACCTGTTGCTTGTCGAGGTAATACAGTTTGTCGTCGGTCACCGACAACGTCAGGTGGTTCTTGTTCGTGTGTTCCGTCGTCTTCGCTTTCGGAAGCATCAACCGAATGACATTAGGATTCGCCAACGTCGAAATAATCAGGAAGAACAACAACAGGAAGAACATGATGTCGCTCAGCGATGCCGTCGGGATCTCAGCGTGGAAACGCCGTGTTCGCTTAATGGCCATGTGGTTGCTGGATTACGTTGACGATCTCAAACGACTGCTTCTGCACCTTAAGCACAAAGCTGTCAATCATCATGTTGAACAAATGGTAGGCGGAATACGCGACCACGCCTACGACGAGTCCGGAGCCCGAACTGATCATCTTCTCATACAGACCTTCGGAAATGTTTCCGATACTTACATCAGAGGTTTTCGAAATCTCGTAGAAGATCCGGATAACGCCTGAGATCGTTCCGATAAACCCGAGGATTGGCGCAATACCCGAGATCAACCCCAGATACCCCAGCCCTTTTTCCATTTGGGCCACCTCGATGTTGGTTTGCTTCTCCATCGCCGACTCAATCTCGCCAATCGGCCGCCCGATGATTGAAATGCCTGCATGCAAGATATTACCCGTGGCTGCTGGCGTACGGTGGCACAGCATCAACGCCGTTTCGATTTTGCCGGCACGAAGCTGCGACTTGACATCGCTGACCAGCGTGGCGTCTTGTTTCGTCGCCTTTTTGATCGACAGGTACCGTTCAATGATGACATACACGCAGAAGAACAACAACAGGATAATCGGGATGATCAGGATACCCCCTTTCATCAGGAACGAGAAATACGAGATGTCGCCGGCAGGCACCGTTTTCGCAACAGTATCGGTAGCGCTGGCAAGGGTGTCGTTTACGACTTCTGATTGTAACGATAAGAAAGAAATCATGCTAAATCGGTTTGGTGTGAAGGGTTATCGACAAAAATAGCGATTTTTTATCGCTAGGTCCTGCCAGCATAACGAGGTTTTTGAAGATAAAGTATAGCATCGGGGAAAGTACGCCCCTTTGACAGGGGTAGGTAAGGGGTGGGCGTTCCGGCGCCTTTTTCAGTTTGCAGTCCCAGTCGCAGTGGCAGCAGGCGCCGTCGGGCTATTCGTTTCAAGTCCTCGCTCGTGCCTCGCTGTGGGCTTTCCACTTCTATCCATTACGCGAAAGGCTTCAAAAAACAGTGACTTTTGGTAAAATGAGGTCGTTTCCTTACAAGATTCAACGGACCCTACATCCGCGCCATCGATACAAGAAGCGTCCTATTCTTTGAAAGTCACTGTTTTTTGAAGTCTTTCGCGTTAGCGATCGCAGCATTGTTTGAGCTCTCCCGACCTTTAGGAAGCGGCAAAAAGCGAGTGCATTATCGAAAAAGCGACAGCTTTAGCGAAGATACCGCACAACGCGCTGCGCGACGGCGCTTTTTAAGTAGTCAGTGGTCAGTGGCCAGTAGTCTGTGGCGCCGGAACGCCTTGGTTAGTCGCAGTCACAGTCGCAGTGCGCCGGCACGCCCAAAAAAACAGTTACCTATGCGAGCCCGACATTTGCCACTTGCTCCTTGCTCCTCTTTCTCAAACCTTGCAGGTTGGTGCTATGCCCATGATACGTCGTGCCCTCGCTCCTTGCTCCTGTTAATAAACCTACAACGTTTTGCAAACCTTGCAGGTTGTAAACACGACGGACGCACTGACTACTAACTACTGCCAACTTAAAAAAAAGCCCATCCGAAACGGACAGGCTTTTCTTTTAAAGGGCCATCAAAATCAGCTCTTCTCAGGCAGGAGCATCCCGATGATTTTGTCTTTCGTCAGGTATTTTTTCGCGACGGCCTGCAGGTCGGCTGCCGTGATTGAATTGATTTTCTTTTCGGTTTCGAGTACATCGGCCGGTGACACACCGTTGATAAACGAGCGCGTGAAGTTGGTGAGCCAGAAGCGGTTTTCCTTTGCATTCTTCTTGTATTCCAACAGTTCGGCTTCGCGGAATTTCACGAGGTCTTTCTCTTCCGGACCGTTGTCGATGATCTTCTGCAACTCGCGCAGGGCGGAAGCCGTCAGTTTCTCGGCATTTTCGGGTCCGCACGGGAAGGAAATACTGAAGTTATAGCTGCCGTAGGGCACCTTGTTCATGCCGCCGCGGGCGCCGACGCCGTAGACGCCGCTTTCGTTTTCGCGGAGTTCCTCGATCAGTTTGATCGTGAGTACCTCGCCGAGCGCCTGCAAGGCGAAGGCTTCTTTTGGAGAGTACGTCGTGTCACCATAGTACATGATATTGACCGTACTTTTCGGATCCTGACCTTTGTTGACCACCTTTTTGAGATCGCCCCGGATAAAGCGGTAACCTGGGTCTTTCGGCTGTTCGTGCGTGCCTTTTGACGGCAGCGACGCCAGGTATTGCGCGGCGAACGCTTCGATGGCCGCATCGTCGATGTTGCCTACGAAATAGAAGTGGAAATCACCGGCATCGGCGAAACGCTCTTTATACTTGCGGTAGGCCAGTTCGTAGTCGGTGGCGTCCCACGTTTTGTCAGTCGGTACGATACCGTTGAAACGCGGGTTTTGCGCGTTCAGGTAGGTATAGAACTCCTGTTGGAAGTACATGGTCGGCTCAGACATCATGTTCTTGTAAAACGCCGATTGCTTCTGGCGGTAGCCGTCGAACGCCTCTTTGTCAAGGTTAAGATCGGTGAAGTAGGCATAGACCATCTGGAAGAGGTATTCAAGGTCTTTCGGTGTAGCTGACCCGCGGATGCCTTCGGTGGCGGCCGATACATACGGCGACGCGCCGGCGATCTTGCCCGACATGAACTTGTTGATGTCGTTCACTTTCAATCCGGAGAAGCCCGCTTCGGTGAGGGCGCCCATCGCGAACTGGGTTTTCTTCATTTCGTCGTCGGTGAAGAAATTCGATCCGCCGAGGCTGATGCCTTCCATCATGACTTCATCGTTCTTGAAATCAGTCTTTTTATAGGTCACTTTGGCCCCGTTAGACAGCGTAAGGGTGACCGCGCCGATTTTGTCGTCGGTTTCTTTTTTTACGACCGAGCCTGCCTTCACTGGATTGCGGAGCAGGCTTTGTGCGATGGCAACGTCTTCATACGGCGTGACTTCGGCATCGTTGATAGCCAGAGCGGCAAGGACTTCCGCTTCGGTCACTTTCTTCAGTCCGTCTTTTTCCGGACCGGTTACCACAATCACACGGTTGTCGTCTTTCACGTAGCCTTTGGCGGCCGCATTTACCTCTTCGAGCGTCACGCCTGGAAGCAACTGCTTGATGGCTTCGTAATTCCACTCGATACCCGGCGAAGGCGTTTGCTCAAGGAAGTGCGATTGGTATTCGCTTACGAAGTTCGACGATTCCGACTTGTTACGGTCTTTATACGCACTTTCGTATTGGACCATAATCTCCGATTTCGCGCGGTCAAGCTCTGACTGGGTAAATCCGTATTTTTTGGCGCGGGCGTTCTCAAGGGCGAGGGTCTTGAGGGCCGGCAGCACCTTGTCTTCCTCTACCATCGCAAACGATTGGTATGCTTCTTTGTCGCGGGCGTAGGTGCCACCGTGGTACGAAAATCCGTAGGTGAACGGCGGGGTTGGCGAATTCGTCAGCTCTTGGAGGCGGTTGTTGAGCATGGTGGCATAAAGGCCTTCGATGAAATCCTTAC
Organism: Flavobacteriaceae bacterium; assembly: GCA_027490305.1. Lineage (GTDB taxonomy): Bacteria > Bacteroidota > Bacteroidia > Flavobacteriales > Flavobacteriaceae > Flavobacterium. The sequence goes on from JAIXYI010000088.1 coordinate 124,089, forward strand.
GGCCGTCGGCGATGGTCACCTGCGGTTTCTTGACATCGTAATCCTTATACATGAGCTGGATTTGCGTACCCGATGCTTCTTTGTCACTTTCGATGCACACGAAGGTTTCCTTGTGGTTCGGAAGGCTGTACACCTGCCGCGGCCGTTCCTTCTTCGGATTGGCGTAGGAAGCGAAGTGTTCTTTTACTTTCTTCTCCATGGCATCCACATCAATGTCGCCTACCACAATTACCGCCATGAGATCCGGACGGTACCAGTCTTTGTGGAAATTGACGATTTTATCATAGGTAAAATTCTGGAGGATTTCTTTCTTTCCGATGGGAAGACGTTCGGCGTGCCGTGATTTGTAGAGCATTTTAGGAAGGTAGCGGTCTTCCATTCGCTTGTCGGCGCCGAGTCCGAGGCGGTATTCCTCTAACACCACGCCCCGCTCCTTGTCGATTTCTTCCGGGGTGAGGTTGGCATTAAAAGCCCAGTCTTCGATAATCTGGAAGCCTTTCTCCAGTTTTTGCGGATCGTCTGACGGGATGGGAAGGAAGTATACGGTTTCATCGAAACTCGTATAGGCATTCAGGTGTTGCCCAAATTTCACTCCGATGCTTTGCAGGTAGTCGACCAAGGCGTTCTTCGGGAAGCGCTTGGTGCCGTTGAAATTCATGTGTTCCATGAAGTGGGCGAGTCCTTGCTGGTCGTCGTTTTCCATCAACGACCCGGCGTTTACGACCAGGCGCAGGTCGACTTTGTTTTCGGGTTTGGCGTTGTGGCGGATGTAGTAGGTAAGTCCGTTTTTGAGTTTTCCGGTGCGCACCGCCGGATCGAACGGGATTTTGGTGTCGGGCTTCAGTTCCTGTGCCCCGGCGCAAAGCGGCAAGGCCAACAGAAACAGCCACGTTTTGTGGAGTTGTTTCATGCTAAATGGTTTTGTTTATGGAAATGTAGCTATTATAACTCCTGAACCGCTCGATTATTGCGTTTCTTTAACATTCGCCAACAAGTGGGATAGCGCGTCGTTATTTGTTATATTTACGAGCCTGAATCCTTCCCGAATGAAAATCGTCTGTACATTGTTGCTCGTTTTAGCCTTTGTGTGCCCGATGCGCGCGCAGGAACATGAGGTGTCGCCACCCTATAACATCAAAAGCGCCGCGTTTGTGCAGAACGGACAAAACGTGGTGCCGCTATTTCCACTGGGCGATACGTTTACGTTTGAGTTCGATGATTTATTTGGCGACGAGGCCAACTATTATTTTCAGGTCGTGCATTGTGATTACGACTGGAAGCCGTCGCAGTTGAACAAGGCCGAGTATATCACCGGGCTCGACGACCAACGCATCCAGCAATACCTCAACTCGTTTAACACGTTGCAATTATACTCGCACTATTCGCTTTCCTTTCCCAACAAGTTCATGCAGTTTCGGGTGAGCGGCAATTACATCCTCAAAATACTCAATGACGACCATGAAGTCGTTTTCTCGCGCAAGTTTATTCTTTACGAAAACCTCGTATCGGTGCCCATGCAGGTCAAGCGGGCGCGGCAAGTGCGGGATGTCAATTTCAAGCACAACCTCGACTTCTCGATCAAGTCGACCACCATCAACTTCCAGTCGCCGCTGCAGAATGTGAAGGTGCTATTGCTGCAGAACGGCCGTTTCGACAATGCAATTTACAATGTAAAACCGATGTTCACCATGGGTAATGACCTTATCTACCGCTACGACCGGGAGACCCAGTTTTGGGCGGGTAACGAGTTCCTTTGGTTCGAGAACAAGGATGTGCGGGCGGCAGCCAACTTCATCGGACGTATTGATGCGAAAGAGACTTACAACGCCTATCTTTATACGCACGAAGCGGCGGCTAACAAGCCCTATACCTTCGCACCCGATCGAAACGGCAGTTTTCTGGCGATGCAGGTGAATGCTGAGGATCCGAAAATCGAAGCTGACTATGTGTGGACGTTCTTTACGTTGTCGGCCCCGGCCTATTTCGGCAAGAACGATGTGTATATCGGAGGGATGTTCAACAATTATGCGTTGACGCCCGAGTTTAAAATGGACTACAACCCGGCGAAGGCAGTGTATGAAAAGGCGGTGCTGATCAAACAGGGTTTCACGAATTACCAATATATATTGGCGGATGCTGCTGGCAAAATCGATTTTGAGAACGCCCTCGACGGCAACTTCTACCAAACGGAAAACGATTATTTCGCCATAGTATACTACCGGGAAAACGGACAGCGTTATGACCGTGTGGTGGGCAAGGGCGTCGCCTCGTCGGTTGACATTGTCAATTGACCAAAATTTAACGCTGCGGGCCGGCTTTTCCCCGCTTTTTTTGTAACTTTGGGATGTTAATGCGCTTAGCCTAAGATGGTTTCACAGATAACGAGGGGGATCAAGATTTCAGTCAAGACCAGTTTTGAAGGTACCTACTTCAAGAACTACAAAATCCACTTTGCCTTCAGTTACGAGATCACCATCGAGAACCATGGCAAAGACTCGGTGCAGCTCATCACGCGCCATTGGGAAATCTTTGATTCACTCAGCGAAACCGAAATCGTCGATGGCGAAGGCGTCATCGGCAAAAAGCCCGTATTGAAACCGGGCGAAACCCACACCTACAGTTCAGGCTGCCTGCTGTCGTCGCCCTTTGGCGCCATGCGCGGCTATTTCAATATGGTCAATTTCACCAGCACCCGCAACTTCAAGGTGATTGTGCCGACGTTTAAGTTGGCCGCTCCCTTCGCGATTAATTAAACGAGAGGAAGGTTCTTTTTCCCTTCTCCTCCTCTTTCTTCTCTCCACTCTCCCCTCTCCTCCCTCTTCTCTCTTTTCGGGCGTGTCCCTTCGGGCCGGGCTTTCGGCTTTAGCTTTTTGCCCTATTCAGTGGTAAACGGTCGGTTTCTGTTAGGTTCATTTTTCTTACCCACCGGGGGCAAAAAGGCTACCGCCTCAATCCCTCACGCAAACCCACGTCTTGAGAACGCTACATCAAATCGGGAGAATCACGCTGAACCCCAAACCCTCAACTCTCAACCCTCAACCCCGAACCCTGAACCTTCAACCCTTAAACACCACCGGTATCACCTCACCCTTCGCCAATCCGTATCGTTCGACCAACTCGGGCGCAATACGTGTAGTATAATCTTCCTCTACCACCCGGAAACCGATGCTGCGCAATTTGTCAAAGTAATCACGGCCATACACCCTAACGTGGTCGTACTGGCCGAAAATGCGCGCGCGTTCTTTCGGGTCGGTAATCGAATCGTCTTCAAAGGTCGTGGCGCGCGACAAATCCTGTGGTATCTGGAAAATGCCCATGCCGCCGGGTTTCATCACCCGGAACAATTCCTGCATCGCTTTTGTATCGTCTGGAATATGTTCAAGCACGTGGTTGCAGAGGATAAGGTCGTAGCTGTCATCGGCAAACGGCAGGTTGCAGATATCCGCTTTCACATCCGCCAGGGGCGATAACAGGTCGGTAGTGGTGTAGTCGAGGTTCGCCATAGCCCGAAAACGCTGGTAAAAGGCCTGTTCCGGCGCGAAATGCAGCACCTTTTTCCGCGACGTGAAAAAATCGGTTTCGTTTTGAAGGTACAACCACAACAAACGGTGGCGTTCCAGCGACAGGGTTCCCGGCGCTAATACATTGCTGCGCTGGTGGCCGTAGCCATACGGCAGGAAACTTTTATAGCTTTTCCCGTCGATAGGGTCGGTAAAACGGTCGCCTTTCATCCATACCGCCAAAAGCGGACGCGCCAGATAACTCAGCCGAATCAGCAAGGGCCGCGGCACCGTATTCAGCAGAAAACGGAAGATCTTTTTCAAATCACCAGGGGTTTTTGACGGAACTCATTCTCTTCATCCGACTCAATGCCAAGGGCTTTGTATACGTAGGCAAACGTTGAAAGCAGTTCCGGTTTGCCGTTGACCAATGCCACATTATGCTCGAAATGGGCGCTCGGTTTCTTATCTGCCGTCACGATGGTCCATCCGTCTTTCAAGGTCTTGATGTTGCGCGTTCCCATGTTGATCATCGGTTCGATCGCCACGACCATTCCTTCCACAAAAAGTTTTCCGCGACCGCGTTTGCCGTAGTTCGGCATTTCCGGTTCTTCGTGCATCTTTTCCCCTATACCATGACCCACCAGCTCGCGCACAACGCCATAGCCAAATGATTCGGTATATTTCTGGATGGCATTACCCACATCTTCCACGCGGTTGCCGGCCCTGAATTCGCGTATGCCGATATAGAGGGATTCTTTGGTGACCTGCAACAGTTTGCGCGTCGCCGGTTCCACTTCACCAATTTCGAAAGTATAGGCATGGTCGCCATAATAGCCGTTCTTCAACGCGCCGCAGTCGACCGATACGATGTCACCTTCCTCAATCGGGCGGTGCGTCGGCAAACCGTGTACGACCTGTTCGTTGACGCTGGTCAATAGGGTCGACGGACAGCCATAAAGTCCGAGAAAACCGGGCACAGCGCCCTGGTCACGGATAAAGGCCTCCGCCATTTTATCAAGTTCGAGTGTCGTAATACCCGGGCGTATCTCCTGGGCAATCATGCCAAGCGTTTTCGATACAATCAGCGCACTTTCGCGCATCAGTTCGATTTCCTCGGCTGTTTTTGGGATAATCATGCGAATGGATTCAGGCTGCAAAAGTACGATTTTCCGGATTATCGCTTAAGGGCGAAATGGCTCCGGAATTCTTTCGTGATACCGCCTTTTGTATAGAGTACAACAAACCAATAGTCATCGGCCGGCATCGGTCGCCCGTTATAGGTGCCGTCCCAACCGGTGTCATCCCGGAAGATTGAACGCAGTAATTTCCCATTGCGGTCAAAGACATACACGACCGAAACGTCAAGGGCTTCCTGGCCATCAATGTTCCAGGTGTCGTGAAAACCGTCGCCGTTTGGCGTGAAGAAACGCGGGAAATCGGCGACAACTACATCGGTCGCCACCTCACCACATCCGTATTTGCTGCGAACGGTCAGGCGGTAAAGTCCTTCCTTCACATCGACAAACACGTTGCTGTCCTGCCAACCGTTATTGTCAAGCTGGTATTCATAATCTGAGGAAGGTGGGTCCACCACCGCCGTCAACGTATTGTCGGTTTCAAAAGCGATGAGATCGGCCGGACTTCCGCTGATGGAAAATGGTACTTCTGTATTGCGTACCGTGAAATTGATCACGATGTCGCACAAGGATGTGTACCGGAAGTCGACAATCCGCACGGAATACGTACCCGGCTCCGTCGCAACAAAGAACGACTGGTTAGTTGGCCGCTCTGAACCCGGCACGGCATCGGCACCTTCGTACCACGTGAACTGGAAGCCTTCGGGTAAGCCGGTTTCGATGAGCGCCGGACTCACCACATTTCCGTCTTTATCGACACAGATATGATAAGGCGTTTTCAGGAGATTATCCGGAGGGGAATGCCGCACGAACAACTCAAGTTCCAGAACCCGGTAGCACGGTAATCCTGTTTCACTGTCGAAGCTCGTTTTGCTGTTGATCCGGACGTAAATTTTCTGGTATTGCGGATCACGGTTGACGTATTGGGTCGGGTCAGCAATCCAGTCAGGGCTGTTGGCCTCCGCGCTGTCCGGCGATTCATAATAGAAAAATTCCAATTCGGCCAAGGGGGTAGGACCCGCCATTTGCCGCTCGCGTTCGGTAAGGTCAAATGCATGGAAACCACTGTCATCACACAATTGAAGGATATCCGGATTCGTCGCGGCACCGGGACGTTCGCTAACTGAAAGCGCCAGCGTGGTCTGTGACGTACAGCCGTGTTGCGTTGGGTCTGTCACCAAAACCAATACCGTGCGGTTGCCGGATTGGTAGGCATTGGTGCCCGTAATCGCGATGCCCGCATCAAAGTCGGCCTGCGACGCAAAGAACTGCACCCCGTAATTGGCGTTACCACCGGTAATCTGCGCAACACGCGAGTCAAGGTTGAACGTGCCTACACTGCCGCTGCAATTCGACATGGGCGTCGGAGTGGTGATGTTCGGTTCATCGTATACCTTCACATCAAAATCAATGATAGAAAAACAACCCGTTGCGCTGTCGGAAAGACGCACATACACAGTGGTGGTAGCAATGGGGAAGTTCGCATCCGCATTTTTATCGAACGCTGCGACGTTTTGGCGTGCGTTTTCAAACGACGCAAAATACCGGGTCGATACCGTAGTAGCCTGTCCGGCCAAGGCTTCACTGTCTTTCGCCGATAGGATGACCGGTTCACTTTCACACAGTTCCCAATCGGTAACGTTGGTCAAAGCCGGCGCTACGTAGACGTTGGCCGAGAAAGTGCCGATACCCTCACAGTCGTTATTAGTTTCAATACGGGTGTAAATCGTGTTATTGCCTGCTGGAATAGGCGATGTATTGTCAAGTGGGCCGGTTTCCACGGCAGCATCCGTCGCATTGGCATAAAAGGCGATGTTGACGTTGGTCGCGGGGAAGTAGGTCGTTTTGATCAGGGCGCGTTGGGTCTCAAAGTCGAAAAAGCCGAAACCCTGGTTCAACTCCGGGCATACCGGTGCCAGATTCGGATAGGAGGCTACTGACGTAGGGTCGACTTCCAATTGTAAAACCGCCACATCGGATGTACACACCGGTACCTGCCCGGGAAACTGGCCCGTGACATAAAGGGTCTGGTTGAACGGCGTAGTGTTGGTGAACAACGACGGATTGGCTATCTGTTGCGTAAGTCCCGCATCAAGGAAGTACGAAAGCGTAATACCTGCCGTGTTGTTGGTCAGTGCGGTCGCAGCCTGCGTAAGATCAAAGATGGCCACTCCGTCAGTGTTCGGCGCGATATAATCGCATTGCTTCAATACCACCGAACTTGAGGCAAGTGCGGGTTTTTGATTCAGGGTTATCGTCACTGTATTCGATACGGTTGAGCAGATACCATCGAGGGTAAGTGTGAGGGTGTAGGTTTCGGTAGAACCCGGAGACTGGTTGGCCGACGATACCACAAAAGTCGCACCGTTCGCGCCGGGAATCGGGTTGCCGCCCTTATTCCACTGGTAGGTAACCGCGGCACTTCCTGTGTTAGTGACAGCGGAGGTCAGGGTGTAGGTGTCGTCTTCGCAAATAGCGGTGTCTCCGGTAATGTTGACCGTGGGTACGGGATAGATAACGATGCTGTTCGAATTAACCGCAGTGCATCCGGGGTTACCGGCCTGAACAAAATAAGTTCCTGCCTGTGTAGGCGAATAGGTCGCGGTTGTGGCACCCAGGATGGGGGTCGTTCCCTGGAACCATTGGTAGCTTACGGGTGCGGCTCCGAGATTGCTTACCGACGCCTGTAACTGTGGCGCTGCCTGAAGACAGGCGGACGAGGTCGTCACATTGACAATCGGTGCTTCGTAGAAATTCAAAATAATTTCATCCGCGCTGACGGTCAGTGCCGACGGGTCTGCCGGCGGATCGGTTACATCGTAAGAGGTCATTTCCACCCGATAGGTGCCGGTATCGTTGGCCACATAGGTATTAGTTGACGAAGTATCGTCAGTAAGGGTATACACCAATGCCGTGTCTTTATACCATTTATAGTTGAAACGAAGGTCGGCGGGGTTGCCGGTAAAATCAGAGGTGTCGACGGTAGCGACGAGGTTTTTCGTGTTTGGTTTGCAATAATCCAGTTGCAGGATTTCGTTACCCGTATCATCCAATATGTCAACGTCGGAAAGGAAACTGCAGTCAGAACTGCCGGTGCCCCCCGTTTGCGTAATCGTGATGTTGCCCGCGACGCTTGGAACGAAATTATCGACTACCAATACATAAAGCTGTCCCTGGACGCCGTTAGGGAGCACCACATTCTCTATACCTGAGGGCGAATAACTGCAATCCACTTCATTGGCAGGGACGAGCTGAGGGCAGATGTTACCAAGCGACGTAAATGGTCCCCATAGCACGAAATCTACGTCGCTGAGGTTGCCGGAATTGTCTACCTGTTTGATTTGAAGGTTGATGGTGCCCGATGTTTGTATTTTCAAAAAAAACCAACTCGGCCCGGCGAGGTTGTTTCCCTGGAAACAACTAGGAAAAAAAGTATCGTTATTGTTTCCCGTAGAGCTAGGAAAGGTAATAGTAGTGGCACACGCCTGATACGCATCCGGATTGGCGGCAAGCTCTGCACACGAAGAGGCACCTTGCTGCGCGAATGATGCTAGTGTGGTTACGAAGAATAAGAGGGGCAGGAGTCGTTTCATCGCGTAGCATTTTTAAAGCAGCGAATGCCGTGTCATAACATCCGGTTGTGGTATGCCCATGAGTTCGAGGATGGTTGGCGCGATGTCACCCAACACCCCGCTTTTGATCGAGGTCCGCTCAGGATCTACGAGGATAATCGGCACCGGGTTGGTGGTGTGGGCCGTGTTCGGACTTCCATCCGGATTGACCATGGTGTCACAGTTGCCGTGATCTGCAATGACGATGGTGGTATAGCCGTTTGCAAGCGCCGCCGTAATGACTTTTTCAACACAGGCGTCTACCGCTTCACAGGCTTTGATCGCCGCTTCCCACACGCCGGTGTGGCCTACCATATCGCCGTTTGCAAAATTCAGGCAGACGAAATCTACTTCTTTCTTTTCGAGTTCCGGCACCAGGGCATCGGCCAGTTCGTAGGCGCTCATTTCGGGTTGGAGGTCATACGTGGCCACTTTGGGAGACGGACACAGAATCCGCGATTCACCTTCGAACGGCAACTCGCGTCCTCCCGAGAAGAAAAACGTCACATGCGGGTATTTCTCGGTTTCTGCGATCCGTATTTGTTTCTTTCCATATTTCTCAAGCACTTCGCCCAAGGTCATGGTAATGTTGTCTTTGTTGTAGATGACCTTGATGTCGTGAAAACTCTCATCGTAGTTTGTCATGGTCACATAATACAACGGCACGGTGTGCATGTTTTGCTCATGGCAATCCCATTGAGTCAACACTTCCGTGAGCTGACGCCCGCGATCGGTGCGGAAGTTGAAGAAGATGACCACATCGTCAGGCTGCAGCGTCGCCAGCGGTTGCCCGTCGGCTCCGGTCATCACGATAGGCTGGATGAATTCATCCGTTACACCAGCCGCGTAGCTTTCTTCCACACTTTTGACGGCATCCAGCGATGGCGTTCCCTTCCCGTTTACCAGAAGATCATAGGCCAGTCGCACCCGTTCCCAACGGCGGTCACGGTCCATGGCGTAATAACGACCTATAATGGAGGCAAGTTGCGCAGGTGTCCCCGAAAGGGCATCCACCAACGTACGCACATAACCGGCGCCCGACTTCGGATCGACGTCGCGACCGTCGGTGAAGGCATGCACGAACAGTTTGTCCAACCCAGCTTCTTCCGCGGCTTCCAAAAGCCCCATGAGATGCGAGGTATGCGAGTGCACCCCGCCATCGGAAAGCAATCCCAGAAAATGGATCGGCTTGTTGTGCGCTTTTGCGTATGCGAAGGCTTCTTTGAGCACAGGCTCTTCCTTCAGCGTATGATGCTGTACCGCGAGGTTGATTTTGGCCAAATCCTGATACACGATACGACCCGCCCCGAGATTCATGTGGCCTACTTCCGAATTTCCCATCTGTCCTTCCGGCAGTCCTACATTGAGGCCGTCGGTGCGGAGTTCGGCACTCGGATAACGGGTATATAAGCTCTTTATAAACGGAACGCGTGCGTTGTCGATGGCGGATACTTTCGGGTCGGGCGATTTTCCCCAGCCGTCGAGTATCATCAGGATGACTTTTTTGGACATTTTGACAATTTTCGCAAAGATAGGCGATTGCCCGTCCCGGCGCGGAATATTGTCATATATTTAACCCCTTATTTCCTACGGCGCAGCGAATTGTAGTCGATATAATAGCGAACGCTTACCGAAAATACGTTGTTGAGGTTGTCGTCGAATAACTCCCGCACGTTGTCGTTGAAACGATGCCTGATGATATTGGTGTAATCCAGGGCATTATTACGATAAAGTACAGACAACTGACTGCCCGGCGCAAACCACCACGAATAATTGAGGTCCATGTTCCAAACGTTGAAGTTTTCATCAAGGCCGGTAATGAAGTCTGTTCCGTCAAGATACCCGTCATCACCAAGTGTAAACAAGCGCCGATTTTCCGAAAACGACCAATAATAGCGGGCGCTGAGGTTGAGTGTCATCTTATTATTGAGCGCATATTTGGCGCTGAGTTGCGACACGATGGTCTTGATGTCGCGCTCGGCATAGAGGATGTCGGTATCCGTGTTGCCCACATACCCACGGTCACTCAGGTCGCGGGAATACTCAAAGCTGTAAATGAGCATGAGTTTGTCGTTGACGCGGTAGCGTGGACTGAAATTCCAGGCATACGTCAGGCGGCGTTCTTCGTCGTATTTTCGTCCGACCACATTGACGTCAAGCGCAAACGGACGGTTGTAGTTGGACGAGAAAATCAACTGTGCCAGCGCACTTTTCGGCACATACGAAAACCGTCCGGTTGACCGTGGCATGTAAAAGTCGAATGTCTCAATCGGATTGAGTTGCAGCAAAGCATAATAGTAGTCATTTACCACCGAGTTGCCCTGTGCGCTCATATTGAAGAACGCGTCCTGGGGTTTTCCTGTGTTGTTCTGTAGCTCGACCGATGACCGCACATCAACGCGGAAGGTGTTGAACCATTTGGTCGGGTTCAAAATGCGGTAGCTGGCGTCGGCGTAGGCATTGTGGTAATTGGTTTGGGTGATATACCCCAGGTCATTGATGTCGTAGTTGTTGGAAATGTACTTCCCAAACAACGACCACCGATACTGGCCGCTCGTCTTCTCGAGGTTAAGGGCGGTTTTGAAGCCTTGGTAATCGCTTTCGATATAACTGTACTTAAAATCCCCCGACAGGTTATAAGTGTTTTTCTTCGTGTTTAGGTTGAAGAGGAAGGCCGACACATTCGCGTCATAGAAACTGCCGTCGCGAGAGACATTGGTGTTGATCAAACTAACCGACGAATTCTGGTTGAAACGCTGGTCGAGTACTAACACATTATAATTGGTAAGAGGTTCGACCACCACACTGCGTTTCGTTCCGGTGGCGATGTCGGTCACCGTTCCGTGCGTTTCTTCCGTCACGGCATTTAGCACGCCGATACCGAGTCCGTGATTGGTGCGCCCCGATATTTTTACCGCATTCAGCAGGTTAACAGTAGCCGGTTGGTCGAGCGTTTCGGTTGCGCTGTCATAGGTCGTGTATCCAAATGAGGGTGCGGCTCCGATCCGTCGCGAGTAAAAGAGGTCGCCTTTGCTGAACAGGTCGGTGCCTTCCGTGAAGAACGGCCGGTTTTCGGCAAATTGCTGTTCGTAGGGCGATAGGTTAAGGATGAGGTTGTCATACTTCGTCTGTCCGAAATCCGGAACGAGGATGGCATCCAGCGTAAACGACTCATTGATCCCGTATTTGACGTCAAGTCCGGCTTTGAAACGGTCGTCTTTTCCCGCCGGTCCCTGTTCGTGGTAAAACGAGGTATAGGGGATGAAGAACAAGCGGGTAGGAGGTTGCAGGTTCTGTAGCCCTTCGAGTAAACCGTTCTGCGTACGGGTGAGTTTTTCATCAAAGCGGATGGGGTTCCAGGTATAATGCTGCCGGTCGCGCCGGACGCCCCTGTAGAAGTTGATGCCCCAGGTCTGTATGGGTGCGTCAGAGAAACGCAACGCCGCATACGGGATCTTCATTTCCACATTCCAACCGGTCGATGTCAACCGGACGGCGCTGTCCCAGATCGCATCCCATGAAAAATCCTGTCCAAAATTGTCAGGGGCCACTTCATTGTCTTCTGTTGCAAGGCGGTCCATCTGAACACCCGATGCGCTAACAAAAAACTGGAAATCCTGCTGGCCGTCGTTGAAGCCGTTGATGAAGACACCGAACATATCCGCCACCCCAATATTGTCGCGTTGCGTGATTTCCTTCAGGATTTTATCCGGCTGGTCATCCTGTAGTTCCGCGAATATGTAAAGGGCTTCCTGGTTGTATAAGACGCGTACAATTGCTTTTTTTTCCGGTGCGATTAATTTGCCATTGTCGGGTTGGTACATGACAAAGTCGGTCGCCGGTTCTGCTGTTTCCCAGACCTTTTCCATGGTGCCGTCAATGCTGATGGAGGCGTCGGTAAATGAGGTGCGCACGGTCTTTTTCTGCGCCATCACCGACAGGCTGGTCAATAGGAAAAAAAGCGGAAACAGCCTGGGCGTCCGGAGCATATTAGGTTGGGTTAGCGTGACAAAAATAGAAATAATGGCCTGTAACACACTAATTGGCATACGTATTTTTAAAAAAATCCGTTATAAAGAAGATTTTAGCTCTTTTTTGTTAAACCTTTGTTGGCGAAGCGGTTTGGCACGGTTTTTACGAATCGGCCTGCTACCTGAACGAATCGTATGACCTATTATTTCCTGTCATCGCTTTTTTTCCTGTCATCGTTGTTGACGGCTCCTTCTGTTGCGCCCAAGCTCGGTTCTTTTCCGGCTGCCACAACGGAAGAACCTGCCGACCTCGTATACCGGGACTTGGAGAAATGCACTGCGGCACTTCCATCGTCTGCCTGCTTCAAAGCCGCTGCGAATGGGTTTTTCCAGCTTCGCGCCCAGGGGATTATCACACGTGATATTTTGGCCATTGCGGATTTCAGTCTCTCTTCCAATACCCGGCGTCTGTGGGTCGTGAACATGAATACCCACGAAGTGCTCTACCACACCTGGGTGGCACACGGTCGTAACACCGGCGATGAATTCGCCCAGTCGTTCTCGAATGACGCCGAATCCAACAAAAGCAGCCTGGGATTTTATGCAACGGGCACTGTTTACAACGGGAAACACGGTATTTCGCTGCGGTTGAACGGGCTCGAAAAAGGGGTAAACGATCGCGCTTTACAACGCGCGGTGGTGATGCACGGCGCTGATTATGTGTCGGAAGATTTCATCCGGAAGCATACGCGCCTCGGACGCAGCCTGGGGTGTCCGGCGATTCCGAATGACATGGTGAAGCCGCTCATCGAAGCGCTACGCGACGGTTCGTGCCTGTATATTTACCATCCGAGCCACGCTGCTCAAGGCGTTCGGAGCTAAGTGGTTATCGCCCGACGCACGATTTTCCTTTGAAAAAGTTTGCATCAACCGATTTTTCTTCTCTATATTTGCATCCGCAAACACGATAAAAGTGTGTCAAACACCCAAATTGTGCCTGTAACATAAGCGGAAGTAGCTCAGTTGGTAGAGCTCCAGCCTTCCAAGCTGGTTGTCGCGAGTTCGAGCCTCGTCTTCCGCTCCACTTCAAAACCCCGATGGTATGTCGGGGTTTTTTTATGTCGTTCATTTTGGTGTCCGCTAGTTTAACGTAGTTCCGTCAAATCGTATCCCGGCGCCAGTTCCACGGCATCCGTCCCTTTCCGAAACAGCCGTGCGGTAAGATTGCCCTTTAACGTCAACCGTTCGCCCATCACGGCTATCCAACTGCCTTCACGAAGGCCCAATACCGGTGTTTCATTGAAGGCATGGAATTCGCGAATACGGGTTTCGCGCGTTTCGCCCATGTGGGTCGAGCCCGGATCCGGATCCAGGTAATGGGGGTTGAGGTTAAACGGCAGGATGCCCAGCGTGCGGAAGTCCGGCGGATAGGCAATCGGCATATCATTGGTCGTTTGCATGGTAGGGCCGGTTATGTTGCTTCCGGCGCTCGTTCCGAGATAGGGTGTGCCGTTCAGAAGAGCCTCTCTAAGGGGCGCCATGAGGCCTTTCTCATGCAGTTCTTTTACGAGCACGAAGGTGTTTCCGCCCCCTGTGAAGATCGCTTTCGCTGTCTGGATGGCTTCAACAGGATCGGGGTACGAGTGGAGGCCATACACCTGCTTACCTATAACCGAAAAGGCCTGCGCCGCTTTTTCTGTATAGGTGTCATGGTCGATACCGCCGGGCCGCGCATAGGGGATGAAGAGGACATCGTCTGCCCCCGCGAAAAGCAATTCCAGTTCCGGTAGTAAGTAGTCAAGGTAGCCGCCGCCGTGAAGGGTGGAGGTGCTGGCAATGATAAGGCGCTTCATGCGTCGGATTTTAGGTTCGAAGATACGAAAGGCGCGTTATTAACAGAAATTTACCATTAGCCCCACACCGACGACCTTCCAAAACCCATATTTTTACGCCAACGAATTAATACAACGACGTATGGTTAAGTTGGTTACCGTTTTTATCGGTGTGATCGTCCGAATCGTCTTAGGGTAACTCCTGACGGCCCCGAACACTCCCTACATCCGTTTCTCCCTAAATCCATTGCCTGTGGTGCGAATCGCTACGTGTATACTTCTCTTATGTTCCCTTGTCGCCGCAGCGCAGAAAGGGAAACCACTTGCCGGAAAAGTCGTTGTGCGCGACGGCAGTCCCTCCAATATCCATATCGTAAACCTCGTCAACGAAGTCGAAGTCGTGACCGACGCGGAAGGGAATTTTACCATTCCCGCATCAGAAGGTGATATGCTGGTCTTGTCAGGCACCCAGATCGACTATGTCCGTAGGTTAATTCGCGAAGACGACGTCAATTCCGGAAAAATTACGCTTCGCATCGCGGCGAAACCCATCGAACTCGAGGAGGTTGCTGTTACCAAGTCGACCCAAATGGATGCCGTAGCGTTGGGCATCCTTACCAAACCCGCGAAGCAGTATACCCCCGCCGAGCGCAAAGTGTTCACCGCCACCAGCACGGCCCTCGACGGCCTTATCAACAAAATCACCGGGCGCACCAAGCGTCTCAAACGCGAGGCACTGCTCGAAAAGAAGGAATTCGTCTTGGCGCAGTTGAAAGACCTGTGGCCCGACTCGTATTATGCCGACCTCGGCATCGCCCCCGACCGTATCAAAGGGTTCCATTACCTGTTGGTCGACAGTAAGGAATTCCTCGATGCACTTGCCTCGAACAATTCGGTGCAGTTGGCGTTCGTGACCCTGCAACTGGCCGATACCTACAACCGCGGGCTGAATGCAAAGCCGTAGCTTGCTTTTTCTTCTTCTGTCCTTTTCAGCTTGGGCACAGCAAGAGAAAGACATTACCGGCACCATCACCGTAACCAATGCCGCGCCGGGCGGCGTGCGTATCCTCAACCTGGTGAACCAGCGCGAAGCCGTCAGCGATGCCAAAGGCGTTTTCCATATTATGGCCAAACCCGATGACGTGTTGCTGTGTTCGGCCGTCCATCTTGACCTGATGCGGCACATTGTAGAGGAACAAGAGTTTGAAAAGGGGAGGCTTTCGGTGTCGATGACGGCCAAAACCAACCAACTCGAGGAAGTCGAGATTCAGAATTACGCACAACTGGATGCTGTTTCTCTCGGTATACTGGAACGCCCTGCAAAGACCTACACGCCGGCTGAACGACGACTTCGCACGGCGCGGCACGTATTTGTATCGACCATTAAGGGTGGAGGTGTTGGGTTCTCATTTGATCCGGTCATCAATTACCTGACCGGGCATACTAAAAGACTGCGAAACGAACGAGAAGTCGAGAAGTATCCGCGTGCCCTAAAACGAATGCAGAAGTGGTACGATGCGCCCTATTACGACACAAAATTTGGGATCACCGTCGAGGAAAGCGGTCCATTCGAGTATTTTTGTGTGGAAGACGATGAATTTCGCGAGGCGGTCATTGCCAAAAAACGACCGACTGCCGATCTTCGCATCGTGTTTCTGGCTGCGGCTTTTATCCAGTTGAAAGACGGGAGCCGTGTTACGGATACAAAAGAATGACGACACAATCCCTGATGAAGACGTTTCGTTTTATAGGTATGTTGGTGATTTTCGCCATGGCTTCAGCCTTTTCGGCGCACAAATTCTATATGTCGATCTACCAACTTCGCTTCAATGCCGATAAAAGCCGGTTGGAAATCACCGGGCGGATCTTTATAGACGACCTGAACGAGTGTCTTTCGAAGTACGCCAAAACCGCTACTCACGTAGGGGAATCACAGCAATCGAAAGACGACTTGGCCTATTTGCAGCGGTATATGGCCGAGCAATTGAAAATCAAGGTGAATGGAAAACCCGTAACGCTCACGTTTGTGGATACCGAAATAGAAGAAACCGTCGTGATTTGCTACTTTCGCGTTGACGGTGTAAAGCATCCGCGCCAACTCGACGTTTCGAATACGGCATTGCTGGCGTGTCATTCCGAACAGCAGAACATCCTGCAAACGGAGGTATCGGGAGAGAAGAAGAACATCGTATTGAAAGAAGGGGAAACCAGCGCGCATCTGGTTTTTCCATAAAAAAACAGCTATGAAGCACATTTTCTACGCATTACTTTGCCTGCCGCTAGCGGTGACGGCCCAACAGGAAGCCAAGAAGAAGGAAGGTGGTCATACCGACCAAAGCAAGTTCCGGCAGATGTATGACCTGCTGGCGACGCCGAACTCGTATCGGACGGCCTCGGGCGCACCCGGACCGGATTATTACCAGCAACAGGCCGACTATAAAATGGACATCGAACTCGATGATCGCAACCAACGTCTGTATGGCACCGAGACGATTACGTATCACAATAACGCCAAGGAACCGCTCGAATACCTTTGGATGCAACTCGACCAGAACGTCTTGGCGCGCGATTCACAATCGCCATTAGCAAACGATGAGGGTGCCGACCCGTCTATCGGTGTATTGGGTTTTTCGCGGAAATACCTACAGGAAAAATTCGACGGGGGTTTCAAGATCGACTATGTAAAAGGTCCAGATGGCAAAGAACTGCCGCATACCGTCAATTATACGATGATGCGTATCGATTTGCCCAAACCGCTACAGCACGGCGAGACGTTTACCTTCTCGGTCAAGTGGTGGTATAATATCAACAACTACCAGATCGAAGGCGGGCGCTCGGGCTATGAGCACTTCGATTCAGACGGTAATAATCTCTATGTATTGGCACAGTTCTATCCACGGATGGCGGTCTACAACGACGTCGAAGGCTGGCAAAACATGCAGTTTTGGGGGGCGGGCGAATTTGCGCTCCCGTTCGGCAATTTCGAGGTCAATATTACCGTTCCGGCCGACCACATCATGGAGGCGACCGGCGAACTGCAAAACCGTGCAGAAGTGTTTACCGCCGCACAATTGAAGCGGTACCAGGATGCCCAGAAATCGTATGACAAACCGGTTATCGTAGTAACGGCGGAGGAAGCCGTGGCAGCAGAAAAAGGGTTTTCCGATAAGAAAAAGACCTGGCGGTTCAAAGCCGTCAACGTGCGGGATTTTGGTATTTCGACCTCCCGGAAGTTCATCTACGACGCGATGGCCGTGAAATTGGGCGGGAAGGATGTCATGGCGATTTCGCTTTATCCGAAGGAAGGCAACCCGTTGTGGGAACAATATTCTACCCGAATCGTAGCGCATACCCTCAAAACCTATTCGGCCCATACCTTCGACTATCCGTATCCAAAGGCCATTTCCATCAACGCGCAAGACCAGGGGATGGAGTATCCGATGATTTGTTGGAATTTCGGCCGGCCGGATGCTGACGGGAAGTACTCGGATCAGGTAAAATATGGCATGATGGGCGTAATCACACACGAAGTCGGACACAATTTCTTCCCGATGATCGTCAACTCGGATGAACGTCAGTGGACGTGGATGGATGAGGGACTGAATACGTTTCTGGAAACCCTGACGGAATTGGATTGGCAGGCCGATTTCCCAATCCGACGCGGATTGCCGAAGTTGGTAGTGCCGTATATGAGTGGCGACCAATCCGGACTTGAGCCGATCATGACCAATTCTGAAAGCCTTCGCCAGTTTGGAAACAACGCGTATGCCAAGCCCGCGGCCGGACTCTACATGCTGCGCGAAACCATTATGGGACGCGAGTTGTTCGACCACGCCTTTAAGACCTATGCCAACCGTTGGAAATTCAAACACCCAACGCCCGACGATTTCTTCCGGACGATGGAGGACGCTTCGGGTGTAGACCTCGACTGGTTCTGGCGCGGTTGGTTCTTCACGACCGATTACAGTGATATCGGCATCAAGGAAGTCAAGCGGTATTTCGTGACGGCCGAAGCGCCAAAAGGCTACAAGGCCCCGGAAACCGGACGTCGCCGTCGCCTCGCGAATGCGGGGGCACAGGTCTATATGATCGAAGAGGGAAGCGAGTCGTTCAAACCCGAACTCGATAAACCATTCGATGTGCAGCAGGTAGCGCCATTGGCCGATTTCATTGCCAAGAACTTTACGGCGGAAGAAAAAGCGAAACTGAAATCACCTAAGTATTTCTACGAAGTGACCTTTGACAAACCGGGCGGACTCGTCATGCCGCTTATTGTAGAACTCACGTTTGAGGATGGCACGACGGAAATACGACGGTTTCCACCACAGGTGTGGCGTTTCAACGACGCGGAAACCACGAAGTTGTTCGCAACCGATAAGAAATTGACGCAGATCGTAGTCGATCCTAAGCTGGAGACTGCCGATGTGGATACCACGAACAACAGTTGGCCCAAGCAAGCGGTAAAGTCAAAGTTTGATTAAAGTGCAGGCAGGCCGGTGCTATTATTCGTATCTTTGGCACCGATAAAACGAGAAGTATGTTCGGTATCGGAGGCGGCGAAATTTTCCTGATCATCGTGGTGGCGCTGATGTTGTTCGGATCGGAGAACATTCCGCAGATTGCCCGTTCACTAGGTCGACTTATGGCCCAGGTGCGGCATGCCACGGACGGCATCAAACACGAAATCCAGAAAAGTGCCGAAGAAAGTGGGCTCGACACCAAATCGCTCACCGGCGGCATCACCGACGAAATCGAGAAAGCCCGTCAGGGATTCACCAAAATGGTCACTGAACACACCCCTAATGATAATTTAGGGCTGGACGATATTACAAAGGGCGTTTCTGAAGAATACGGGAAAGCCGCCCAAGACATTGGGGATATCGCGGAAGGACCAATCAAACGCCAGCGTTGATGGAGCGCATCCTACAATACGACTCCAATCTTTTTATTTACCTGAACGGCCTCGGCTCTGAAACCTGGGACCCCTTTTGGCTGGCCGTTACCAAAATCGGGTATTGGATGCCATTTTATGTTTTTTTGCTGTGGTTGGTGCAACGCAAACTAGGCTGGAAACAAACGCTGTGGGTGTTGCTGTGCGTAGCCGTACTCATCACGGTGACCGACCAGGTGGTAAACCTCGTGAAGTCGCATTTCCAGCGGCCTCGACCGTGTAATGATGAAGGAATTTGCTACCTGATTCGTTCGGTGAAAACCAGTTCCAGTTTCAGCTTTTTCTCGGGGCACGCCGCCAATTCAATGGCAAATGCGACCTTCGTATTCTTACTGCTACGACGCCAGTATCGCCTGATGGGATTGTTGTTCTTCTGGCCGTTGGTGTTTGCGTATTCCCGCATCTATTTAGGACTCCACTACCCCGGCGACATCCTCGTGGGGTACACCTTCGGCGCGTTGATGGGCACGCTGTTTTTCCGTTTGTACCTGTGGTCGAAGGCGCGGGTTTTTCCTTCCTGATCCTACAAAACCCGACTCACGGTGAGTCCGTCGCGGATGGGAAGCAGCACCGTTTCCACCCGAGGATCCCGTTTCAGTAGTTCGTTGTATTCCAACAGTACACGGGTACTTTTGTCGTTTGCTTTTACCTCTTCCAACACTTTTCCACTCCACAACACATTGTCCGACAGGATAATGCCGCCTTTTGACATCATCGGCACGATCAATTCGAAATAGTGGGGGTAATTTTCTTTATCCGCATCGATGAAAACCAAATCATACGTATTGGAAAGCGTGGGCAGGATGTCGAGCGCATGGCCCAAATGTTGTGTAATCTGTGGGCCCCATGGGGAAGCATCGAAATACCGACGCTGGAAATCAAATAATTCTTCGTTGTTGTCGAGTGTATCGATGGTACCGCCATCCGCAAGTCCTTCAGCCAAACAAAGCGTCGCATACCCCGTATACGTCCCGATCTCAAGGATGTGCCGGGGTCGCACCAATTTGGAAAGCAGGCTCAGCACACGTCCCTGGAAGTGACCCGACAACATCCGGGGTTGCAGGATTTTCAAATGGGTCTCGCGGTTGAGTTGGGCCAGTAGCTCCGGCTCATCTTCCGAGTGGCGGGCGACGTAATCTTCGAGTTCTTCGGAGAGGAAGTGCATGGAAATTAGGAAATTAGCGAATGAAAGCCAAAACAGAAAGGGTTCTGTGTTGTGGCGTAAAGGTAGCAAATGTGTAACAGAGGAGCTTTTTATAGGTTGTAAAATTAGCGAAGCAGGGAGACTGTCCGCGAGTTTTCCAGTCCTTTCGGGTTCAACGTATCGCCTCTCGCTCAGAAACGCGCATCCCAAAATTTCGATGTACCTTTGCGCCATGCAAACCGAGAAGCGGGACATACGGGCGCTGAGCAAGCAGCAACTGCGTGATTTTTTTGTAGCGAATGGCGACCAGGCCTTTCGTGGCAACCAGGTCTATGAGTGGCTGTGGAGCAAGGGCGCGCATTCGTTTGACGACATGACGAATGTGGCGAAAGCCACGCGCCAGATGCTGGAAGATCATTTTGTGATCAACCACATCCGGGTTGACCAGATGCAACGCAGCGAGGACGGTACGCTCAAGAACGCCGTTCGCCTGCACGACGGACTCATTGTCGAGAGCGTATTGATTCCGACCGAAACCCGCACCACGGCTTGTGTCTCAAGCCAGGTGGGTTGTAGCCTCGACTGCGAATTTTGCGCCACCGCACGCCTCAAAAGGATGCGGAACCTGAACCCCGACGAAATTTACGACCAGGTGGTGGCCATCGACCGCGAAAGTCGTTTGTATCACGGGCATCCGCTCTCGAATATCGTGTTTATGGGGATGGGCGAGCCGTTGATGAACTACAATAACGTGCTGAAGGCCATTGAAATGATCACGTCGGAGGAAGGCCTGGGCATGTCGCCAAAGCGAATTACCGTGTCGACCTCGGGCGTGTCAAAAATGATCCGCAAGATGGCAGACGAAGGCGTGAAGTTCAAATTGGCCGTTTCCCTGCATTCCGCCATTGAGGAAACCCGCAACCGGATCATGCCCTTCACCAAGAATTTTCCGCTGACCGAACTTCGCGACGCCCTTGACTATTGGTACCGACAAACGAAAAGCCGGGTCACCTATGAATATGTCGTCTGGAAAGGCATCAATGACGACAAAGCCTCGATCGACGCCCTCGTGCGGTTCTGCAAGCACGTGCCGTGTAAGGTCAACCTGATCGAATACAATCCGATTGACGACGGCGAATTCCAACAAGCGGATGAAGCTGCCATCAATGCCTATATCAAGTCGTTGGAAGCCCACGACATCGTCGTAAAGGTCCGCCGCAGCCGCGGAAAAGACATCGATGCCGCCTGCGGGCAGTTGGCAAATAAATCCTAAACCACTTCCCCCTACGATGAATAGGGCTAAGGCGCTACTCACGACTGCTATTGCCACTGCCACTGTGACTGCGACTGTGACTGCGACTAGCACCGCGACCAGCACCGCGACTTTCCACACACGAGCCTCCATTCTTTCCCCGTTTAAGGTTATATTTGGGCAATGAAAATCACGGAGCAGATCAAGCAGCCTATTTTCGCCGAAATGGAACTTTTCGAAAAGAAGTTCCACGATGCCATGGCATCACGGGTGGCGCTCCTGAACCGCATCACCTATTATATCGTTAACCGAAAAGGGAAGCAGATGCGTCCCATGTTCGTGTTTTTGTCTGCGAAGATGGTATTTGGTGGCACCGTTAACGAACGTACCTACCGCGGGGCTTCCGTGATCGAGCTTATCCACACCGCCACGCTCGTTCATGACGATGTGGTCGACGACAGCAACCGCCGCCGGGGGTTTTTCTCCATCAATGCCTTATGGAAAAACAAGATTGCGGTTTTGGTGGGCGACTACCTGCTGTCGAAAGGCTTGTTGCTTTCCATTGACAACGGCGATTTCGACCTCTTGCGGATTATCTCAGTGGCCGTGCGTGAGATGAGCGAGGGCGAACTACTTCAGATTGAAAAAGCGAGACGCCTCGATATCACCGAGCAGGTGTATTACGAAATCATCCGCCAAAAAACCGCCACGCTCATCGCCGCATGTTGCGCATTGGGTGCCCGATCGGTCGCGCCAGACGACGATGCCACGGTCGAGAAGATGCGAAAGTTCGGGGAGTTGATCGGGATGGCCTTCCAGATAAAAGACGACCTCTTCGACTATACCGATGATGCGATCGGGAAACCGACCGGCATAGACATCAAAGAGCAGAAAATGACACTGCCGCTCATTTACGTACTCAACACCTGCTCTAAAAAAGACAAAGACTGGCTGATCAATTCGATCAAAAACCACAATAAAGACAAAAAACGGGTGCGAGAGGTCATCCAGTTCGTAAAAGAACAATTAGGACTCGCGTATGCCGAGCAGAAAATGCGGGACTTCCGTGACGAGGCACTGGAACTTTTGTCGACCTTTCCCCATTCCGACTATCGCGCGGCGTTGGAGTTGATGGTGGAGTATGTGATTGAGAGGAAGAAGTAGGAGGGAGAGAAGAAAGAGGAGAGAGGAGAGAAGAAAGAGGCAAGAGGGAAGGGAGACAGGGTACTATCCTTTAGGGAGTTTTCTTTTTCAATAGTTATTTAAGTGTTGATTTTCAATTGTTTATCCTCTTTTGTTTTTGTTTTCGATTTTTTTTCAGTTCCCATACAACGTTTTGACGTCTTTTTTCGTCTTGGGTCCAAATACACCATCGAAGAGGTTTGAAAGTAATCGATTTACATGCTGATGAGAAGGAGTTGATCCGACTCGCCATCGACCGCAACCGGCACGCACAGCAGCTGATGTACCAGCGCCATGCACCGAAGATGCTGGGGGTGTGCCGGCAGTATATCAAAGACGTTCACCAGGCCGAGGATGTGATGATCACCGCGTTTATGAAAGTGTTTACGAACCTCGCCCATTTTGAAGGGAAGGGGAGTTTTGAAGGATGGATACGGCGGATCATGGTCAACGAATGCCTTTCGTATCTGCGGGCTCACCGCCGCATCGGTTTTCTGGAAGACAAGCCGTATGCCGAGCCGGGTTTCA
Organism: Flavobacteriaceae bacterium; assembly: GCA_027490305.1. GTDB lineage: Bacteria > Bacteroidota > Bacteroidia > Flavobacteriales > Flavobacteriaceae > Flavobacterium. Next base: position 147,199 of record JAIXYI010000088.1, read on the forward strand.
ACGACATCGAATGCAACCTGTCAGTAGAAGCCATTCAGTCTCTGATCGACGATATGCCTGACGGTTTTCGGACGATCTTCAACCTCTACGTAATCGAAGGGTATAAACACAAAGAGATCGCGGAAATGCTTGACATCCACGAAGGCACGTCGCGATCGCAGTTTGCAGCGGCCCGGAGGCATCTGCAGGAACGAATCCAAAAATTAGAAATGTATGGCAACGGAACGGAATAAAATGGAGGAGGATTTCAGGATAAAATTAGGGCAACGGGAAATCACGCCCTCCGAAGGCGCATGGGATCGTCTGGATGCTATGCTGGCCGTAGCAGAAGGCAAAAAGAAACGCGATTTCCGTTGGCTGTATATCGCGGCCAGTATACTGGGCTTTGCTTTGATTGCCACCTGGTTTTTCGGCAGCACACAGGAAATGACCGATACGGCACGTCCGAGGGTGGTGGTCAACCAAACAGAGGAGACGCAGGCAACCCCGGAAGCCACACTGCCGACGCCTAAACAATCGGCAGCCCCAACAGCAGTTGCGGTCCGAACACCTAAAACGGACGGTCATACGGAAAGGCCATCTGTAAAGATGCCTGCTGTGCATCCGACCAATGAAACGGGAGCCGCCGTAGTGGGGGTGGCCCAGAATACTTCCAATGAAATCATCCATCAAAAGACCGGGCAGGTCGCACCGAAGCCGGTAGCGGTTGACGCAGCCGCATTACTGGCTTCGGTCGACAATAAGGGAAAGGTGTCGGTTACGTTTTCCGGTAAGGAAAAGGTAAAAGTCGACGCCGCCAGCCTCTTATCGCAGGTCGACGGTGAACTCGATATGACCTTTCGCGAGAAGGCCCTCCGTACGGTGACACGCAACTACCAAAATGTCAAGGTAGCGCTGTCGAACCGGAACAATGAATAGCAATCATCAATCAAATTTCAATAGTTATGAAAACCATTACCCTTTTTTTGGCAGGATTGTTCTGCCTGTTGGCCAGCAAGATGGTCGGCCAGAGTTTTGAAGATCGTGCACGCCTGATTGCCAACAAGATCGAGACCGTCACGAAAGACGAGAAGGCCGCGTTGAAACAGGAAGTGGAGAAGGTTAACGAAGACCTACAGGCAGGTCGCCTTACGGCAGAAGAAGCCGACCAGCGCAAAATGGACCTCGCCCAGACCCATGCCCGCGCGATTGAAGAAAAAGTCGCAGCCTACGAGGCCGAACTCCGTGATCTCGTGCAACAGAAAATCGACGGGAAGATACATGAAGAGGATACCAGCCGCATGTTCCGTGTGACCTTTAAATGGCGGGATCCGGATAATTGGACGCGTCATCACGGGGAGTCGCGCACCACGACACAGTTCGTTTTTGCCACCGGCGTCAACAACCTCGTCACGAATGGAGCGGTGGCCAATTCCGATTTCCGTTACTGGGGTTCCCATTTTTATGAATGGGGCTTTACCTGGAACACCCGTCTCATGAAAACCGACAACCTGCTGCATGCCAAATACGGTTTTTCACTGCAGTACAACAACCTTCGGCCTACCGATAACCGAATGTTCGTCGACAACGGCACTACTACTGACCTTGAGACTAACCCCGTGAACATGCGCGAGTCACGTTTCCGCAACGTCAACCTGGTTTTTCCCGTGCATCTCGAGTTTGATTTTACCCGTAAAGGCGAACACGATGGCAAACCCACGTTTCGTACGCATGAGGCATTTCGTTTCGGTATCGGCGGCTACGCCGGTGTGAACCTTAAAACCAAGCAGGTGTTGCGTTACGATGTGGATGGATACAAAGAAAGAAGTGTCACCAAAGGAAGTTTCAATGTCAACGATTTTATCTACGGAGTGAGCGCCTACGTGGGATATGAAGGGACGAGCCTTTACGTCAAGTACGACCTGAATCCATTGTTCAAAGACAATCCGGTGGCGCAACGAAACGTGTCGCTGGGCGTCCGGTTTGACCTGAATTAAGAAGTAGAGAGGTAGTTTTACCTTTCCTCCCTACCACGAAAGCGTTCCCTTTGGAGCGCTTTCGTATTTTACGTTGCAAAGATGTACCTTCGTACTTTGCCATTGGCCGCCCAAAGATGATCACCCAAAGCACTATAGAGAAAGTTTTCGAAGCCGTCCGCGTAGAGGAGGTTATCGGCGATTTCGTGCAATTGAAGCGATCGGGCAGTAATTTCAAAGGGTTAAGTCCGTTTTCGGAAGAACGAACACCTTCTTTCATGGTGTCGCCCGTCAAGCAGATTTGGAAGGATTTCAGTAGCGGCAAGGGTGGAAATGCGATCTCCTTTATCATGGAGCACGAGCATTTCACGTATCCGGAAGCCATCCGGTATCTGGCCAAGAAGTACAACATCGAAATCGAAGAAACCGAGCAGACCGACGAGCAAAAAGCGGTGCAGGATGCGCGTGAGAGCATGTACCTCGTGTCGGAGTTTGCCCGTGACTACTTCCATGACATCCTCCTCAACAGCGACGAAGGAAAAGCCATTGGCCTGTCGTATTTCAAAGAGCGTGGGTTTACGTCGGAAACCATCCGGAAATTCCAGTTGGGTTATTCGCCCGAATCGCGAACGGCCTTCACTGATGAAGCCATCCGGAAAGGCTACCAACTCGAGTTCATGGAAAGCACCGGCCTGACCATCGTGCGGGAAGAACGACAATTCGACCGGTTTAGCGGAAGGGTCATGTTTCCCATCCAAAGCATGTCGGGACGGGTGTTGGGTTTTGGCGGACGTATCCTTACCAACGATAAAAAAACCGCGAAATACCTGAATTCGCCGGAAAGCGAGATTTACCATAAAAGTAAAGTACTGTATGGTATCTTCCAGGCGCGACAGGCCATTGCCAAGCAAAACAACTGTTTTTTGGTGGAAGGCTACACCGATGTCATCCAGTTTCACCAGGCGGGTATTGAGAACGTGGTGGCATCGTCCGGAACCGCGCTCACCCCCGACCAGATACGGCTCGTTAATCGCCTAACGCGTAATATCACCGTGCTATTCGATGGGGATGCGGCCGGCCTGCGGGCGTCGCTTCGCGGTGTCGACCTGATTTTGGAAGAGGGGATGAACGTGCGGGTTTGTACGTTCCCTGACGGCGATGACCCCGACAGTTTTGCGCGGAAGACGCCGTATGAAGACCTCGTGGCCTATATCGAGACGAACAGTAAGGATTTCATCCGATTCAAGACGTCACTTTTGATGGAGGACGCCCGTCACGATCCCATCAAAAAAGCCGAGCTGATCCGGGATATCGTGACCAGTATTTCAAAGGTGCCGGATCGCATCCAACGCGAAATCTACATACAGGAGTGTTCGCGGCTCATGGACATTTCCGAACAGGTGCTCGCCAGTGCGCTCGCGCAGATGGTGCAGAAGAACCTGGCGGACGCGTCGAAGAAACCGCAGACGGAGCGACAAGGACTTGAAGTCGTTCAATCAGAACCGGACGCACCGGCTGAGAAAGTCGACATCCTATATGAACTCGAACGAAAAATCATCGCGATCCTGCTGCTATATGGCGACCGAACGGCCGATTTCGAAGACACCTTCCTTCGCCTGAACGAGGAGGGAGAAGCAGAGGAGGTGCGGGAAACCACAACAGCTAAAATTTACGAACGTATCTACCTGAGTTTACAGGAAGATGAAGTAGAGCTCGCGAACGCGGAATTCCGTGCCATCTATAACGACCTCATTGCCTATTTCCATGCCAATGAAACCTTTTCAACTGAGCACTACCTGGCACGCCTCGACACGGCACTGAGTCCGATGGTCACCGACATCCTGATGGAAGACGAGCGGATGCAACTCCACAATTGGGAAGCCCGGCAGATACTCGTCAAACAGAAAACCGACACGATTGGACAGTACGTTACCGAAACCATCTTTACGCTGCGATGGTACCTGGTAGACCGCATCATCGACGAATTGAAAAAGGAAATCGTGCCCGACCCTGAGGCCGACAATAGCGAAACGTTGTCCATGGTAATGGATTACTATAAGCTCATCCACACCTTTTCAACGCGTTTGGGTCGCGTGATGTCCCGTTTTTCCTAAACGATATCGAGCGTTTTCGCTTTATTCACCAGGTCAACGAGGTTGGTTACGTTGAGTTTGGTCAGCAAACGAAGTTTGTAGGTGCTGATCGTTTTCTCGTTGAGTCCGAGAATACGGGAAATCTCATTGTTTTTCTTTCCTTCCGACAAATAGCGCAGCACCTCAATCTCGCGTGTGGAGAGTTTGCGGTAGAGTCGTTCGCTTTTGTTTTGGCGGGAAATCAGGCTGAGTTTCCGGCGGATATCATCGCTGAAGACAATCTCTCCTTCGTTGACGCGCAACAGGATGCTCTCAAGTGTTTCGAGGCTTGCCGTTTTGGGAACGTACGCCGCGACACCTGCTTTGATGGCGTTTGGCGTGTAGATGTGTTCGGCCAGATTCGTGAAAAGCACGACACGGGCTTTGAATTCCTTGATGGTGGCTTTCAACGCCGTAATGGTCGTGAGTCCGGCCAGTTCTAAATCGATAACCAGAATGTCAGTAGGTCGGGTGCGGAGAATTTCCCGGACATCGTCAAAATGGTAGACTTGCGAGGAAATGCTGATTTCGGGATGATTCGCAAAATACGATTTTAATCCACAATGAACCACAGGTTGATTATCGGCTGTACATATTTGTATTGCCATTTACCGAAGCTTGTTTTGGGGGTTGCTTAAGTGGTAAAAATACTAAAAAAATGTTATAACATTGTAAATCAGGACTGAAAAATTTACCTATAACCTTCCGGAATTAAGCAGACCGGAATAGGTATCATCTTGTGCCTGTTAGCATTATTCAATTTTTTGTAAATTTCAAATGCAATTTTTTCGCGACCTGAGAAATCGTCAATCGTTTTCCCAACGGCATCCGCCGCCATCGCCTGCTCCAATTCGTCGTAGGTAGCGCCTAATTGATCTTCGTCGGAACGGTCATCGCCGAAAAGGCCATCGGTCGGAGGTGCCACCAGTATCGAATCGGGTACAGATAGGTGCCGCCCTAGGGCATACACCTCTGATTTTACGAGGTCGGCAATCGGACTCACGTCTACACCGCCGTCACCATACTTGGTATAGAAACCTACGCCAAAGTCTTCGACTTTATTTCCGGTTCCCGCTACCAGCAAGCCATGAAGTCCGGCGTGGTAATATAAGGTCGTCATCCGGAGCCGCGCCCGCGTGTTTGCCAGCGTATGGGCCAACAGCGGCTCGTTCGCATCACCGGGAAAGGTCGCTTTGAAGCTTTCAAAGAGCGGTGTGAGATCGGACGTGGCCTTCTCCACATTGGGGAAACGACTTTGCAACTGCGCGATGTGTTCGCTGCTTCGGGCCCAGTGGCTCGGCGGCTGATGGATCGGCATTTCTACGCACAACGTCCGGAGTCCGGTTTGGGCGCAAAGTGTAGACGTCACCGCTGAGTCGATTCCGCCCGAAATCCCAACAACAAATCCGTTGGTTCGTGAGCGTACGGCATAATCCTGGAGCCAGGCAACGATGTGGTCGTTCACCCGGGCTACGTCAAGGGTGGTGTTTTTTTGCATCTTGTTAGCTTGAAAAACAGGGCGCGAATGTATCTTTGTCGCGCTTTTGGGTGGCTAAAATTAGCCAAATCCGGGCGTATTTCCTTACACAATTACAATATTTCCGGTATTTCCCGGTTTTTGCCTAGATGAAACGATTGTTTTTCTTTTCAACGCTTCTCCTGCTCGTGGCTTGTGGGAAGCAATCCCAGACAGAAAAAGCCATAGAGGAGGTGCCCCTGGACGACATCCACGTAGAACGGTTTGACAAGGCCTTCTTCGAAACACCTCCCGCCGGACTACCCGCCCTGAAGCGGCAGTATCCAGATTTTTTCCCTCCGGCTACGCCCGACTCGGTCTGGATCGCCAAAATGACCCATCCACAGTGGCGTGAGCTCTATAATGAGGTACAGAAGCGTTTCCCCGACTTTAATAAACAGACGGTCGAAATCGAAGACCTCTTCCGGCACATCAAATATTACTACCCCAAGACCCCGACCCCGACGGTTGTGACGCTCATCAATGAAATGGACTATAATACCAAGGTCATTTACCGTGACGGACTGGTGTTAATTTCGCTGGAGCTGTATTTGGGGAAAGACCATAAATTTTATAATTATCCGGAGTACCTCCGACAGAATTTCGAACCCGCGCAGATCATGCCGGATATCGCGGCGGCCTTCGCCGAGACCAAACTTCCGGAGTTGACCGAGAATACCCTGCTGGCCCAAATGATTCAGGCGGGAAAGGCGTTGTATATGAAGGATTTGCTCCTTCCCAACTATTCCGATGCCGCCAAAATAGGTTACACAGATGCCCAGATCGCCTTCTGTAAGGAAAACGAAGGGGTAATCTGGACGTCTTTCGTGGAACAAAAATTACTGTATAGTACTGACGGTCGACTCGGCAACCGCTTTATCAATCCGGCCCCGTTTTCGAAGTTCTATCTCGAGGTCGACAACGAAACGCCGGGCCGCATCGGCACCTGGGTCGGCTGGCAGATCGTGAGGGCCTATATGGAGCAAAACGAAGCGGTCAGCCTGACGCAACTGCTGGCCATGGACGCCAACGAGATCTTCACCGGATCACACTACAAACCGAAATTATCCAATGACTGATACGTCTTCTGAAATCCGCATCAAGATCGCGCTCGACGCGAATCGTATTCCCGAAAAAATGACCTGGACGGCCCGTGATGGCGGCGTGGTAAACAAACCTACCAAAGCGCTTTTATTGTCGGTCTGGGACAGCAAACCGCAGGAAACGCTGCGCATCGACCTCTGGACAAAAGACATGCCCGTCGACGAGATGAAGGTGTTTTTCCACCAAACCCTCGTGGCGATGTCCGACACCTACCAGCGCGCTACCGGCGACGAGAAAATGGCCGACACCATGCGGGATTTCTGTGAATATTTCGCCGAAAAACTCGACTTAAAAAAGTAAGGGAAACACCGCTTTCCGATTGTTAGCGTAGATTTTTTTGGGCGTCCCGGCGCAAGGAATTTTCGTCACCTAACCGGTTGATGGCGCGCCGTCGCGCTCTCCGCACTCGCTTTACTCCGCGAAAAAGCGTCGCAAAGCTCAGACAATCGCTGCGATCGCTGACGCGGCATTCACACATTCACCTACCTGGTAGCCGGGACTCGTAAAGCGCCATCCGCCCCATCATTCCGCTCTCCTCTCACCCCTCTCTTCTCACCCCTCTCTTCTCACCCCTCTCCCTTAAACAACTCCTTATTGATCCCGTCAATAAATGCCAGTAGTTCCTCTTTGCCCGTTCCGTCCTCCGAAGAAGTGATGAAATACGGCGGCATCTCTTCCCAGTCGCCCGCCAGCAGCGTTTTCTTATAATCCGCCACTAATCCGTGTGCCTTCGTCTTCCCCACCTTGTCGGCTTTGGTGAAGATGAGCGCGACCGGAATGCCGGTTTCTCCCAGATACGTCAGGAACTCGAGGTCGATTTTTTGGGCTTCGAGTCGGATGTCAATCAATACAAACGCACACGACAACTGTTCGCGCGTTTCGAAATAATCGGTGATAAACTTTTGGAAGGTCTCTTTCGTTTTCTTCGAGACCCGTGCGTAACCATAGCCGGGCAAGTCGACCAAAAACCAGTTGTTGTTGATCTTGAAGTGGTTGATCAACTGCGTTTTACCCGGTTTTCCCGAGGTTTTCGCCAGGCTTTTGTGGTTCGTCAGCATGTTGATCAGCGACGATTTGCCCACGTTCGAGCGTCCGATGAACGCGTATTCCGGAATCCAGTCTTTCGGGCACTTGGCCGCGTCGGAATTGCTGACGATAAACTCTGCGGATGTTATTTTCATATAGGATGTTCCGGATACCGGATTAGTAGGTAAGAGGAAAATGAACCGAAGGTCCGAAAAACCCAGCCCCTCCGTTACTCAATTCCTCAGTTCCTCAAAAATGATGCTCCCGCAACCACTCGTGCATCAGGCGGTTGAATTCGTTCGGGTGCTCCATCATCGCGGCATGCCCACACTGGTCGATCCAGTAAAGGCTGGAATGAGGCAAGAGTTTATGGAATTCCTCTGCCACATCCGGCGGCGTCACTTTGTCGTTTTTGCCCCAGATGATACAGGTCGGCACGTGCATTTTCGGGAGGTCCTTCGCCATATTATGACGGATGGCGCTCTTCGCAATGGTCAGGGTCTTGATGAGTTTCAGACGGTCGTTTGCTACGGCATAGACCTCTTCGACAATCTCGGGTGTGGCGATTTTCGGGTCGTAAAACACTTCCTCTGCCTTCTTCTGGATGTAATCGCGGTCACCCCGACGCGGATAGCTGTCGCCCATCGAGTTTTCGTAAAGACCGGAACTTCCGGTAATTACCAGCGCCAACATCTTCTCAGGATACATCTTTGTATGGTACAGCGCGATGTGTCCGCCGAGTGAATTTCCCAGCAGGATCACCCGCTCGAACCCTTTGAACGTAATGAAATCCTTCACAAACTTCGCAAAGGCTTTCACGTTGGTTTTCAAGATGCTTTGTGTGTAGATTGGCAACTCCGGAATGATCACTTTGTATCCCTGTTTCGGGAAATAGTCGGCTACTCCGTCAAAATTACTCAGCCCGCCCATGAGTCCGTGAAGCACAATGATTGGCGTTCCTTCACCGGCTTCATAGTAAGTGTATCTGCCTTCTTTTTTCAATTGGTAGGTCATGCGTACGGGCCTTTCTTAAAATCCCCACAAATATAGGAGTTTCAACCAAAAGGGGGCGGCTTTTTTTCCGCTTCCCACTACGGGTGGCTGCGGTCGGGCCGCGTGGTTGGTGGCTGCTGGTGGGCCGGGTGGGGGATAAAGGGAAAACTTATTAACAAAAGTGGGGCATTGTGGAGATTTATGGAGGAAATCGTTATTTTTGCTTAACCACGGGTAAAATCTTAATGTGTTGATTACCATTATCGGAACATACGAATGCAAGGCAGATGACAAGGGACGGCTGATTGTGCCGGCGCCCTTGAAGAAGCAACTTGCGCCTGTATTGGCGGAAGGCTTCGTGCTGAAACGTTCGGTTTTCGACCCGTGCCTTGAGTTGTGGCCGATGTCGGAGTGGAACCTGATGATGGCCAAAATCAACAAACTCAACCGGTTCAACAAAAAGAACAACGATTTCATCCGCCGGTTTATGGCGGGCGTGAAAATGATTGAAATCGACGATTTAGGACGGATACTGATCGCGAAGGACCTGAAAGACTTCAGTTCGATCCAGAAGGAAGTGGTGTTCTCGTCAAAAGTCAACATCGTTGAGATCTGGGATAAACAGAAATACGAAAGTGCCGTGTCAGGCGATGACGTCGACTTTGCGGCGCTGGCAGAAGATGTAATGGGAGGTGCAAATGATGACGGTGATGGACTATCATAATCCGGTATTGTTGTCGGCTACGGTCGACGGACTCGACATTCGTCCTGACGGGGCGTATGTCGACGTGACTTTTGGCGGCGGCGGACACTCGCGCGAGATCCTACGCCGGCTAGGCCCTAACGGACGCCTTTTCGCGTTTGATCAGGATGTAGATGCCATAGAGAACGCACTTGACGACGATCGCTTCGTGCTCATCAACGAGAACTTCCGGTTTATCCGGCGGTTTCTTCGCCTTCACGGTGTGCGCCAGGTCGATGGTGTTTTGGCGGATCTCGGTGTGTCATCCCACCAATTCGACGTGCCCGAGCGCGGCTTTTCAACACGGTTCAATGCGCCGCTCGACATGCGAATGAACCAGAACGACGACCTAAACGCGTTTCGCGTCATCAACGAATACGATGAATTACAACTGCGGCGCGTGTTTCTCGACTATGGCGAACTCAAGAACGCGCCTGTCATCGCCCGCACCCTGGTTGACGCCCGCATGAAGCAACCCATCCGCAGCACCGAAGAATTCAAACAGGTGCTGTCGCGTTTTTTGCCGGCCCACAAAAGCAATAAAATTCTGGCCCAGATGTACCAGGCCATCCGGATAGAAGTGAACCAGGAATTGGAGGTGCTGAAGGAATTCCTGCTCCAAATGAACGACCTGCTGAAAACAGGTGGCCGCCTGAGTATCATCTCCTATCACTCCCTCGAAGACCGGTTAGTGAAACGTTTCATTCGTAACGGAATGTTCGAGGGCGAACCGGAACGCGATTTCTTCGGGAATTACGAAACACCGTTCGTTCCCGTCGGAAAGCTGATTGTTCCAGATGAAGCCGAAATTGCCGTGAATAACCGCGCGCGCAGTGCCAAACTGCGTATCGCTGAACGTACCGGAAAATGAAAAACGCGGTTTACAACATACTCAAAGCCCGTTTCCTTGTCAATGAGGATGCTTTCCGTAACTGGAGGTTCATCCTTTTTCTGGTACTGCTGGCCATCGTGATGATCGGCAACAACAACAGCTATGATGAAAAGACGTACCGCATTGCGGTGCTGACCAATGAAGTGAAGGAACTGCGCTCGGAGTTCGTCGACCGCCGTTCCCAACTGATGAAACTGAAAATGGAATCGACCATCGCCGAGAAGATGGAGCAACGCCACATCTTTCCGTCTGCCGTACCGCCCGTCAAAATCCGGGTGAAGCAGCCGAAGAAAGAGGGCTTTTTCGATAAACTATGGTAGACAACGATAAAAAGATCGCCCACAGGATGTACCTGTTTGCTGTCGTGATTTTCATCATGGCCGTTGCCGTCGTGGTGAAAATGACGAACATCCAACTGGTGGAAGGCGACTATTATCGGAAACTGGCCAAAGAGCGCACGGTGAAACGTTTTGTCATCCCAGCCAATAAAGGCAATATCTACTCGGTGGATGGCAGTTTGCTGGCAACGTCTATCCCCAATTACGACATCCGCTTTGATGCAGTAGCGCCCAAGCAGGAGGATTTCGACAAGAACCTAGGCACGCTGGCAGAGTCGCTTTCGGAGATGTTCGGGAAGTCGGCCGCGCACTATGAAAACGTGTTGACCCGGGCCCGCGACCATAAAAACCGCTACTTCCTGATTGCGAAAGGACTCAGCTATACCGAATATATGAGGGTGAAGGGTTTTCCGCTCTTCAACAAAGGACCGTATAAAGGTGGGTTCATCATGGACCAGAAAACCGTCCGGGAGTATCCAATCGGGCAAGTTGCGCTGCGGACCATCGGCTACGATCGAATCGGCGGCGATGGCAAGCGCATCAGCAAAGGGATCGAGGCCGCCTTTGCCAACTACCTGAACGGTACCGATGGTAAAGTCCTCAAACAAAAAATTGCCAAAGGACAATGGAAGCCGATCCGCGATGAGAATGAGGTCGAGCCTCACGACGGATACGATGTCATCTCCACTATTGACGTATACATACAAGATATCGCCCACCATGCCCTGTTGAAGCAATTGCAAGAATATCAAGCCGATCACGGATGCGTGGTGGTGATGGAAACCAAAACAGGTGAAATACGGGCGATCTCCAACCTCGGTCGCGCCAAAGACAGCACCTACTACGAAACGGTGAACTATGCCGTAGCCGAGTCGCATGAGCCGGGCTCTACCTTCAAGTTGCTTGACATGCTGGCGTTGTTAGACGATCAGCGCGCCGATACCTCCGATGTCTACAGCCGTCACGGAGGCGAAATGCTCTACAGCGGCGGCCACCGTGTGAAAGACTCACACTATAGCGGCGCCGAACCGAGCGTGTCACTGGCGCGTGGTTTCGAGATTTCGTCGAACACGGTTCTGGTGCAGGCGGTTTATAACCACTACCGGAAAGATCCGGAGACGTTCGTGAACCGGATCAACCGATACGGACTCGACAAACCCCTTGGACTTCCGTTTGAAGGGGAAGGTAAACCCATTATCCCACAACCCGGAGAGGCCCGTTGGTCGGCTATTTCACTTCCGTGGATGGCGTTCGGCTATGGTGTGTCGGTGACCCCGTTGCAAACTTTGTCGATTTACAACGCCGTTGCCAATAACGGCGAGATGGTCAAGCCGTTGTTCGTCAGGGAAATCAAAGAATGGAACAAAACGATCAAGAAGTTCGATAAACAGGTGATTTGTCCGAAGATCGCGTCGGATGCCACGCTGAAAAAAATACGTGCGGTACTGGAAAATGTCGTGAAGAAGGGAACCGGGAAAGCGTTGTATTCGCCCAATTTCTCAATGGCAGGAAAAACCGGCACGGCGCAGGTCGACTACTACAAAGGCGAAGGAAAATTGTATTACGCCTCTTCGTTTGTGGGGTACTTCCCGGCCGACAATCCGAAGTATTCGTGCATTGTGGTCGTACACAAACCGTCGACGGCAAAAGGCTATTACGGTGCGGATGTGGCGGGTCCGGTGTTCAAACGGATCGCACAAAAGATCTTTACCGATTCCCCTTCGATGAATGAGGTGCGCAACCTGAAGCAACGAAATCCGCGTCAGGACAAAAATTTCGAACGCTATGATGCCCAGGTCGTATCGGGACGCAAAACCATCCCCAACCTCAAAGGTATGGCAGGTATGGATGCTGTGGCCCTTCTTGAAAACCTCGGGATGAAAGTGCGAATCGTCGGGGTCGGGAAGGTGCGCAAACAATCCCTGAACCCGGGCGAGAGCATACAGAAAAACACCACTATAACACTTGAATTATCGTGAGTATTCTCCGTGACATACTATATAAAGTCAGTATCGACGCCGTAAAAGGTGCGACGGATATCCGCATCCGGCAAATTGACTTCGATTCCCGTAAGATCGGGGAAGGCGATGTGTTCGTAGCGATTCGCGGCACCCTATCAGATGGGCATGCCTATATCGACACGGCGATCTCGCAGGGCGCGATTGCAGTGGTGTGTGAAACCCTTCCCGAAACCATCGTGGCCGGCGTGACCTATGTTCGCACGCCCGATGCCCATTCGGCCCTTGCGTTCATGGCCGCGAATTATTACGGCAATCCGTCTCACGAACTGAAGCTCACCGGAATCACCGGTACCAACGGAAAAACCACCGTGGCGTCGCTTTCGTACCAGTTGTTCCGCAAAGCAGGCTTCAAAACCGGCCTGATTTCAACGGTGCGGATCATGGTGGACGATGTCGAGTATAAAGCGACCCATACCACACCTGATTCGCTTACTATCAACCGCTTCCTGCGGGAAATGGTAGACGCGGGTATCGATTATTGCTTTATGGAAGTCAGCTCGCACGGCATCCATCAAAAACGGACGGAGGGACTCCAGTTTGCCGGCGGCGTGTTTACCAATTTATCCCACGACCACCTCGACTACCACGCGACGTTCGCCGAATATCGCGATGTAAAGAAGGCGTTTTTCGATCACCTGTCGCCGTCGTCTTTTGCCCTAACCAATCTCGACGACCGCAACGGTCTTGTCATGCTGCAGAATACGTATGCCCGCAAACGGACGTATGCACTGAAATCGTTCGCTGACTACAAAGCACAGATTCTGGAGAATCAGTTGTCGGGACTCTTGCTCAAGATCAACGACCAGGAAGTGTGGGTACGCCTCATCGGCACCTTCAATGCCTATAACTTGTTGGCGATTTACGGCACGGCGGTGGAGTTGGGATTGGAACCGCTGGAAGCCCTGCGCCTCCTGTCGGAGTTGGAAAGTGTATCGGGCCGCTTCCAGTTTGTCGTATCCGATACGAAGATTACGGCCATCGTCGATTACGCCCATACACCCGATGCGCTGGAGAATGTATTGAAGACGATCAACGACATCCGCACCCGTAACGAACAGTTGATTACGGTGGTGGGATGCGGGGGCGACCGCGATAAGACCAAGCGTCCGGTGATGGCGGATATCGGTGCATCTATGAGCGACAAGTTGATCCTGACGTCGGATAATCCGCGAAGCGAGAATCCGGATGACATCATCGCCGACATGGAGAAGGGGGTTCAGCCACAACATTACAAACGTACGATTGCCATTACCGACCGTCGCCAGGCCATTAAGACCGCCTGTCAGTTGGCCAACCCGGGCGATATCATCCTCGTGGCAGGGAAAGGACATGAAAACTATCAGGAAATCAAAGGAGTACGCTATGATTTCGACGATATGCAGACCGTAAAGGAACTATTGATACAACTAAACAAATAACCGGCTATGCTCTATTACCTTTTCGATTATCTACATAGGGAATTCGGACTCACAGGAGCCGGTGTATTCCAGTATATCACGTTCCGGTCAGCGCTGGCGATTATCGTTTCACTGGGGCTTTCGACTATTTTCGGTAAGCGGGTCATCAACTTCCTGCGTAGTCAGCAGGTAGGAGAGACCGTTCGGGAGCTCGGTCTCGAAGGACAGAAAGAGAAAGCCGGTACGCCAACGATGGGCGGTTTGATCATCATTGGTGCGACGCTGATTCCGGTGCTGCTTTTTGCGAAACTCAACAATATTTACGTCATCCTGCTCATTGTCACCACCCTTTGGATGGGTACGATCGGGTTTATCGACGACTACATCAAAATCTTTAAGAAAGACAAACAAGGCCTCAAAGGCATTTTCAAAGTAGTGGGGCAGGTCGGATTGGGCCTCATCGTAGGAACCGTACTTTACTTCCACCCCGGCGTGACGGTGCGCGATGAAACGGGCACCAACTACCGTTATGAAAACGGCACCCGGATTGAAATTCAACCGGTGGCACAATACGAAAAGTCAACCGCAACCACGATTCCATTCGTCAAGAACAACGAATTCGATTATGCCGAACTCATCTCCTTCATGGGTGATGACTACCGCGATTGGGCGTGGCTGATCTTTATCCCGGTGGTGATTTTCATCGTAACAGCGATCTCGAACGGCGCCAACCTTACGGATGGCATCGACGGCCTCGCGGCCGGCACCTCGGCGATCTCGGTCGTGGCGTTGGGCATCTTTACGTTTGTATCCGGTAACGTCATTTTCTCGAGCTATCTCAACATCATGTACATCCCGAATTCGGGGGAAATGACCATTTTCATCGCCGCCTTTGTCGGGGCTTTGATTGGATTCCTCTGGTACAACTCGTATCCCGCCACCGTTTTTATGGGCGACACAGGTAGTTTGACCATCGGCGGTGTTATTGCCGTACTGGCCATCGCCGTGCGGAAAGAACTGTTGGTGCCGCTGCTTTGCGGAATCTTTATCGTTGAGAACTTTTCGGTAGTGCTGCAGGTGAGCTATTTCAAATACACCAAAAAGCGCTTTGGTGAAGGGCGTCGCATCTTCCTGATGTCGCCGTTGCACCACCATTACCAGAAGAAAGGCTATCATGAAAGCAAGATCGTTACCCGTTTTTGGGTCGTAGGTATCCTGCTGGCCATTTTGTCAATTGTAACCCTGAAACTGCGATAGGATGAAACGACTCGTAGTATTAGGCGGAGGCGAAAGCGGTGTAGGCACGGCCATCCTTGGAAAAAAACAGGGATACAATGTGTTTGTCTCCGATTTGGGACGGATCAAAGACCACTATCGCGAGGTCTTGAATCTCAACCAGATCGAATGGGAAGACGAGCGCCACACTGAAGAACGTCTGCTGCAGGCCGATGTGGTGATGAAAAGTCCGGGGATTCCGGATAAGGCACCCATGGTCACCAAACTGCGGGATCGGGGCATCGCGGTCATCTCGGAAATCGAGTTCGCCGCCGGATTTACCAAGGCCGTTACCGTGGGCATCACCGGCAGTAACGGTAAAACGACGACGACGATGCTGACGTATCATTTGCTGCGCTCGGGCGGACTCAACGTCGGCCTGGCCGGAAACGTCGGCAAAAGTTTTGCCTGGCAGGTGGCGGATGAGAAGTATGATGCGTATGTGCTGGAGTTAAGCAGCTTCCAGTTAGACGGCATCATCGATTACAAGCCACACATTGCGGTGCTGACCAACATCAGTCCGGATCACCTCGACCGATACGAATACAAATACGAAAACTACATCGCGTCGAAATTCCGGATCACGATGAACCAGGACGAAGACGATTATTTCATCTACGACGCCGATGATCCCGCCATCAGCAAATGGCTGGAAACAAACGACATCAAAGCACAAAAAATACCTTTTTCGATTACCCGGCCACTGCAAACAGGAGCCTCTCTAAACGACCAAACCATGAAACTGCACATCAAAGAAGACGATTTCTCAATGGACACCAGCCACCTCGCACTCGAAGGCAAGCACAACCTCAAGAACGCCATGGCCGCTGCATCGGTAGCCCAACTGATGAAAATCAGGAAGCAAACCATCCGCGAAAGCCTGTCGAATTTCCAGGGGGTTGAGCACCGATTGGAGAAGGTGCTGAAAATCCAGAATGTACAGTATATCAACGATTCGAAAGCGACGAATGTCAACGCCACGTTCTTCGCCCTCGAGAGCATGACCGTACCTACCGTATGGATCGTGGGGGGTGTGGATAAAGGCAACGATTACGCCGAACTGATGCCACTCGTTCGCGAGAAAGTCAAAGCGATTGTATGCCTGGGTGTCGACAACCGCAAGATCATCGATGCGTTTGGTGACGTGGTAGACGTGATGGTAGAAGTCGACAACATGACCGATGCCGTACGGACTTCACAGCGCCTGGCCGAAAAGGGCGACGCTGTGCTACTATCGCCGGCATGCGCCAGTTTTGACCTGTTCGAAAACTACGAAGACAGAGGAAAACAGTTTAAGCAGGCAGTGCAGAATTTGTAGGGAGAAGAAGGAGCGAGTAGCAAGTAACGAGTAGCAAGTAGCAAGAAGGGCTAACCCACCAGAACATGAAGAATATCGTAGCAAGTTTGAAAGGAGACAAAGGCATCTGGTCATTCGTGGCCCTGCTGGCGCTTTTCTCGTTCATGCCGGTGTTCAGCGCCAGTAGTAACCTGGCGTTTATCGGGCAGGGCACGGGCAATACGCTCGGGTACCTGCTGAAGCACTTCGTACACATCGTGTTTGGGTTCTTCATCCTCTACAACATCCAAAAAATCCCGTATCACTACTTCCGCGGCATATCCCGCATTTTCCTTCCATTGGTATGGCTGTTGCTGGCGTATACGCTGTTTTTCGGTATCGAGCAGGGCAGTGCTACCCGCTGGATCCAGGTGCCGTTCCTCGGCGTTTCGTTCCAGACCTCTTCACTTGCGTCGATTGTCTTGATGATGTATGTGGCGCGCTACCTGTCGAAGACGGGCGAACCCGACAATTTCAAGTTGTCGCTCTTCAACCTCTGGACGCCGGTGGCCATCACCCTCATGCTCATCCTGCCAAATAACTTCTCAACAGCGGCCCTGATTTTCGCGATGGTATTGATGCTGACGTTTATCGGAGGCTATCCCGCGCGGTATCTGGGCATTATTGTCGCCATGGGCATCGGGGCCTTCATTCTGTTCGTGGGCGTGGCGAAGATCATGCAGAAGACCAATCCCGGACACGTGCCTGCCGTGTTCCAACGTGTAGAGACATGGGAGAACCGGATCATGAATTACTCGAATAAAGAGAAAGACGAATCCGACGGCGATTACCAGATCGAAAAAGCCAAAACGGCGATTGCCACGGGCGGTATCTACGGCGTCGGTCCAGGGAAATCGATACAAAAGAATTTCCTGCCGCAGTCGTCTTCCGACTTCATCTTCGCGATTATTGTGGAAGAATACGGACTGATCGGCGGACTCGGCATTCTCGCACTCTACCTCCTCCTGTTTTTCCGTTTCGTGGTGGCCGCACACAAAGCCAACTCGCTTTTCGGGAAACTGCTGGTCGTCGGCTTAGGATTCCCGATCATCTTCCAGGCACTAATCAATATGGGCGTCGCGACGCAGTTGTTACCCGTGACCGGACAAACATTGCCACTCATCAGTTCAGGCGGTAGTTCGATATGGATGACGTGCGTGGCACTGGGAATCATCCTGAGTGTGACGAAGAAGGAAGAAGAAATCGCGGAAGAACTCGAAGACAAGGAACGCCGCGAAAAAGCGCTCCAGAAACTGATAGACGAACAGATCGAACGGGATGCGCGCGAGGCAGCCCAATCTGATGACGACGAAGACTACTCAATAGAGGATGCATCTGATAACCCCTTACAACCGGTTATGCGATGAAGAAACTGAAATTCATATTAAGTGGAGGCGGAACCGGTGGTCACATCTACCCGGCCATCGCGATTGCGGATGAACTCCGTCGTCGCTATCCCGACTGTGACATCCTCTTCGTGGGCGCCCAGGATAAAATGGAAATGCAGAAAGTGCCCCAGGCCGGTTATCCGATTAAGGGCCTCTGGATTTCAGGCATTCAACGCAGCCTCACGCTCGATAATGCGATGTTTCCCCTGAAGATGTTCTCGAGCTTGCTGAAAGCCCGTACCATCATTCGGGAGTTTCGTCCCGACGCCGCCATCGGAACCGGCGGATTCGCCAGTGGTCCGCTATTGCGCGTCGCTGCGGCTGCCGGAGTGCCTACGCTGATCCAGGAGCAGAACTCCTATCCGGGTATCACCAATAAATGGCTATCGGCCAAAGCACGAAAAGTATGCGTGGCCTATGACCACCTCGACCGGTTCTTCCCTGCTGGTAAGATCGTAAAAACCGGCAACCCGGTGCGTCAGGACCTACTCCAGATCGATGGAAAACGCGCTGAAGGCCTTGCGCATTTTGGTCTTTCCGAAACGAAGAAAACGCTGTTGGTGTTGGGCGGAAGTCTGGGCTCACGGCGCATCAACCAGCTTATCGCAAAAGAAGTCGTCAACATCGCGGCGCAGGACGTGCAGGTGATTTGGCAGTGCGGGAAGTTTTACTACGACGAGTACCAATCGTACGAGAACGATATGATCCGCGTCCGCGCTTTCATCGAGCGGATGGATCTCGCATATGCCGCCGCCGATGTCATCATTTCGCGTTCCGGCGCGTCATCGGTTTCCGAACTATGCATCGTAGGCAAACCCGTGATCTTCATCCCGTCACCGAACGTGGCGGAAGACCATCAAACCAAGAACGCGCAGGCCATTGTTGATGCGAAGGGGGCGGTATTGTTGAAGGAAAACCAACTCGACACCCAGTTTGCCACGACGTTCACCGATTTGTTGCAGAACGAAGCGGGGCAGGCCGAACTCGGGCGAAACATCCGCAGCCTCGCACTGCCGGATGCGACCCGCGATATTGTAGACGAAATCGAACAATTACTAATCAAATAGGATGCAGTCCGGAAATTTCCATAACGTCTATTTCATCGGCATCGGAGGCATCGGTATGTCGGCCCTCGCGCGGTACTTCAAAAAGACCGGACGAAACGTGATGGGCTATGACAAAACGCCCACGCATCTCACCGATGAGTTGAGGGCCGACGGCATCACCGTGCATTTCGAAGACGATGTCAAGGCGATTCCCGCTGCGTTCCGTCCGGAAGACACGCTCGTTGTCGTGACACCGGCGGTACCGAAAGACCACGGCGAATGGAACTATTTCCTGGCGAACGGCTACACCGTGAAAAAACGGGCCGAAGTGTTGGGCATCGTCACCCGCGACAGCTACTGCCTGGCGGTGGCCGGTACGCATGGGAAGACGACGACGTCCAGTATCCTGGCACACATCCTCTATACGGCGAAAGCCGATATGACCGCCTTTTTGGGAGGTATCGTGGAAAATTATGATTCGAACATCGTAGGTGATGGCACCGCTCTTACCGTGGTGGAAGCCGATGAATTTGACCGGTCGTTCCTGCACCTGCACCCCGACGTTGCCTGCATTACCTCGATGGATGCCGACCACCTCGATATTTATGGGGATGATGCGGCCATCAAAGCCTCCTTTACCGAATTCGCTGCCAAAGTGACCGACAAAAGCAAGTTGTTCATTGCAAACGGACTCCCGCTCGACGGCGTGACGGTGGCGGTCGGAGAAAAGGCCGATGTGTCGGCGCAGCACGTCCGTATCGAAAACGGACGCTACGTGTTCGACATCGTCACCCCGACTATGCGGGTAACGGATGTGGCATTTGGCTTACCGGGCCACCACAACCTGATGAATGCCCTGATGGCCGCTGCCATGGCGATGACGGCCGGCGTTTCGGCAGACGACATCCGAACCGCACTGGATAGTTTCCGCGGCGTGCGTCGTCGTTTTTCGTATCAGATACGGGAAGAACGATTGGTGTATATCGACGATTACGCCCATCATCCAACGGAAATCGACGCGGTGCGACAAGCCGTTCGCGAATTGTATCCGGGAAAGAAAATACTCGCGGTCTTCCAACCTCATCTGTATAGCCGGACCCGTGATTTCATCGACGGATTCGCGCGCAGCCTGTCGGGTTTTGACGAAATCGTACTGCTCGACATCTATCCGGCACGTGAACTGCCGATCGAAGGCGTGACGTCGAATTGGTTGTTGGAAAAAATCGAAAATCCACATAAGGAATTGGTGTCGAAAACCGCCCTTTTCGAGGTGTTGAAAACCAGCGATGCCGATGTATTCGTAACCATCGGCGCCGGAGATATCGGAGAAATGACCGCTGACATAAAAAACGTGCTCCATGAAAAAGCGTAATTGGCGAAATATCTGGATCAATGTCCGTTTGGTGCTGATTTTCATCGGATTATTGGCGCTGTATTCGTTCACGCTGAAACGGAACGAAAGCCGTCCGCTGCGCCGCACCGAAGTAACGTTCGAAGAGGCGAAAACCCGCTATATCACCGCAACCGCGGTTAATAAATTGTTAATAGAAAATAAAACGGCTCCGCGAGACGTCCGGGTAGATGAGGTAGATTTGGGTAGGTTGGAAAAATCGATTGATTCAAACGACATGGTCGAGAAATCGGAAGTGTTCGTCACGATCGACGGTTGCCTCCACGCAAGGGTGAAGCAAAAGACCCCGGTTGCCCGGGTTGTAGGTGAAGAAGGATCGTTCTACCTTGACAATGAAGGAAATGCGATGCCGCTTTCGCCGGTCAGCGCCGCCCGCGTCCCACTGGTTTCGGGCGACCTAGAGGCCGCCGACAGCAAAAAATTAGGCGAACTTTTCCGGATGGTCCACGATGATGATTTCCTGAAAAAAAACATCATCGGTGCGCGGATCATGCCCAACGGAAGCATCCTGATGCAGAACCGGAATTACGATTACGTGATCGAGTTCGGGCGAACCATCCACATGCGACGGAAGTTCGACAACTATAAGGCATTTTTCCAGAAGGCCGTTCGCGACAGCCTCCTGGACGACTACCGAAACATCAACCTGAAGTTCATCCGACAGGTGGTATGCTCACGGTGACGCGAACGACAAACGGGCCGGCTTCCCGATAACAAGCCAAAGAGAATAAAAGGCAGCAATAGTACGTCATAACGACCATTATGGAAAAAGAGAACATCGCAGTAGGCCTCGACATCGGAACGACGAAAATCGTCGCCATGATCGGGCGTAAGAACGAGTACGGCAAGCTGGAGATCCTCGGTGTGGGGAAATCGAAAAGCCTCGGCGTGGCGCGTGGCGTGGTGAACAACATCACGCAGACGATCCAGTCGATCCAGCAGGCCGTGGCTGAAGCTGAGAACGATTCGAATTACCAGATCAAGGACTGTGTGGTCGGCATTGCCGGACAGCACATCCGGAGTATCCAGCACGCGGATTACATCAGTCGGAGCAATCCGGAGGAAGTCATCGGCGACAAGGATATCGATCTGTTGATCAACCAGGTACACAAACTGGCGATGCTTCCCGGAGAAGAAATCATCCACGTACTGCCACAGGAATTCAAAATCGACGGGCAATCCGAAATCAAGGAACCGATCGGTATGTACGGCGGACGTCTGGAGTCGAGTTTCCACGTGGTAGTCGGACAAGCGTCGTCTATCCGTAACGTAGGTCGCTGCGTGCAGAGTGCCGGTATCGAACTGTCTGGTTTGACGCTTGAGCCGCTGGCTTCCGCCGACGCCGTCCTCAGCCAGGAAGAGAAAGAAGCCGGTGTAGCCCTGATCGATATCGGTGGCGGCACGACTGACCTCGCAATCTTCAAAGATGGTATCATCCGCCACACCGCGGTTATTCCGTTCGGTGGCAACATCATCACTGAAGACATCAAAGAAGGGTGTTCCATCATCGAGAAACAGGCGGAACTCCTGAAAGTGAAATTCGGCTCAGCCTGGCCAGGTGAAAACAAAGACAATGAAATCGTGTCGATTCCCGGACTCCGCGGACGCGAACCGAAAGAAATATCACTGAAAAACCTGTCGAAGATCATCCACGCCCGTGTGGTCGAGATCATCGAGCAGGTGTTCAATGAAATCAAGGCGTACGGACACGAAGATCCGCGCAAGAAACTCATTGCCGGTATCGTGTTGACAGGAGGTGGCTCGCAATTGAAGCACATCAAGCAATTGGTCGAATACATCACCGGCATGGATACCCGCATCGGATACCCGAACGAGCACCTCGCCGGCAATTCAGATGAGGAGTTTTCAAGTCCACTGTATGCTACCGCCGTCGGACTCGTCATGAACAGCATCCGCAACAACACCTGCAGCGCCATCCCAATGGTACCGGTGGAAGTGCAGAAGCCAGTTTACCGCGCGCCCGAACCGGTGTACCAACCGATTGCTACGCAGCCTGAGCCGGTGGCGGAAACGCCGGTGGAGCCAGTGGCGCCGGTGTTAGACACCCAACAGGTGGAAAATACGGAAACCAAGATCAGGCGTTCCTTTTTCGATAAGTACGTCGATAAAATCAAGGAATTCCTTGACAACGCAGAATAACACGACTAGCCAAATAACGGGGGGATAAAAATCAAGAGAGCAAGAATTTAAACCAAAAAGTATGACCAGCAACTCAGAATTTGGAAGTATTTCATTCGATCTGCCTAAAAACCAGTCGAATGTCATCAAAGTAATCGGCGTAGGCGGTGGGGGAAGCAACGCCATCAACCACATGTTCCGCCAGGGTATCAAAGGTGTCGATTTCATTATTTGCAACACCGATGCACAGGCCCTGCAGAACAGCCCGGTGCCGAATAAAATACAGTTGGGTGTCACCCTCACCGAAGGACTCGGGGCCGGTGCGAACCCAGAAGTAGGGCAACAGTCGGCGATCGAGAGCATCTCGGATATCGAGAAAATGCTCGACAGCAACACCAAGATGGTATTCATCACAGCCGGTATGGGCGGTGGTACCGGAACCGGTGCGGCTCCTGTCATCGCACAACTGGCCCGCGAACGCGACATCCTGACCGTGGGTATCGTAACCATCCCATTCCAGTTTGAAGGCAAGGTACGCCAGGACCAGGCCATGAACGGCGTCGAGCGCCTGCGCAAACAAGTCGACTCGCTCATCGTCATCAACAACAACAAACTGCGTGAGGTATACGGTAACCTAGGCTTCAAGGCTGGGTTCTCGAAAGCCGACGAAGTACTCGCAACCGCTTCCCGCGGCATTGCAGAGGTCATCACGCACCACTACACCCAGAACATCGACCTGAAAGATGCCAAAACCGTACTGTCGAACAGCGGCACGGCCATCATGGGATCGGCGCTCGCTACTGGTGAAAACCGTGCAAAAGAAGGGATTGTCGCTGCTCTCGACTCTCCGCTGCTCAACGACAATAAAATCACCGGTGCCAAAAACGTTTTGTTGCTGATCGTTTCAGGTAGCCAGGAAATCACTATTGACGAGATCGGTGAAATCAACGACCATATCCAACAAGAAGCTGGCTACAACGCCAACATCATCATGGGTGTAGGCGAAGACGAAAGTCTTGGCGACGCCATTGCCGTGACCATCATCGCTACGGGCTTCAACGTCGAGCAACAGAACGAAATCGTCAATACCGAGCCGAAGAAAATCATCCACGCGCTGGAAGACGAACAACGCATTACGCACAATCTGACCCAGAAGACGCTCACGCCATTCGACCTGTCACTGACCGCGGAGCCGGAAGTGAAAGAAGAGAAGATCGTGCACGACCTGATGGAAGAGGTAACGGCCCGTGAAACCAAAATCGCGATGGACATCATCGCGGCGGCGGAAATCGTAGAAGCGCCGAAAGCAGAGCCCGTATTCGAAGTCGACCTCGTGCCGACCACCGAATTCATTAAAAACCTCGATGTGACGTTTGAAATCGTATCGCCGGCAGCCTTCGCCAACGATTTCCTGTTCGCACCTGAAGTGAACGACATCCGCGTGAACGAGCCGAAAACCGTAAAACAGGAAGAAGACCAGTTCACCTTCTCTTTCGACCTGCCGGTAAGCAAGCCCGAGCCTGTAGCGGCTCCACCGGCCCCTGTGGCAGAGGACCGTATGCTGTTCGAGCTCTCCGCTGAAACGCACGATATTACCGTGAACCAACCGGTGCAGGTAGTGCCGATGACCGAACTCAACGAAACGGGTGTCATCCGCTATTCGCTTGAAGAGTACATGGAAATCGAGAACGCCCTTACCGATTCAAAGCCCGTTGCGAAAGTAGCCGAAGAACCGGAAGAGTTGAAAATCACGATGAAAGAAGTGAACTGGGGAAGCGAATTCGCCAGCATCAACGAGAACGTATCGCCGACCGAAATGTCGATCGAAGAAGCCAACCGTCTGCGCGCCGAAGAAAGAAGGCGGAGGCTGAAAGAATTCAACTATAAGTTCCACAATAACCCGTCACGGTTAGAGGAATTCGAGAAAGAACCGGCGTATAAGCGCATGGGACTTGACGTGACCTCTACGCCTGATCAAAATAGCAAATCCCGTTTGTCATTGGGGCTCGACAGCAACGACGACATTCAATTGCGTTCGAACAACTCGTTCCTGCATGATAACGTGGATTAACTAACTCAAACCTTTTTGCTAATGACCCGGGACCTTCGTTCCGGGTTATTTTTTTTACTTTTGCAATGGATTTTGGGAAGCGTGACACCCTTGCT
Organism: Flavobacteriaceae bacterium; assembly: GCA_027490305.1. Lineage (GTDB taxonomy): Bacteria > Bacteroidota > Bacteroidia > Flavobacteriales > Flavobacteriaceae > Flavobacterium. The sequence goes on from JAIXYI010000088.1 coordinate 172,076, forward strand.
CCGATTCACGGGACACGACCGGCTATCCGCTATAGCTTTTTCGCCGTCGCGGCCGATCACGCTCGACGTTTCGGGGCAGCTCAAAAGGCTGCCGCTGCTATCCGGGCTAGAGGGAGCTGCCTGTTCCAAAACCACTTTACTAAATACTAAACGACAACGATATGAGTTTATCCGAGAAAATCATGGCCGAGATCAAAGAAGCCATGAAAGCAAAAGATACCGTGAAACTAGAGTCGCTCCGCGCGGTGAAGTCAGCTTTGTTGCTGGCCCAGACCGAAAGCGGCGCCAAAGCCGAGATCACGCCCGAAGAAGAAATCAAATTGCTGCAACGCCTGGTGAAACAACGTCGCGACAGCGCGAAAATCTATACCGAACAGGGCCGTCCGGACCTGGCAGAACCTGAAATCGCGCAGGCCGCGGTCATCGAGCAGTTTTTGCCCGCCCAGTTAAGCGAAGCCGAAGTAGAGGCGGTCGTCGCCAAGATCATCGCCGAGACCGGCGCCAGCGGAATGGCCGCGATGGGCAAAGTGATGGGTGTGGCCAGTGCACAATTGGCAGGCCAGGCCGATGGCAAGACGATTTCCGGTGTGGTAAAGAAATTATTGTCCTGATCCGACACAAAACCCAACGGATTTCGCTATTTTCGCATCCGTTTTACCGGCCTCATAGTTCAATGGATAGAATTTCAGATTCCGGTTCTGAAGATTTGGGTTCGAATCCCGATGAGGTCACGAATAAATACTCACAAAAAGAAAAAAGGCCAAGCTTTGCTTGAGCCTTTTTTCTTTTTGTGAGTATTTTCAAAGCGGAGCTTTGACGGGATGTGCGCAGCGCAGCGGAGCAAATCCCGATGAGTGTCCTCATCGGCGGGTGACGACAAAGCTACATAAACACTTCTGTACATCCTAAATCAGATCGTTGGGATGTGCTCCGCGCAGCGGAGCAACTCCCGATTCGTGTCCTCATCGGCAATTGAACTTCCGAGCCATCGCTCGAGCCTTTTCTGCTTTTAGTGGTATTTTCAAAGCAGAGCTTTGCGCAGGAACGTCCAATAAAGAATGGCGTGGTAGTTTGGAGGGGGCCGCGAAGACACGAAGGCGCGCGGGGGAGGTGGGTACACGAGAGGCCGTTTATAGCCGCGATGGAGGCGTGATGATAGCAGAGACCCTCCGCGGCGTGCGCGAAGGATAGGAGCGGTAGCCTTTTGAGCCTGTAGGGTGTGCCGGGCATCCTGTTGTTTCTGGCGAAAAAGCTAAAGCGCATAGCCTGACGGCGCCTTATTAGCCGAACAATGCAAAAGACCCGTTGCGCCGGCGCGCCCAAAACCCTACTTTTGGTATCGTTATCAAAATTCGTAGATGGATTCAGTCGGAGACGCGCTGTTAGGGGTTTTTATGCTGGCTTTTCTCGCCCTTGTTTTGTTTTTTATGGGTCGCGCTATCCTGTTTTTGATGGTCGAGCCCGTCTTTGTGTTTGCGTGTAACCGGCCATTGTATGTGCACGCTTACCTTCGTACCAAGCGACTTGATGAAACATTACGAGCCCAATTGCGGCGCGAAAACCGGTTTTATGCGCGGTTGTCGACTAAACGCCAGCGGTATTTTGACCATCGGGTGGTGCGTTTTCTGGAATGCTACGAATTTGAAGGGCGGAACGGCCTGGAGGTGACCGATGCCATGAAGACGTCGGTGGCGGCGGCGCATGTGATGCTGACGTTCGGGATGCGTACGTATCTTCCGGACCTGTTGAAGAAAGTGATCCTGTATCCCGATGTGTATTATTCGCCGTTTACGAAATCCGACAATAAGGGCGAGTTCAATCCGATGGTGGGTGCGGTCGTTTTTTCGTGGCGGCATTTCCAGGAGGGGCATGAAATAGGGAACGACAACCTGCACCTCGGCATCCACGAGTTTACCCACCTGATGCATCTGTATGGAGAGCGGTCACGCCATGCCAGTTCATCGATTTTCAGCGATATGTATGGCGAGATCGTTACCGGGCTTGCCCAGCCAGGCGCGATTGACCGGGTGCGCAATACGGGGTATTTTCGTGACTACGCCTTTACCAACGCCCACGAGTTCATGGCGGTGGTGCTGGAACACTTCTTCGAGACACCGGCGGAGTTCCGGGCGCATTTCCCGTTGCTGTATGAGAAAGTGGCGACGATGATCAATTACCGGGAACGGTAGGCGTTTTTTTGTAACTTTCGGGTAAAACGATACCATGATATTCGGAAAAGTGGACGACCCCGGGCTCGTCGATTTCACTCTGCCGGTTGACGCGCCGGAAACCAAAGGCGTGCTGTCAAAAGGCAACTCCAAGGCGTTCGAGGCGTTTGTGGGCTGTGCCAAGTGGAACCGCAGCGACCTAAAGGGGTTTTATCCCCGCGGCACTAAAGACGAACTGACGTATTATGCCACCCAGTTCAACTCGATTGAACTGAATGCGACCTTTTACGGCATGCCAAAATGGGAGCAGGTGGAGACGTGGCGCGATAAAACGCCGGAGGGTTTTCGGTTCTTCCCGAAGGTGAGTGACCTAATCACCCATTACCGAAGGCTTAACAACGTAGAAGAACCCATCGGGACGTTTGCCAATGCGGTCAGCAATTTTGGCGATAAGCTCGGCATGGCGTTCCTGCAATTGCACGACAATTTCAAACCGAAAGATTTTACGAAACTCGAAGCGGCGCTGCGGATGTTTCCGACCGGTTTTCCGCTGGCGGTCGAAGTACGCAATGGCGAGTGGTTCGCCGATAAAACCACACTCGATGTCTTCTGTGGTTTGTTGTCGGAACTGGGCATGGCAAACATCATTGTCGACACGGCGGGCCGGCGCGACATGCTGCATATGCGGTTGACGACACCTATGGCATTTGTGCGGTATGTGGGCGCCAATCATCCGTCGGACGTTCCACGTTTGGACGAGTGGGTAGCACGAATCGCGGATTGGAAGAAACAAGGGCTTGAGAAATTGTATTTCTTCGTGCACCAGAACATTGAGAAGGAGTCGCCGCTGCTGTCTTCTTACTTTATCGAGCGACTGAATGCGGTTGTCGGAACAGACTTGAAAATTCCGTTGCGGCAGGTGGCGCAGCAATCGGAGTTGTTTTAAGGCAATACACACCGGCTACGAAGCGGCTTAGACCTCAAAGGTTTTCAAAACCTTTGAGGTCTAAAGGTCGGGTTTTCGCCTTGAAAAAAGGTACGGGAAAACCGCATAAAATGTTAAAATAGCTTACGCCAACAATTGGCGAAGCGAAGCCACTGTAGCTACCGGATCTTCCGAACGGAACACGAAGTTGCCTGCAACCAGCACGTCAGCACCAGCTTCGACCAGGGCTTTTGCGTTTCCGGCATTCACACCACCGTCGATTTCAATAAGCGTTGGCGCACCTTTTCTGGTGATGAGGGCTTTCAGTTTCCGGACTTTTTCGTACGTATTCTCAATAAACGACTGCCCACCGAACCCAGGGTTGACACTCATGAGGCACACGAGATCGATGTCGCCGATTACCTCTTCCAGTAACGCAACCGAAGTGTGCGGATTCAGCGCGACGCCTGCTTTCATGCCTTCTGCCTTGATGGCCTGTAGGGTGCGGTGAAGGTGGGTACACGCTTCGTAATGCACGGTGAGGTTGTGCGCGCCCAACGCGGCAAAGGTCTTGATGTAGCGATCAGGGTCGACAATCATAAGGTGTACATCTACGACTTTTTTCATGTATTTGACGGTCGATTCGAGCACCGGCATCCCGAAGGAGATGTTGGGCACGAAAACTCCGTCCATAATATCGATATGGAACCAATCGGCCTCACTGGCGTTGATCATCTCGATGTCGCGTTGCAGATTGGCGAAATCAGCCGCCAGAACCGACGGCGCAATAAGAGTTTTGGACATAGTAGTGTTGTTGTAGCGCAAAGGTACGGAAGATTTGGGAATGCGGGAGGAGGAGTGGGCAGTAGACAGTAGGCAGTGGGCAGTGGGCAGTGGGCAGTAGGCAGCGGGCAGTAGGCAGTGGCCAGTTCGCAGTAGACAGTAATGCACTTGACTCCCCGCAGTTTTGGGTCTCCACATCAGAAGATCAGGATTGAAATCCCCACTTTTCATAAGCCGTCGTGCCTTCGCGTCTACAAATAAAAAGAGTCGCCGAATCCATAATCCGTACTCCCCTTCGCGCCTTAGTGCCTTCGCGGCTAAAATAAAAAAACTCCGGTATCCGAGCACGTTGTGCGAACAGACCGGAGTTTCAGAACATATCTAGGTGACCATACAACATGAAAAAACTCCGGTAATCAGCCGGAGTTTCAATCATCAATCAAAAAACGAACAGTTAATCAGACTGTTGTCGCGTTTATATCAAAAAAGTGATAGTCGTAAATTATGGACGTGCAAAATACAACTAAATTTAAAAAATCCAAATGTAAAATGCCCGGCTATTGTTGCAATTATCCCAGGTAGGTCTTCAGGATTTTGCTGCGTGAGGTGTGTTTCAACCTCCGGATAGCCTTCTCCTTGATCTGGCGCACACGCTCGCGGGTGAGGTCGAAGGTCTCGCCAATCTCTTCAAGCGTCATCGGATGTTGGTCACCCAATCCGAAATACAGACGCACCACATCCGCTTCACGCGGTGTAAGCGTTTCAAGTGAACGCTCGATTTCCGTACGCAGTGATTCGTGGATCAGTTCACGATCCGGGTTAGGAGACTCGCCTGAACGCAATACGTCATACAGGTTCGAATCCTCACCTTCCACAAGCGGCGCATCCATTGACAAGTGACGTCCGGAGTTCTTCATACTCTCCTTCACGTCGTTGACGGTCATGTCGAGTTCTTTCGCGATTTCTTCCGCAGATGGCGGACGCTCGTTCGATTGCTCGAGCAACGCATACATCTTGTTGATCTTGTTGATCGATCCGATTTTATTCAGCGGCAGACGCACAATACGCGATTGTTCGGCCAACGCCTGAAGGATCGACTGACGGATCCACCAAACCGCATACGAAATGAATTTAAAACCGCGAGTCTCGTCGAAACGTTGCGCCGCCTTGATCAGTCCGAGATTTCCTTCGTTGATCAAATCGGGAAGCGTCAATCCCTGGTTTTGGTATTGCTTGGCAACGGATACCACGAAACGAAGGTTGGCTTTTGTCAACTTCTCCAACGCTTTCTGGTCTCCGGCCTTGATCTTCTGTGCGAGTTCCACCTCTTCGTCAGCGGTGATAAGATCGACTTTCCCGATTTCCTGTAGGTACTTGTCAAGTGAAGCAGTCTCCCGGTTGGTTACCTGCTTGGTAATCTTAAGTTGTCTCATGAATTAGTCTGAGTGGGGTTACGATACTTGTAGTTATACGTGCGCCACCCCAAAAAAGTTACAAACCCCAAAAAAAATCTTTAGTACGAAAGATCGACCCGGGCGGTTAGCCGTGCTTCATAAAAGGCGGCCTTTTGTAACATCTTGCTAAAGAATAATTTACGATCACGGGTACCGGAATGGTTCAGCGACTTCGAATTCTGCAATTGGAAGAGAAAATAGTCATGGGCGTGCCGGCAGGTGACCTCGTCTCCAGTGATGAAATAACCTAACATCGTATAAGGAACGAAGAGGCGCATTCGGTTGTCATCGCCCACAAGCACATTGTTGTTGAGGATCAGGAGTTCATTATGATAAAGGTCATAACGCGCATCGGGACGCGAACAACGACGCTCGGTTTCCGCCAGCAACGCACGGACGTCATCATACAAGGCGCGCGCCGATTCCGGTGTCAGCAGCCCGGATTCCGAGAAATAATCGATCTGCTGTAAGGTGCTATTAATCGTCGTATCGTTCCAGATTTCGCGGATGGCCATATTCGCGTAGGCGTTTCGCAGTCGACTGCTGTGCGGCAAGACGGCTTCCGGTATGGTAAACCCAGAAAAGGGCGTCATATCGCTACCCGTCAACAATGTCATCCATACATACAACTTGAACTTCGACAATAGCGTACCACCCACCGTGTGAAAAAGCGGGATATCCTTAGCGGAATAATACATCACCGCATCCTGCTTCTGGAAACGCTCCAGGTAATTCGCGGATGTCGCAAAATAATCGGCCAGGTCGGCAAAAGAATGGATTTCCTTGGTCTTTTCCACCACCACTTTGTTGTCAGCGCCCAATACCGCATCCATCGACAGGTTAAAATGCCGACACAACGCGACGGCCTCGTCTATCGAGAACTTGCTTTTAGACGATACCCGGCGGTGGGCAGCATCGTAGCTGATTGACAGAACAGCCGACAATACATCCAACAACGAATCGCCGGAGGGTATCTTCTTTCGGACGGCAGCCAGCAGCAGATCTTGGTTCATTTGTGATTTTCGCAAAACACAATAGTACGAAAATTATTTAACGCAACATCGGTTGTTATTATCGCAATAGTTTTGGGTCAGTAAAATACATATCGAAATGAAAAAAATCCTCATTTTGGCACTCCTCGTAGCAGGCAGTACAAACGCACAAGACAGCCTCTCTCTCCGGATACAGCGGGGCTTCAGTTTATCGCCTATTTCCCGAAAAGTCAGCCGTGTCGACGGTTGGGTGCTGGGCGTCGGCCATTTTCGCAGTACACTGATTGAACGGCAAAGCGTAAACGGCCTTAACACCGAAGTGAGTCCGACCGGCGCGGCCTTTGTACTCGCCGGGATCGTTAGGGTTATGTACCTGAGCAAACGGGGCGAAATTCCCATCATTGACAGTCTTCCGGCGGCGGCCCCGACGTTTATCCGGGTCAATGGAATCAATGTAAGTACGGGTGGGTTTATGGAAGAAGGAGCGGAGGTATGCGGACTCAACCTTTCCACCGCCACCATCCTAAACCGGATGCAGGGTGTTTCGGTATCGGCACTCGCCTTAGGCGCGGCGCGGGTAGACGGATTCACCATCAGTCCGTTCTCTTCCATTCGACAACTCAACGGCGGCTCCATTTCCCTCACCAACAGCGCCCGGGAAGTACGGGGCGCACAAATAGGATTTCTCAACATGAGCCATGAACTGAGCGGCCTACAGCTAGGAGCCGTCAACTCAGCCCGTTCGTCGCGATATGGCTTCCAGATTGGGCTGATTAACCGCACGCACCGTGGGTTTCAGCTAGGCTTGTTGAACATCAATAAAAAACGGGTACTACCCCTCTTAAACTGGTAATCGCATGATTAAGATCATTTGTGTTTCGTTGTTGCTTGCTTCCCTGATCGGATCGGCACAAGTCCGTCCTTTCCTGTCACCCACCGAACGCGTATATGTGGAAGCAGGAGGATATATTCCGCTTGACGGACTTAAAGATAAAATCCAGCCGTCTGTAAACTTCGGATTCTGGTACCGTGCGGTACATTTCGAGCGCGAATCACTCGAGATCGGCTTCAACTTGACGGTTCCGGAAAGCGTCGGCAATTTCGAGTACATCCATCGCGACAGCATCTTCAACAACCGCATCCGCGGACTCGGTGGCACCATTGGTATCCGCTACTCGGCACGAATGGATTTCTTCGAATCACCTACCACCGGCATCGAATGGTACTCAACCCTCGGCTATGGCTTTCTTACCTACCGATCACAATTTGTAGGCTACGCTGATTCGTCTATTCCCGTTGAAAAGGAACGATACAGCAAAGTGTTCAGTACCACGTCTATCGGACTCGGGGTGCGCGGGTTTTACAAGAATGTAGGTATACAGGCGGGTTACCAGTGGACACCTTACTCCTGGTTTTACAAAGAGCTGCCGCGCGATTTTGGAAGTGGCGCGTTGTTGGTGGGGATTGTGTACAAGCAATAAGAAAAGCCCGGCGTTAAAACCAGGCCTAACCAACTTATAATCTGTAACTAAATCCGAATTGTGCGATGCCAGCGAAGGTGTGAAACGGGAGAGGAAGGTATTGTTATCGGGTGTGTATAATTCGTAGTTGTCTGAAAGGCAAAAGGTTGCCTCAAAAAAGAAACCCTGCTCCGATAGAAGCAGGGTTTCCTGAATTAACCTAATATATAACTGGTACTATTCCTGTGTTTCGTCGTTGTGTGACTCACGGGATTCTTCCTGGTCCGGGCGTGGTTCGCGCGGCGGACGGTTGTCATCACGACGTGGCCCACGATCATCACGACGCGGTCCGCGATCGTCACGGCGGGGTCCACGATCATCGCGACGTGGTCCGCGGTCATCACGACGCTCCGGACGTGGTGCATTCTCATCACGCGGCGGACGTGGGAGAAGCGCCTTACGGGAAACGCGCTCTTTCTTCGTCTTCGGATCGATACCCATGAATTTCACATCGAGTTCGTCACCCATGTTGACTACATCGGTTACGTTCTCCGTACGCTCCCATGCCAATTCTGACACGTGCAGCAGGATTTCGTTACCCGGTGCATCGAGGTATTCTACTACCGCACCGAAGTCCATGATCTTGATGACTTTCACGCGGTAAGTCTCACCGATTTCCGGTTTGAACTTAAGCGCTTCGATCTTGGCCAGTACCATGTCGATACCATCCTGGTCGGTACCAAGGATTTCGACAACACCCTGGTCGTCGACTTCGTTGAGTACAATCGTGGTTTTCGACAATTTCTGGAGTTCCTGGATATTCTTTCCACCTGGTCCGATGAACGGTCCGATGTATTGGCTTGGCATGTACGCCATGATAATCTTCGGCGCATTTGGTTTCAGTTGCGGACGTGAAGCCGGGATGGCCTCTGTCAGCTTCTCCAAAATGTGAAGACGTCCGGCACGTGCCTGTTCCAACGCCTGCTCCATGATATCATAACGAAGTCCTTCAATCTTGATGTCCATCTGGCAAGCCGTGATACCGTCAGTAGTACCCGTTACTTTGAAGTCCATGTCGCCCAGGTGATCTTCATCCCCAAGGATGTCCGACAATACGGCCCAACGACCGGTAGAATCGTCAGAGATAAGTCCCATGGCGATACCGGATACCGGCTTTACCATACCAACACCGGAATCAAGAAGCGCCATCGTACCGGCACACACAGTGGCCATGGAAGACGATCCGTTTGATTCAAGAACTTCCGATACGATACGGATGGTATAGGCACAATCTTCCGGGATCATGTTTTTCAACGCCCGTTGTGCCAGGTTTCCGTGGCCTACCTCACGACGTGACGTACCGCGTAGCGGACGCGCCTCACCGGTTGAGAAAGGAGGGAAGTTGTAGTGCAGGTAGAAACGTTCTTCACCTTGCTCAGATGGTGTATCGATGATGTTTGCTTCACGTGACGTACCAAGGGTTACGGTCGCCAACGCCTGGGTTTCACCCCGTGTGAAGATAGCGGAACCGTGGGTACGTGGCAGATAATCGACTTCACACCAGATCGGGCGGATGTCGGTTGTCTTACGTCCGTCAAGACGGATGCCTTTTTCAAGGATGACGTTACGGACGGCTTCTTTCTGTACTTTGTACAAGTACGTGCTCACCAGGTCACCGTTCTCAGCAAGTTCTTCTTCTGTGAACGTCGCGATGACCTCTTCCTTAACGGCTGAGAATTTCTCGCTGCGCTCTTGCTTGGATGAACCTTCAAGGGCGATGGCGTAGTACTTGTCATACGCAGCCTCTTTCACGCGGGCATGGATTGCCTCGTTCGATTTGTCGCCTTCGTATTCGCGCATCGGTTTGCCAACGGCGGCGCGCATGCGTTCCTGGGCGGCAACCTGTACCTTGATGGCGTCATGGGCGAATTTGATGGCTTCGACCATTTCCTTTTCAGAAATCTCTTTCATCTCACCTTCCACCATCGCGACAGAGTCAGCAGAAGCACCGATCATCATGTCGATGTCAGACGCTTCGAGTTGTGACGGACTAGGGTTGATGATGAATTTACCGTCAACACGTGCTACACGCACCTCTGAAATGAGGGTCGGGAAGGGCAGGTCTGAAACGGCGATGGCAGCCGAAGCAGCAAGTCCGGCCAGTGAATCTGGCATGACTTCCTCATCGTGCGACATCAATTGGATCATTACCTGCGTTTCCGCGTGGTAATCATCCGGGAAAAGCGGACGGAGCACACGATCCACAAGGCGCATGGTCAATACTTCCTTGTCACTCGGACGCGCTTCGCGCTTAAAGAAACCACCTGGGAAACGGCCTGAAGAGGCGAATTTCTCGCGGTAGTCAACGGTGAGCGGAAGAAAATCCACTCCAGGGTTTGCAGTTCTTGCGGAGACTGCGGTAGCGAGCAGCATGGTGTCACCCATACGCACCACTACCGATCCGTCGGCCTGTTTGGCCAATTTTCCGGTTTCGATCGAGATGGTCCTGCCATCTCCCAAATCGATAACCTCGGTAATAACATTTGGAATCATAAATCCTTTTGTTGATTAAACAGTGGGTTTTTGTTTGTTGTTGTAGTTGTGTTGTTGTTGTAGTTGCAGACCCAATGAAAAACCAAAACTTTTTTTGCGCCGGATTCCAAAACAAAAAGAGGCGCGCGGGCGCCTCTTTCGGTCAGATTATTTCCTGATGTTGAGTTCTTTGATGATCGCGCGGTAGCGGTTGATCTCGGTGTTCTTCAGGTAGTCAAGGTGGCTCCTTCTTTTACCTACCAACTTTACAAGGGCACGCTCGGTGTTGTAGTCGTGGCGGTTTTTCTTAAGGTGCTCCGTGAGGTGGTTGATCCTGAAGGTGAACAGCGCAATCTGCCCTTCTGCTGAACCGGTGTTGGTCGCAGCGCCTCCGTGCTTGGCGAAAATTTCTTCTTTTTTCTCTTTAGTCAAATACATGCTAATATTCTTTAAATGATTATTATGTAGTGCTACGTTTTTCGTACACGGGTGCAAAGGTAGCATTATTTTTTGGATAGGCAAGAGGATGGAGTTGAAAGTGGGAAGTTGGGGGGTGATGGTTGATAGTTGATGGTTGATGGTTGAAAGTTGAGGGTGGGGAAGTGGTGTGTGAACGAGCGAAACGGCGTCGCACGTGGCGTCGGCAATTGTGGATGGCGTTCGGTTTCGGGGAGTGGCTTAGCGGAACAACTTCGCGATTTCGGCGTTTACGAATTCCAGGAAACGTTCGTCCTGTTCGGTAAAAGGGTCAGCGACCTCACTGTCGATGTCGATCTGCCCGATGTTGCGGCCGTCTACAAACATCGGAACAACGATTTCCGATTTGACGGTGAGGCTGCATGCGATATAGTTATCCTGCGCCGTCACATCCGGAACTACAAAATTTTGGTTTGATACCGCGACCTGGCCACAAATACCCTTCCCAAACGGAATGACCGTGTGGTCGGTTGGCTCACCCGCATACGGCCCGAGAACCAATTCTTCCTTCTCGCCATTGCGGAAATAAAACCCTACCCAATCGTAATAGTCGATGTTGTCGCGCAACAGGTGGCAGATTTCAAGAAGCTTATCCTCGCGAAGGATGTTGGTATGGTGCAGAATATCCTGTACTTTTGGCTTTAATTCCTCGAATGTCATGGCGTCTTTTTTCGTCGTGGCGCGTGGCGCACCGGTTTTCTTTGCAAAGGTAGGACACCCGTGCGGCGCAGGATGATAGAAAATTGTTAAATGTCATGCCCACACTGTTTCGTCAATACCGCCCTTTTTTGCTGTTCCTGCTGAAATTTCTCGGGGTATACATCGTGCTGACCCTGCTCTACCAGCTTTTTTTGGGGTCGTACGACGAACACACCCATGAAATAGATGCCATGACCCGCATGGTTTCCGATCAGGTCGTGGGTTTGCTACGGTTGTTCGGATACGACGCGTCGATGCTGCCACACGAAAGTGAGGCTTCTTATAGGGTGTTAGTGGAAGGAACCACCGTAGTGCGCGTGATTGAAGGATGTAACGCGATAAGCCTGATGATTCTGTTTGTCGCCTTTATCGTCGCCTTCGGATCGACTTTCAAAAAAACCGGACTGTTTATTTTAGGTGGACTTGTCCTGATTCATCTCTTAAACGTGGCCCGCATCGCCTTGCTTACGATTGGTATCCGTACCTATCCGCAATACCAGGCCCTCATGCACGACATCCTTTTCCCTCTGGTCATCTACGGCACCATCTTCCTGCTATGGGTTGTCTGGATCCGAAAATTCTCGCCCCATGCCCGGAAAAAAGCGTAACGTCATACGTATCGTGCTTGCCGTCCTACTGGTGGGGGCACTCGCGGCCATCCGCCTTTTTGAGCGTTCGTTGTTCTACGACCCGTTCCTCGACTTCTTTCACGGGGAATACCAGGGCAAGCCGCTTCCGGAATACGATTCCCTTCAACTGGCACTCGGACTGATGTTTCGATACACCCTTAATATGGTCGTGTCGCTGACCTTGCTCTACGTCCTGTTCCAATCGGTATCCAAGCTGAGGTTCGCGGCCCTTTTGTATGCCCTGCTGTTTGTCGTGCTGTTTCTCGCGTTTTGGATCGTCCTGCGGTTCTTCGACCACAACCTCCTGGCGCTTTTCTACGTCCGGCGCTTCCTGATCCAGCCGCTGTTCGTCATCCTGTTCATCCCGGCGTTCTATTTCCAGGACCGTCAGGCAGCAGACGCCGAATAATTCGTATCTTTGCGGCATGACCCGCAAAACGCTCGCGTTCGTATTGTCTTTTGTGCTCCTGGCGACCCAGACGAGCCTGGCAGTACGCGTGCATTATTGCGGAGGGGAAGCGGTTTCGGTTGCCGCCGGTTTCCACATTACCGCCGATGGTTGCGGCATGGAGCCGGCTGCCGCATCCGGTTGCGATACCGGGTCCACACTCGAAAAGAAAGGCTGTTGCGACGAAACGTCTGTCCAACTTAAAGTCAAGCAAGACGCACCCACGATAGCCAAGAGCGCTTCCGGTGTAGATGCCATCCTCCCCACGTCAACACCACTCACGTTACGGTTTCTGCATCCGGTGCCGTCTACGGTCTACTGCATCCGGGGTTTCCATTGTGAAGCACACGGTCCTCCTTTATTTATCCTCTACTCTTCCTATCTCGTATACGCCTAAGCCATCGTTGACTCGGACCTTTTCCTTGTTTAACGATAGATAACGTATATGCATTTCAAACACTATGGGCTACTCCTGGTGTCGACGTTTGCCATGGCGCAGGATCCTGTGACGGATTCTCTCCAGGAAGTAAAAGTCGAAACCAGTCGCAAAAGCCTCAAAAAAGCACTTACCGCCACGGCAAATACGACCGTGATGTCGAGTCGGGAATTACTCAAAGCCGCCTGCTGTAATCTCGCAGAAAGCTTTGAAACCAATCCGGCCATCGATGTGAATTTCCAGGACGCACTGACCGGCGTGCGCCAAATTCGTATGCTCGGACTCGCGAGTCCGTATCTGGCGGTCACCGAAGAGAACATCCCGTTTGCGCGCGGCGCCTCGCAGGCTTACGGATTGTCGTTTACGCCTGGCACTTGGGTACACAGCATCCAGGTGACCAAAGGCGCCGGTTCGGTTATCAATGGCTTTGAAAGTATTTCAGGCCAGGTCAATACCGAATTGCTCAAACCGATGGACGACATCCCGTTCTTCGCCAACGTCTATTCCTCTTCCGATGGCCGATTCGAACTCAATACCCATTTCAATCGTCGGTTCTCGCCTAAATGGAGCAGCAGCCTCTTGGTGCACGGGAACGCCCGTCCGTTTAAGACCGATATGAACGACGATGGCTTCCTCGACAATCCGCTGGCGCGACAGGCCAATATCGCGAGCCGATGGCAGTACCACGATCCGGAAACGGGTTGGGAAGGATTCGCCTCCTTTCGCTATCTCGACGATAACAAAATCACCGGAGAAACCGGGTTTGATCCCGATCGTGACCGTGGCACCACCCACCATTGGGGATCTGAGATCCGCACCCGCCGGCTGGACGTATCCACCAAAACAGGATACGTATTTCTCGATATGCCCTACCAAAGCGTAGGCTGGCAGAATGCCTTTTCGGTGCACGACCAAAATTCGTATTTCGGGCAGAATCTCTATAACCTCACCCAGCGGAGTTTTTATTCGAACCTGATTTTCAGTTCGATCATAAACAACACCCTGCATAAATTCACAACGGGGTTGAGTTTCACTTACGACCACTACGATGAATATGTTGCCGTGCCGCAAATCGATAGGGATTTCGACCGCATCGATAATTCCGTTGGTGCGTTTTTCGAATACAATTTCAACAACGACGACAACTTCAGCCTGATTGCCGGATTGCGCGCGGATGTGCACAATCGGCTCGGAGCGTTCCTGACACCCCGCCTGCACCTGCGCTATGTGCCGTGGGAAAAAGGTGTCTTGCGGGCTTCCGCCGGACGCGGACGACGCGCCGCCAACATCTTCGCTGAAAACCAGCAACTGTTTGCAAGTGCCAGGGCATTCGACCTACGCGGCAATGGCGGCAAGTTATACGGACTCAACCCCGAAGTCGCCTGGAACTACGGTGTGAGTTTCCAGCAACGGTTTTCCTTTTTCGGGAAGGCGTCGGAAGTAGGTTTCGACCTTTACCGCACCGTTTTCGATAACCAGGTAGTGGTGGATATGTATGGAAATCCGCAAAGCGTTGCGTTCTACGACCTTCAGGGTCGGTCGGATGCCACCAGCCTTCAGGTTGATTTTGAAAGTGAGCCCATTCGCCGACTGAATGTGCGGCTGGCGTATAAAACCTATCAGGTCCGCACGGATTTCCTTTCATCGGGCTACCGCCAGAAACCTTTGCAGCCGCAGCAACGCCTGTTTGGGAATATCGCCTATGAAACCCCCGATCATGACGGGCGCCGCTGGAAATTCGACGCGACCTACAACGCCCTGGGCGCGCAATGGTTGCCCTATACCGGAAGTAACCCCGAGGCAGACCGTCTGCCCGATCGCGTTGTCGGTTATTCTATAGTACATTTCCAGGTGACGCGCGTGTTTTCGGGCGCGTTCGAGTTGTATGCCGGCGGTGAGAATATCGGGAATTACCGCCAGCAAAAGGCCATCCTGGGGGCGGATGATCCGTTTGGTCCTACGTTTGATGCGTCTATTTCCTATGCGCCCGTCTTTGGCCGGATGTTCTATGCCGGCCTTCGTTATAAAGTACCACAAAAAAACAAATGATATGAACAAGTATGTAATCCTATTGGTCATGGTGTTGGCCGGTTTTTCCGCCCAGGCACAACAAAAGAAAAACAAGAACGCCCGATACGATGTCGAAGTCAACGGCAATTGCGACCAGTGCAAAAAACGAATTGAGAAAGCCGCGTTGCGGGTTGAAGGGGTCAAGATGGCAATCTGGGACGTCGAGAGCCATCGATTGGCGCTCATCCTCAACGAAGTGAAGACGAATGTCGACGCGGTAGAACAGGCGGTGGCAAAAGCCGGTCATGATACCGACCGTTTCCGGGCCACCGAGGCCGAATACGAGGCGCTGCACGGGTGCTGCAAATACGAACGCAAGCCGGAATAGTCTTTCCCAAATCCGGAGTAACTTCGATTGCCGTTGCCGTAAATAATGCGTAATTTCACGCACGATAAACGCATACCCTTAAATAATCCTGCCTCATGTCCGATTTTAACTGGAAAAACCTGATAAACCCCGAGTATTACATTCTTTTGGAAATAGGGGGTGTCAAAATCGGATTGTGGATCGTGTTGTTTATCGTGTTTGCCGAGACAGGTCTTTTCGCCGGGTTTTTCCTTCCGGGTGACAGCCTCCTGTTCCTGACGGGGATCTATGCGACTGAGTGGATTGACGACCTCGGGAACCACCGCCCCGGCCTGATCGATCAGATTTACCACATCGACAGCGATCTGCTGAACGTCACCGTTCTGGCGTCGTTGGTCGCATTGGCGGGAGTGTTGGGCAACATGACCGGCTATTGGTTCGGATCGAAAAGCGGTTATTACCTCTACAAACGGCAGGATACCTTCCTGTTTAAGAAAAAATACCTGATACAGTCGAAAGACTTCTTTGAGAAGCATGGCGGGCGGGCGATTATCTTCGCGAGGTTCCTTCCTATCATCCGAACGTTTGCCCCCATCGTAGCAGGCATTGTGAACATGGACAAGAAGAAGTTCATGTTCTACAACATCGTCAGTTCCGTGGTATGGTCGTTTAGCCTGATATTCGCAGGCCATTACCTCAATGACTATCTGATGGAGCGGTTCGACATCAACATGAAAGACCACATCGAACTTATTGTGATCGGTCTGGTGGTCGTAACCTTAGCCCCTGTGATTATTAAGTTCGCGCGGAAACTACCCGAACAGCCAAAAGACGATACACCTCAAAATCCGGATTAATTCCGGATTTTTTTAGGGAACATCGAACCGTTCGCAAATCAGGCTTCCGTCAAATGTGAATCCTTCCACATGCAAGGTGGAAGGTGTTCGATAATCGGGCATCGAGAAGCGAACCACGCCCGACGTGTCGGTAATAAGCGTCCCAATCCAGGAAATCACCCCGAAATTATGAAATCCTTCGTCGGATGTCGACGTAAGCTCGGGGTTGTGAAAATCATGGATACGGGCGAATCCGCCGTTTACCGCAAATTCCTGTGCGAACGAAGCAGGTCCGGATATCTTCGGTTTTTTCCGGTAAATCCGTATGACGCCTTCGTTATTCGTAACCGACGGAACGATGGTATGGGCATTGGTATAAATTTCATCGATTTCGTCCATGGTCATACCCACCAACACATCATACGACATCTGCCGCATGTTATCTATATAAAGCACGGGTGTTCGAGGCGCGCCATTGATAGAACTAACACCCCGCGCTGTAATAGTGATAGACGTGTTGTCATCCGTCACATTGAATCCGCGGGTTTCCAGAAACAGGGTTACCCTTTGGGTGGCAGTGGGAGGCACTTTATAGCCACTAAGGTCGTGGTGTCCGGGCCAGTCCTGCCGCTTCAGTTTATTTGTATTCTTAACCTCCGTCTCTGCAAGTTGCACAAAGTTCTTCGCAAATTTTGGCATCGCAACAGATTCGGGAGTGGGAAGTAACGGACAGTTGGAAACCGTTGGCCGAAAGGGCTTAAGGCAGTTTCCTTTTATGCCGACGATGTGGGCGGAATATTTGAAGGGTTTGGGTTCAAATCCCGGCACTTCAACCAAATACAGTTTCACCGAAGTCGAGTCGGTGATGACCATATTCGGAAACGCAAAGTCGTTCTTTTCACCAATATCAGAGAACTCCTGTAACAGCGCGGTAATCGAATAGAGTTTGATTTTATATTTCCCCCGATCTTTCAGCGGCTGCGACAGGTTACCGGCGATGGTTTGGCCTTTTTCAAATTCGAATTTTTCAACAGGCGGCGTATTGGTAATGTCTGACCAGGCCTGTCGTGATCCGGGTTGGGCAAGCAAAGCCAGATCGAGCTCGTAGTGTCGTCCTTTCGAATATTTTGATAGGTAATAACGGCCGTTCGGAACCGCGATACGTACATACGGCTGAAAGTAAAACGTGCTATACAGATCGTGGTTTTCGTCGTAGGCTTTGGTGTCGAAAGGAACGGCTGAAACGCTGAGGTTCGCGTCCGTAAAGTTGTGTCCTTCGAAATTCATAACACCATCCTTTGTTGCCTGTTTTTCTACAGTAGTCGCCGAACGTGCCGCCGGATACCGGAACAAGAGGCGCTCGGCCCACTGTTTCATCTCCGAATCGATGAAGCGGGCCACGCAGACACCTTCCGACAACAGGCTGTCCTGCAAGACCAATTGGGCTTCCGTTTTGGAATCAGGGAAGGGAACATCCACAATGGTCGATGTATCATCTTGTTGCAGCACCAGAAAAAGCGGTTTGGATCGGAGGGAAGGAAGGAGCGACGCGTGCGGACGCACCTTCACAATGACTTTTCCCGGCAGGGTGAAATTGTTGATTTCAACCGCGATGCCGCTCGCTTCCGCCACCGGAAAAAGGGCCTCACCCGATGTGTCACCCGACGAAAAACGCACTTTCATCCCATTCTCCGGAACGAGCGCTACCTTGGCCAGTCCGAAGCGGTTGACCGATGATTGCGCGACGGCCTGCCCTTTGGCATCAACCACTTCTACCTGCCCGCTGCTAAACGGCGTGCCATCGCAACCCGTCACGCGGATGCCGATCGTATTTTGCACGCCGGCGACCCACGTGCCGCCTTCCGCAAACACCTCAACGTGCACGTCGGCAAAGTGATCCCGCTGGGGAGCCCGGCCCGTTTGTGTGTTGATTAATTCTATGGGGAATACAGAGGTTTCGTCTTCCCGGAAATTATTCATCCAATTGGTAAAAACCTGGATATAGTAGTGGCCACTCGCCCAGGTAGGCTCCAGGGTAAAGTTCCCAAGAAAACTGCCGTTCGAGGCGAAAAACAGCTTTTCAGCCACCACCTGCCCGCCTTCATCCAGCAGGCGCGCATGGATGTTCGTGGTCGCGTAATACGGTTCTTTGTTCTTGCGGTTGTATACATATCCTTTGAAGAAAATCTCTTCATTGGTAAAGAATACGGTCTTGTCAAAATGAAGGTGGATCGTCTCCCGGTCAAGAGCGAAATAAGACGCAATCGTCTTGCTTATGGTCTCTTTTTGGGACGTCGTATTCTGGGCCGATACCCATAGCGACAATAGGAGGAAGGGCAGCCACAGCACCCTGCGCATCGGAAAATTCATACGGATTGTATTCGGTTGCCGTAAAGCTATATTTTTTTCTGATACAAAAAAGAAAGGAGGACAAATTTGTCCTCCTTCCGTTCATTCCTGGGTGTATTTGGTTACATCATACCCGGCATTCCGCCGCCCATCGGCATTCCGCCGCCTGCGTTTTCTTCTTTGATATCCACCAAAGCGCACTCGGTCGTAAGGATCATACCGGCTACGGAAGCCGCATTTTCCAACGCCACACGCGTTACCTTTTTCGGATCGATGATGCCGGCTTTCAGCATGTCGACATACTCATCGCTCTTCGCGTTGTAGCCGAAATCGTCTTTGCCGTTCAATACCTTGTCTACCACCACAGATCCTTCAAGACCTGCGTTTTCTACGATGGTACGCAAAGGCGCTTCCACCGCACGCGACACGATCTGAATGCCGGTCGCTTCGTCTGCATTCGAGGAAGCAAGCTCTTTCAATACCGATTTCGCACGCAGCAACGCTACGCCACCACCGGCTACGATGCCTTCTTCCACCGCAGCGCGTGTAGCATGAAGGGCGTCGTCAACGCGGTCTTTTTTCTCTTTCATTTCGACTTCCGACGCGGCGCCTACGTAAAGAACGGCTACGCCTCCTGCCAGTTTCGCCAGACGCTCCTGGAGTTTCTCACGGTCGTAGTCAGACGTGGTTACTTCCATCTGCGCCTTGATCTGGTTCACACGGTTCTGGATGAGGTCGGCTTTGCCTGCACCGTTCACGATGGTCGTATTGTCTTTGTCGATACTCACTTTCTCAGCCGTACCCAGCATGTCGAGTGTTGCGTTTTCAAGTGTGTAGCCACTTTCTTCCGATACCACTGTGCCACCGGTCAGGATGGCAATATCTTCCAGCATGGCTTTGCGACGGTCACCGAAACCAGGCGCTTTCACAGCCGCGATTTTCAGTGCGCCACGAAGCTTGTTCACCACGAGGGTAGAAAGGGCTTCCCCGTCTACATCTTCTGCGATAATCAGCAGGGGTTTTCCGGATTGGGCTACGGGTTCAAGCACCGGAAGCAGTTCTTTCAACGACGATACTTTCTTGTCATATAACAGGATGTACGGACGTTCGAGTTCGACTTCCATTTTCTCCGGATTGGTCACGAAGTAAGCCGACAGGTAGCCACGGTCGAATTGCATACCTTCTACGACATCCACATACGTGTCGGTTCCTTTGGCTTCTTCTACGGTGATCACACCTTCTTTGCCCACTTTTTCAAAGGCAGAGGCGATAAGGTCACCGATGATGTCGTCGTTGTTGGCAGATATGGAGGCTACCTGTTTGATTTTCTCAGAAGAGCTTCCTACTTCTTTCGCCTGTTTGCCAAGATCGATCACGATGGCTTCCACGGCTTTGTCGATGCCGCGCTTCAGATCCATCGGATTGGCGCCGGCCGCAACGTTTTTGAGTCCCTCTTTCACGATCGCCTGTGCCAATACCGTAGCGGTGGTGGTGCCGTCACCGGCCAGGTCATTGGTTTTGGATGCCACTTCTTTTACCATTTGGGCACCCATGTTCTCGAGGGTATCTTTCAATTCGATTTCTTTTGCCACGGTCACGCCGTCTTTGGTCACGTTAGGTCCGCCAAACGATTTGCCGATGATGACATTGCGTCCTTTTGGGCCGAGTGTCACTTTCACTGCATTAGCCAATGCGTCTACACCGCGCTTGAGTCCGTCGCGGGCTTCGATGTCGAATTTTATTTCTTTTGCCATGATGTTATACGTTGTTTTTTTGGGAGATTAGACGATTGCCAGGATGTCACTTTCCTTCATGATGAGGTAATCCTTGTTGTCGAGTTTGAGCTCGGTGCCGGCATACTTTCCGTATAGCACGGTGTCACCGACCTTTACGGTCATTTCGTGGTCTTTGGTGCCGTTTCCGACGGCCACTACCGTACCTTTCTGCGGTTTTTCTTTTGCCGTGTCAGGGATAATAATGCCCGATGCCGTCTGCGTTTCCGCTGCGGAAGGCTCGATCAGTACGCGATCAGCAAGTGGTTTGATGTTTACGCTCATAAGCAATGGTTTTATGATTAAATAAGGGTTAT
This sequence comes from Flavobacteriaceae bacterium, assembly GCA_027490305.1. GTDB lineage: Bacteria > Bacteroidota > Bacteroidia > Flavobacteriales > Flavobacteriaceae > Flavobacterium. The sequence continues at coordinate 192,730 of JAIXYI010000088.1, forward strand.
TATACTACTGCCCCCGCGCCTGACCACAATCGTGCCAAGCGCGTTTGTCCTGACAAAATGGTAAAAAAAATGCCAACATGGTGTCATGTTGGCATTTTGTGATGTCGTAGGAGATCTATTTTTGCGCCGGGGCAGGCGTTTCGGTCTTGCCCGCAGGTGCTTCCGGTTTGGCAGCCGGAGCTGTGTCGTTACCGTTGCTCTCCGGAGCCGGCGCCTCAGTTTGGTCTTCTTCCGTCGCTACAGGAGCGCTCGATTCGAAGAACATACCCGACACCAAAATCAGGGCCACCAAAATAGCACCCAATGTCCAGGTACTTTTATCAAGGAAATCGGTTGTTTTCTGAACGCCACCCAATTGCTGGGAACCGCCGAATGAAGAGGAAAGTCCGCCGCCTTTCGGATTTTGTACCATCACCACCAGGATCAGGAGGAAACAAACGAAGACGATCAACACTAAGCAAACAGTAAGCATCTTATATCGTATTTAATTGGAATTCTGTTGTAAAGACCGGATGTCTGAAATTCGGTCTGCAAATAAACTACTTTTTTCCGGATATTTCAAAATTAAAATTTCGTACGCCTGGATGGCCTTTTCATACTTCTTTTGCTCGAGATACACACGGGCCAGCGTCTCGGTCATCAGCGATTGGGTATCGGTTTCCGACGCCGGCGAAGCAGGTGCTGTTGCCGATTCGTCGCGCTTCGGCACAATCTTCGGATTGCTTTCGATGAACCGGTCGATCAGGTCGAGTTTCCGCTTGCGCTCCTCGGGTATCGGAGTCGCTTCGGGCTCTGCACGCCGCTCAATCGGCTTGATCGACGTCAGTTGCAGCCATTCCATAAACGAATGTTTCTCCTGTTTCGAGAAATCAAGTGGCTTTCCAATCCCCAGTTTTTCCTCCGCGTCGACCGTCGGCAGTTCTTTTCGCGTCACCGCAATGCTCGTCCGAATGGATTGTTCTAACGGGTCGAGCTCGCTGTCTGCCCGCTTCAGCTTCACTTCCTCGCTTTCATTCACCACGATTTCCGCAATCCGCGCCGCTTTTTCCTGGTCAAAGGCATCCTGTAGGCTCTCAAAATTGCCCGAGGTGATGAAGTCGAACAACACGCCCCGGTCGTGCGTATACGCCGCCGTCGTTTTCAACGCCTGGTTATAGCGGTAGCTGTCTTGTGCATACAAGCCTTTCAACTGCAACGCCCGTGCACTTTGAAAGTACGGGAACTCGCGCACCATATCCTCCAACTCGGCAAGCTGCCGGTCGCGAAGGGCCGTGGGGCGTGAGAGTAAAAAGGTGTATTCCGCTGTGTTCATCCTACCACTTGGCGAGGGTGTCGTTGAAAATATCCTGGGTGATCCGGTCGAAGATCTCGTCGATATACGAGGCCAGTTCGGCATTATTCGGCTGCTGCGAGCCGGGGAAGTCGCGGTAAAAACTATAGCGTTTCTCCTGCGATTCCTCTTCATTCTTCTTATTGGTATACCGCACGTTCACGGCAATCGTCAGTCGGTTTTCAGCCGCACGCTGGTCTGCCGTGGCCGACATCGGCGTAATGCGATAGTCGACGATTTCCCCCTCATACACCCGGTCGCCGTTCGAATTCGTCAGCGTCAGGTTCGTCTGGTTCTGGATGAGGTCCTGCAGTTTGTTGGTGAAGGTCCGCTCAATGCCCGGCTGCACCAACTCCGAGTTGTTCTGGAAATAGTTCACCTGGAACGACCCGTCCAGCTTTCCTGCCCCCGTAAAATTATACACGCCGCAGCCACTCAACAGGCCGGCGCTTACAAAAAGGAAAAGTAATTTAAGTGCTTTCATTTGTGTTGCCAAAGTACGGATTTATCCGAGATCGAATTGCTTGATTTTGCGGTAAAGTGTGCGTTCCGAAATGCCCAGTTCATCCGCAGCGGCCTTCCGGCGGCCACGGTGGCGTTCGAGCGCTTTTTTGATCATCTCGATCTCTTTCTGCTCCAGGCGCAGTGGTTCTTCTTCCTCAATAGCTTCCGCAAAGAGGTAGTGGTCGTCGGCATCCTCGTCGGCATAATCGCTATGCGCCGTAGCGGTAGTGGCGGGCATCACCACCGGATGGGGGTGTTCCTCAAAGGCCCGCACCTCGGCGTGCTCGGGTTTGCCATAAATCTTCTGGATGAGGCCCTGGTTGGCTTCCTGCACCTTCGCCCCGCCGTTTTTCATCAGCTCAAGCGTGAGTTTCTTGAGGTCGTTCAGGTCGTTCTTCATGTCGAACAACACCTTATATAAGATCTCGCGTTCCGTGCTGAAATCGCTGTCGCTCTTGCTCCCCGGAATGACCGAAGGCAGCGCACTCTCAGCCGGTAAATACGATAACAGCGTCGCCCCGGTGATGTCGCGATTGGTTTCTAGCACCGACAACTGTTCGGCGATGTTCCGCAATTGCCGTATGTTGCCACCCCAGCGGTAGCGTTGCAGCGCCTGCACGGCGGCATCGTCCAATCGAATCGGCGGCATTTTATATTTGTGTCCAAAGTCGGAAGCGAACTTCCGGAACAGCAAATGAATGTCTTCTTTGCGTTCGCGCAGCGGCGGCAGCGTAATCTCCACCGTACTCAGACGGTAGTAAAGGTCTTCCCGAAACCGGCCCTTTTCGATGGCCTCGCGCATGTTGACGTTCGTCGCCGCCACAATACGCACATTGGTTTTTTGCACCTGCGAAGAACCCACCTTGATGAACTCGCCGTTTTCCAGCACCCGCAACAGCCGCACCTGGGTCGTCAGTGGCAGTTCGCCCACCTCGTCCAGGAAGATCGTGCCGCCGTTGGCGACTTCAAAATAGCCTTCGCGCGTGCCGGTCGCGCCCGTAAAGGCACCTTTTTCGTGTCCGAACAGTTCGCTGTCGATCGTGCCTTCCGGTATCGCGCCACAGTTCACGGCAATATATTTGCCATGCTTGCGGTGCGACAGCGAGTGGATGATCTTCGGGATCGCTTCCTTTCCCACACCGCTTTCCCCCACGACCAGCACCGAAATATCGGTCGGGGCCACCTGAATCGCTTTCTCGATGGCACGGTTGAGCTTCGGATCATTCCCGATGATTTCGAAACGTTGTTTTATGGCTTGTACAGATTCCATGTTGGTTTAAAGTTGTGGGCAGCGAACGCTTTTTTGGTCCATCCGCCTATTGTTTTTTTGAAGCCAATCCGGCTGTCCGCTTTAGCTTTCTCCGGCAAAACCCTTTTTGCATCGCCGCCTCCCGGCTTCCTGCGGTCGCCGTCGCCAGCGGCAAAAAGCGGTTTTCCCGTCAAAAGGCTGCCGCTTCCATCCGGGCTATTTAGTCTCAGTCGCAGTCTCAGTCACGGTCTCAGTCGCAGTCACAGTCTCGGTCGCGTGTCTTCTCAATTCATATTTGAATACCCGATGGCTTCCCCGATAAGGGTCGCACTTGTGCACGAATCAACGCGCACCAGCACAAAGTCGCCGGGTTTATACTGTTCCTTCGGAAACACTACAACAGTATTCTGCGAATTGCGCCCGCTCCAGTGTTGGTCCGACTTCTTCGATTCTTTTTCGATCAGCACTTCAACGACGTTCCCTACGAAGGCTTTGGTGCGTTCGAACGAGTGGCGTTGTTGTAGCGCTACAATCTCTCGCAGGCGGCGCAGTTTGACTTCCTCCGGCACATCGTCTGTCATCTTGCGGGCCGCCAGCGTTCCCGGGCGTTCCGAGTAGGCGAACATATAACCGTAGTCGTATTTTACATACTCCATCAAATCCAACGTATCGCGGTGGTCGTCTTCCGTTTCGGTCGGAAACCCGGTAATCATATCCTGTGAGATCGCGCAATCGGGTAGGATGGCCCGGATTCGGTCGATCAGTGCCATATATTCCTCACGCGTGTGCTGCCGGTTCATTTCTTTTAAGATACGTGTACTTCCGCTCTGCACCGGCAAATGGATGTAGTTGCATACATTCGGGTGCTTCGCGATCACGTGCAGCACTTCCTCGTGCATGTCCTGCGGGTTCGAGGTCGAAAACCGGAAACGCATCTTCGGGAAAGCCGTTGCACAGCGGTCGAGCAATTGCGCAAAATCAACCGAGGTCGCTTTCTGCATTTCGGTCGCTTTGTCGTAGTCTTTTTTCAGGCCGCCGCCATACCATAAATAACTGTCGACATTCTGCCCGAGCAGCGTCACTTCGCGGAAGCCCCGTGCCCACAGGTCACCGATTTCTTCGAGTATGCTTTGCGGTTCCCGGCTGCGCTCCCGTCCGCGGGTGAATGGCACTACGCAGAACGTACACATATTGTCGCAGCCGCGGGTGATCGATACAAAGGCGTTCACACCATTGCTGTTCAGGCGCACCGGTGAGACATCGCCGTAGGTTTCGTCTTTCGACAGGATGACATTGATGGCGTCGCGCCCTTCTTCTACCTCTTTTAATAGGTTTGGAAGGTCTTTATAGGCATCCGGCCCGACCACCATATCCACGATTTTCTCTTCCTCAAGGAATTTACTCTTCAGGCGTTCGGCCATGCAGCCCAGCACCCCCACCTTCATCGACGGGTTGATTTTCTTGATGGCATTATAGGTCTCCAGCCGCTTGCGCACCGTTTGCTCGGCCTTGTCGCGGATTGAGCAGGTGTTGACCAAAACCAAATCGGCCTCCTCCAACTGCTGGGTGGTATCGTAGCCGTTCTCTGCCAAAATCGACGCTACGATCTCGCTGTCAGAAAAGTTCATTTGGCAGCCGTAACTCTCGATAAACAGTTTTTTTGTATTGCCGGATGTCGGCAGTCGCACCAGGCTTTCGCCCTGTTTGTGCTCTTCGATGATCTTCTCCATTTGCTTTTTTACGCCCTAAGGCCTGCAAAGATAGGGCAAAAGTGTGAAAAGTGACAAGATGTCAGGTTTTGTTTAACAAAAGAGGAGGAGCAAGTAGCAAGTAGCAAGGAGCGAGGAGAGGGTAGAGGAACCCGTCGTCGGGCGCTCAGGACTCAGGCATTCCGCTGTTGAGACAAATCCGGCTCCGTAGGAATAAATAGGTAGATCGCTACGTCTGGGCTTGATGGCTCATCGTTCGGAATCCAAGTCCAATACCTTGCCTCTTGTTTCTTTTCTCTTTCTTCCTCGCCTCCAAGACAATCCCCATCCCAAAATGAGTCGTTTTTTCTCGCGTGAACCCATCCCACTCAAAACTCAAAACTCAAACCCTTTCTACAATTGTTAACTTTTTCCTAACTTTCCTACAATATATTTCCCTACCTTCGCGTTGATACACGGCACGAGTCTCCCAGACCCTAGTTTAGGGGGATACGTCGCAAGCCTTCGGGCGGGAGTGCATCCTCCCTCAGTCAACCCCAGGACGATGCCCGGTTCGCGTCTTTACTCGGAAGGAAAAGACGAAGACCAACCCTTGCGTACGTCGCAATGGGGATACTATTGACAATTCGTAATACCCACCCGCGCAAGACCATTTCGTCTTGTCGCCTACGTTCTTATTGGTACGGTTCACTACTTGCAAAAAGAGAATACAGTTACACAAACTTCCTCGTCCGCCCGTAGCGCTACGTCCCTCCCCGGCTCTAATGTCCAACAACCAACAACCAAGAACCATGAACTATAAACTTCTCCTCCTCCTCCTTCCCTTCACGCTTGCCGCCCAAGACATCGAATGGGAACACTCCCTCGGCGGCCGACAGGCCGATTATCTCTTCGACCTGCAACCCACCGCCGACTACGGATTCATTATTGCAGGCAGCACTCTCTCTCAGAAAAGCGGCAACAAACAGGCCGATGCCAAAGGCGACCTCGACTTCTGGATATGGAAAATGGACGAACACGGCGCCGAAGACTGGCAGAAGTCCTTTGGTGGCAGTGGCTCTGATTTCCTGATGAGCATCCGCAACACACGCGATGGTGGATTTGTTTTGGGAGGAACGTCGGATAGTGGACAGTCGTCCGAGTTGGCAGTAGGCAGTGGCAGTAAGCAGTTGGAGAAACCCGATGGCGACAAAAAAGACGCCTGTCGCGGCGGGAACGACTATTGGATCATCAAGCTCAATGCCAAAGGGGTAGAGGAGTGGCAGGTGACGCTGGGTGGCATTGGCCAAGACGATTTACTGGCCGTACTCCCCACCCGCGACGGCGGCTACATCGCCGGCGGCTCCTCGGCTTCCGATGCCAATGGCGACAAAACCGAAAAAAGCCGCGGCAACATGGACTACTGGATTGTCAAGCTCGACAAAGACGGACACATCCAATGGCAGCGCACCTTCGGCGGCAAATACGCCGACCTGCTCCGCGCCCTCGAAGTAACCTCCGACGGCGGCTACCTCCTCGCCGGTTATTCCAACAGCCCCGCAGATAGCGAAGCGTCCTTGCGAGGCGCCAGCCGAAGCAAACCCGACAAGAACCAAGACCCCTGGGGCGCCGGTGGCGACTACTGGATCCTCAAGCTCGACCAAGACGGCAACATCGAATGGCAAAACACCCTCGGCGGCGACAAAGACGAACAGCTTTTCTCGGCTCTCCAACTCCAAGACGGCAACTACCTCGTTGGCGGCAGTTCCGCCTCAGGCCCGTCCGGCAACAAAAGCCAGACCAACCGCAAAGGCAGCGACATATGGCTGTTGAAACTCGACACCATCGGCAACATCCTCTGGCAGCAGACGTATGACATCGGAAATGCCGATTTCCTTGCAAGTATCGTAGAGAACGACGATGCGACGGTGTTGCTGGGGGCGTACGCGAAGGCAGAGTCGCAGTCACTGTCGCAGGACGACACCGGTGATTATGTTGCGATAAAGATCGATACGAAGGGCGACGAACTGTGGCGCAAAAGCGTGGGCAGTGATGGAGAAGACATTCTGAAAAAAGCCATTGAAACACGCGATGGTGGGTATGTGTTGGCGGGAACGAGTGACCCTGAGAAGTGGGCAGTAGGCAGTGGCGGTAGGCAGATTCAGTCGCAGTCGCAGTCACAGTCGCAGTTGTCGCGAAAGGGAAAATCAGGTAAAGGAGGCGTTTCAGTTGGCAACGACGGCAACCTGGCCGGAGCAGATCGCCTGCAAAACGAAATGGACAGCACGGTGAACGACGCCCGTACCCAGGCCAATGACTTCATCAAAGACCAAACCGACGGCCTCGGACTCAACAAAGAAAAAGACCTCGGCGGACTCAAACTAGGCGGACAACTCGCCCCTTCAGGCGGTCCCTCGGTTATACCTGGGGATGGCAGTTCCAACGAAGAAACGGGCCCCAAAAAAGGACTAAAGCAAAGTAGAGACAAAAAAGCCAGCTACGGCAACCGCGATTTCTGGGTCGTGAAACTCAAAGACAAAGACAAGAAAGTAAAAGACAAGAAAACCATTGAAGCCTTCCCCAACCCCGTGGTGGAATACACCAATGTGATCGTCGGCTTCGATTTTACCAAAGGCAGCCTCTCGGTCTATGACCTGGGCGGGCACCAGCTACAGACCTTCCCCATTAACGAACGCACCGTGCCTGTGAACCTCGCCGCTTACCCTGAAGGGATTTATATCATTTCGGTTGTGACGGATAAAGGGGAGGGGAGTTTGAAAGTGATGAAAAAGGCGAACTAGAAGAAAAATAAGTACATGAAAACGAAAAAAATAACCAATTTGCTGATAGTTTTAGTAGTAGCCTGCACTATTAAAGTAAATTCTCAGACGCTCAATAGCGCACCCCCGGTCCATTTTCCAACCGCACCCTCGGCTTGGGAATTTACCAAATATGGTGATATCGGAGTAAGTGAATATAATGGCCTTGCTAACATTTCTATCCCCTTTCATACTCTTTCCTGCGATGGTGTATCCATTCCGTTCGAGCTTACGTATTACTCAGGAGGCATTAGAGTTTCAGAAGAGGCTAGTATGGTAGGACTTGGCTGGAGTTTCAACATCCCAACGGTCATTCAGCAAATCAACGGTTACGACGACTACGATATCTACACGTTATTCCAAAAGCTGCCACCTTATCAGGGAAATCCAGCCGTTCCGACTAATGCCATATACCCGCTTATAACTCCAGGAATGTACAATGCCGACGTAACCCCCTTCCAGGGTGTCGGTACTACACAGAATGATCCCTATTTTACAAACGTCATCTTTGATATCCTTGTAGATAACACGGGTTATTATAACACCAATCATAAATACCAATATGTTATTGGTAACAGTATGATTGATACTCAGCCGGATATTTTCACGCTATCATTAAACGGGGTGACGATAAAATTCTGTCGGGATGAAACAACGGTAGATCAGTACAACTCAGATCTACAGATTTTGCCACTCAAAGTGATAAATGGTCATACGGAATATAAGGTGGAAGTACTCACGCCCGGGTACGTTTCAGGTTCAACGGCTACCATTAGGGGTATAAAAGTTACCGATCCAATGGGTAATATATATGAATTTTCTACAATAGAGTTTGCCGACTACACATATCGTGATCCTTATGACCGCTGGTTTCCAAAAGGTGCCACAACATCAATCAGTTACAAGCTAACTAAAGTTACTACCCAAAAAGGAAAAGAGATCAACTTTACTTATTCGGCACCCGTTCCGGCATCTAGATCATCCCAAAAATCGATGGTGTATTCGCGGCGTGTGGGTCCGACTGAACAATGGGTATTGGGTGACGGAGAGTATACAAGCTTCGGGACTGATGCGCCCGTTTATTACCACTCCGACATGGAGCAGGTCATAGACCAGCATTATGAAGAATTACCCTTTGGTGAGGAGGGCGTGAGCCAGCGCTTCTTGGAAAGCATAACCGCGCCCGACGAAACGATAAAACTTACGTACGGTTCCCGAACGGATTACGGAAGTAAGTGTTTAAAGAATTTTGAAGTGCAAAATTTGTACGATCAAAAAATACTGAAGTATGACTTGGCGTACAGTTATTTTTCGTCCGGATCCCGCCTGAAGTTAGACTCAGTTACAAAAGAAGGAGATAATCCGTATTTGTTTACCTATAATGCCACCCAACTTCCAGCTAAGAACTCTTATAATATCGATTATTGGGGCTTCTACAATGGGCATTACAACGCAAGTTTATTACCCGACTTAACCGAACTGGGGTACCCTCAATACACCGAGAACATAGCAAACGACTTCAATAGCAATTTACAGTTTGCCAAAGCAGGCACTTTGGAGAAAATAACGTATCCAACAAAAGGCTATACGGTCTTTACCTATGGTTTGCACGTTTTTGACAATCTGCTGCAGAGCATGGGGGGGCAGACTCCGGTAATAAATACTGGCGCTGGTTTAAGGATTGAGAAGACGGAAGATTTTGAATCGGATGGAACTCTTCTGAACTCCCGATTTTATACCTACTACGGCGGAAAATGCCTGTCGAAAAGGGTGATGGTAAAGCAGTCCGTTGACCGACACTGGAAGTGTGACTACGTCGTGCAGGCAACACCGATGTTGCTGGCTAATCTAAGCAATTTCGTTAACCAGACACCAGGCACAGAGGGAGGAGAGATTGGCTACGACAGTGTAAAAATCACGGAAACGGGCAACGACGAGTACGGTTATATCGTGAAAACCTTCGCCAATACGCCACTTAAGTGCATCAACCCTTATGGCGTATCATATCCCCGTGCCGCCTATTCGGAAGATTATTCAAAGTATCCCAATGGAACCTTACTTTCGGAAAAAACGTATGATGCCAATGGTCAACCTCTTATGCTTACCGAATATAAATACTCTACGATCTCATCTTACGGTACCCGTTACGGTCTGACAAAACAGAATAACGGCATACAGGCAACGGGATTTCTCCCGGATTCAGGCTGGCCACCTTGCCCTGGCTACGTCAACAATTTTCCGAAGGTATTACTGATGTTTTACCCTATTCGCGGGCGCAGTCTTCTGATGCAACAAAAAAAGACAACCGAATATTTGAAAAGTTCGCGGATTAGGTATGAAACCTATTCATATGACGACAAAAACAACATCTCTTCGATCATCAATAAGTCGCTTCCGGGAAACATCATGTCTACCACCAATTACACAATGAGTTATACAAGCTATAGTTCACACGAAGCAAAGAATATTTTGGCCCTTCGCGAAACCGAATCGTCTCTTATAAACGGCCTCATCCAAAATAAACTGAAATCATATTACACAGAGACCAACGGAGCCGTTTTGCTTATCAAGCAAGAGTTACAACACAAGGGGAATCCATACGTTACGTCCGACTTGCTTATTGACCATTACGACGAAGACCTCAATATTGGAGAATTCCACTTATCGGGAGGGATGCATACCGCGATTGTCTGGGGATACAACGGAACGCTTCCGGTTGCCAAGATTGAAAATGTGACGTACAGCCAGATACTCCCTTACATAGCCACGTTAAAGACCACTTCGGCAACTAATAACCCTACAGCATTCCGAAATGCGTTAGCCGCATTCCGTAATAGCGTGATGTCACAATACCCCATGGCCCGTATTACGACCTATGAATACCAACCGGGAAAAGGTGTAGCACGAATAACAGACCCAAAGGGTGATTTTTCCGAATTCACCTATGACACCCTGAACCGCCTTTTGTCTGTCAAAGATGCAAACGGCAATCTGTTGAATGAATTTGAATACCGCTTAAAACCATGAGGATGAGAAAGCTGTTTTTTATCGTAATAGGGCTCCCAATGGCACTGTCGGCCCAAACACAAACCATGAATTACGTCAAGTCAACAACATATAAAGTGGCGACGACGACTTCCCTGACGGCACCGACTGCAGATTCAGCGGACGTGCGGGTGGTATATTTTGACGGGATAGGAAGACCCATTCAGGAGTTGTCACACGCTGCCTCAGCAGACGGAACAGACATCATCCGGCACATCGAGTACGATCTTCTGGGAAGGGTGACAAAGGAGTACCTACCCTTTCCGTCCCAAAGCAACACGATGGAATTCGACTCGAATGCACTATCAAACACCCTAAACTACTCACAATACATCGACCAGTTCCCGTTCGCCGAGAGCCGTTTCGCGAACGACCCTATTGGGAGGCTACTCGAAAAAGGTGCTCCGGGGGCGGCATGGCAGGTAAACCCTGATGACGACAGCGACCATACCACCAAAATGGACTACGCTTTCAATACCGTTAGCGATGGCGTCTACCAATTCGCAGTCGCGTCGTCGTACAGCGCCACAGAAGACGTTTTCGTCAATACACTGGTATGTGAGAAAAAGTACCCCGCCAGCTATCTGCGAAAAGTAACGACCAAAGATCCAAACTGGACAATAGGTAACGCGCATACTACGGAAGAGTTCACCGACGATCTAGGCAATAAAATACTCGTCCGACGGCACGACGGCGAACGCCGATACGACACGTATTATGTGTACGATCAATTCAATAAACTTGCCTATGTCATTCCGCCCAAGGCCTCTGCTGAGATGGTGTCCGAACAATCTTCGACCATACCCTACTTCTATAGCAAGAGTTTTGATATTGCGGATGTTTTGCGTACGCCGAACGGGGGGCTGGTAGGAAGTGGGGGAACCCTGACCTTAACGATACAAAATAGCGCCATAAGCTTGTCTATGAGTGCTGGATTTGCGCCTAACGTCATTTTCAATTTAGGGGCGGAATTCGAATTCGATCCCCTCCAGCCTGTACCCTATACCGAGATACCCATTACCTTTTACTACAGTACAAACGCACCAAAATACAAAGCAGTAATAGAAGGCGATACGCTGCGTTTTGAAGACCTGACACCCGAAGACGCCCCGTTTGTGTTCAATAACTCGGTTTACTTTGGGGCCTCTCAGCCACTCGACCCGTTACTATTTAGCCAAACAACCCAATACACCATATCCGTCGACAATTCGTACTTAAATGGACTCTGTTACCAATACCGTTATGATTACCGGGGCCGGTTGGTCAACAAACGGATTCCTGATAAGAGTTGGGAGTATATCGTATATGACCAACAGGATCGGGTAAGGGCCACAGGACCTGCAAATGCTCCGTTCACGGATAGTTCGACTGACGGCTGGCTCATAACGAAATACGACGTCTTTAACAGACCGGTACTAAAGGCTTGGAAAAGCGAAGCAACGTTCAACAACCTTACGCGTGTCGCTTTTCAGGAGGCCTGTAACGCTGCCATACAGATCAGCGAAGCGAAATTGTCTTCGGGTTCTGATAACACCGTTGCCGGGGTATCGTTCCGTTACACAAACGCTGCCGCTCCAACCTCAGATTACCACATCGCTGAACTGCTTTACTATGACGACTATAATTTTAGCGGAGCACCCACGACGTTTACTTCAATTGAGTCGCAGGCGGTTTTCTATTCGGCGTCTAAATTACCCATTGGGTTGCCAACCGGTCAATGGACACGTGTGCCTGAAACGACTAGCCTGACCCGCCGGAACCTTACGTATTTACTCTACGATTACAAAGCACGACCCATCCGCACATACAAAACCAACTACCTCGGCGGTTCGACCGTCAACGATGTTAAATACCATTTTTCAGGCCTTGTAGATTATGCTATTACGCGGCATAAAAGGCTTTCCCATAATGGTCTTATACGCACCACAGATCGTTTTTCCTATTCCCCGCAAGGCAGGGTGCTGCGACACACCCACCAGGTCGATAACGGACCGGAAACGTTGCTTTCGTTTTCTAGGTATGACGAGTTGGGAAAGCTCATCCAGAAAATCTCAGGTGGGGAGGATATTCAGGACATGACCGATGCGTGGCAAACAGTAGACTATAAGTATAACATCCGGGGTTGGCTGACCGATATTAACGACGTTACCAGCCTCAATGATGACTTATTTGCGTTCAGGTTAGACTATAACGAGGGCACCGGCGATAAGTTTTACAACGGAAACATAAGTCAAACGACCTGGATAACGGCAAGTGATAATCAGGTAAGAGCCTACCAGTATCAATATGACGCACTCGACCGGCTTACCGACGCTTTCTATATCAAAAATCCGTGGGGTGAGTTGGGACAGCCCGATTCCTATGGTGAGCACCTGACCTATGACCGCAACGGCAACATCCTGACACTGTCCCGCAATGGCGAGTTCGAAGACCCTAGCCAATATTTGCAGATAGACGATCTTACCTACAGTTACAAGGCCAAAAGCAACCGCCTTAAGCAGGTAGCCGACGCCACACTCGACCCAAATGGCTTCAACGACGGCGCGACTTCGAGCGACGAGTTTGATTTCGACGAGCACGGTGACCTTATTCGCGACGACAACAAAGACATAACCGCCATCACCTATAATCATTTAGGCCTTCCGCTGAACATTACCTTTACCGGTAACCGATCAATAGGGTATCTGTATGACGCCAACGGGGCGAAGCTACGCAAAACAGTGACAGCGAACAGCACTTCAGTCGTTACGGATTACCTCGACGGATTTCAGTATCAGGATACGATCTTACAGATTTTTCCGACTTCGGAAGGATACGTCCGGTACAACAACATAGACAACACGGTCTTCTGTAACTATGTTTTTAACTACCAAGACCACTTGGGCAACAACCGTGTTTCGTATGGCCTGGATGAAAACGGTCGTTTGGCCATCCTGGAAGAAAACAACTATTATCCATTTGGTTTGCGACACGCCAACTATAACATGGATGCCAAAACCTATTACAAGTTTCAGGAACCCGGGAGCCCCACAACGCCTAAAGTATCAATGCTGCCTTGTACCGACTGTCCGTATAAATATAAATACAATGGGAAGGAGTTGCAGGATGAGCTGGGGCTTAATGTTTACGCTTATGGATGGCGTGATTATGACCCCGCAATTGGACGATGGAATGTTGTCGACCCACTATCAGAAAAGTATACAACTACTTCGCCATACGCGTTTGTGCAAAACAATCCTATGGGAAATAGAGAGATTGACGGGCGTTATTTCGAAGGAAGAGATGAGAAAAGAGCTGCTCGTATTGAAAGACGCGCGGAAAAACGTGCTGATAAGTTAGAACGAAAGGCAGCAAAAATTGAAGCGAGGGGAGGTAATTCAGGCGATTTGCGAGACAGAGCTTCAGAGCTTCGCTCAACGGCGCAAGATGTTCGAGATATGAGAAATGATGGTGATACACAGTATAAGTATGCGAGTGCCTCAAAACCTGGAACTGCAGGGTCAGGCACAAATGGTAATGGCCATGAGGTAGTTACAATGTACACGGAGCGTAATATGGGAAGCCAAATCCACGAAACACGACATGGTGGACAACATTCGAGAGGCGAAGTCAATGCTGTAACTCAAGATAATTCGATTACTGCAGAAGTAAGTGCGTATAGAGCACAATATTCATGGAGTGGCACTTTAAATCTCCCAACTCTCGATTCATCGACAATTCCTACTAATATTGTAGATTTCCAAACAGATATTGTTAATCGAGCGTTAATGGATAAGAATGAATTGCCATTAAGTGTTCGTATCACTAATATTACTAATATTAATCAAATTAACTCTGGAGTAATTAGTAATATTGTAGAAGTCGGTCAGGGAGGCGGAATTGCACCGTTACCAACTGTCCAAAACTATTTGATGTGGATTTATGCTGGACTGAAACCATAATGATATGAAAACAGTAAAAAATTCATTAATTGCGCTTACAGTATTTTTTGTCGCGTGCGCGGGAAATAAAAGAAACAACAGTGAAGTTACCTATTTGGATACAGATGGTCTTTCACTTTTATACGAAATGACAAACGGAACTAATGGTTTATTGGTCGTGAATAGTATTGATACAATTCCTTTCACCTACAAAGTGTCGAAATCTAATGAAAAAATCATTGACAGCAAAACCTTAAAGTCTAAAAACACTTCCATTTATCTTTACCATATTGAATATTCACAGAATTATTCAAGATATTCCGTACTCGAAAAGTTTAAAGTTTTGCCTTCACTCAGACGTAAAACTATTTTTAGGTATGAATCCCACGTAAAGTAAATGATATACGAATTATTGAGGTAATGTATCAGATGGGTAATGTACCAGATGTGTTGATACACCCAAAACCAACCCTCCACACCAGCAAATACGCGGTTCATTGAAATCGATAACTCTAAAACAGAAACAGCCTCCGGGCTGTTTCGTTATACCCGATGGCGCGGATTTGCAATCCGTGCCCGTGGTTTAGTACTTTAGTTCGGCCCGGAATTACGCGGGGCTGTCGAATGAGTTTGAGGTAACGGTTTTGGAGTTAGTTATGTAAGTACTTGGATTAGTAGAGCGGGCACGGATTGCAAATCCGCGCCATCGTGGCTCGAACCGCAATGGATTGGCAAGAAAGATATCTTAAACTATTGACACCATGAATTGGAGTTTCTTTTCGCTATTATTGATTTCCGTCTCATTTTCCCACAGTACCTTTGCCCAACAAGGAACAGATCCGGAATTCATATTTAAAACATATCTTTTTCTTGACAAAGAAAACGTTACGTCATCTTCTTTACCACTTCAAGTAACAAAAAGTGATTCCCTATTTAACGTCTTTATGGATGTTACAAAGATTGAGTTTGAAGAACTTCCCGTTTCAAATAGTTTGCCGTACTTCTATTCCAATAGATATCACTTTTACCAGTTGAAACAGGTGTCGCACAGTATTGATGACGTTGTCAAATCTCGGTATTTTGACGTGCCTATCTGTCAATCTTCTCCTTACGTAATTTGTATAAATGACAACACCGGGGTTAGCTATCGTATTTCAGGCTTTAAGTCATCTGATTTCCTTTCTTTCCTGAAGCAATTTAAAATCTCTTACCAAGAAACGCATGGCAAAAGATTGAGCGCCGCGAATTTTTTACGTAAATACAAGGTAAATGGGATTGATTTTTACTGCCTTTACAAGGGCCTGAGAAGTACGGGGTCAGGGTACGAAAGATATCCCTGCCTAAATGATTGCACTCAAGGCGGGGCCATTGGTAACATGTCAAATGCCGTGATTCGGTAACACAAATTATAGCGGTAATGTACCAAATGTGTTGATGCCCCCAAAACGGTAATGTACCAAATGTGTTGATAGATCAAAAAAACCAATTCGGACGGCAGGTCATGGGCCGACCCGAACGATACAGACGAGAAAAGCAAGCATCGGGATGAAGATGATGAGCAAATTGGTGCGGATGGATTGACGAATAGTCAATGGATACAGGCCTCTAGACCCTCCAAATATTCAGGCTTTTATGCGACTCTTTTTCGTTCTCACAACAGAAAAGTTGAAAAATCCAAATATGAAAAGACAACTCTGTCCAAACAGATAAAAGAGTATTACCGTGACAAAGATGACGAATATATGGATGCACAAGATTTGAACGCAGTTAGCGAAATGATTGAAAACGTTCCTATCTTGCGTAGTAAATGGCGACGACTTAAAGGAAAAATCACCTTGAAAGTTGTAAATTTAAGTAATGGGCCCAATAGTTTGTTCCAGGAAGCACTTACCGATAATCGCCAACGCGACCCCAATACGGATCAATTGACAGAGGGCGAATTCAATTTCAAAAATACACCGTACATACATATATTTAAGCGCATTTTCAAGTCCACAAAATCTTGGCGGTACCATTCTACATGAATTCGGTCATGGCTTTTCTTTTACGACTGGTTTTCTAGCGGCAAATATTCGAACCTACGGACAAGATTTCGCGATCACGATGGATGAAATCTTTGCTTTTCATTTTGCTGATTTTGCGGGTGGAGTAAACCCTTTTGATAGCGCCCATTACCAATTCAATAGAGCAGTTTTAAGTGATTATGCAGGTCAGGGATATGTTCCATACGATTTATTAACACAAATTATAACTCATGCATCTCATTTCTAAATCTGTATTACTTTCTTTTCTAGTTAGCATGTCATGCAAAAATCCTAAAGAGGATGGATTATTACCAAGTCCCAAAAGGGAGAGTTCTATTGAACACCATTCTAAAGGGGTCAAATTCGACAGCATCGCTTTCCGAAACCTTACTGCGTTGGGAAAATCGCGTGAGATATTATGCACCGCGTATAAATATACCTTAAACGCACAGAAACGCATTGAGGAGAAAGCGAAGTATGCGGAATACAAGGCAAAATGCAGTCAACTTTTATTAAATGGAACATCGGTGTTTGTGTATTATTACAGTGGGATTGCCCAAGCTAATGATTCTCTTCAGATTGACGCTAATAGAGTATTGTGGAATGGACGGTTGCTAATCCCCTTGAAGGAAAGGGAAATTGGCAGTATTGGTCTTATAAAAAAGTTCTATTGTGAGGGCAGTCCATCTCATGCAATGGGGGAGAATATTTACATATCAGATGATTATGGGGTTATATGTAGAGATTTTGTGTCTGATAAATCTGGATTTATCTACTATGGATATCAGCCGCAAGCGCTTCAAAAGAAGCTGAGGGAAAATTTGGATTTTTTTGCCTTCGAAACCCGCAGTGGGACGCTGTACTATTGACATGATACTTACGACGGTTTGATACAAAAACAGAAACAGCCGGGAGGCTGTTTCGTTTATTTTTAAGCGTTTAAAAGCAAAATAATGGAGCCCCGATGGCGCGGATTTGCAGTCCGTGCTTGACCAAAAAGAAAAAGAAAAGAAAGAAGGTGACAATAAAAAAGATGACAAAAAAGCCAAAAACAAAAAAAATAAACCGCAATCTACAAATTCACAGGAAAAAAGTGATCAGCCCATATGGTTTAGTCCATTAGACGACAGCGAGTTATATGAGCAGTCGTTAGACGAAACAGAAAGTCTAATGGTCGATAATGAATTTGCCCAGATGGCGCGGACTTGCAGTCCGTGCCCGCTCCAATAGTTAAGCCGTGCCTACAAAAGCTAATGGTTTAGATAAAAAACAAAAGTA
>JAIXYI010000022.1 GCA_027490305.1 Flavobacteriaceae bacterium
AATGCCGGACAATGCGCCACGACCACGACGATGACCATCACGGTCAATCCTGGAAGTGTGCTACCGACTTTCACGCAAGTGGCCCCCATCTGCCAGGGCGACCCGCTGGCGGCGCTTCCTACCACGTCTAACAACAGCATTACGGGAAGCTGGTCACCGGCGCCCAATAACGCCACAACGACCGTCTACACCTTTACACCGAATGCGGGACAATGCGCCACCACCACGACAATGACCATTACGGTGAATCCAGGGAGCGTGGTGCCGACTTTCACACAAGTAGCCCCGATCTGTCAGGGCGATCCGCTGGCGGCGCTTCCTACCACGTCCAGTAACGGCATTACGGGAAGCTGGTCTCCAGCGCCTAATAATGCGTCGACCACGACCTACACGTTTACGCCCACAACCGGACAATGCGCTACCACCGCAACAATGACGATCACGGTAACGCCGACAGTCACGCCGACTTTCACCCAAGTGGCTCCGATCTGTCAGGGCGACCCGCTTGCGGCACTTCCTACCACGGCCAACAACGGCATTACGGGAAGCTGGTCTCCGGCGCCCAATAGTGCCACGACCACGGTTTACACCTTTACACCGACTGCCGGACAATGCGCCACGACCACGACGATGACCATTACGGTGAATCCAGGGAGTGTACTACCGACTTTCACACAAGTGGCTCCTATATGTCAGGGCGACCCGCTTGCGGCACTTCCCACCACTTCCAATAACGGCATTACGGGAAGCTGGTCTCCGGCGCCGAATAATGCCTCCACCACGGTTTATACCTTTACTCCGAATGCGGGACAATGCGCCACCACCACGACGATGACCATTACGGTGAATCCAGGGAGTGTGCTACCGACCTTTACACAAGTGGCCCCCATCTGTCAAGGCGACCCGCTTGCGGCACTTCCTACCACGGCCAACAACGGCATTGCGGGAAGCTGGTCTCCGGCGCCCAACAACGCCACCACCACCGTCTACACCTTTACACCGAATGCGGGACAATGTGCCACGACCGCGACGATGACGATCACGGTGAATCCTGGAAGTGTGGTGCCGGCCTTCACACAAGTAGCTCCCATCTGCCAGGGCGACCCGCTTTCGGGATTTCCTACTACGTCCAACAACGGCATAACCGGAAGCTGGTCGCCGGGGCCGAATAACGCCACCACCACCGTCTACACCTTTACACCGACTGCCGGACAATGCGCGACAACGGCGACGATGACTATCACCGTGACACCGAACGTCACGCCAACCTTCACACAAGTAGCCCCCATCTGTCAGGGCGACCCGCTTGCGGCACTTCCTACCACGGCCAACAACGGCATCACGGGAAGCTGGTCGCCGGCACCGAATAACGCCACAACGACCGTCTACACCTTTACACCAAACGCCGGACAGTGCGCGACAACGACGACGATGACCATCACGGTAACGCCGAACGTCACGCCAACTTTCACGCAAGTGCCTCCCATCTGCCAGGGCGACTCGCTTGCGGTACTTCCCACCACGTCTAACAACGGTATTACAGGAAGCTGGTCTCCGGCACCCAATAACGCCTCCACTACGGTTTACACCTTCACACCGAATGCCGGACAATGCGCCACGACCACGACAATGACCATCACGGTCGTAAACGGCATTGTTCCCACCTTTTCACCCATCGGTCCGGTTTGTTACCGTGAGTCGTTATCGCTTCCTGAACGCTCTTTAGAAGGCATAAGAGGGACGTGGTCGCCGGCACCGAATAACGAAGCAACTACCACCTATACGTTTACGCCCGACAACGGGCAATGCGCAACTCCCACAACGGTTACCGTCGTTGTGCTCGAACCCCTGCCCATAGAGTTGGGAGGCCCTTATTACCTATGTGTTGACAACAGCGATGGCACCGTTATCTCTACGGTGACGCTTGCGAGCAGGTACGACTCGTCCCAATTTATAATCGACTGGTATAAAGACGGGCAGCTTCTGGCCGGGCACGATTCGGATCTCGTCGTGTCGGAACCCGGCACCTACAAGTTGACCATTACGGATCCGGTTAGCGGCTGCACGCGGTCGGCCTTGACGCAGGTATACACGTCATCCATTGCCATTGCAAGCGCTACGGTAGGAAGGGATTTCAATGACTCCCAATTCATAGAAATTACCGTGACGGGAGGCTCGGGAGACTACGAATTTTTACTGGAAGGCGGTAATGCGCAGGATTCCAACATCTTCTCCAACATCTACGAAGGCGAATACGAAGTGTCGGTACGCGACAAACACGGCTGTGGCCAGGTCAACCTCCTCGTGTATGCCTTGAATTACCCGCGCTATTTCACGCCTAATGGCGACGGCATCCATGATGTCTGGACGATTAACGGACTACGTAATCAGACAGGGTGCCAGATTTATATTTTCGATCGATACGGGAAGCTGCTCGCGGCCACGCGACCTGCGCATGACAATGGGTGGGACGGAACTTATAACGGGCATTCGATGCCTGCCGACGACTATTGGTTTACCTGCGACTACCTCGACCGAAGTGGGCAGTCGAAGCAATTGAAAGCCCATTTTTCGTTGAAACGATAAGGCAGGCCCCAATGGCGGATTTCCTTCGGCAGTCGCTGCGCTCGTGTGTAATCCGTGCTATGGTTTCCGGCCAGGGAGACAGGTCGTTTTCCTGCCTGTTAAGTCGGTAGAAGAACCGCTGCGTTAGCGGGTGAAGCGGCTCCCGATAGCCATCGGGATTGCGAGGCACGAGCAAAGCTATAGCGGAACACGCGACGGCGCCTTTCAGTTAGCAGTCGCAGTTGGCAGTTGGCAGTGGCGCCGGAACGCCATGATCGGTCGTAGTTTTCAGTCGCAGTCTCAGTCGCAGTCGCAGTCACAGTCGCAGTTGCGGGTGATGTGTAATTATCCGATTCCTCAGTTTCTCAGTTCCTCAGTTCCTCCATCCAAACCACCCACCGACCAGACCCGCTGATAGAATTAATTATATATATAAATATATATAGGTGTAGATTGACGTATAGCCACTGCCAAAAAAAGTTTGTTTTTGGAAAAAAGCATCTACTTTTGCCCCCAGTGACCCTAAATAGTGTGTATGGCAAAGAACCTGGTGATAGTGGAGTCGCCTGCAAAGGCAAAGACGATTGAAAAGTTTCTTGGGAAGGATTTCCAGGTCGAATCGAGCTACGGGCATATCGCCGACCTTCCGTCAAAGGAAATAGGGGTAGATATCGCCAACGGGTTCAAACCCAAATATGAGGTGTCGCCCGATAAGAAGGCGCTAGTCTCGAAACTGAGGACGCTGGCCAAGAATGCGGAAACCGTATGGCTGGCGAGTGATGAAGACCGCGAAGGGGAGGCCATCTCGTGGCACCTGGCGGAAGAACTTAAACTCGATCGCAAGAAAACCAAGCGCATCGTCTTCCACGAAATTACCAAATCGGCCATCACCAAAGCCATCGAGAACCCCCGGGATATCAACTACAACCTGGTGGATGCCCAACAGGCACGCCGCGTGCTCGACCGTTTGGTAGGCTACGAGGTTTCCCCGGTCTTGTGGCGGAAAATCCGCAGCGGACTGTCAGCCGGACGGGTGCAGTCGGTGGCCGTGCGTTTGATCGTCGAGCGCGAACGTGAGATACAGCAGTTCAAGCCGGTAGCCAGTTATTCGGTTGTGGCAGACTTCACGAATGCCGACGGGAAGAACGTCCGGGCGAAACTGTCACGGAATTTTACCACTAAAAAAGAAGCCGAAGACTTCCTTCGTCTCAATATCGGGTCGACCTATCAGGTAGCCGACCTCGAAACCAAACCCGGGCGTAAGTCGCCCGCCGCTCCCTTCACCACGTCGACATTGCAGCAGGAAGCCGCCCGTAAACTCTATATGCCCGTAGGCATCACCATGCAGGTGGCGCAACGGCTGTATGAGGCGGGTTTGATTACCTATATGCGTACCGATAGCGTCAACCTCTCACAGGAAGCGATGACGGCCACCGCACAGGAAATCAAGTCGTCGTTCGGCGACCGCTATTCGAAACCCCGCACCTTTGTCACCAAATCGAAAGGCGCGCAGGAGGCCCACGAGGCCATCCGACCGACCGATATGTCGCGGCATTCGATCAACCTCGACCGCGACCAGTCGCGTCTTTACGAACTGATTTGGAAGCGCACCATCGCCTCGCAAATGGCCGATGCCGAGTTGGAGCGCACCACAGTCAACATCACAGCGAGCAGCCATAATGAACTTTTCATCGCATCGGGAGAAGTCCTGCAGTTCGACGGATTCTTAAAAGTATACCTCGAAGGGCAAGACGACGAAGAAGATGAACAGGAAGGCATGCTGCCCGCAATGAGAGTAGGCGAGAGGCTGCTGAACCAAGCCATTACGGCAACCGAGCGCTATTCGCGTCCGGCCTCACGCTATACCGAAGCCTCCCTTGTCAAGAAACTGGAGGAACTCGGCATCGGCCGTCCGTCGACCTATGCACCTACGATTTCGACCATCATCGGTCGTAATTATGTCGAGAAAGGAAATATGGAGGGCGTAGAACGTCCGTACACCCAACTCCTGCTCGCCAACGGCAGCGTGTCAGAGAAGGCACTCAAAGAAACAACCGGATCCGACAAAGGCAAACTCGTACCCACCGATATCGGTAATATCGTCACCGACTTCCTGGTGAAGAATTTCGGCACCATCCTAGATTACCATTTCACGGCGCGCGTTGAAGAAGACTTCGACGAGATCGCGGAAGGCAATCGCAATTGGTCGAAGATGATGCAGGAGTTCTATAACCACTTCCATCCGAACGTAGAGGAAGTGGTGGCCAATGCCGATCGCGAAACCGGCGAGCGTATCCTCGGTACCGATCCGACATCAGGTAAACCCGTAAGTGTACGCCTCGGCAAGTTTGGCCCCATGGTGCAGATTGGCGATATCGACGATGAAAACAAGCAATTCGCCAGCCTGCGCGCCGACCAGAATATAGGTACCATTGCGTTGGAAGATGCCCTGAACCTTTTCCTGCTCCCGAAAAACTTGGGGATTTATAAAGGAGAGGAAGTGGAAGTCAACAACGGGCGTTACGGTCCGTACGTGCGCCACGGCAGTACCTTCATCTCGTTGCCGAAGGGCACCGATCCGATTGACGTCGACCTCACCCAGGCACAAGCCTTCATTGACGAGAAACTCAAGGCCGATGCGCCGATTGGTGAATACGAAGGACATCCCGTGCAAAAAGGAGTGGGCCGTTTCGGTCCGTTTATCAAATGGAACGGCATGTTCATCAACGTCAGTAAAAAATACGATTTCGACCGTTTGTCGCAGGTCGACATCGAAAGCCTGATCGAAGACAAGCTGCAGAAAGACCAGGATAAAGTCATTTCAAGCTGGCCCGCAGAAGGCATCGTTGTGGAAAAAGCCCGATGGGGACGTTCGGTCATCACAAAAGGCAAAACCAAGATCGAGTTGGGGAAAGACGTCGACGCGTCGAAACTCACCCTCGAACAGATACAGGAACTGATTGCCCAGAAAACCCCGGCGAAGAAAACCGCCGCCAAAGCCAAAACGACACGTAAGAAGTAATGGAATTCGATTTCCTTTCACCGCTGAACGACGAGATCACAGGTTTTATCCGCAACCTGTCGGCCCAGCATTTGGGTAGTAAGGTAGTAGTGCATACGACCACTGACTTCCCCGATCTGGCCAAAGTGCGGATTGCGATTGTAGGCGTGCTGGATGCCCGCGGCGCGAACAGCTATGAAGAGGTGAATCTTGATGCTATCCGGATGGAACTCTATAGCCTCTATCCGGGGAATTGGTTCGAAACGATTGCCGACCTGGGCGACATTATCGAAGGAAATACCATCGAAGACACCCATTACGCCGTTCGAGAAGTCGTCACTTCGCTGTTGAAGAAACAGGTCATCCCGGTGGTAATAGGCGGAAGCCAGGATATTACGTATGCACTTTACCGCGCCTACGACACCCTCGAACAGATGGTCAACCTGGTGTGCATCGACAGTCGGTTCGATTTCGGGAAGCCCGACCATCCGGTAAGCGCCAGTTCGTATTTGTCGAAGATCGTGATGGAAGAGCCGAACAACCTTTTCAACTATAGCAATGTCGGTTACCAGACCTATTACAACTCGCAGGAGGAAATCGACCTGATCGAGAAATTGTTCTTTGACGAGTTCCGACTCGGGGAAGTAACGGCCAACATCGCCATCGCCGAGCCGGTCTTTCGCGATGCCGATTTGGTGAGCCTTGATTTAACATCAATAAAATCCAGCGATTCGGGCAATTTGCTTACTTTTACCCCGAACGGATTCAATGGCAAGGAAATCTGTGCATTGGCTCGCTACGCGGGTATCAGCGATAAGGTATCAGCCTTTGGTATTTTCAACCAGAACAGTTCACCCAATGAGGCGCCGTTGGCCGCACAGATTATCTGGTATTTCCTTGAGGGCTACCACTACCGGTCTAACGAGTATCCGTTCGGCAGCCGGGAGCAGTACCTGAAGTACATCGTGCCTATGGAAGATGACGAATTAGTGTTTTACAAGAGCGACCGTACGGAGCGTTGGTGGATCGAAATACCACATGTTAATAATAAATTAAAAAGGAATACGTTATTACCGTGTTCACACGAAGATTATCTGGAAGCGGTAAAAGGAGAGATTCCGAAGCGATGGTGGAAGGCACAACGGAAAAGCATCCTGTGAATCATGAAATTAAAAGCAAGAAACTTGCATTTACGCTATCGATTTCACAGATTTCCGGCTTTTTGTGAGTAAAAAAATTGCTTTTGTAAAAAATAATAAATAGGTTTACGCCCTTAAATTTAAGAATACTTTATAACCCTAATTTCTATATGAAGAAGCTCATTGCATTTGCAGCACTTTCATCACTGTTGTTCAGCTGCGGTTCGAGTGACAAAGGAGAACTGGTCGGTGTGAAAGGAAAGAAATGGCATCCTGAGAAGCCTTACGGAATGACGCTGGTACCCGGCGGTGCATTCATTATGGGTAAATCAGATGATGACCTCGCGAATATCGGTGATGCACCTACCAAGACCGTGACCGTTCGTTCTTTTTATATGGATGAAACGGAAATCACTAACAGCGAATACCGACAGTTCGTGGAATGGGTAAAAGACTCAATCATCCGCGTGCGATTGGCTATTTTGGCAGAAGACGTAGGCGGTGGCGGAACAGCTACCGGCGGAACGGCCAAAGGCGGTAAGGGAGGAAGCATCCAGGACTATGCGTTTGCGAACGCCGATCCGGAGAAGATGACCCCGTACGACAAATATATGTATGAGAACTACTACAGCCAGGGTACGGATGATGATCCGTATGCAGGACGTCGTTTGAATCGTAAAGTAAAATTGCAGAACAGCACGGCGAAATATCCGGACGAGTATTACGTAGAGGTAATGGACTCTATGTATCTGCCGGTATCGGAGTCATACAATGGGCTTCGTACGATCGACGTGAAAAAACTGCAGTTCCGTTATTCATGGATGGACATCCAGGCGGCGGCAAAAGCAAAGAAAGGCAAGCGTAG
Organism: Flavobacteriaceae bacterium; assembly: GCA_027490305.1. Lineage (GTDB taxonomy): Bacteria > Bacteroidota > Bacteroidia > Flavobacteriales > Flavobacteriaceae > Flavobacterium. The sequence continues at coordinate 7,571 of JAIXYI010000022.1, forward strand.
TGATTTCATTAAAACAGAAAAAACAGAAGTATACCCAGATACAACCGTCTGGATCAAAGACTTCGCGTATTCGTACAACGAGCCTATGCACAACGATTACTTCTGGCACCAGGCCTACAGTGAGTATCCAGTAGTAGGTGTGAACTGGAAGCAGGCGAAAGCATTCTGTGCTTGGAGAACGCTTAACAAGAACGCATATATCAAATCAAAGAAAAAACACCACGACCTGATCAACTCGTTCCGTCTTCCAACCGAAGCGGAGTGGGAATACGCAGCACGCGGTGGATTGGCATCCTCTACCTATCCATGGGGTGGGCCATATGCGAAGAGTGACCGTGGTTGTTTCCTCGCGAACTTCAAGCCAAACCGTGGCGACTATGCTGCCGACGGTGCCCTTTACACGGTGGAAGCAGAATCGTATGATCCGAACGGTTACAACCTTTACAACATGGCAGGTAACGTAGCGGAATGGACAGATTCTTCTTATGATCCGGGAGCTTATGAGTACGTTTCGACCATGAACCCGAACGTGCCGGACACGAAGAACATGCGTAAAGTAGTACGAGGTGGCTCATGGAAAGACGTATCCTACTACCTGGCGGTAAGCACACGTGACTTCGAATATGCGGATACAGCCCGCAGCTACATCGGATTCCGTACCGTACAGGATTATATGGGAACCCAGACGACCGGTAACGCACCACGTTAAGATTAACCAACTTTCATTAATAAACTATCTAAATTTAACAATTAAGTATTATGGCAATTTTAAGCAAAAAAGCAATGAACTTCGCTTACGGTATGGGAGCGGCTGTAGTAATCATCGGAGCGCTTTTCAAAATTACCCACATCGAGTTCGGGTTTATCAATGGTAACCTGATGCTTACAATCGGCCTTGTTACTGAGGCACTTATCTTCGGAATTTCAGCGTTTGAACCAGTTGATAATGAACTTGATTGGTCATTAGTATATCCAGAGTTGGCAGGTGGAGAAGCTCGTAAGAAAGAGAAAAAAGAAGAAGAGAAAGACGCGCAAGGTCTTTTGTCTCAAAAACTTGATAACTTGTTGAAAGAAGCTAAAATCGACGGTCAGTTGATGGCGAGCTTAGGTACTTCGATCCGTAACTTCGAGTCGGCTGCGAAAGGTATTTCACCTGCTGCAGATGGTATCGCGGCTACAAAGAAATACAGCGAAGAACTTGACCGCGCAGCTAAGCAGATGGAGGGTCTGAATGCCCTATACAAAATGCAATTGGAGAGCCAGCAGCGTAATGCTGAGGCAAACCAGGCTATCGCAGAAGGCGCTTCTAAACTTCAGGAGCAAATGAAGTCGATGACAGCAAATATCGCCTCACTGAACAATGTGTATGGTGGAATGTTGTCAGCGATGAGCAACCGAGCATAATTAGACTGTCGTTTTATTTTTTAATCACACAAACCAACAAGAATGGCAGGAGGAAAATTAACACCACGGCAGAAGATGATTAACCTGATGTATCTGGTTTTCATCGCGATGCTCGCGTTAAATATGTCCAAAGAGGTTTTATCCGCTTTTGGAATCTTAAATATTAAGATCATCGAATCTAACAAGATAGCAGACGAGCGCAACGACCTCTCTTTTCAACAATTGGCCCAGAAAGCTCAGGATCAGCCGGGCGTATTTGGTGCTAAGAAGGAAAAAGTCGAGAAAATTCGTGCTTTGTCGAAAGAGTTTACTGATTACATAGAGAATATAAAAATCCAGGTTACCAAAGGTTTTGAAAAAGATGCGAAAGGGAACCTTCCTTATGAGCAGATGGACAAAGGCGACCTGATTGACAATTTGTTCTTCACGGGAGATAAGGTGTCGAAAGAGGGGCAGAAATTCCTTGACATGATCCACAATTATCCTGCTCAAATCAAAGCTATTGGTGGAAGCGCCGTTGCGGCTAACGAAATGAAGAAGATTGAGGCTCGATTCGCAACAGCTCCGGTTTGGTCTGAGAAGGCGGGTGCTAATCTCTCTTGGATGGATTACAACTTCAAAGGCTTCCCGCTTATCGCTTCCATTACTAAATTGTCGCAACTACAGGCGGATATCAAAACCACCGAGAGCGACGTGATGGCAGGAATGTTCCAGTCTGACCTCGTTGCTATGGCGTCACTTACTAAGTATCAGCCTATCGTTGTTCCTGAGAAGACAGCCTTTTTCCAAGGTGAGACAGTCAAAGGTAAAATTATCCTCGGAAAATTTGACCCGGATTTGGTAGCAAAGTCAGTCATCGTAAACGGTCAGAGTGTTAAGGCGGAGGCTGGTCAGGCGAATTTCTCATTTGGCGCGGGTGCGGTAGGTGAGCACGATATAACAGGTACCTTTAACTTTGACGAGAATGGAAAGGTTGTGAGTCTTCCAATCAAAGGAAATTACGTGGTAGTCCCGCAGCCTAAGTCTGCTAACATTTCAGCCGACAAGATGAATGTGGTGTATCGTGGGCTTCCGAACCCGATGACTATCTCGTTTGCGGGTATTTCTGATGATAAAGTAACCGCAAGTGCTCCTGGTTTGACACGTGCGACTGGTAACGGCAAGTACAACCTAAATCCAGGTTCCGGTACTACCGTGATGGTTAGTGTCACTGGTAAACTCCCCGATGGGAAGGCGGTATCTGATAGGAAAGAGTTTAGGATTAAAAACATTCCTGGTCCAATGGGTGCGATCGGTGGTGAGACTGGAACATCAAAAGGTCCAAAGTCTCGTCTCGAGGTATCACAGATTACGGCGAAATTGAATGATTTCGTTTACGACTTGAATTTCAAGGTTACGCAGTTTACATTCAAAGTTCCGGGCCAAGCGGCTGTTGTCGTGAACGGAGATCGCGTAAACGCGCAGTGTAAGGCGGCTCTTGCCCGGGCTGGTCGTGGAGACCAGGTTACCATTTTCGACATTAAGACGAAAATCGAGGGTGTTTCGGCTAATATCGTAGTGCCGAAGTGTGCGCCTGTAATTTACGAAATACAATAAATAATCTTGTTGAACGTTTTTTTATCAGTTCAGCTAATTGAAATAGTACTATGAAGTTTAGGAATCTTTTTTTGGGCGTGTTGGTAGTCGTGGGTGGCTCGTCCGCTTTTTCGCAATCCAATCTTCTGAACGCTAAGACACCTGATGAGATTGGGAAGAAGACGGCTGCCCAAATGATTTCTGATAATGATAAGCCACTTCCATATGGTTATGTTCATGATCGGGACATTATGTTCGGTAAGGCCGTTTGGGAAATTATTGACCTTGACGAAAGGGTTAATTTTCCTTTGTACTACCCAATCGATACAGCGAATATAGGTTCAGACAGAAGATCGCTGTTTGATGTTCTCCTCAAGGGTATCAAGACAGGTAAGATTACGGAGGTTTATTCTGATGACTATTTCAATACGAAGAAGTCTTTAAAGGATATGTCCTCTTCCTTCAAGTACGTGGATACGCTTCAGACGGGGATTGACGAAATAAACAATTATTACGAAGATTACAAGTCGGGCCGTAAGGTTTTGGATCCTCAGTATATCAACGTTCGTGAGCTTAGCGCCATCGACATTTCGGGTTACAAAATCAAAGGATATTGGTATTTCGACAAGCGTCAAGGGGAATTGAAATACCGTCTTTTGGGTATTTGTCCGGTTGCTCCGGAGGCGCGCGATATCGGAAACGATAAGGCGGACGTAATCGAGTTGTTCTGGATTTATTTCCCGGCGATTCGCGATGTATTGCACGAGGCACACGCCTTTAACGATCGAAACTCGGCCATGCCGATATCCTTCGATCACTTGCTCAACGCACGTCGATTTAGTGCGGTCATCTACAAAGAGGAGAACGTCTATGGCGACCGAAAGGTAGAAGACTACATGAAAGACAACGCGCAAATGCAACTCCTCGAGTCGGAGCGGATCAAAGAAAAGATTCGGAACTTCGAACAGGATATGTGGAATTACTAAAACGTAAGTTCTAAATACGAAAACTCCCGCCTACCCGGTGGGAGTTTTTATTTTTGTGGTATGAAAGACGTATTCATAATAGGAGGCGGATTGGCAGGCGTGGCGCTGGCCGAGCAACTTCGAAGCAGGGGTTTGTCGTTTTTGTTGTTTGATGATGGTTCCCAGCGAGCGTCATGGGTGGCGGGCGGACTTTACAATCCGGTCATCCTGAAACGAATTTCGGCAGCTTGGGGCGCTGAAGAAGGTATGGATCGCCTCTCATTCTATCGCGATATCGAAACGCGAATAGGAGCGAGGGTGCTACATCCTATGCCCGTACTCCGTCGGTTTGCCTCTGTCGAAGAACAAAACAATTGGTTTGCTGCCATGGACAAACCCGTGCTGTCACGCTTTCTTTCACCCAAGTTGCGAGACGACGCGTTCGAGGGCCTGTCAGCGCCCTTCGGATATGGGGAAGTGCTGGAAACCGGCTACGTCAACACAGCCACGTTGCTAGACGGTTATGGAGCGGTTTTGAAGGAGACCGGTTCGCTCGTAACCGGTACCTTCACCTACCGCGATTTGATCGTATCGAACGGTCAGGTTTCATATAAGGGACTTGAGGCCCGGCACGTTGTATTTGCAGAAGGATTCGGATTGCAACACAATCCCTATTTTTCCTGGTCGCCGCTTGACGGAACGAAAGGCGAGTTGTTGGTGGTGAAAGCACCCAAACTGCGACTTACCGAAGCCATCGTCAAAGCCAACGTGTTCGTGTTGCCCTTGGGAGACGACTTGTTTAAAATTGGGGCGACCTATGCGCCTTGGGATAAAACGCCTGAGCCCACAGAAAGTGGTCGAAACCGATTAGAAGAGGAAGCCCGCGCGCTGCTGACTTGCGACTTTGAAGTAGTGTCACATCTTGCGGGTATTCGTCCGACCGTGAAAGACCGACGTCCATTGATTGGTACGCATCCGGAGTTTTCAAATATTCACATTTTAAACGGACTCGGATCGCGCGGGGTGATGCTGGCTCCGTGGATGGCGGAATGCCTGTCCAACCATATTTTCGACCAAAAACCCATAGCATCGGCGTGTGACATCCGACGTTTTATACATCTTTATTCATCAGCTTCCTTGTCGTAGCTGACAAAAAAGTTGATGTAGATGTTCCGCGAAAGACGCAGTACGAACGGAAACAGCAGCGTCAGTACGATCACGATCGCCAGAAACGACGAAAGCGGCGGAAGGCCCAGAAAGAACGCAATGAGAAAAACGCCAATGCCAATCGCCACATTTACCGCGTAGCTCACATACATGGCTCCGTAGAAAAAGGAGGGTTCGATCATATATTTAAGGCCACAATGCCCGCAATGGTCTTTCATTTTAAGCACATTTTTCATATGCAGCGGGTTCGAATCGACATACATGCTCTCGTGCTGGCAACGCGGACAAGAACCTGTTAAAATACTGTATAGTTTGCTTCCTTTTTTTAACATTTGCACAGAAATTTTACGCACCACAAAAGTACGCCGTTTCGCGCCTTAATCTACAACCGAATGCTAAATATCCATAACCTGTCTGTCTCATTTGGCGGCACCTATCTTTTTGAAGAAATCACCTTCCGGCTGGGTGCCGGCGATCGCGTTGGTCTGGTCGGAAAAAACGGCGCGGGCAAGTCGACTATGCTGAAGATACTCGCGCGTGACCTTGCGCCGGATTCCGGAAGTATCGCAACGGAAAAAGAAGTGCGCATCGGTTTCCTCCGACAGGATATCGATTTTGAAGCAGGCCGTACGGTGTTGGAAGAAGCCTACGAAGCCTTTGGCGACATTCGGGAAGTAGAGGCCAGACTTGAACGCATCAACGAACAACTCGCCACCCGAACCGACTATGAAAGCGAAGCCTACGCGCAGTTGATCGAAGACCTGTCAGATTACACCCATCGATATGAAATCCTGGGCGGGTATGATTACGTGGGCAACACCGAGAAAATCCTTTTAGGATTGGGCTTCCGCCGTGAAGATTTCCAAAACCCCACCGAAACGTTTTCCGGCGGGTGGCGTATGCGGATCGAACTGGCCAAGCTCCTCCTTCAGTCCAACGATATCCTGTTGCTCGACGAACCGACCAACCACCTGGATATCGAAAGTATCATTTGGTTGGAGAATTTCCTGAAGAGCTTTCCCGGCGTGGTCGTCATCGTATCCCACGATAAGATGTTCCTCGACAACGTCACGAACCGCACCATCGAAATTTCGCTCGGCAGGGCCTACGATTTCAACCGTCCGTACTCACAATATCTGGAATTACGCCAGGAAATCCGCGAAAAACAACTGGCTACCCAAAAGAACCAACAAAAGAAAATCGAGGAAACCGAACGGCTGATCGAGAAGTTTCGCGCCAAGGCCACCAAAGCCTCCATGGCGCAGTCGCTTATCAAAAAGCTCGATAAAATCGAACGCATCGAAGTTGATGAAGACGACAATTCGGTTATGTCAATTTCGTTTCCCGTTTCGAAAACGCCGGGTAAAGTCGTCATCGAAGCCGAGCACGTCACCAAGAAATACGGTGACAAACTGATTTTCCGCGATATCAGCCTTCTGGTGGAACGCGGAAGCAAGATCGCGTTTGTGGGCCAGAACGGCCAGGGAAAATCCACTTTCATTAAGGCGATTGTTGACGAAATCCCGTATGATGGCGTGATCAAACTGGGCCATAATGTGCAAGTGGGCTATTTCGCACAGAACCAGGCTGAGTATCTCGATGGCGAGAAAACCCTTCTCGATACCATGCTCGACGCCGCCAACGATACCAATCGAATGAAGGTGCGCGACATGCTAGGCGCCTTCCTCTTCCGCGGTGATGACGTCGAAAAGAAGGTAAAGGTGTTGTCAGGAGGCGAGCGAAACCGTCTCGCCCTGTGTCGATTGCTTCTCCAGCCGATCAATGTCCTGCTGATGGACGAACCCACGAACCACTTGGATATCAAGTCGAAGAACGTCCTAAAAGCCGCACTCCAGAAATACGAAGGCACGCTATTGCTGGTTTCGCACGACCGGGATTTCCTGCAAGGGATGGCCAATAGTGTATACGAATTCAAGGACCACCGTGTGCGCGAGTACCTCGGCGACATCAATTTCTTCCTCGAACAGCGGAACCTGCAAAACATGCGTGAAGTCGAGAAGAAGGACCCGGCTGCAAAAAAAGACGAACCGGCTACACCCAAAGCATCCTACGAAGACCAGAAGAAAAACAAGACCTTGCAGAACCGCGTTTCAAAGGTCGAAAGCCAGATCCAGCAACTCGAGGAAGCCATCCGCAAAGACGACCTTGCCCTGGCCTCTCACTACGACAAGCATGTAGAAGACGCTCAGTTTTTTATGGCCTACAACAAGAAGAAAGAAGAATTAGACCAGTTGATGGAGGAATGGGAACGTTTGCAAATCGACCTCGAATAACCGCTACGGCACGGCCACTTTGATTTCGCCTTTGAGGATCGACACCTCCAATTGGCGTTCTTCCCCACAGAATTCACCGTCAATCTGGAAACTGACCGGAACATCGGCCTTGATTCGTGCGTTGGCAGTCTGGATGATTTCCACTTCCTTCCCGAGCGGTAGTCGCCCACTCACGATTTTGGCAAAAATCCAGAAGTTGAGTTTCTTGAGGATGACCAGTTCAAACAGGCCGTCATCCATCCGTCCCTGGGGGTTTATGGTCACCCCCGTGCCGTATTTCGTTGAGTTGGCGATGACGATCATCTTAGCGCGAAACCGGCGCGTTTCGCCATTGGCTTCGATCGTGGCGCCAAAACGGCGACGGGTTTGTTTAAGGGTCGTGAACACCTTTGTCGCATAGCCCAGCATGCCCCGCATGGCGGTTTTTTCGAAGTTTCGGATGAGTTGTGCATTGAGGCCGAGGTCGCTCAGGTGGAGACTTTTTTTTCCGTTCAGCGACACGATATCCATCTCCATTACGTGATCGGAAAAGGCAATCCGTAGGTTGTCTTCCAGGGCAGAAGGAAATCCGAGGTCGGTTGACAGGCCATTTGCCGAGCCCGACGGCAGGATCCCGAAGATGCAGTCGCAATCGTGAAGGGCATCGGCTGCCATTTTGATGGTACCATCCCCACCCGCAATCAACACGCGCTCCGGACGGTGCTCTTTTGCCAGTCGCTGAAGGGCTGCCTCGTTGTCTGAATCGGTCGTTTCATACACAAAAAAACGATAGCCGCGTTCGTCAGCGAATCGTCGCGCGGCCTCGATCAGTGGCGTTTTATCCACACCACCTGCCACCGGGTTCGCAATCATCAAGACGCTTCTTTGCATTTTTTTACGTTCATTTATCACTAAATTTAGGTAAATTAGAGGTGAGCCGCCAAGCGCGTTAACGTTTTGATGAGACCCTTACTGAAATTATACCGGGGCTATGCCAATGAAGCCGAATTAATCGTCATGGGTCATGTTTTCCGGCCCACGACACGGGAGGAGTATGATTTCCAGAAAAAGCGCTTTCGGAATGCCCGCTCGGTCATTCGCATGTTCCGGATCAAGACACAGCCCAACGCCAGCGTGTTCCTCGAACATAACGGGCAACGCGTACATACCAAAACATTGGCTGACGGTTACTTCAAATTTTGCATTCCGCTGACGACCGACGTAGGGTATGGTTGGAAGGATTATTGGGTCAGCATCCGCTACCAGGATGAGGAAATCAGGGCGAAAGGCAGCTACATTCGGCCGTATGAAGGCAACTTGGGTTTCATTTCCGATATCGATGATACGTTTTTGGTGTCGCATACGCGAAGTCCATTCCGAAAGCTCTACATCCTCTTGTTCCGCAATGTACAGGAACGGAAGGTGTTCGAAGGTGTCGTTCCCCATTACCAGGCGTTGTCAACGGCCGGACGCAACAACAAGGGCGAACAGAACGCCTTCTTCTATATTTCAAGTAGTGAATGGAACCTCTATCGTTTCATTGTCGACTTCACGCAACTCCATCAGTTGCCGCGTGCCGTGATGCTCCTGCGTGACATCAAGACCAGCCTCTGGGATTTTTTCGTAACCGGACGAGGGGATCATGGGCATAAGTTCGAAAAGATCCGCCATATCCTCGAATTTTATCCGCACCTGCGCTATACATTGTTAGGTGACGACTCGCAACACGACCCGTTTCTGTATGAGAATATCTGCAAGATTTTTCCCGTAACCGTTCAGGCTGTCTATATCCGCCAAACAGGCGATCAGCCCAAACCCGCTACCGTAGCGGCGCTGGCGAATATGGCATCGATGAACGTCGCTACGTGCTATTTCCGCGACAGCCTTGAAGCCATCGAGCACTCGCGTTCGATCGGTTTGATATCGTAATGTTTCCCCACCATATAACGGTTTCCCAGAATGTTATAACGGATTACCCCGTCTGAAGCCGGAATTTTACGAAACCGAAAGGCAGTCCATCTTGCCCTATCTCGGTGTCTCACTGCCCTTAACGTAAAAACCGTAAACGAATTCCGATGAAGACCCGATTCGAAAACGCACGCCGACCGTTGCCTGCACGATCCGTAAATGAGCTCCAACACCGCATCCGTAAAGACGATCTGCCGCAAATCGTGATGCTGACGACCTTTCCGCCGCGTCAATGTGGTATCGCAACCTATTCGCAAGACCTGGTACGCGCGATGGAGGTCCAGTTCCATCACTCTTTTTTACTGCGGATTGCCGCGCTTGAGAACGCCTATGAAAACGAGTATGCCTACGATAACCCTGATGTCGAATACACGTTGAATACCTCGCAGCCATCGTCCTACACGCGGTTGGCGTCCGATATTAACGCCAATGAACGTGTGCGTTTGGTTGTCATTCAACATGAGTTTGGACTTTTTTCCGGTAATGAAGCGTCATTGATCGCGTTTTTGGAAGCCGTTGAAAAACCGATATGCCTCGTCTTCCATACCGTATTGCCAAACCCAAATGAACGGTTCCGTGCCCACGTGCAGGATCTGTTGGATCGCGTCGATTCCGTCGTGGTCATGACCCATCACGCCAAAGGGCTGCTGCAACGCGACTATGCGGTTTTACGTGACTATGTTTCGGTTATTCCGCACGGCACCCACCTGGTCGGACCCGGCGATAAAGAGGTGTTGAAACGTAAGTATGGGTTTGAAGGACGCCGTGTGCTGTCGACTTTCGGATTACTCGGACGGGGAAAAAGCATTGAAACGACCCTTCGTGCCTTGCCGGATGTCGTGAGCCAGTATCCGGATACCTTGTTCCTGATTATTGGAAAAACCCACCCGGGCGTCGTCAATGGGGAAGGGGAGGCGTATCGCGATAGGTTGGAGGCGATGACCGATGAACTCGGCATCCGGCCAAATGTGCGTTTCATCAACCAATACGTAGCCCTCGATGAGTTACTCGAATACCTGCAGTTGACGGATGTCTACCTCTTTACTTCAAAGGATCCGCACCAGGCTGTGAGCGGCACCTTTGCCTACGCCATGAGTTGCGGATGCCCGATCATCTCGACCCCGATTCCGCATGCTGTCGAAGTACTTGACGGGAATCGCGACCTCATGTTCGATTTCGACAACTCGGAGCAGTTGGCGCAAGCCATCAACCGCTTGTTGGGTGACGAAGAGGCCATGCGGGAAGCGATGTTGAACGGCCTCCATAAAATCACACCGACTTCATGGGAGAATTCAGCCATCGCACACGCCAAGCTGTTCCGAAAGATGACCCACGGCTTCGGCTCAAAGGCGGCGATCGAGTTGCATTACCGCAATCCGGAGATTCGCCTTGACCACCTGAAACGCATGACCACCGATATCGGCATGTACCAGTTTGCCAGATTAGGCGCGCCCAACCCCGATTTTGGGTACACTCTTGATGACAATGCCCGCGCGATGATCGCTATGGCACAACACTATAAACTGACGCGCGATGCCGACGATTTCCGCTACCTCGCGACCTACCTCGACTTCATCGAGTTCTGCCAACAGCCAGACGGCTCGTTTCTCAATTATGTAGATATAGAAAAACGGTTTACCCGACAGAACGCCGATGACAACCTGTCAGATTCTAACGGACGCGCCATGTGGGCGTTGGGCTATCTGGTGTCGCTGGCCGATATCATCCCGCAGGACATCATCGTGAAAGCGAAAATCGTATTCCACAAAGCCACTTCGCTGTTCCCCGATATGCACTCACCGCGTGCGATGGCGTTTAGCATCAAGGGCCTCTATTACTATAACCGGGGTGAACAACTCGCCGAGCATGTTGAGATGGCGCAACTGCTGGCCGATCGACTCGTGCGTTCGTATCGCCTTGAAGCCGAGACCGAATGGAAATGGTTTGAGAGCTATCTGACGTATGCCAACAGCGTATTGCCCGAAGCACTATTGTGTGCGTATTGCATGACCGGTAAGGCCGTTTACCGCGATGTTGCGCTTGAATCTTTTCATTTCCTGTTGGAACAGACGTTCCACGATGAAGGCATCAAGGTGGTTTCCAACCGCAGTTGGATGCTGAAAGGAAAAGAGAAGGAAGAATTTGGAGAGCAACCCATCGACGTTGCATATACCATTTTGGCCCTGCGGAAGTTTCACGATGTATTCAAAGACCGTTTGTACCTGAAAAAAATGGAGAAAGCGTTTAACTGGTTTTTAGGGAATAACCACTTGAACCAGATCATTTATAATCCGCAAACGGGCGGATGCTATGACGGACTCGAGGAAACGTGTGTCAACCTGAACCAGGGCGCTGAGTCGACCGTGAGTTACCTAATGGCGCGGCTGACGATCCACAAGCACCTGTCGTTTGAAGAAGACGTATCTACGGTCACGATAGCCCGTATTTCAGATGGCCTGCCGACCCGACAAAAGAAAGCCAATACCATCGTTTAAGATGCGGTATCCTTGAAGGGATGACGTTGCTGCCATTCGGTTTTTGGCTCCAGTAACCGGAAGATGCGATCGAGAAATCGGTGGATGAGCGGGTTCGAATGCCGGATGAGTCCGAGCATTTCAACCGGCTCTGCACCCACCGAGCTCTTGATTTCAAGCGCGGTACGGGCGAACACCACCGTCCGGAATCCCTTACGGATGGAGTAGGCGACCATGTCGTAGAGCATGTTCAGGTATAGCATTTTCTCCCGCTGGATGTCTTCGTCGTAGCCGAGGAAATAGGTGTCCATAGCCGTTCCGTTTCGGATCAGCGTGTTGAACCCGACGAGTTTATCGTTAAGAAAGTATCCGTAGAAATGGAAACGGTCGCCCAGACGCCGTTTGAGATCCGCGAAATGGCCTTTCGTGAGGAAAAACGTATTGAAAGGGGCATTCTTCGCGACGTATCGGTAGAGTTGGTCGATGTCGGTTTCGAGCCGTTCAATATCCTCACACTTCATTTTCCGCTTTTCGATGCCGTCGGCCCGTTTGTGCGAACGCTTGAACTGGTCGCGGTATTTTTTGGTAAGGTCACCTACGTAGTCGTCAATCGAAGTCCATCGCTCTGGGATATGGAATACCATGTTGGGCTGTGTCGAAAAACGCACATAACCTGGCAGGAAGGTTTCGAGTTGCGCCAGTTGGGCGGGCAGAAAATCCTTAATCGAGGTGATGTGGACGCGTCTTTTTTGCGACCGATAATGCGCCTGAAGTGACTGTATCGCATCGCCGATAGCGGGTAGGTAGCGCGCTGGCTTTAGGTTGGGCCGGAAGTAAAAGGCGTTCTGTCCGGTCAGCATGTTATTACCGATGAACAACACATGCGAGGCAAAGTTCCGGAAGATGAAATTCCGCACCGTCGTTTTCATGCAATGGTCGCGTTCACCAAACGATTCAAGGCGGTTCAAATCAAGAAACTGCGATACCATCACGCCACACAAGGTCGATCCGTCGAAAAAACCAACGAACCGGCAGTCCATATTGTCAGGTCCGGACTGATCAAGCACCGAAAGATAGGCACGCGAGAGGAAAATGTTTCCGCCGGTACAATCGTCCCAGTCAGAAGGCAGGGCTTCCGCGGAAGCGTATAAAGTAAAGGAAATGGAATCCATTAAAAAACCGCCCCGATTAGAGGGGGCGGTGATGATGTGTAGTGTGCGTTATACCCAGGCGGAAAGGATACCACCCATTAAAATGAAACAAATCAGCCAATAGCCGGTGTTGATCCAGATGTATTTCCACGATTTCATTTCAAACATTGCATTGATGGCGACCATCGGCAGTGCCAAAAAGACACCGAGAATGGTTCCGTGGAGCGCGCCGTGCTTGAACGTACGCCACTTCGTTTCAAATTCAGGAGCGGAATCGATGAACGCTTTCAACTTTTCCGGACTGTCGCCAAAGTAGCTGTAAACGCCCATCTGGTGAATCACGATGTTTTGAATCATGATGGCCGCCATAAAGGAAAAAATGAAGCACAAAAGGAATACGACCCCCATGTTGCGTCCACTGTTTCGGAGTTTTTCTTCCGTCAATCCGGCTGCGTTCATCCAGGCGTTACCGAACACTTTCGGGTTGTACCAGATAAATCCGACTACAAAGCTCACAAGTGCCGCGACAGCACAGTGTAATAGAGTTTCCATTGTATTGGTGTTTTAAGGTTGGTTGACTCAAAAGTAGCTTTTTTTTTGCATCATACGAAGTGCCTATACAAACGCCGCGGTTTTTTTGTATGTTTCAGAAGGCGTGCCTACTTCCGATCATGCCTACCGCTTTTTCTTCCGGGTTGACTAGGGTAGGGGTGTCTCGTCGGTCGTCGCGCCATCTGTCGCTTCATCCGATGAAATAGAGTTCCCCTGGTGGTCGTCGCCCTCGAGGTTGTCGCGTAAAAGGAAGTCATCCTGTGAAAAGGCATCCGCATTGCGGGAATTTTCACTATGCGTATGGAACCTTTGTGTTTCGGTTTCATTTCCAAATTCCAACGCATCCGATAGCGTTAGGTCTTCCGGTGTTTTCGTATAGCTCACGCCCGATTGCTCAAGTGCCAGGTATTTGTCTTCCGACGTATAAGCAACATCATTCCTCTCGGGCCGTCCTTCCCGCTCATGCAGGTTGTCCTGGTCGCGACTGACAGGGTCGTCGTTTTCGTGGGTCATCGTTTTGGCAGGATGGGAGGGAGCAGTGCCCTCGCGGTGTGGGTGTTCGGTTTCCATTACAGTTGTTTTTTCGAAGTTACATCCGGCCGTGACCTTGCCTGTTACAGAATTTCACAGAGATATGGCAGTTTCAGCAGGTAGGATGACAACAAAGCGTGATAATTGCACTACGTTCTCGCCTGGAAGTATCACTGCCTACTGCGACTGCCTACTGCCCACTCCTGAGACTGCGACTGTCGACTTCTACGCCGGCCCGCCAACCGCCCCCTTCTTTCGCCTTCCGGCATAAAAAGCCACAACAGGAAAAAGGATCTGTGTGAAGGCCCATTCCGGATTCGTCTTGAAAAACAACCATAATTTGGCAAGGTAACTGCGGCCATCGACCTTCACGCGGGTTTTCATGATGATAGGATCTGACGCCTGCACCCAACGTTTGTTGACCTCGTCAAAACCCTGCACCACCAGCGACAGTGTCATCGGACGCGCTTCACGCGGCGCAATATACCAGGTCCAGCGCAAGTCGCGCTCGCCATCAAACTCAAGAGTGTCGGACGTCGGCCCCTCTAACATATCGAAATCCTGGGGCGAAACCCGAAGGATCGCAACCATCTTTCGGGAGATACCCACCTTCTGTGTGCGAAGGTCACCCGTTTCACGCCGCTCTTCTTCCACCGCAGCCGATAAGCTCTGATTCATGTTCGCCATCACACGCCTGAGTTCGTCTTTGCTAATCAACGCGCTGACCACATTCTGCTCACCCTCGATCATGCTTTCCGGACAGAAATAGACGAGGTGACCCTGCACGATGGGTGACCGCTCCTCGTTGGGTTGCTCCTCGTTGGATTGCTCCTCGGGAATCCTGGGTCGCTCAGGGCGCACAACCGGATGCCTCACCGGACGAACGGGACGCTCTGCTGACGACGTAACCTGAGGATTGGGTATCGCGTCCGGATCGTCTCCTCGATCGTTGCCTTCCCTTCCCGAACTCTTCAATGGCTCACTTACCTCCGGGCAGCCACGATTTGAAGTGGCGCCAGCTATAGACGGACAGGCATCACGATCATCCGGAACACCGTCTCCATCCGTATCGGCTATCGGACACCCTCTATTAGACGACAGGCCCGCAACATCCGGACACGCGTCATGGGCGTCACCCACGCCATCACCGTCCGTATCGGCACACCCATCCATCGAGCGAGTACCCGCCACGTCGGGACACACATCGTCACGATCCACGATCCCATCGCCATCACGATCACTTTCGGTTACTGGTTGCGTGTGTTTAAGAGAATAACATCCTGAAATCGACACCAACGTAGCCAGCATCAAAAAAACGAGTAAAAAGACACCTGTACGGTGCGTTCTGTGAAAAGAAAAATGTCGGTTCATGACGTTGCGAATGTAAGGTTAGGAAGACGAATAGGGAAAGGGTACGGGCACTACGTTTTGCGTATTGTAAGCCGCTGGTAATCAAAATAGAAACTGCTAAGGTAAGCGGAAACACATATCGCTTCACCACGTAGAAACACCTGTTTTATCAGTAGCAAGTCACGATTCACGCCATTGTTGCAAACCCGACGCATAGTTACCCCCAGTTTAGTAAGGTAACGCACTAAAAGCGCATCTTACTTGCGGGATGGGATTCCTCCTTCGTCGGGATGAATTGGTGCGTAGTAATGAGGCTACATTCTCGCCTGGAAGTATCACTGCCTACTGCGACTGCCTACTGCCCACTTCTGCGACTGCGACTGCCCACTGAATGCGATTCCTCCTGCGTCGGAATGACAATGGGTGCGTAGTAATGAGGCTACGTTCCGGCCTAGAAGTATCACTGCCTACTGCGACTGCCTACTGCCTACTTCTGCGACTGAGACTGCGACTGCGACTGAAAAAGGTCCTTCGCTCCGCTCAGGATGACGGCGCTATCGCTGTAAAAAATGGATTTCTCGGCTGCGCTCGAAATACCAGTAGGGCAAATCCGTCATACATTGAGGAAAATCCAGTTTGGATTAACGCGGGCGATCAACGCCTCTTTTTTTGCACGGCTCCATTTCTTCAACTGCTTCTCCCGACGAATAGCGTCACCGATATGTCCGAAGCGTTCGAAATAAATCAAGTAACACACCCGATACCGCGCCGTAAAAGAAGAACTCCCTTTATCGATACCCTGCCTGTGCTCAGCTAAACGCAATTCGAGATTTGAGGTGATGCCTATATATAATACTGTCCTGTTAAAATGAGTATGTTCAATAAACTGTGTCAATTTACTTTTTTAGTAATTTAACACAGATATGGAAAACGAGAAATTTGATTACGAAGCATTTAGTAAGCGTCTTATTGATGACATCCGCCACG
>JAIXYI010000010.1 GCA_027490305.1 Flavobacteriaceae bacterium
GATGCCCGTAACGTAGCGGAAGCCGTGCAGGGAAATGTGTTCATGCTGACCGGTAATCGATTGGTGACACCGCCGGTATCGGAAGGCTGCCTCAACGGCGTGATGCGACAGCAGGTACTGGCCCTGGCGCGAAAAATGGACGGTATTGAGGTGGTGGAAGAACCGATTTCTCCTTTCGATCTTCAAAAAGCGGACGAGTTGTTCCTGACCAATGTAATTATGGGGGTACGACCAATTACCTATTATCGGAAAAAAGCGTTTGGAGATGCGTTTGCACGGCGATTGCTGGTGCAGTTAAATGCCCAGTTGCGCCTCGCCTGATCAGTTCAGGATTGGATTTTCAGGTGCATTTGACCAGATGAGGTACTCACCGCCTAATTCCAGTATTTTCTCTTTCCAGAAATGGGTGGTAGGGCGCCCAAGTATTTTCTTTTCGTAGATGTTATCGGCCAGTATCCAGGAATGCGATTGCATCTCTTCTTCCAATTGATGGGCGCTCCATCCGGTATAGCCCAGGAAAAAACGGATGTTGTCTTTGCCAATCTCGCCCTGGTTGATCCGGTCGCGTGCGTATTCGAAATCGCCTCCCCAGTAAATACCGTTGGAAATCTCGATACTCTCTGGAATCAAATCCGGTACGTTGTGAATGAAATACAGGTTGTCCTGCTCCACCGGCCCGCCATTGTATATCTTGAATTTGGCGTTCAGTTCCGGTATCAGGTCGCTTAGCGTATACCGAAGCGGCTTGTTGATGATGAAGCCTACCGAGCCCTCACGGGTATGGTCAGCCAGCAGGATTACCGAGCGGTTGAACGACGCATCGCCCAATGTACTCGACGGTTCCGCAATGAGTAATTGTCCTTTTCGTAGCTTTTCCAAAGTCATAAGACACGGAATTTTTCTTAAAAGTATAAAATTATTTTCATAAAAGGAACCCCTATCGTTACAGCATTAACAAAAAAAGCCTTCCCAATGAGGGAAGGCTTTGAGGTTGTATCGAATAGAACGATTAGTTGATGGCTCCTTCGAGGTCAGCACCTGCTTTGAACTTCACTACTTTTTTAGCAGCGATCTTGATGCTGGCACCTGTTTGTGGGTTACGCCCTTCCCTTGCAGCACGGCTTGATACAGACCAAGAGCCAAAACCTACCAGGGAAACACGTCCGCCTTTCTTCAGTGTGCCGCCGATGTTGTTGATGAACGACTCAAGAGCCAGTTTAGCAGCATTTTTTGAAATTCCGGCGTCAGCCGCGATTGCATCGATCAATTCTGATTTGTTCATAATAATAGTATTAATTGTTGGTTAAACATTCCTTAGACAAACAAATTTAAGAGGAATTCCTTACCAGGCAAGGGTTGACGCGGTTCAGACGCATTTTTGTTGATAACTTCGATGCATTTGTTCATAAGCAGGCTTGATTTTTCCAAAATGCCGTAAAGCCAGTAACGGCGCGCCCTACAGCGCAAATGCCCCGTCGGTGAACCGGATGCCGTTCAGGAGTTCGGAAGCTGTCATTTTTTTCTTACCCGGAAACTGCAACGACAGGATACGCAGGTACCCGTCGGTAACGGCAATGCGAAGCTCTTTCTTCGTCGTCACAATGGCGCCCGGTCGGTGATCGGGTGCCCCGGCCTCGAATTCCGTTTCATATATTTTGACGTTCCATTCCTGGGCTGTATCCTTAATTAGCGTCCAGGCTGCCGGATAGGGTGACAGGCCCCGTATCAGGTTACGGATAATCTCGCCTGATCGTTGCCAGTCGATACGCGTATTTTCTTTGGTAAGCTTGGGCGCGTTTTTCCCCGTCTCCTCCATCGGTTGGGGTGTGGTCGTGACGCTTCCGTCGGCCACGCATCTCAGGGTTTCCACTACCGCATCTTTTCCCAATACCATCAAACGGTCGTGTAGCGTGCCGGCATCGTCCTCATGAGTGATTGGTGTTTCGCTACTCAGTATGATCGCGCCGGTGTCGATTTTATCATCTATGAAGAAGGTCGTAACACCGGTAGTGGTTTCTCCGTTGATTAATGCCCAATTGATGGGTGCGGCACCGCGGTAATCGGGCAGCAGTGACGCATGCAGATTAAACGTGCCTTTGGGCGGCAGTGCCCAAATCGATTTCGGGAGCATCCGGAAGGCAACCACCACTTGTATATCGGCCTGAAAAGCAGCGAGCTCCTCGCGGAACCCCTCGTCTTTCAGGTTGAGGGGTTGCAACACCGGGAGCCCATGTGCCAGGGCATATTCTTTTACGTGTGAAAAATGCAGTTTTTGTCCGCGACCCGCGGGCCGGTCAGGGGCTGTTACCACTGCCACGACCTCATATCCCGCCTCTCGGATGGCGTCGAGGATGCCCGTTGCAAATTCGGGCGTTCCCATAAAGACTATGCGAAGATTATCCATTCCATTTATATCGGTTATCGGACGTAAGCACGACTTCTTCGTTCTCAAGTAGCGTCCGGAGCGCAAAGATAAGGGCATCCGGCGCTAATCCGGTGGCTTTTTCGAGTTCACCCGACGAGTAGGAACCGTTTACCAATAGGCGGCGTAACTGGTCTGCAGCCGTTGCCGGCCGTGTGGCTTTTCGCGCCAGGCAGGTCGAACAGCGACCGCAATCTTCGCCGGGCGTTCCGAAATACACCAACAGTTTGCGAGAAAGGCATATGCCATCGAGGGTCACATAAGCCGCAACTGCTTCAAACTGCTGCGTTTTCACGGCATTCTGGCTTTCCAGATGGCGGGATACCCGGCTGATGGTATGTTCGTCTTCGCGTATTTCAAGAAAAGAAACGGCTGCATCGCTGTCGTTGCGCCTTACATCGGCCAGTTCACGTGCGGCGAGACGCTCTAGTACCAGCAATAGTTCGGCTTCGTCTTTGCCGGTTTTTCGGGCGAGAAAGGGAAGGTTGAGTGCGGTTTCGATTTCCCAGATACCCGGATAGGTGCGCAGCAGCAAACTGACCACGGGTTCATCCGCCGGATGCAGACTGGCGTATCGGATGATTTCTTTTGACTCGGCGGTGAACCGCAGTGTCACTTTCTCGATGCCGTCCTGCGAAAGCGCTACCACACCCGACCGATCCAGGAACTGCAGCGCGTTGTAGGTTTTGATGACCGGGAAGCCATAGTGCACACAAAACCGGTGCAGGCTCAACGGGTAGACCTCGCCTGGGCCTTCTCCATACGCGATCTGTAAGTGGTTGCAGAGTTTTTTATAGACCTCCAGAAGAAAGGTCTTCGACGGAAGCGATCCTAAGAAACGGCCCCGTGCATGGTCAACATCGGCAGGCGCCAATAGGATAATAGCCGCAGCACTCGAACCGTCACGTCCGGCACGACCTGCCTCCTGGTAGTAGTTTTCGAGATTTTCGGGTAATTCAAGATGGAGGATGGTGCGCACATCAGGTTTATCGATGCCCATTCCGAAGGCGTTGGTGGCAACGATGCACCGTTTCTGACCCGTCATCCATTCCTCCATATGGCGATTCTTCTCCCGGAAGGGCAGTCCACCGTGGTAATGTGTGGAAGCGATGCCATACGCCTGCAACTGGTCGGCGACTTCATGGCAGGCCTTTCGATTTCGTACATACACGATGGCCGAACCCTGCTGCCGCTCCAGGATGGCGACGGCACGTCCTATTTTATCTTCGGTGGCGACTACGTGATAACCGATGTTGGGGCGTTCGAAAGAACCTTCAAAAATCGACGGATCCTGTAGCGACAAGAGTTGCGCGATGTCGGTTCGCACGCGCGGGGTGGCCGTAGCCGTTAACGCAATGAGCGGAATGCCCGGAAACTGTTTTCGCAAAGCGCCGACGTGCAAATACGCCGGACGGAAATCGTGTCCCCATTGCGACACGCAGTGCGCTTCATCAACGGCGATAAGAGTGATGGGCAACTCGGTCAGCCGTGTCACGATCCATTCGATCTGCAATCGTTCAGGTGAGAGATACAGAAAGCGATAGTCGCCAAACTTGACGTTGTCAAGCAGGTCGCTGATGTCGTCTGTCGATAATGATCCTGTGAGGGCCAATGCCTTGATCCCACGCGCACCGAGTTGGGCTACCTGGTCTTTCATAAGTGCGATCAGCGGGGATACGACCAGGCATACACCGCCTTTGACTAATGTCGGAATCTGGAAACAGATCGACTTACCGCCGCCGGTCGGCAGCAATGCGACCGTGTCACGACCCGCCAGCACCGATTCGATGATCGTTTCCTGCAAAGGTCGAAAGGCATCGTGCTTCCAATAGCTGCGTAAAGCGTCAAGGGCCGTCATGAGGTAAAAATAGGAAAAGCAATCGGTTTGGAAGCCTGCGAAGGTTGCTACTCCAGCGCTGACGCGGGCTAACGCGCCGTTTTGGCTGCTCCGTAACAGCGTTAATTGCCTCTGCCTCATAAAACTACTATGTTAAGGTAGGGTAAAGACAATTTTACCTGTTGTATTACGTTATAGAGATACAAACAACGCTCCGCGCTATGAAAACCCATCTGAAGCCCGACATTCGCGTAAAAGAAGAAGTTCTTGAACACTACATCCGGAAGCACAAAGGCGTGCTGTGGTTGGCGATTATCCTTGCGTTTGGCGCCTTTGCCTTGTTGTTGTTATCCATAATCGCCCACCCAGAGGCCCATTCAACACTGGCGTCGTCCTTCCGGCACTAATGCCTTCGTCGGATAGTAACCATCCC
Source organism: Flavobacteriaceae bacterium (assembly GCA_027490305.1). Classification (GTDB taxonomy): domain Bacteria; phylum Bacteroidota; class Bacteroidia; order Flavobacteriales; family Flavobacteriaceae; genus Flavobacterium. The sequence continues at coordinate 4,693 of JAIXYI010000010.1, forward strand.
ATAAAACCGCACGCCCTCTGCAAACCCGAGCGGTTGTAGGTTCAATAGGATCAGCCCTACAGAGGTCATCCCGTAACCTCTTTTTCTTTTTTCAGACAACGTATCTTTACGAGAAAAAAGGCATGGATGCGGTATTTTTTTCGTCTCCCGATCAATTCCGTGAATGGCTGTCTGAGCACCACCAAACCGCTACCGAACTGCTCGTTGGGTATTACAAAATGGGCACTGGGAAAGCGGGCATGACTTGGTCGGAGTCGGTTGACGAAGCGCTCTGTTTCGGATGGATTGACGGCGTCAGGCAGACAATCGACAAAGATCGCTACCAAATCCGTTTTACACCCCGGAGACCCGACAGCAGTTGGAGCAATGTCAACATCAAAAAGATGGCAGTCCTTACGGAAGCGGGGAAAATGACGCCCGCCGGACTCGCGGCGTTCCATTCGGCAAAGGCCGACAAAAAAGGCGTCTATTCGTATGAAAAGGAACAGGCTGCTTTTCCAGCTCCATTCGAAGCGGTCTTCCGGAAGCATCCCGAGGCATGGGCGTACTTCGAAAACCTGGCGCCGTCCTACCGCCGGACATCAATACATTGGGTGATGGGAGCCAAACAGGAGGCGACACAGCAGAAACGGCTCGAACAACTCATCGCACAGAGCGCGGCGGGCACTAATCCGTGGAAAGACAATAAATATGCGCGGAAAAAATAGGTCTACCCCAGTTTCTCCAATATGAAGTTCACGCGGTTCTCAACCGTGTCGCGTGGCACCTCAAACATCTCGTAACCATATTTTCCATACGTTTCAATCAGGTGCTCGTGTATCTTGACGGCCTGTTCGTAACTTTCATACCGTGCCTCGTCCGACACATAGATGGCTTCCCACGGCGGCAGCATGAAAATATGGGTGTAGGTGTGGATCCGGCAGGTTTCGTCAAAATGCGGTGGGTACGAATCGCCGATGTAGTGCATATACGCCAACACGTCGGGTAGGCCGCGGTCGATGAAAACGACGTCCGCCTCGTCTTCCTGGGCATCGAGAAATTGTTTGCGGCGTCCTTCCAGCAAGAGTTCGCTGAACAGCAAAGGGTTTTCCAAGAACAGTTGTTCGATGCCGTTCTTACGTGCTTCCAGGGTCACTTCCCGTGAAATTTCAGGATAGCAGCGGAAGCCTTTTGCCGCAAGGGCATCGATCAGGGTCGTTTTTCCGCTACCAGGTCCGCCGATGATGACGATGATGTGTTTTGCCATGGGGGCGAAGGTAGAAAAAGTTCGGGAAGTGGGAAAGTTGAGTCTCAGTCTCAGTCGTACTACGTTTTCTTTCAAAAATCATAGAAACAATTTTGGAATTCCCGAAAAAGGACTACTTTTGTCGTCCTGAATGCCCAAGTGGCGAAATTGGTAGACGCACTGTGTTCAGGTCGCAGCGCCTTCGGGTGTGCTGGTTCGAGTCCAGTCTTGGGCACTTCTAACGCAATCCTCAATGGGTTGCGTTTTTTTTTTGCTGCCTATCCGAAGGACTTATCTTTAGGAAATTACGTATTTTTGCATCCTACCATAACCAACCAAACCAACCATGTTCCAATTCCTTCGCAGGGCCGGTCGATGTGCCGTCCTGGCTCACTTTCTCGTGTGGTTTATCCTGACCTCTTTTGCGGTTCGTATCGCACTCCTTATTTGGCAGTCAGCCGATGTTTCGTGGGCGCTGCCCGATGTGTTGCGTACTTTGGGCACCGGACTGTTTTTTGATGTTGCAACGGCTTTTTACGCCGGACTCCTGCCGACCCTGTACTTCTGCTTTTTCCCGAATCGGTGGGTGGGCAGCCTTTTCGACCGCATCATGGTCTGGTTTTTTACCAGCCTGGCGTTGTTCATTCTTGTCTTTTCCTTCTTTGCGGAGTTTACGTTCTGGGAGGAATTCCGGAGTCGGTTCAACTTCATCGCGGTCGATTACCTGATCTACACCCATGAAGTCATTGCCAACATCCAGGAATCGTATCCGTTGCCGCTCCTTATTGGGGCTGTAGTGGCCTTCACCGCACTTTTCCTATTCCTGTTCTGGCGCAATGCCGCTTTTTCTACCGCCTTTCGATCAAAAGCGCGTTGGAACCGAAGCCTGGCCCTCGCGTTGGGCTATGGTTTGGTCGTGTTTATCTGCACGGTCTGGTTGCGCAACACCGACGCCGAATGGTCGCCGAACCGGTATAATTCCGAACTGTCGAAAACAGGCGTGTATTCTTTCTTTTCGGCTTTTCGCAACAACCAGATGAAGTATACGGAGTTCTACACGTCTATCGACAATAAACAGGCGTTTCAATTGGTACGATCGAAATTGCAGCAGGGAACGAGCACATTTACATCAGACGGTTTTTCCATCCACCGAAGTATCTCCAATCCGCTTGATACGGGAACGGTCACACCGAAAAACGTCGTGTTCATTCTCGTTGAGAGCCTGTCGGGTAGTTTCCTGCGGGAGTTTGGAAACGAAAAACACATTACGCCCTTCCTCGATAGCCTCGCCCAGAAAAGCGTGTTTTTCTCGAATATGTACGCTACAGGAACCCGTACGGTACGTGGAATGGAAGCCGTTACGTTGTGCATCCCGCCTACACCAGGTCAAAGTATCGTAAAGCGTCCGGAGAACGGCGGATTGTATACAGTAGGAAGTGTATTCGAGAAACGCGGCTACGTTCGTAACTTTTTCTACGGCGGCGATGGGTACTTCGATAATATGAATGCCTTCTACGGCGGAAATGGCTTCACGATCTACGACCGCGGGCGCGGAAGTGTACTGAGTGATGCGATCAAAACGACCCGTCATAACATCACCGATACCGAGGTGACCTTCGAAAATGCCTGGGGAATATGCGATGAGGATATCTACCGCAAGATGTTGTCGGTAGCCGATGCCCATTATGCCCGAAAAGAGCCCTTCTTTAACTTTATCATGACCACGTCGAATCACCGGCCGTATACGTATCCGTCAGGGAAAATCGACATTCCGTCAGGCACCAGTCGCGACGGGGCTGTCAAATACACGGACTTTGCCCTTCGTGAACTTTTCGCCGCCGCGCGGAAAAAGCCCTGGTTCCAAAACACGGTATTTGTCATCGTAGCCGACCACTGCGCGAGCAGCGCGGGCAAAGACGAAATCGATGTGAAGAATTACCACATCCCTGCATTGATTGTCAATCTTCCGGCGGAACAGAATGGAAAGATAGCGAAGCAATGCTCCCAGATTGACTTATTCCCAACCTTCTTCGGACTCCTGGGCTGGTCGTATGAATCGGATTTTTATGGGAAGGATGTCCGTGACGCCGCCTTTGAGGAGCGTTCGTTCGTAGGTACCTACCGGAAGCTGGCACTGATGAAAGGCGACCGGATCATGATTTTGAGCGACCAGAAGAAGAAGGCCTTTTATCGCTGGGATCGGAAACGGGATCGTTTGCTGCCTTTACAGCCGGAGCCGTCGTTTCTTGAAGAGACGATCGCCTGGTACCAAACCGCCGACTACCTCTTTACCAATAAACTACTGAAATAGGGATCAGTCGAGTCCGCCGATGTTCACCAACCGGTTTTGGATGGCAAAGACCACCAGGCCGGCAATGTTGCGCGATCCGGTTTTGACCAAAAGGTTGGTGCGGTGTCCTTCGACCGTGCGTTGGCTGAGGTACAATTCGGCGCTGATCTCGGCCGAGTTTTTCTGTTGGCAGATGCCTTCCAGGATCTCCAATTCCCGCTGGGTGAGAAAGGTGTTGTCGAGCAGGCTTTTAGGCGTTTTTCGCAGGTCACCTGAACGGATGATCTGCATAACCTCTTCATTGTAATAGAACCCTTTTTCAGCCACTTGTCGGATGGTGTGAATCATCTCGTCGGGACTCGCGTTTTTTACGATATACGACACGGCGCCTACCTGTATCATATTGGCTATAAAAGGCTTGGTGTTATAACTGGTGAGGGCGATAATGCGGATATTGGGGAAATTCCGGTTCAGGATTTTGGTGGTCTCCACGCCATTCAGCGACGGCATTTTAAGGTCCATGAGCACGATATCAGGATGTTCGTGGCTTTCCTTCAGGTAGTCGACCAATTCCTGTCCGTCGGAAGCTTCGAGTACGATTTCAATATCACGTTCGCGTCCTAATAGGAAGGCGATGCCTTTCCGGAACAGCATTTCGTCGTCGGTGAGGGCGATGCGGATGGGCGTATGCGGTTGTTGTTCCATGGCTACCATCAAAAAGTGAAGTGAACCCGAACACCCTTGCCCGGCTGGCTGTCGATGTTGAAGGTTCCTTCGAGGATTTCAATTCGGTTCTCGATATTTCGCAGGCCGAGGCCGCGGGCATTTTTCAGTGTCTGTGCGTCCATTCCCGATCCGTTGTCGGTGTAGTGGCAGCTATAGCGTCCGTCTTCTTCCGATAGATTGATGCTGATATGTGTGGATTTTCCATGACGCAGCGAGTTGTTCATCAATTCCTGTAGGATGCGAAATACCTGCAGGCTGGTGCGTTCGTCTTCCGGTTCGTGCGATAAATGTTGGGTAAACGTAGTGGTAACACGTTTGGAGGCTTCAAATTCCTGTACCAACTCTTCGATGCCCGCTACGAGGCCAAATTTCTCAAGCACCGGAGGGAGCAGGTCATGGGCGATACGCCGCGAATTCTCCAACGCTTTTCCCGTCAGTTCGACGATGGCTTCCCGGATGCGATCGGCTTCATCCGGTGCCAGGCTTTTTTCCTTTAGCAAGTGCCCGTTCAGCGACACGATATTCAGCTTCGAGCTGATATCATCGTGAAGGTCTTGCGCAATGCGCGCCCGTTCTTCCTCCTGCGTGAGAATAATCGACCGCAGGAGTTCCTTTTGGTGCGAGATACGGAGGTCGCGTTTTTCGAGTTCTTTTTGAAGTATTTTCTTTTTGGAGAAGTAGAAAAACGTCACTACAATCCCTCCCATCAGTAAGAAGGCTAGAGAGATGTAAATGATTCCTAGAATTAAGTCATTTTCAGCGACCTGCTTCATGCTGTGGCATAGGTCTTTTTAAGTACGTAACACGTAATTCATGTAACACACATAGTTGAAACAAAATATACAGTATAGAATTTAGGTCCCAACAGATTCGCGCGCGGTCATTTACCATGAGATTCACCGTATTACCAGCTAGAAAGAGCACGGTGCTGCCAAAGAGATACATCATTATCGACAGATTGATAAGGTGAAATTGTTTGGGACCATCTAGTTGATTGTAGAAATGGAAAGCGGCAAAAGCGATAATCGGAAAGGCAGTCAATAAAATCTCGAGATGATTGAATTTCCAGTACACATCAGGACTTACCGTATACTGAATTGCAAGCGGTATTAGTACGGCGGGTTGGGCGAGTAATATGATACGTTTTTGACCCGTGTTCAAAAGGCTGTAATAGAAAAGGCTCAGTAATAAAAACTGGCCCACAAAATAGTAGTGGGAGAGGAATAGATTACGCTCGCCGATTGTACTCAGTATCGTCCCGGCTGTCTGAACCATAAAAATGCAGAACTGGTATATGATAAAGAATACGATGGTACGATTCTTTGGTCGTATCAAGATAGACAATATCAAATTGACCAAAAGAAGAAAGTCACCTATGTAGGAGAGAAGGTGTGCCATTACTTCATTATGAGTGGGCTGCCGGGGCTACACGTACGTGGGCACGGGTCATTGAAATCGTAAACATAGTACCCATCTTTCTCATTTATTATATCGTTGCCATTCGCATCTACACCGACCAACATAAAAACGGGCTCTCCCGCATCGTCCAGTCCTAAATAGCCTCTAAAATTGGCCACATTTCCCCCAGCAGCCAAAATGGAGTCAATATTCTCTTTTTGGATCAAAAAGGCTTTCAGCGTATTCTCTTTTTGCCAATTTGCCGCCCACTCCTGTGCTTGTTTCAGCGGAATTACGTTGGTGTTTGTCTTTTTCATGAGGTTTGTTGTTTTGTTTTAGATTCAGTGTCGTAAAAATATCAAAATTAAGAGGCGATAGTTAGACGTCTTAAAAAACACGTAGAACTACGTGGGCTCTTACGTACAAAATACAGACTGTCTTTAATACGAACAAGATGCTTAAAGGGCTATAGAGATAGAATGAGAATCCTTTCGCCCGACCACGGACGTCAGTATACGGCTAGTAACCAGTGTTTTGGAATTAGCGGTTTTGTGGAGGGCGCCTTTTAGAAATGCGGAGGAGAAAATACAAAGGGCAAACGCGCCAGATTCCTGTAATAAAAAAAAAGAGCCCAATGGCGGCCGTTACGGCCATTTTCCAGTCAAATTCGAAGAAGTAGAGTACGTAGAAACAGGCAGCGGCAGCCACCAGACGGCAGAGACTTTCGCCGCTGCTGAGGTTTTTTTTCATGGGGTAGTTGGGGTTTGATGCAAAATCGCGGAATTCGGCGACATTACAAAGCAAAAAAAGCGAGGATGAAATTTTATAACAAAAAAAGAAGTAAAGTTTAATTATTGTTCTTTTTGGGCGTCAATACGTATTTTTATAACAACCGGAAAAATGTGAGTGCATCACCTTTTTGACTATCTTAGAGAAAACGTAACGATGAAGATTGCCACTTACAACGTAAATGGTGTGAACGGACACCTCCCGGTCGTATTGAAATGGCTAGAGGTCGTGCAGCCCGACATTGTGTGTCTCCAGGAACTCAAAGCCCCACAAGAGAAGTTTCCGCTCGCTGCGTTTTCAGAGGCGGGCTACCAAGCCATCTGGCACGGGCAAAAAAGCTGGAATGGGGTTGCGATTTTAGCACGGAATGATATCCGCCTACAGGAAATCACCCGCGTGCTCCCCGGCAACCCTGACGATGACCAAAGCCGCTACCTCGAAGTACTCGCGGGCCCACTCATCATCGCTTGTCTCTATCTGCCAAATGGCAATCCGGCCCCCGGTCCCAAGTTTGACTACAAATTGGATTGGTTTCGGCGTTTGCAGGAGCGGGCTGCCGTGTTACTCTCACACGACACCCCCGTGGTTTTGGTCGGTGACTTCAATGTCATACCAACCGAAAAAGACGTGTACAAGCCGGAGCGCTGGGCAGACGATGCGCTTTTTCGTCCGGAAACGCGGGCGGCGTTCCATTCGTTGGTGCAGCAGGGGTGGACGGATGCGCTTCGAACCCTCTACCCAGACGAAACGATCTACACCTTTTGGGATTACTTCCGTAACGCTTTCCAACGTAATGCCGGTTTGCGTATCGATCATTTCCTACTGAGTCCCCAGCTAAAAGATCACCTTAGGTCCGGTGGAGTTGACCGGCAGGTGAGAGGATGGGAAAAAACAAGCGATCACGCGCCGGTTTGGATAGAATTGTCACTTTAAGGAAGCCGTTTTTTTGTATATTTGAGTAAATCCCACCCTTATGGACAGCTTTACCTTTCAGGAAGACGTTCCGGTTTTTTGTGTAACGGCAGTTGACGGACGCCACGGTGCGGCCGATGCCATGCAAGCCTTGAAAGCACTGCTTCCGGCCAACGAGAGACGGCATTTTTATGGCCTGTTTTGGCCCGGACGAGACGGAGGTACGTATAAGGCGGCAGCGAGCATCCTGGAGGGCGAATCAGACCGTTCGGAAATCAGTACGTTTACCATCCAAAATGGTCCCTACAATAGCTTTTACATTTCTGATTATCCCTCTCAACCCGATGCGATTGACCGCGCCTTCGATATGTTGCGCGGGCAGCATGAAGTCGATCCGGATGGATATTGCCTGGAATGGTATGTAAGCGAACACGATGTAAAGTGTATGGTGCCGCTTGGACGACACTATCAGTCATTTACGGGACTTAATCGTTGATTATGTTTCGACTAAAGCAGAAACGCCCGTCCTAGGACGAGCGTTTCTTCTCTAAAATTAACCAAATGTATAATAAACAGGTACGCCCGCGTTCGACCCACACGAACTGCGGATTCGGGAGGTTTTCCGGAAAACGTACTTTATCTTAAAACAGAACCTTACGTACCAACACCCGACCCGAAGGGTACACGATACGAACGAGTCTTACCTGCTGTTCAGCTACCAAAGACGGCAGCGAGGTAGTAGCAGTAGATGCCATCATCTGGGCAAGTTCCCGGCCCTGAAGATCGAATACCTGAATTTGACTTGCCGTTTCGGATCCGGTGTGTACGGTCAAAATACCCGCATCATTGTAAACCGATACCGCGTCTCGTAACGATTCCGCCAAATCCAATGTCGTAGTTTGGTAAAGCAATTGGAACCGACTGTTGAAGTCACCCGATTCGGATGTAAATACATAAGGGGCGGCCGACAATTCAGAACACGTATTCGCCACACTGTCGTATAAATATATGGCCTGACCCTGTTCGAAAACACCATCGGCATGGTCGAGCCAGATCGTAAACGTTCCGGATGATTCGGCATGCAGCGCCAACGGCACCACGTCTGATGCTTCGAAACCCGGTCGGGCCTGGATAACATAGCGTTCAGAACCGATAAGAGATGAGAGGCAGTTTCCCATGGGTGCCAGTGCCGAGTCAAAGCCAGGGTCGACGTCCAACGTCGCCATATCGGTATATCCAATCAGGATTTGATTACCTGGATTTTCTTCATGTGACATATTGACCCAGATGCGGCTCATCGGGCTTTGGGCGAAGGCAATCGATGATACAAGTGCCACGCCCAACAAAAGAAAGGAACGGACATTCAGGTATCGACTTTGGGGGATTGATAGAGAAACCATTGCTGTTTTTTTGTGCAAATCTACACGGACGCTTACACCGCACCTCACGTTATCACGACCTTGTCTGAAAGAGGTAAAAGACGAGGCCTATCCTGCGTGCAAAGTGGCATATTCGGTTATCGGGTAAGCGCGATGGGGTGTCGTCGCAACATGAGATGTTGTATCAACAAATAATGCCGTGAACAGTTCCGGATATGCGTGCCAGTCGATCTGTTTATATAATGAGAGGCCGATCTAACTAGCTTTCGTCTTTTGTTCCCTTCAGTAAACCAATGCCTGAAACGAAGAACACCAGGCCGAGCAGACCGCTAATGATAATGCCTTTTACATCCCGCGTTTGTCCACCGGTGTTGATGAACAGGATGGCGGCATAGATGAGTCCGACTACACCCAAAAGGGTAAGGGCCGTGCCGAAAAGTCGTTTTACATTCATGGAGTGGTATTTCGACGCAATATCCGGCCCGATGCCCTGTTTTGGGCTACACAATTCCAGTATAGAATTGTACGTTTTTCCGATAGAAGTCGGAATTGGAATGGTTTGGTTAATCGAGCGTCCGTTCCGCATCCGCCTGGAAGTCACCTTCCTGTTTCGAAATCACGATAGCCGCCACACCATTTCCTATGCAGTTGGTGATGGCGCGTGCCTCGCTCATGAATTTATCGACGCCCAGCAGAAAGGCGAGTCCTTCCACCGGTATCTTCTGAAGTGCCGTGAGCGTTGAGGCCAATACGATGAAACCGCTACCCGTGACCCCGGCCGCTCCTTTTGACGTGAGCATGAGCAGGAACAGCACGGTCATGACATCCGCTATTGACAGCGGGACATCATACAACTGGGCCAGGAAAATGACGGCCATTGACAGATAGATAGAGGTGCCATCGAGGTTGAACGAATACCCCGTCGGGACGACCAAACCGACAACCGCCCTTGAACATCCCATTTCCTGCAGCTTTTCCATGAGGCGCGGCAAGGCAGATTCAGACGAAGACGTACCCAATACGACCAGTAATTCTGCCTGTATGTGGCGCAGGAACTTCCGAAGGCTCAGTCCATAATACCGCATAATGCCTCCCAACACACCGAAAACAAAGACCGCCATCGTTACATACATCGTCAGCATGAGCTTTCCGAGGGGCAAGAGGGTAGAGAGCCCAAATTTGCCAATGGTGTACGCCATCCCGCCAAACGCACCAACAGGGGCTAGATACATCAATCCTTTCAGTAGCTTGAAAACGAGCGATGATAGCCGATACAGTCCATCTACAACCTGCTGTCGATGCCGTGAATAGTTCAGCGCAATACCGCACACGATCGCGGCCAGCAGTACTTGTAAAGTGAGGTTGTCGAGAAAAAACTGTATCCAGTCAAAATGGCCATCGCCGTTTCCCGGAACCGTCGTTTCGGGCAGTGCCAGTTGCCGCCGATCGATATGGCCGGGTTCGATGAGGTAGGCGGCTGCCACGCCAATGACCAGGGCGAGGGTGCTGACGATTTCAAAATAGAGCAGCGCCTTCAGTCCGATGCGCCCTACTTTCCGCAGGTCGCCCATTCCGGCGATTCCCAATACGATAGTCAGGAAGATGATGGGGCCTATGAAACACTTTATACCCGCTACAAACCATTCGCCGAGTACTTTCATCTCTTGTGCGGTTTCAGGCGCCCAGTATCCGAGCGCGATACCCGCAAGAATCGCCAACAATACCCATGTCGTAAGGTTGGTGAAAAGGCGAAACGACCAGGACGACGTAGAAGGTGAGGCAGACATTTACGATTTAATTGGGAGCGAATCCGTTAGGGAATGCGTATTTTCAAGTGCCTAAAGTAACCAAAAACCCTTGCCTATGAAAACGATCACCCAAACCCGATACATTGTAGCCCCAAAAGAAACGATTTGGATGGTCTTGTTGGAAGACGAGTTCAACCGGAGTTGGCTGGCGGAGTTCGCCCCTGGCACCTATTTCGATACCGATTGGATCGTCGGACACCCGCTCCGTTTGTGGGACGGATCCGGAGGTGGACGTGTCGGGACAATAGAGGAAAAACGGCCCTACGACCGGATCGAATGGGTATACGAGGGGCTCATCACAACTGAGGGAAGCGATGATCTGACGGGTGTCGAAGCCATGCAATGTAAAGGGGGTAGTGAAGTGTTTGCGTTGGCATCCGTAGAAGACGGCACCCTTTTGACCGTTTCATCCGACGTATCGGATGCATCTTACGAAACAATGAAAATCCGATGGGAAGCAGCGCTCGACCGCATTATAGAACTCTCTCTCGCTGTATAGCATGAGGCGTGTTCCTATTAGTTATAATTGACAAAGGCGATGCGTCGCGCTTCGGCCTCTGTTTCAGGTCCATCGCAACAGCATCTGAGGCGTTCTTCGAGGGCCGCTTTTGCCGCTGGGTCAAGCGAACCGCGTTCGGCCAACAGCAAATCCTGCATCAGACGTTCGATCAGTAACCAGTCGCCGTCGGTCATACCCGCCTTTTCAGCGGGCGTGGCATAGAGGTTCCAGTCGGAACGATCGGCATTGAAATATTGATAGAGATGGAGTTTTCGCCGGGTAATCATGGTCGGTGTTTTTGGGGCGGGCTACAACAAAATTCGCGAGGGTGGAGGTCACGGGAGTTACATAATTTTCGGAAAATGTAGTGGGTAGGAGCGAGGAGCAAGTATCAAAGTATCAAGGATCGAGGATCAAGGAGCAAGATAAGAGAGGAAAGAACGAAAGACCGCGACACAGGTGGAGAGAAAAAGTTAGATACGAGAAAGTAGCGATTGGAAACGGGAGAAGGGACGGAACTATCTTCTAATGGAACAGCATCAGAAACGAAATAAATATATATTTTGGTCACAGATTGGAAAACTGACACAGTTCGTTGAACACTCCCCAGTTCGTTGAACACTCCCTCAAATTTTGGCTCCAAGCCGGGATACACCGGTTTCCGCTTCCGTCGTTATGCTCCTTTCATTTGTTCGGTTTCTTCGATTTCATTTTTTTTTTCTTTCTTCTTTCTGCTCTCTCCTCTCCTCTCCTCTTGCTCCTCGATACTTGCTCCTTGCTCCTCACTCCTTCACCACATCTTGTCTCTTCCCCCGCTTTACGTATCTTTGCCCTTTATTTCCAAACACAACAACGTGATTCATCTTCATGATAAACGATTCGTCCCTTTCATCTCCTCGGGCGAAATCGAATTTGCCATTCAGGAAATGGCGCGCCGCATTACCGACGACCATGCGGAGGAGACCCCAGTTTTCATCGGTGTATTGAACGGTGCCTTTATGGTGGTTTCCGACCTGGTAAAGCACTTCCGCGGCCAATGCGAGGTACAGTTCGTGAAGATGGCGTCCTATGAAGGAACTGCGTCAACCGGTACTGTACAGGAATTGATAGGGCTCTTTTCCGATCTGTCAGGGCGTTCGGTCATCCTCGTGGAAGACATCGTCGATACCGGTGCGACCATCGTCGCCCTGAAAGCCATGCTCAAGGAACACAATCCCAAGCACGTGAAAATCGCAACGTTGTTCCTCAAACCTGAGGTGTATGACAAAGATGTCCGACTCGATTATGTCGGTATCCGCATCCCCAACAAGTTTATTGTGGGATACGGACTCGACTATGACGGACTCGGCCGGAATCTTCCGGATGTCTACCAATTGGCGGATTGATCCGTCGCCTAAATTCGTAACTTTAGCTAAACACCCTACATAACTGATGACCAATATCGTTTTATTCGGAAAGCCGGGCGCGGGAAAAGGTACCCAGGCGGAATTCCTGAAGGAGCACTACGGACTGATCCACCTTTCAACCGGTGATATTTTCCGGTTTAATATGAAGAACGAAACCGAGTTAGGCAAGTTGGCCAAGAGCTACATCGACCGCGGGGATCTGGTGCCGGATGAGGTCACGACGAATATGCTGATCGATTCGGTCAACAGCCATCCCGATGCAAACGGATTTTTGTTTGACGGCTATCCGCGTACGCTCGCCCAGGCAGAGGCACTCGACACCTTCTTGGAATCGAAGGGTTGGGCCGTAACCGCTACTATTGCCCTTGAGGCCGATGACGAAATACTGGTGAAACGCCTTTTGGAGCGTGGCAAAACATCCGGACGTAAAGACGACCAGGACGAATCGCTGATCCGCAACCGTTACCAGGAATACAACGAAAAAACGGCGCCGCTGATCGCCTACTACGAACAAAAAGGCAATTACCACGCCGTCGATGGTATTGGTGAGATCGCTGCGATCACCAATCGATTGCGCGCGGTGATCGACACCTTATAAGAACCAATCGCTTTCCGTATGGAAATCCTTATCATCCTGTTCCTGATTTTGCTCAACGGTGTCTTTTCGATGTCGGAAATTGCGCTGATCTCGTCGCGGAAGAACCGCCTCGAAACGGCCGCCAAAAAAGGCAATGCCGGGGCACAAACCGCGTTGGAACTGTCGAATTCGCCAAACAAGTTTCTGTCGACCGTACAAATCGGCATTACGCTTATTGGCATCCTGACCGGTATTTATTCAGGAGATAAGATTACCGACGACATGCAGCATTTCGTCGAAGGATTTCCGGCGCTCAAACCCTATGCCGCCAATATCGCCACGGGTATCGTCGTTGTCATCCTAACGTTTTTCTCGCTCGTATTGGGCGAATTACTGCCAAAGCGTATCGGGTTGAACTATCCCGAAAAGATCGCCAAAGCGGTGTCGATTCCGATGAAGTGGATTTCTGTTGCAACGGCGCCTTTCATCTGGTTGCTGACGTTTGCTACGGAAGGCCTGATGAAGCTGTTCATGATCAAACCTTCTGCCGACGGAAAAGTGACAGAAGAGGAAATCAAGGCCATCATCAAAGAAGGAACCGAAGGCGGAGAAGTGCAGGAAATCGAACAGGATATCGTAGAACGCGTTTTCCATATCGGCGACCGGAAGATCAATTCCCTCATGACCCACCGGGGCTCGGTAGTGATGCTGCCCCTCGATTCCGACAAACAAAAGGCCCGCGACCTGATGCTTAAGGAACTGCATTCCGTATATCCGGTCTATGGCGAGAACTTCGATGATATCGTCGGCGTCGTGAACCTCAAGAATATCTTTGCCCATTTTGAGGAAGCGGATTTTGACATCGTGAAAATCATGACCGACGCGCCCTACATGATGGAGCAGACAACGGCTTACAAAGCGCTGGAGAACTTCAAGAAAAGCGGGGTGCATTATGCCCTGGTGTCGGATGAATACGGCGTTTTCCAGGGAATCATCACGCTGAATGACATCCTCGAAGCCCTCGTGGGCGACGCCTCTGAATTCTATAAGGATGATTTCAAACTCATTGAGCGTGAAGACGGCAGTTGGTTGGTAGACGGACATTATTCCCTCCACGATTTCCTCACCTTCTTCGACCTCGATGACCTGATCAACGACTACGAAGTCACCACGGTAAGCGGTCTTATCATGACCGAACTCAGCTACATCCCCAAAGAGGGCGAGGTACTGGTCTGGAACGATTACGAACTCGAAGTCGTCGACATGGACGGCGTGAAGATCGATAAGGTGATTGTGCGGGCGCGGAAGGAGAAGTAGTTGGAGTTGGCAGTTGGCAGTCGCAGTAGGCAGTCTATACTGGATCGAGAAAAATAATATACGAACATAAATACACGCCAAAATGATAAAGTATGGATTTCAGGGATTTACTTGCTTACCGGAAGGCTTACGAGCTTTCTATGGAATTGTTTGAAATATCAAAATCATTTCCAAAAGATGAACGTTATGCGCTGACCGATCAACTAAGAAGGTCGTCACGGAGTGTTTGCTCTAACCTTGCCGAAGCGTATCGAAAACGGGCATATCCTAACTATTTTTTCAGTAAGTTAACCGACAGTGATGGGGAAAACTCCGAAACGGCTGTCTGGATTGACTTTGCGCTTTCTTGCAACTATATTACGAATGATGTGCATTCCAGCCTGATTTCTCGCAGCGAAGAAATTGGGAAATTGTTGTCCTTTATGATGCAAAACCCGGGAAGGTTTGGTGTAAAAACCAATTAGACGTAGCTTTGCAGCCAATTCCAGTTTTTTTGGCACTGCCTACTGAGACTGCCAACTGCCAACTAACATGACTGAGGGAAATTTCGTCGACTACACCAAAATCTACGTAGCATCCGGCAAAGGAGGCCGCGGCTCTTCGCATTTACACCGCGAGAAATTTATCGAGAAAGGCGGTCCTGACGGGGGCGACGGCGGCCGTGGCGGCCACGTCATCCTGCAGGGAAGCAAAAACCTTTGGACGCTGTTCCATCTCAAATTCCTGCGACATGTGAAGGCAGGACACGGGGGCGACGGGGGCAGCTCCCGAAGCACCGGTCACGACGGCGAAGACAAAATCGTCGAGGTACCACTGGGAACCGTCGTGAAAGACGCCGAAACCCACGAAATCCTTTTTGAGATCACCGAAGACGGCGAGCAAAAGATCCTGGCTTCAGGTGGCAAAGGCGGACTCGGGAACTGGCATTTCCGGTCCTCGACCAACCAAACGCCGCGCTACGCCCAACCCGGGCTGTCTGGTGAAGAAAAAGATATCATACTCGAACTGAAAGTACTCGCGGATGTCGGATTGGTGGGCTTTCCGAACGCGGGTAAATCTACCTTGTTATCTGTGCTGACCTCCGCCAAACCGAAGATCGCCGACTATCCTTTTACGACCCTCAAACCGAACCTCGGCATCGTGGCGTACCGCGATTTCCAATCGTTCGTCATCGCCGATATTCCCGGCATTATCGAAGGAGCGGCAGAAGGCAAAGGACTCGGACATTATTTCCTCCGACATATCGAACGCAACTCAACCCTGTTGTTCCTCATTCCGGCTGATTCACCGGATATCGCAGCCGAATACGATATCCTGCTGAACGAACTCGAACAATACAATCCCGAACTGCTCGACAAAGACCGCCTGATCGCCATCTCCAAATGCGACATGCTCGATGAGGAACTGATGGATGAAATGCGACGCGATCTCGACAGCGCGTTTGGGGGCACTCCGTATATGTTCATTTCGTCGGTGTCGGAATTAGGCTTGACTACTTTGAAAGACAAGCTGTGGGCGATGTTGAATGGTTAGCAGTGCCAAGAATTTGTCTTAATTGACGATTGCGCTACTCTTTACCTTCTCCAGCAATTCCCATTTGCCGTTACGTTTTTCCATAATTACAATCCCGGTAAAAAGATGCCTTTCGTATCCTTGGAAAACGGTCATATAGAAAATGGCCTGATTGTCGTCTTTCAGATATACTGGTTCCGATAAACTCACAGTTAAGGTGGTGGCGGGCGTATCGGGTGTGGTAAGTCCCTCCGTCAATTTAGACACGTGTATGGTTTTGGCCTCTTTGTCTGTCCATGAACCGCCTTTGTCCGTTACCGCGGCCTGAAGTGCCTGGAAGCGTCTTTCCGTAAAAGAGCCTGCGCCCTTTTCCCACGGACGACTTGCGTTTTTATAAATTCCGGGAATAGGCGTCTGGGGCAATTTCTGCCTTTGTAAATGAAGATCTTTGGGATTCCATTTTTGGGTAGCTATATAGGCTGCTATCGGGTGAGAGACCGAGCAGACTGAGCAGAGGATGGAAAGAATGAGGATGAATAATCGCATTGGGAACGTTTGTGGCAGAGTTGAGCTTGATTCCGACGGGTAAATCTAGTCAGTAATCGCACTGTTGCGTACTTTTTCAAGTAGTTTCCACTTACCATGACGTTTTTCCATGATGACGATGCCGTCAAAAAGGATTCGTTGGGCACCGGCTACCAAACCCATTCTAAAGAAAGCCAGTTTTTCCTTTTTCAGGAACACGGGGTCAGAAAGGCTGATGACCAATTTGTTATAATCTGTACTGGCTTCTGTCGATTTCGCAATCAGTTTTACAACATGCAGGGTAGTCACGTCTTCTTCGGTCCAAACCCCGATTCTACCATTTGATTTTTCAAGCAAAGATTTGAAACGACTTTCCGTAAATGAGGCCGCCTGACTACTCCAGTTAATACGACTTATGCCTTTGTAAATTTCCGGAATCTCCTTTTGGGATAGTTTCGTTTTTTGTAGCGATATTTCAATAGGACCGTCCTGTTCCAAAGCAATATACGCAGCTAAAGGACTGGATACCTTGCAGGATACGAAGCACAAAAGTAGTGAGAGAGTGATCATAAAACGAATCGACCGCATATGCGAAAATGTTTAAGTAGGTAACAGCTTAAAAGTAGGAAAATATAGCATTCATTATAGTGCGTCCTATTGGCTGTAACGAAATCGTTATCGCGACTACAAACCCTGCCGTTATCAATCCTAAAATTGCGTATATTCGCGGCGTTTGCCGGGTTTCGGCGCATTATAAACTCTCACTACATGAAAAAAATAACGTTATTCATCCTCCTGGCGTTATCGGCATTCCCAATGCGGGCCGACGAGGGGATGTGGTTCCTGATGTTCATCGAGCGTCTCAACCACCGCGACATGGAAAAAATGGGTCTTCAGTTAACCGCTGAAGAAATCTACAGTATCAACCACCACAGCCTGAAAGATGCCATCGTGCAGTTCAACGGCGGTTGTACGGCCGAACTGATCTCAAAAGACGGCCTCGTGCTCACCAACCACCACTGTGGGTATGATGCCATCGCCGAGTTGTCATCGCCTGAACATAACTACCTGAAAGATGGTTATTGGGCACCGAATAAAGCCGGCGAGATGAAACCGTCAAGCCTGTTCGTGCGTTTCTTTGTCCGTATGGACGATGTGTCGAAACGCATCCTTTCCAAAGTCAACGACACCATGTCGGAGGCCGATCGCGCCAAAGCCATTGCCGACGAAATGAAAGTCATCGAAAAAGAAAACAACGAAGGCGGCAAATACACCGTCGTCGTGCGTTCCTTCTTTCAGGGCAACGAATTCTACTACTTCGTGTACCAGGATTACAAAGACGTGCGCCTTGTGGGAACACCACCAGAAAGCGTCGGTAAATACGGTGGTGACACCGACAACTGGGAATGGCCGCGCCACACCGGCGACTTCTCGATGTTCCGTATCTATGCCGATAAAGACGGCAATCCGGCCGATTACTCGCCAAATAACGTTCCGTTGCATCCGAAGCACTACCTTCCCGTCAACCTCAATGGGGTGAAAGAAGGTGATTTCGCCATGATCCTCGGGTATCCGGGCCGCACCAACCGTTGGATGCCGGCTGGTGGTATCGAGCAGAACGTCAAATTCGCCTATCCGGCATGGGTCGAAGGCGCCAAAACCGGCATGGACAACATGAAGAAGTATATGGAGAAAGACGAAAAAGTCAACCTTCAATATGCCTCAAAATACGCCTCTACCGCCAACTACTGGAAAAACCGCCAGGGTATGATCGATGCCCTTACCAAATTCGGTACCGCCAAAGCCAAGGCAGCACAGGAAGCGAAGTTTGATAAATGGGCCAACAAACCGGCCAACAAAGCCAAATACGGCAACGTCATCCGCGATATCAATGCCTGGTATGCACTGACAAACGAAAAGGCGCGTCACGACAGCTACCTGCAACAGTTGCTGCGCACGACGTCTTTCGGTACCGTTTCCCGTGTGTTCGGTAAACAGCTTGAAGCCTACGCCAACGCCGATGCGACAGTCCGTGCCGGCATGCGTCCGGATCTCGAAGAGATGATCAAAGGATTCTTCTCAGAAGTGTACCTGCCGGCTGAAAAAGACATCATGGCGGCGCAACTGAAACTCTATTCGACGAAAGCAACCGGATACACCATCGCACCGATGGTCGACAAGATCGGTAAGGAAAACAACGGTGATTTCACGAAGTATGTAAATGCCATCTACAACCTGAGCATGTTCACGTCAGAAGATAGAATGATGGCTTTCCTCGACGCGCCGGATGCCGCCCTCGTGACCAACGACCCGGTGTATAAACTGTCAAACGACCTGCTTACGCACATGGCGTCGAAGTCAGATGCCATCGCGAAAGCGCAGAACGACTATGAAAAAGCGTTCCGCAACCTGGTAGCCGGACTCCGTGAATCAAAGCTCAACCCGATCCAGTATCCTGACGCCAACTCAACCCTGCGCCTGACGTATGGTAAAGTGCGTGCCCTTCCGGCTGACAAGCGCAACGACGCGAAAATCAACAACTACACCACCCTCGAAGGCATGGTGAAGAAATACAAAAAAGGCGATGCCGAATTCGACCTGCCACAGTCGATGCTCGACATCTACAAAGCGAAAGACTATGGCCGTTACGCCGACAAAGCCGGATATATGCCAGTCAACTTCCTGACCGACAACGACATCACCGGAGGTAACTCAGGTTCGCCGGTATTGAACGGCAAAGGCGAACTCATCGGTCTCGCCTTCGACGGCAACATCGAAGCCATGGCCGGCGACGTCATCTTCGACAAAAACCTGCAACGCACCATCAACGTCGATATTCGCTACGTGCTCTGGCTGATCGACAAGTTCAGCGGCGCGAAGCACATCGTCGACGAGATGACGATCGTGAAGTAAAAAGAGAAGGCTGTCGAAAGGCAGCCTTTTTTTATTTCGTTCATTGCAAGTTCATTTTGGGCGTGCCGGCGCACTGCGACTGCGACTGGGACTAACGATCGCGCCGTCGGGCTGTCTGCTATAGCCCCTTGCGCTCAGGCGGTTTTGCACCGTCGCCGGTCGCTTCCTGCGGTCGCAACCGCCTGCCGGCAAAACCAGCCTTCGCGCTACGCGGCTGCCGCGCCCATCCCTCACGCAACTTTTGGGTAGGGGGCTACTCGTGTGTTTCGATGCGGTCTCCTGACGACCGTCCGGAGAAGGCCGGCGCATACATACTTTCTATGGTCGCAATACCAGCCGAGAACTCCCCGGCATTGTTCACCTTCACCTCGTATTCCAATACGTACACGCCTTTGGGCAGGCGTTCGAAGAAATAGTGGGTGGCGGCGTCGCGGGTGGTTTTGTAAAAACCAAGTCCCTGTAGGTACTGGTACCCGGATAACACGTCTACCGGTTCGAAGCACGAGGCCCGAAGGTCTTTCAAGTGTACGAATTCATAATCGTCTTGGGCCGACACAGCAAGTCGCACCACCACACGGTCACCCAACTTAGGTTTTGTGTTGCCCGTTAGCGGCACCGGTTCACCTGACAATGGTTTAATGAACAGTTGTTTGCGTACCGATAGTCCACTAGTTGATATTTCTTTGCCGGAATCAATACGTTCGAAATAGTGAAAGAACACACCGCCGTAGCCCGGCACCTGTGAGCGGTTTGTAATGTCGATTTCGGCCATGTCTGGCTTAATTTCGTCGGCCTTCCATTGCAACTTCACATAGCCGGTTTGGGCCTCTTTTTCCGTTTCTGCCAGTTTGCGGCTGAGCAGGCGTTCGCTTCCCATTTTGAAATCGGTTTTTCCGCTCACATCGAGCCAAGCGCTTCCCTGCATCAATAGTGCGTAGATGGCTTCTGTCGTTGCTTTGGTGGTAGGCCAGTTACTGCGTTGGCGGTTACTGACCAACCAAACCTTCATTGCATCTATTGTTTCTTCGTCGTCGTTTACTTCCGAAAAAGCTTCAATGAGCAGCGCCTGTGTTTCTACGGGAGCCTCATACCAATACCACCCGGGCTTATTGGTGTTCCAGAACATCCCTTTTTCCCGATCGCGTACGGCCGTTTCCTTCACAGATTGCAGGATGACACGCGCTCCCTCTTTATCTCCATATCGGAAAAGCACGAGGGCCGCGAGCGCCTTTTCGTACAGGCTGTAGTCCCGCCATTCCTTTCGTATGGAAGCCCGCCACTCGCTTTGTCGCCCGTCTATCGCTGACGGTCCGAAGCCATTGAAGAAACTACGCGTGTATAAATAGTGGAGGTCAAACGGACGGAAGTTCCAGCAGGATACACCCCGTAATTTTTCGTTTCGTTGCTGCGCCGCATCCAGAAATCCTACTCCCTTTTGCACGATGTCCCGTACGGCAGGTGTCGAAAGATCAAGCGCCCCTAATTTCGCAAGGTGACCGAAACCACTGAGGATGTGTTGGGTAATAAAGGCGTTATCGCTACCGCCTTCAAACCATGGGAATCCGCCTGAAGGCGACTGACGCTGCGCGATGAGTGCGACGAGGCGTGCTGATTCGGCGGCAGTACGGTTGGGGTCAAAACATGCTGCCAGATGTCGCTTCTTGGCACTTTCGCTTTGTAGGTCATCCATCCAGGGAGTTTCGGCAGCAAGCAGTGCCCGTAGGTCTTCATTCAATGTCTGGGTCGAGTCGGCCGTTGCCCAACTGTTGAATACCTCCGCTATTTTTGTATTGGAGGCCACTATGTGTGCAGCGAGTTGATTGGCGTAATACCGACTGAATGTCTGTTCCGCACATTCATGCTCGAATTCCATCAGATATGGCAACGATTGCAGGGCACTCCAGGCTGGGTTGGCGGTATACTCAACCGTCAGCAAGTGAGGTTGTGCCGATACGGACGGCTCGGCCAACGCCTGGAGGTGGACGTGTTGGGTCTTGCCTTCCCGCACCCATAGAGGTTGGGTATCGGTCATTAGGATTGCATTTTTCAGTACCGGGATGAGGTTCTCTTCGCCGTCTGAGCTTTCTCCCGATTTTGCGACCACCGTATAGCGTAGCCCTGCCAATCCTTCGGGGATGGTCATTTCCCATGTAACGGTAGTGGCGCCCATGGGCGGTACGTCGAATGCGCGGATGCCGTCGCCAAGACCTGCCCCGCGATCATAAGGTCGTGATCCGGCCGCATCGGTGATGCTGAGTCGTGCAATGCCTTTCTTCGCTTCTGGCGAGAGGTTGGCGATACGCGCCTTCACCACCAATCGGTCATTTTCGCGCACGAATCGCGGGAAGTTGGGGGTGATCATCAGTTCTTTTTGCGTCGTCACCGTAGATTCGGTTATGGTGGAAACCCCTTTTTTGTTGTGTGCCAAAAGGCGGAACTTCCATTCGGTTGTGGCCTCGGGTGCTTTGAAAGAAACGTGTATCCTGCCGTCAGCGTCGGGTCGCAGGGAAGGTAAGAAGAAAGCCGTTTCCGAAAAGTCTTTGCGCGGGGTTACTTTCTTAAGCGCTTCCACGGCTGCTTTGGTCGATACGATCACCACACCGTTTGCTGCCCGGCTCCCATACAGGGCAGCCGCCGCTGCGTCTTTTAGCACTTCGATCGAGGAGATGTCACCTGCGTTAAGTGCCACAAATTGCTCGGGGGAAATTGGAATACCGTCCACAACGTATAATGGGAGGTTTTCACTGGCAATGGAACTCCCACCCCTCAAGATAATGCTATTAGTTGCGCCTACCCCTCCGCTTACCTTTAGCCCTGCCACCTGAGATTGGAGAAGATACATTACATCCTCGGTTGAACTGTTTAGATAGTGCACCGAAGTGGTAGCCGCGTTCGATTTGGCGCGCGACCGTGCGATGTTGTAGCCTTCCACTACGACCTCTAAAAGCTGATTTTCATTTTGCTCAAGAGAGATATTGATTTCCTGCGAGTTCACCTTATGTGTTTGCGCCTTCATGCCGATGAACGAAAAAGTGAGGCTTTCGCCAGTGGCAACCTCGATCTGGTACGTTCCGTCAAGATCGGTTTGGGTCCCTCGCGCGGTTCCTTCCACCGTAACCGACACACCCGGAAGAGGTTCGCCCTCGTGATCAGTAACGATGCCGAAGCGCGTAAGGGCATTGAATGGTACAGGTGCTTTGCGGGCCAGCATTTGTTTATACAGCGTATTGTTGAAGCCTTTGGTGCCCGAAAAATCAAAGCCAAACCACAGAAGTCGCGTGCTTTCATTGCGATAGATGGGCTGTGACAAAGGCGGACTAAGGGTATTGAAGAAGATGTTTTGGTTGGCGTCGTCCAGTGACCATCGAATCGGAGCGCTACTTTTCACGCGTACATCCATAGACAAGTCGTGCCAATAGGATCGAGCGAATTGATCCAGTGATTTATCATACATCGAGGCAAGTGCTTCCGTATGGTTGTCTGTGACGCGAAACGACCAGTTCTGCGTGCTTCCGGGGGGAATGAGGCTACGGAACGATTCGGTCTCAATTGCTATTATTTCTGTATTTGAGAGCAACGGAACTTCCAATGTTTCGGTATAATGCTGGCCGTCAAGGACGGTTTCGCACAGCACCATTATTTGATCTTTACATTCTTTAGGAAAGGAAATGACACTCGATTCCTTTTGACCTTTTAGCCTAATGTCCTTTTGTGAAAATACCAGCCCGTCGTAAAAGCCAATGATGCGCACATAAAGACCGGAGACGGGCGAGGTAACTGCTACCGTAACGAAACCATCATGGGTCGGGTTACGGTTAAGCGCCCGCAACGTCAGTAGCTGTCCTTTGAAATACGTATCGTTGTGGTTGCGAATACGGATGTCGGCCATGCCGGTTTCCATATAGCCTCTCACGTCCTTTATCTGGAAAGAGATTCGGTAGTCGCCGGATGGGTAGGTGGGAAGTAAGCTTAAATCGAGTAGGCCCAACGTGGAGGTTGACACTTCTTTGGTCAGGATGAGTTCCCCGTTTTCTTCTGGCGGCGCATAATAGCTGCGGTACCTGTGCCAGGCAAAACGCTCGTCACTCGTCTCCAATTCATCCGGAAACAACCTGTTGTATTCGTCCGGCGGTATGATGGGGCGGTCCGTTTTAGCGAAAGGACGTGGCTTGAAAGCATCCGTATAGGAACGCTGCCGATACACACGTAAAATACCTGTTGTCTGTATGGCACGCCCGTTTAGATTAGAGGTGGAAATCGAAGCCTCAAGTGCTTTGGCAGTATCCCATTCGTTCGGCACGTTCATCGTTACGCGACGTGTCCGCGCCGATGCGTTGAGGTAGGCTGATGCGTCATGACTTTCCCCTGTTATATCGGTTGCTTCCGCTCGCAGCGTGTAAACGATGGTTTTATCTTCCGGAACGCCCGCAATACTATCGAGCGTCTTAAAGCGGACGGAGAATCCCCCTTTTTCGTCGGTGGTAACAAAATCGCGGCGCACAATATCGGCGTCTTTCGGTTGCGGTTTGTCGAGTTGGGTCGAATATCGGACTACGTAGTTTACCCGGGCGCCCGGCATTGGACTTCCGTCAAACGCACGTAACCTACCCGTTACAGTGGCTGAGTCGCCTGGTTGCAGCGTTTCCCGAAATGTGTCGAGTACGAGTTCGAATTTGGGGCGTTTGTATTCCTCCACCCTAAAACCGAAATTCGAATCGCGCAAGTAGGTGTAATCCCAGAAAGGATGTTCGTCGTTTCGTCGGTCATATTGCGGGTCTTTTTCGGAATCCTCCGGTTCGTCAACTGTAAATCTGTACTCGCCCGTCGCGCCGTTTTTGTCGGTACTGATTTTATCTGAGAAGGAGCCAAATTCATTCGTCATCAGATCTTTATTGTAGACTTCTTTACCATCCGGATCCTCAACGATTACATTGACACGTATGTTGGGTACAACAGCACCTTCGTGTCCTCTTTCGCGCATGAGAATACCTTTAAAAAACACGTCCTGGCCAGGCCGGTAGATGCCGCGGTCAAAATATACTTCTACTTTCGAATCGAAGTCCTCATCATCCGACTCAGGGCTGTAGTTGCCAATCAGGGGGCGGTAACTGCTGGCTATAGCAAGTGTGTCGCCTGGAATTGTGATACTAAAGTCCCCTTGGGTAAAAGGAATGACTACTTCACCATCCGCGTCCGAAAGTAGCTTTGTGTCGCCGTACGAAACGATGGCGCCTCTGATAGGATGACCATCCTGGCGAGCCAGTACCTGCACATACATCCTTTCGTTTGCATTACGGCAAAGCGGAAAAATACGGCTGGCCCGAATCACACTATACTTTGGTTCATTTGCTGATGCGTTTTCCCCTATTGGACGTATAGCCAGAAGAAAATGCCCCGTTCCCAGATCGGGAATGACGAGTTCAGTGGAATGCGGGAGATAGTCAGCTTCTTCCTTAACAAATTCGTAGTCTTTTTTAATGATGGGCTGGCGATTGCCAATCATCGCTTTACCGATACTATCCAACTTGTATTTTTCCGATGTGAAGCGTTTCCACTGTGCAACCGTAATCCGATAGCAGCTTACCGACGCGCCTGTGAGGTTTTGGTACGATGCGCGAATCCGGAAGGGTTTTCCAGGTGATACCAGACTGGGAACGTCAACGCCAAGGTTGCGCTGGCGCAACTTTTCTTTTTCCACTACAGCCATCCAATAGGTATTGGATTTTTCCGGGACGGCGGTGACACTATCAAGGATGGCCATTCCCTGCCGGTTACGAGCCGCATCAGTAGAGTCTATCCTGTGCCGGTATAGTCTGAAGAGTATTTCTTGTTTTATTCCTTTATCTTGCGTTTCAAATCGACGTAATGCGTTATAGTACAAGTCTTTCGATGCCACTTTGCCGCTTAGTATCGCCATTCGTTCAAAGCGGTTTCTGTCGGAAGGATGTAATGCTTCAATTTCCTGCAATGTCGCTATAAGTTGCACCCAATCGTCGGAATCTTCGGGTCGGAAAGCAAACTTCTGGATGAAGTCTTGGGACGACGAAAAGTACTGTAGCATCGATTCGCCTGACGTAGCTGGGGTGAAATGTAACCGTTCCCGATAAAACTCCAGGTGTTGACGCAATATGTACTCAAGCAGTGAAACCTCATCGGCTTTTTCACCTGGGCGGAGGTCAAAAACCTTTATATAGGTCATGAGAGGCGTTTGTTCCAGAAGACGGCGATTGGCAATCGATGCCTTCAGGTGTTTTTGGATCTCTGCTTCCATATCCGTCGGTGTCCAGGTTTTCCAATCGGTCGGATCGCTTCCTTCGATACGCTTTCTCGGTAAGTTCCATCTGTGAGAACGAAGGTGTTGGCGCAGCATTTCGGCATATGAAAGTTCCAAAAGGGCCCGCGAAGGTTCCGACACGAGTTTTAGTTCCTCTTCAAGTGTTGAGAGGATGCGGGTTTGGGCGTCCGCTTCCAGATCATGCATATACCGGGCACGGTAAAAAAAGCACCGTATGTTTTCTGCTTCGTCTCTCTTTTTTCGGGCGGCTTTCTGAATAAGCGCCACTTTCTCGTCTGCCGATTGTATCTGCCCCTGATCTTCGAGTTGGTAGATTTCTTCCCATTTGTCTTGGTGTTGGGCTATCGCTGCGAAGGGAATGAGCAGCCAAAAGAAAAGCTGTTTCATGCGTATTGGTTTTGTTTTATCAAGAGTCTCGGATAGCCGGAACGGTTGTCACCCTTCCTTATACACCCCGCCGTTTTAAGAAACTTTTTCAGTTTAAATATACTACCTTTGGGCGCTTAAGGCAAATTATAGCACGAATTCCCTCCGAAATTTCCGCCCTCCCGATGATGAAACGCTGTTATATCCTCCTGCTGTTAGTTGCTGTGTCTGCGTTTGCGCAACAGCCGAAACCCATGGGTGAGGGGTTGAAGAAAATGACCAAGGAAGAGCGGAAGGCGGCCGGCCAAACGCAGGAAGCCAAAGCGACCATCGACATGTATCGGGTGTTTACCATCGACAACGATACCACCTACATCGATACGTCA
Organism: Flavobacteriaceae bacterium; assembly: GCA_027490305.1. Classification (GTDB taxonomy): domain Bacteria; phylum Bacteroidota; class Bacteroidia; order Flavobacteriales; family Flavobacteriaceae; genus Flavobacterium. The sequence goes on from JAIXYI010000010.1 coordinate 31,016, forward strand.
CTGACCATCCAGAAAGACTACCGCTTCAATTACCTGCGCCGCGACAACTTCGGCCTTTTGCCGTTTGCCAACGATGGGCAGCCTTATAACACCCTCGACTTCGGTCTCGACGGGTTTTCACCGTTTCCGCAGTTTGGCATGCGGGCCAAGCATGTCAACTACATCCGGCCCGAGCAGATGCGGTATTACCAGGTGGCAACGCCCCTGACGGAACTCTACTTCAAAACGACCATCAAACAGGGCCAATCGGTCGATGCCTTCGTTACCCTCAACCTACACGAACGCCTGAACATCTCGGTGGCCTATCGCGGCCTGCGGTCGGTCGGGCGCTATGAGAATGCGATGTCGAGTACGGGCAACTTCCGGTTTACGTCAAATTACCAAACCAAGTCGGGGCGGTACTTCCTCAAAGCACATTTCACCGGCCAGGATTTTTTCAACATGGAAAACGGCGGCGTGCTGAACCTCGAGGATTTTGAAAGCGGCGACCCGGCGTTCGACGAACGGGGCCGTTTGCAGGTCTATCTTACGGATGCGCAGTCAACGATGAAAGGCAACCGCTATTTCTTCGACCATGGCTTCCGCGTTAACGGAAGCGACCGGCAGAACAACCTGTGGCTGTTGCACCAGTTCAACTACGAACACGAGTTTTTCGAATACTACCAGCCGACCCTTCGCACCGATGTGGTCAACTCAAATAACGACTTCCAGCGTTTTGGTGAGGCCTATGTCGCTTCACGGCTGCGGGATAAATCACGCTACAACCGAATGTATAATAAGGTTGGGGTGGCGTATGAGAACAAGTCGCTCGGACAAGTGCAGTTCTTCATCGAAGATTTCAACTACAATTATTTCTACCAGACGGCCATCGTGCAAAATGGGGAAGTGATCCCAAGTTCGCTCAATGCCCGTATCGAGAATTTCGGGGGGCAGTACACCTACAAAAAAGGCAGTTGGTCCGGAACGGCGCTCCTTCGAAACGCCATCACCAACCAACAGCTTTCGGAAATCGATGTCAAGGCCGATTACCAGCTCAACGACGACTACCTGTTTGCGTTCCGCCTACAGAAAATGAACCGATTGCCCAATCACAACTTCAATCTGTTCCAGAGTGATTACATCGCCTACAACTGGTTCAACGATTTCAAGAACGAGAAAATCACGCATTTTGAAGCCACGGCGGAAACCCCCTGGGTCAACGCAACCCTGCAGGCCACTGTGCTCGACGATTACCTGTATTTTGATGACGTGAGCACCAACGACCAGGTGTTGCTCGTGTCGCCGAAGCAATATGGAAAAACGATCAACTATCTTTCCGTAAAGGCCTCAAAAGAATTCCGACTCGGACACTTCGCCCTCGATAATACCGTGCTGTACCAACAGGTCGGCCAGGACGATCCGGTGCTGAATGTGCCAAAATTGCTTACGCGAAACACCTTGTATTACTCCGGAACCTTGTTTAAGAAGGCGATGTTCATCCAAACCGGATTTACCTTCCAATACTTCTCGAAGTACAAGGCAAACGACTTCAATCCGTTACTCGGGGAATTTTACGTGCAAACCAAACGCGAGATTGGCGACTTTCCGCTCGTCGACTTTTTCTTCAACGCCAAAGTCCGCCAGACACGCATTTACCTCAAAGCCGAGCACTTCAACTCGCCGTTTACCGGAAACCGCTTTTACTCGGCACCGAATTATCCCTACAAGGACTTCCTCGTGCGCTTCGGCCTAGTCTGGACGTTCTTCCAGTAGTCCGTACTTTCCACTTTCCACTTTCGACTTTCAACGCAATCGTTTCCGTATCTTTGCGCCGAAATACTGACAAATGAACTACGCTGAAAACATACTGGGGACTATTGGCAATACGCCTTTAGTGAAACTCAACAAGATCACGAAAGATATTGATGCACTCGTGTTGGCAAAGGTCGAGACCTTCAACCCGGGCAATTCCGTAAAAGACCGGATGGCCGTAAAAATGGTGGAGGATGCCGAAGCCGACGGGCGCCTGAAACCCGGTGGTACCATTATCGAAGGTACGTCGGGCAATACCGGAATGGGACTGGCGCTGGCTGCTATCATCAAAGGATACAAGCTGATTTGTGTCATCACCGACAAGCAATCCAAAGAGAAAATGGACATCCTGCGGGCCGTAGGGGCGAAAGTCGTGGTGTGCCCGACTGATGTGGAACCCACTGATCCACGTTCGTACTATTCCGTATCGCGTCGCCTGGCAGAGGAAACACCCAATGCGTGGTACGTAAACCAATACGACAATATGTCGAATACCCAGGCGCACTATGAATCAACCGGACCTGAAATCTGGGAGCAAACCGGCGGAAAGGTAACGCACTTTGTAGTGGGCGTGGGAACCGGCGGAACGATTTCCGGAGTGGCCAAATACCTGAAAGAAAAGAACCCGAACATCAAGTGCTGGGGTATTGATACCTATGGCTCGGTGTTTAAGAAATACCACGAAACGGGCATCTTTGACGAGAACGAAATCTATTCGTATATCACAGAGGGCATCGGTGAGGACATCCTCCCGAAAAACGTCAACTTCAGCCTTATCGAAGGTTTTACGAAAGTAACCGATAAAGATGCGGCCGTTTACCAACGCCGACTCGCCCTCGAGGAAGGAATTTTCGTTGGGAATTCGGCCGGAGCTGCCGTCAAAGGATTGTTGCAACTCAAAGAGCATTTCAAACCGGATGATGTAGTCGTCGTCCTGTTTCACGATTCCGGCAGCCGTTACGTGGGCAAAATGTTCAACGACGACTGGATGCGCGAGCGCGGTTTCCTTGAAGAAGAGATCACGAAGGCGGAGGATGTCATCAAAGACCACGTTGACAAGCCGTTAATCACGGTGCGTACCGAAGAACTGGTGTCACACGCCATTGAGCGGATGCGGAAGTACAACATCTCGCAAATCCCGGTTATCGATATCAACGGATTCGTCGGTTCTGTTGACGAAACGGATCTGTTCCGTCATTACGTAGCCGACAAAAACGTGGCCGAAAAGCCAATCCGCGAGGTAATGGGCGCGCCTTATCCGGTGGTAAAGGCGGGTACAGCCATCGAAGAGGTATCAAAACTTTTCGGAAAAGACGGACAGGCGGTGCTGGTCGAACTCGGCAACGGGAAATACCATATCATTACGAAACACGATATTATCGGGTCTATTAAATAAGGACACGATATGCCGTATGATAAAAAAGCGCTCGTGAGGGCGCTTTTTCTTTTTTGAATAGGAGGTTTCTAGTTGTATTCCAGCACGCCCGACACATTCCAAGCGCTGAAACTACCGCCTTCCGGGGCACCCATCGGAATTTTGACCTGAAGGGTGTGCGTGCCCGGGGCCAGGTCGCCGAGGTCAATCCAAATAGGATTGGTCGTCGTACCCGGACACCAGTTCGAACGGCTGTAATCGCTAGAGGAAAGTCCGTTCTCAAAGTTACCCGACGCCGGATTCGCCAGTCGATAGCTGCCACAGTCGGTCCGCCAGGGCGTGAACGCAAACCGTTCGGCCCCGTCGAGTAAAAGCGTGTTTTTCTTTCGCATGAATTCATCGCCGTGTTCCCATCCGCCATGCCCCGTGACGATGTACCGCAACCGCGCGTTTCGGGCGCCTTCGGGCAGGGTAAAAGTGACTTCAAGTCCTTTTTCCACGTCAAACATCGACCCGTAGTTCTGGCCACGCATCTCAAGTATGTTTACCGTATTGAAAAGCGGCAGCACCTTCGCCACCCCGGGTTTCTCCGAATCCGGATCGGTATGCACGGTGATGTTGGCGTTTACGGTATGTCCTCCCTTATCGTAGTTTCCAATCACGATCCCCACATACACTTCCTTACCCGAAAACGCCGGGATGAGGTCGGTAATGTCCTGGCGATACGATACGCTGTCCTGCCATACTTTGTTCTTCAACTGTAAATGGTTGTAGCCTTTGACGCCAAAAGGGGTAAAGAAACGCATCAGTTCCAATAGGGGTTCGTAGGCGCCAGATCGCACCATTCCCTGGTATTTCTTGCCGTTTCCGTTCTCGTATACCGGCACGGCATCAACCCCTTTCTCAAGCGCGTCCCAAAAACTAGGGTCTGCGGTAGGCAGAAGAAACACCGATCCGGTACGGTCGTAGGCATCGCCCGTAGATTGCTCGGTGACGTCGAGAAAGGCCACGCTTCCGGCTCCGATTTCCGGGAAACGGATTTTCCGCACAGCAATGCTCCCGCCACCAAAACGGAAGATGCTGTCGTTGGAGGCGGCATCATCGGAAAAGTTCAGTACCTGTTGGCGGAACAGCGGAATCGTCGTAAAGCGGCTTCTCCATAAAAGGTCGCGGTAGGTGAGAAGGTCCGATAAGGGCGATAGGGCGGGAAGCGAAGGAAATGCCTTCACCTTTTCGATTTGGCGCGCCCTGACCACGAATTGGCCGTTGCGGATGGTTTCGAGTACGAGTCCGAGCCGTTGTCCTAACACCGACGGTCCTCCGTGCACGCCCAACGCCTCGGTATACCAAATGTCGATGCTATTGGAATTGATCACCGCATGCGCCAACTTACATTCATATCCGAGTATTTTTTTACGGTCGGAACGGAGTTCCAGTTGTTGGCCGGCGATTGTCGTACTGTCTTTGGTCGCGACGGTGCGGTTCGCCCCCAAAACGGCCGAGAGGTAAAAGACGCCGGGTTGATCCTGAAAAACAAGCGTTTGCTCATACGGAAGCGACGCCTTTCCGGCGAGGATGGCCGACTGGGTCACCAGGGTCTTGTCGGAGTTGGTAAAAACGACCGGGGAGGATCCTTCTACCGCTTTGCCATTGGAAATACGGTCGTAAGAGATTTTATAGGTCTGGGCCTGCGAGTTAATGGCGGTCAGGAGTAGGATAAGTAAGGCGCGCATCCAATACGGTTTTGTGTAAAGATACCGAAACGCGGGCATGTGCTCGTATCCGGACTTTTTTTTGGTGGAGGGGAAAGAGGAAGTTGTGGGAAAATATGCGGTTTTTCCGTAAAATCAGAATCGAAAACCGTGTTAGCTTGCGACTATCTAAGCCATTAGTCCAGTTTACGCCATGAGAGAGGATTTCCTGCATTATGTATGGAGGTATTCAAAATTCGACAACCACTCGTTGACGACCGTTGACGGAAAAGACCTTGCGATTGTGCATCCGGGCC
>JAIXYI010000083.1 GCA_027490305.1 Flavobacteriaceae bacterium
CGGACTGTCTATTCCAGCCGACGTCGATATCAACCCGTGGCTCTTTGGTTTCGGCGTCGGAATGAAATTCTGATGTGGTTTTTCAAAATGGAAACGGCCTCCGAAAGGGGGCCGTTTTCTATTGGTATTATCGGAGGTCGATGTCATACGGCAATCGCGCCTGTACGCCTTTTTGGCCCATCGCTTCTCGCCATTGTTGGAGGATGCGGTAGTTCGCTTCGCCGAGCTCTTCTTTCAAGATACTCTCACGCGTGCTGGCAAACGGCATAAGTTCGGCCAATACATCGCCCAGTTCTTTCTTATACTCTGGGAAATTCATCGTCCGGTATTTCGTGATCTTCGCCCGTTTCGCGGCTTCCGCCAGGGCCGCATCAAGTCCGCCAATCTTATCGACCAACCCGATTCGAAGTGCGTCTTTTCCTGACCAAACCCGCCCCTGCCCGATCGAATCGACCTGGGCCGGTGTCATATGGCGTCCCTTGGCCACACGGCCTACGAAGGTGGAGTAGATATACTCGACGCTTTCGGTGAGTGTTTTGCGGGTGGTATCGTCAAGCGGACGAAACGGACTGTAAGTAGCCGCATTTGCGTTGGTGCTGACGGTTTCTGCGTGGATGCCCATCTTGTCGCTCAGGCCCTTGACATTCGGCAATACACCAAACACCCCGATGGAACCTGTAATAGTGCCTTCTTCCGCGAAAATCTGGTCGGCCCCGCAGGAAATATAATACCCGCCGGAGGCCGCGAGGTTCCCCATCGACACGATAACCGGTTTCTTCTTCTTCGTGAGTTCGATTTCCCGCCAGATCAGGTCAGACGTTAGGGCGCTTCCACCCGGACTGTCGACGCGCAATACTACTGCTTTGATGCGTTTGTTCTCACGGGCCTCTTTAAGCGCACGACGCATAGAGCCCTCACCGATGTAGGTCACATCGCCTTCACCCGATTTGATCTCACCCTGCGCATAAATGACGGCGATGCGGTCGCTGCCGAGTCCTTCATCCGGAGTGGTCGCCACATTCTGCGCATAATCGGCAATCTTGACGCTGTTATAATCTTTGTCTTTTTCCACCTTCAATGCCTTACGGATGGCATCGTGGTATTGGTCTTCATACGCAATGCGATCGACCAGCTTCTGGTTTTTTGCCATTTCGGGCGTCCGGGCTAGGAGTCCGTCGGCAATGGCATTCAACTGGGAAACCGGAATATGGCGGCTTTTCGAAATATCATTCAGGACACCAGACCAAATCCCACCCAAAAGCGCCGTAAGTTGCTCGCGGTTGGCGTCGCTCATTTTGTTTTCAAGGAAAGGCTCTACGGCCGATTTGTATTTCCCATGACGGATGACTTCCATCCGGACACCCGACTTCTCCTGAAGGTCTTTGAAGAACATCAGTTCGGTAGACAACCCACGGAAATCCATTTCGCCGACCGGGTTCAGGTAGACGGTGTCGGCAACAGAACCGATATAGTATTCTTTTTGGGAATACGCATTGCTATACGACAAAACGAACTTCTTCGATTTGCGGAAATCGGCCAGCGCATCGCGAAGGGCTTTGGCTTGGGCGATCCCGAGGTCAGAGGTGTTGTTGAGGATGGAAATCCCTTTTATCTGGTCGTCTTTTGCCGCAGCGCGGATGGCTTTTACGACATCCATCACCCCAACACGACTCTTCCCCGATAGCGATTCTACCCAGGGGTCAGAGTACTTGCCGGCATAATCATTGGAGATATCGGCTAAATCCAGTTCGATGACCGAGTCATCCTTCACTTCGGTCGACTCTTTTCCGCCACCGGCAACAGCCGCCACTAGCAGGAACAGGAAAAAAGAAAGTACAGAAAAAACGAAAAGCCCCACAATGGTGGCCAAAACATTTGACAGAAACTTCATAGTACGTTTAGTTTTACGATAAGTCTTTCACAGACAGGCAGCGTTACATCTGCACGGCCCGAACTGCAAATATAGCTTTATTATACGCCCGAATTTGATTACTTTGCGCCCCATGAACCTGCAACACCGTGTCATGCTGTCGCTGGGCAGCAATGAAGGCGACCGGCTTGCGTCGCTTGATTCCGCCATCGCCCGGATTCATGCCGAGATCGGGACCGTCATTCGTGTTTCAGGCGTATATGAGTCGCCGGCATGGGGCTTCGAAGGCGGTGATTTCTTAAATGTTGCCATCCTGGTGCATACCCTCAAAAAACCGTCCGTCGTGCTGAAAAGTGTGTTGGGGATCGAAAAGAAAGCAGGACGCATCCGGACAGGCACCTACTCGTCACGACCCATCGATATTGACATCCTTACCTGGGATGATGAAGTGATGGAAACCCCGCAACTGTCGGTTCCGCATCCGCGGATGGCAACCCGCGATTTTGTGTTGTTTCCGCTACGCGATGTCATGCCGGACTTCGTGCATCCGGTTTCCGGAGCAACGGTTGACGACCTCATCAAAGCACTTAGCGAATCCAATTGTCGCCGCGTCGGTACGTTACAGTTACCCGGAAACGGATTCCCGTTCGGCAACTTCAGTTACATCGCGATCGAAGGCAACATCGGGGCCGGAAAAACCACCCTTACCACGCGTATCGCAGAGGATTTCAACGCGAAAACCGTACTGGAGCGTTTTGCCGACAACCCCTTCCTGCCGAAGTTTTACAAAGACCAACCACGGTATGCTTTCCCGTTGGAGATGTCTTTTTTGGCCGATCGCTACCAGCAGTTATCAGATGACATTGCGCAGTTCGACCTCTTTCGTGACTTTATCGTGTCGGATTACCATGTATTCAAATCGCTGATTTTCGCCAAGGTGACGCTGGCAGAGGACGAGTACCGTCTTTACCGAAAACTGTTCGATATTATTTACCGGGAAATGCCGCGACCCGATCTGTACGTATACTTATACCAGGACACCGAACGGTTGCTGGCCAATATCCGGAAAAGAGGCCGCGCGTATGAGCAGGAAATTCCGGCCGAATACCTCGAAAAGATCAACAAGGGCTACCTCGATTTTATTAAGTCGCAACAGGGCATGAACATCCTCGTCATCGATGTTTCGAAACTTGATTTTGTCAAAAACCAGAAGGATTATCTTTTTATCCTCGAGGAAATCCGGAAAAAAGTACTTAGCGCAACAAGCTGAAATGCCCGTGTATATCGGCGGTGGTGGGATCGAGTTTAAGCACAAACCAGTAGTCTCCGGCCGGTGCCGGTCTTCCGTTATACGTTCCGTCCCAATTGCGGTTCGCGCCTGAGAGAGTCGCCATCAGCTTTCCGTAGCGATCAAAAACCGATAGTTGGAACGCCGGGTATTTGAGTCCACCGCGAATCGTCCAATAATCATTTCGTCCGTCGCCATTCGGCGTGAAATACGGCGGGATCATCCCTATGACGAACTCTTTTTTATCATTTCCACATTGGTTTTTCTCCCGCACATAGGCCGTGTACAATCCGGATTCCGGCAGTTGGAGTATGGGCGAATCGGAAAATGTCGTACCATCCAGCGAATACTCGAAATCGCCGGGTTGTGCCATGACAACCGTGGCGGTGAGACCGTCGAGAACAACTTCCGAAATCACTGGCGGAACGAACTCGGTAACCGTAAACGTCGCCACCGCACTGCACCCTTCTGGCTGCGGCGTAGTGACCGTTACAGCATACACCCCGCCTTCGGTGACGTTGATGGTGCGGGTCGTTTCATTCGTCGGCGACCATTGGTAACTGACATTGGCCACACCGGCATCGAGCACGAGCGTATCGCCCGGGCAAATCGTAAAGCTATCATCGGCTACCACCGGTTTTTGATACACGGGCAGGGTGACCGGAACCCTCGTAGGCGAGATACAGCCGTCGTTATCGGCTTCGAGATAATACGTCGTCGTTTGGGTGAGGGCGGGAGTCATAAAATAGGGACCATTGCCGACCAGGGCACCACCGGTCGGCGCATCGTACCAACGAATGAAACCGACATTGCTGCTGGCTTCGAGTTGCACGGGATCGCCGCACGAACGGCCCGGATCCAACACGGTTACCTGCGGCACCTGAAGTACCGTCAGGGTAACCGGCGTGCGGGTAGCGCCAGGGCAGTTTCCGTTGAACGGATCGGCATAAAATTGCGTGGTGGCGGAAACAACAGGCGTTGTAAACTGCGGGCCTGATCCTAAGCGTACGCCCCCTGTCGGCGACGCGAACCATCCGATCGAGCCGTCATTGGTTTCGGCTTTTAACAGGGCACTTCCCGAGCCACAAACCGTAGCGCCCGTAGTGTCGGAAATCGAGGGTACATACATGCTTGTAGTGGTGGATATCTGCAACACCGGATCTCCTGGCATCCCACCATATTCAACTATATACCCTTTTGGCTGGTAGTTGCCGCTCACGTCGCCCGTGTTGGAAAGATCGTTCCAAGAGCCGGGTACACCCACTCCCGGAGCCGTAATATGTGCATAATCCTCATCACCCATATTGTTGGGTTCGCCGTTGTTCCAAAAGAAGAAACCCGTTGCCGGACCGTTGTCCCAGAAAACAGTTCCGGCTTCGGGGCCGGTCATCCACTTCCAGAGGCCTTCCTGAGCTGAATCACTTCCACCGATCCAACCGGCGCCCGCGGATTGCTCGCCGCAGAGTTGGGCTTCATCGGCGGAAAGAATGGTCGCCAGGTAGCCCTGCAGGCCGTAATAGGTGCTCGCCCCTGCGGCCGTGAGTGCAGATGACCAGGTAATGCCTAAGTTCGGCACGTATTGATAGTAATGTTGTGTAGAAGGAAGATAATTCGCCTGTCCTACGGTGATGGAAAACACACGGGTGCCCGAGACATTGGCGGCAGAGTTGGTAAAGACCACGTCTTCAATCGCTGCGATAAAGTCAGTATACGCAACCGGTGTACCCGCTGGATTCTTCAGCGTAAGTTTCCCCTCCACCGAATTCCACGAGGGGACGATACCAGGGTGCGTGCCTGTGAGAGACAGCACGTCCTGTCCTTGTACATATCCTTGCGAAATCTGGATGTAAATCGCATCCGTGACGGTATCATCGGGGTCGGTAATGGTCATGCTGGTGACGATGGGCAAGGCGCTGCCCGGACAATATTCCTGATTGCCCGTAGCTTGTAACACCGGCGCGACGTTCTGCGCCTGAAGGAATCCATACACCAGGAGCAATAGGCCCCACCCTACGATTTTTCTCATATACCGACTTTCCATTTAGAACAAATATCCCATACTACCACCCCCACACTGACGGCGATATTTAACGAGTGTTTAGTGCCCGACTGTGGGATTTCGAGACATTGACCGCAGGCGTTGACAGCCTCTTGTGATACGCCGAACACCTCATTACCGAACACTAACGCATAGGTCGCTTCGGGTTCAGGCTGAAAGGTATCGAGCATTGTAGCACCGTCTGCCTGCTCAACGGCGTAGGTTTTGACACCGGCCGCCTGCAGGTCCGCGAGGGTTTCCAGGATATCCTCCCGATACTCCCACGCCACAGTCTCTGTTGCGCCGAGGGCCGTTTTGTTGATTTCCTTATTGGTTGGCGTTGCCGTAATTCCGCACAGGACGATTTTCTCAACGAGAAAAGCATCACCGGTGCGAAAAACGGACCCTACATTCAGGGCGCTTCGCACGTCGTCGAGCACCAGTATGAGCGGCGTTTTTCCCGCATGGCGGAATTCTTCCGGCGATTTTCGGCCGAGTTCGTCGTTTTCGAGTTTTCGCATCGTTTACAAAAAAAGCCTCCTTTCGGAAGCTTTCATTTCACACGTCAATAAACGTATTAGCTTTTTGTGGCAGGTGCAGCAGCCGGAGCTGGTTGCGCTGCGTTTGGATCAGGTTTTACGGTTCCTTTGATTGTCAACACTTTCGGTGTTTCAGAAGCATTGGTCGTAAGGGTGACGGTTTTGGTGAACGATCCTACTCTTTCTGTAGCATATTTCACACCGATTACACCTTTTGCACCTGGAGCGATTGGGTCTTTTGGCCACGTCGGAACGGTACAGCCGCAAGAGCCTTGTGCATTTTTGATGATCAGCGGCTCGGTTCCGTTGTTAGTGAACACGAACTCACGCTTACCATCTGCCTTGAACTCGATGGTTCCGTAGTCGATGGTTTCGTTTTCGAAAACGATGCCAGGACCTGTAACCGCCGGTTTAGGCGCCTCTACTGTTGTATTGGCTTGTTTTTTCGTAACGGTTTTCTTGCTGGACTCCTGCGCAGAAGCCGTTGTCAGGGCAAAAACCGACAAAACGGATAAAAGAAAAATATTCTTTTTCATGTGGTGAATAATAAATTGGTTTGAGCAAATGTAGCAATATTTGCCAATGGCTGCGGGGTTTTTTTCATAAATAAATTTTAAATTTTGGCGCTAATACATACACTGTAAATTACTTAAATTCGCGGTTCCCGTACCGTCATCCAAAAAACCAACGATTTGTCAGCAAAGGAAAAAGCCGCGAAAGAAACACCCTTGATGAAGCAGTATAACGAGATCAAGGCTAAGTATCCCGATGCCTGCCTCTTGTTTCGCGTGGGCGATTTTTACGAAACCTTTGGCGAAGACGCCATCCGGGCCTCGCGCATCCTGGGCATCATCCTGACAAAACGGGGCAACGGAAGCGAAAGCGAGACGGCACTGGCGGGGTTTCCGCATCATTCCCTGAACACCTATCTTCCCAAACTGGTAAAAGCCGGCCTTCGTGTCGCCATCTGCGACCAGTTGGAAGATCCTAAAATGACCAAAACAATCGTCAAGCGCGGCGTTACGGAACTGGTCACACCGGGCGTCGCGTTCAATGACGAGGTGTTGCAGTCGAAATCGAACAACTTCCTGGCCTCGGTGAGTTTTGGGAAGAAACAACTCGGCGTCGCTTTCCTGGATGTCACTACCGGTGAATTCCTCACCGCACAGGGCACCACGGATTATGTCGATAAGCTCCTCCGGAATTTCAGTCCGAGCGAAATCCTCGTCCCAAAACAATGTAAAACAGCGTTTCGCGAGGCGTTCGGCGACGATCACCACCTGTTCTTCCTCGAAGATTGGGTGTATAAAGACGACTACGCAGTCGAAACCCTCACGCGGCATTTCAAGACGAATTCCCTCAAGGGTTTTGGCGTGGATGACCTTTCGGATGGCGTTGTTGCATCGGGTGCGATTCTGTATTATTTATCGGAGACGCGCCACGACCGGCTGCAACATATTTCCTCTTTACAACGCATCGCAGAGGATGCCTATGTCTGGATGGACCGTTTCACCATCCGCAACCTCGAACTGTATGGCAGCACGAACCCGAACGCCGTCACCCTGCTCGACGTCATCGACCGGACGCTGTCTCCTATGGGTGGACGCCTGCTGAAACGTTGGCTCGCCCTTCCGTTGAAAGACCTTGTGAAAATCCGGGAACGCCACGCCGTCGTGCGGTATTTCAAGGAACAACCCGACACGTTGCGGGCGTTGCAACAACAGATCCGGCTCATTTCGGATTTGGAGCGGCTGATTTCGAAACTTGCGACCGGAAAAGTAAGTCCAAGGGAAGTCGTCTATCTCTGTGATTCGCTCGACGCTATTCTTCCCATCAAGGAAATGGCACTGAAAAGCGGAAATGAGGCGCTTCGTTTTATGGGCGACAATTTGCACGGCTGCGAATTGCTGCGTGAGAAGATACGCGCTACGCTGCATCCGGATGCGCCGGTAGCCATCGCGAAAGGAAATGCCATCGCGGCGGGCGTACATCCGGAACTCGATGAACTCCGTTCTATTTCCACATCCGGCAAAGAAGTGCTCGAACGGATCGAAAGCCGGGAAGCCGAACGCACGGGCATCGCCTCGCTCAAGATTTCATTCAACAACGTGTTCGGTTACTATATTGAAGTCCGAAATACGCATAAAGATAAAGTCCCAACCGAATGGATCCGCAAGCAAACCCTTGTGAATGCCGAGCGCTACATCACGGAGGAACTGAAGGAATACGAAACAAAGATACTCGGGGCGGAGGAAAAAATCCATAAACTCGAAACCGAGCTCTTCGAGCAATTGGTGCATTGGATTGCCACGTATATCAAGCCCGTGCAACTCAACGCCCACCTCATCGCGCAGCTTGACTGCCTGGCGTCGTTTGCGCAGTTGGCGCTTGACCAGCACTATACCGAGCCGTTGATAGACGATTCGTTTGAACTCGAAATCAAAGGAGGCCGGCACCCGGTGATTGAAAAACAACTTCCGGTAGGCACCTCGTATATCAGCAATGATGTGTTTCTTGACCGCGAGTCGCAGCAGCTCATCATGATTACGGGCCCGAACATGTCGGGTAAATCGGCTATCCTGCGGCAAACCGCGTTGATTGTGCTATTAGCCCAGATGGGATGTTTTGTTCCGGCCGACGAGGTTCGAATGGGTATGGTGGATAAAATTTTCACGCGCGTAGGTGCCTCTGACAACATTTCGATGGGCGAATCGACGTTTATGGTCGAGATGAACGAAACGGCGTCGATCCTCAACAACCTCTCGGACCGCAGTTTGGTGTTGCTCGATGAAATCGGACGGGGTACCAGCACCTATGATGGTATTTCGATCGCGTGGGCAATTGCCGAATACCTGCACGAGCATCCCGGACGGCCGAAAACGCTATTTGCGACGCATTACCACGAGTTGAATGAGATGACGGATATTTTGCCTCGCATTCGCAACTTCAACGTATCGGTCAAAGAACTGAAAGACAACGTATTGTTCTTACGAAAACTCGTAGAAGGCGGCAGCGCCCACAGCTTTGGCATCCATGTCGCGCGTATGGCCGGGATGCCGCAAACGGTAGTGGCGAAGGCGCAGAAACTCCTCAAAAAACTCGAGAAAAACCATTCGGGTGACGCGCTGAACGGCATCCGGAGTGAAAAGGAAGAAATGCAACTGAGTTTCTTCAACCTTGACGATCCGCTGTTGGAAGAGATTCGTGATGAGATTGTGAACCTGGATATCAATACCCTCACGCCGGTCGAAGCCTTAATGAAACTGAACGAGATCCGCCGGATGCTGGTGAAGAAATAAGAAAGAACCGAAGCCTTGTGTTTGCTTTGGTTTGAGCGAGAATGACTTACAAATCAATCGTGCATTTTTTAGCAAAAAACCTTGCACTATCCGATTTTAGTATTAAATTTGCCTCCGCAATCACAGGATTGCACGTTCCTTTACATCATGCGAAAATAGCTCAGTTGGTAGAGCGCCACCTTGCCAAGGTGGAGGTCGCGGGTTCGAATCCCGTTTTTCGCTCGAATTCTACCTATTTGCTCGAGTGGTGGAATCGGTAGACACGCTGGACTTAAAATCCAGTGGACAGCAATGTCCGTGTGGGTTCAAGTCCCACCTTGAGTACAGCACAAGCCCCAACTACTGGGGCTTTTTTTATTTCTGATATGGGCGCGTTTGTCATTAGTACCAAACTGAACGGAGACTACAAGTTCGAATTTACGTCGCGAAAAGGAAAAGTGATCCTGAGTAGTCTCGGATACGAATCGAAAGAGGCATGCGAAGCGGGTATTGCCCTGCTTGCGCAGCAATTGGAGCAAACCCAATTTGAAACAGCGAAAGCAGCCGGCGGAAAATTCCTATTCCGCATTGTGCTTGACGGCGAGGTCGTGGCGACAAGTCGTAAGTTTACTACAGAGTTGCTTTTACAAAAGGCCTGCGACGAGGTGCGTAAGACGGCACCGCTGGCCGAAACGCTTGACTTCTCGAACACTTCTCTTCTATTCCCTGGTTAAAAACCAAAAAAAAAGCCCCGCAATGCGGAGCTTTGTTTTTATTAGCGGGTGCTAATTACTTCTTAGCAGCTTCAGCAGGAGCAGCAGTAGTATCAGCAGCAGCAGCTGTAGTGTCAGCAGCAGGAGCAGCTGTAGTGTCAGCAGGAGCTTCAGGAGCTACAGCAGTAGTGTCAGCAGCAGCATCAGTAGCTTCAGCTTCTTTCTTGCAAGAAACAACAGTCAGAGCAGCGATAGCGATAACGCTCAAAATTACTTTTTTCATCTTACTTAAATATAAAAGGTTAATTATTAATTCGTGGCAAAGATAAAAATTTTTCAATTCGTTAAAATTATTTTTTCAACTTTTTTCGAAACCTCTATCGTTCGTCCGATCTGCATGTAACAAACACCGTGCCAAATTCGTCTTAATGGGAACTTTTTTTAACTTCCCTATAACAGTTCTTAGGCAAATGCGTCCAAACCACTCATTATCAACGCCTTTTTATTTTGGATGAACTAACTTCATTTCCTCAATTAAATTTCGCGCTCCCGCAAATTTATCGATGATGAACAGCACATAGCGGATATCCACCATGATGTTCCGGCAAATCGAAGGGTCATAATACACATCGCTCATCGTACCTTCCCATACCCGGTCAAAGTTCAGTCCAATCAGGTTGCCGCGGGCGTCAACAGCCGGACTTCCGGAGTTTCCGCCGGTGGTGTGGTTCGTGCCGATAAAGGCAACGGGCATCTTTCCTTTCACTCCATACGGGCCGTAGTCTTTGCGGTCGTATAACTCGAGTAACTTCTTCGGTACATCAAATTCATAATCACCGGGAATGTACTTTTCGATTACACCATCCAAATACGTCATCGCGCCATACGATACGGCATCGCGGGGTTCGTATCCCTTCACTTTTCCATACGTCACGCGAAGGGTGCTGTTGGCGTCCGGAAACAATTTTCTCCCGTCGTTCATCTCGATCTGCGCCTTCATATAGGTGCGCTGCAAGCCGATGATCCGTAGGTTGATTTCCTCATATTTGGGCGCTACCTGCTTAACATAACTGTCGGCCATCTCCGCCAGAAGGGCGAAACCAGGGTCGGCATGCAGTTTTTCGAACACGTCTTTTGACGTCCCCTCCAACAGTTTTTTCGCTCCGTCGAAGGTCGTCAATTGCGAACGCGTGTAGACGTCCTTTACCAAGTCGTCTGCGTTGACTTTCTCCATTCCGGCCGGAAGAAACGCCTTTGGGTATTTGGTCAGGTACAATTGCATCAGTTGTGCTGCTACGTTCCGGTCAACTTCCGGATTGAAATCCTTATAGAATTCGCCCAGTCCGGTCGCCAACTCGTTGCGTCGCGCCTCAAAAGCCGCTTCGCCTTTGGTGTTCAGCAATTGCTCAAGCTGGTACATCTTATAGGCAACACTCAGCAATTCGGTATTGCGAAGGGCGATTTCCGTAAAGTAATCCCGCGCCAACGCATACGGTGCAAATTCCGCATAGTTCTTCGCCAGGTCCGGCAGCAGGTTGCCATATTCAGCCTGTTTGCCTTTCTCGGCCAGACGCTGGCTAAACGCCACCTCCTGTTGCTGTTTCTTTTTTACGGCATCCGACTTCTTAAGTCCGAGCACCTCGCCCTGCCACTTCTTCCAATAGTTGGCAATTGACGCATACTTGGCGGCATATTGTATCTTGATGGCGTTATCTTTTCGCATGAAACCATCGACCACTTTCAACGCCTTGTCGCGCACTTCGATCTTGGCCGGATCAAGGTCGTTCACTATTTGGGCGACCGCTACCGAAGGGAGGTATTCGGTGGTGCGCCCAGGATAACCGAGCACCATGGTGAAATCGCCCTCTTTTACACCGTCCATCGATACCGGCAGGTAGTGTTTGGGGGTATAGGGTACATTATCCGCCGAATAGTCCGCCGGACGATTGTCTTTTCCGGCATAAATCCGGAACAGCGAAAAATCGCCCGTATGCCGCGGCCACACCCAGTTATCGGTGTCGGATCCGAACTTCCCGATCGACGAAGGCGGTGTGCCCACCAAACGGATATCCCGAAAGGTTTCGGTTACGAAGAGGACGTATTGGTTGCCATCGTAAAACGTGCGGATCTTGTTTTCCTGCCACGTCTCTTTCGGGAAACTCTTGGTCGTAGCCGCGATGTTCTCCTGAATTTTCTTCTGCTTATCCGCCTCACTCAATCCGGCGGTACCTTCCAGCACCTGCGCCGTTACGTCTTCGATTTTTACCACGAACATTACGACCATGCCGGGGTTCGGCAACTCGTCTTCCATTTTATACGCCCAAAAGCCGTCGGTGAGGTAATCATGGTCAACCGTCGAGTGCGACTGGATCGCGTCGAAACCGCAGTGATGGTTGGTGAGCAGCAGTCCTTTTGGGGAAATCACCTCCGACGTACAGCCGCCATCGAATTGGGGCACCGCGTCTTTGAGGCTGGAATGGTTGACGTCATAGATGTCTTTCACCGACATTTTCATGCCGAGCGATTTCATTTCCTTTTCGTTGAAACCGTCAAGCAATGACGGAATCCACATGCCACCCTGTTGGGCGCTGACGGAAAGGGTAACAAAAAGCAATACGAAACGAAACAGTACTTTCATGAGGAAGGAGTATTAATAGGGAAGCGCATCGAGGCGCGTTTGTGTTCAGTGAAACCGGCATTTTGGTATAGTCGGATGGCCACGTCGTTGTGGGGCTCCACTTCGAGATAGAGCATACGGAGGTTTAAGTCGACGGCGGCTTGTTGTGCAAACGAAATGGCCGCTTTTCCGATTCCGTGCCCACGCAAGACCTCTTTAACATAGAGTTCATCCACAAACGCTATGGTGCCTCCGTATTCGAAACTGAACACGAAAGTCAGCACCAGATAGCCCGCCGTAATACCATTATAAGATATCGTCCATCCGCGGCCTGTGTCAGGGTTTTCAAGGAAATGCGCCCACAACTGCGTCGAATGGCCGGTATCGATAGGATAGCCATCGATGGCGTAAAAATCGACCATCATCCGAACAACATCCGGAATGTCTGTTTTTTGTATGGGATGGAAGGTTATCATGGAAAATAGGTCATAATTCGGTCAACGGCGTGGCGGTTCATCTGCACGAACGTCTGCGCGATGTGGCCCTTCTCCGCCCGGATGGTACTATCGGCAATCAGCGTATCGAAGGCCGCAGCCAATGACGCGACATCGCTAATAACGGCGCAGGCTCCCATCTCTACAAGTGCCGTCGCCTCAGCGAAATGCGCGTAATTCGGTCCGTGCACGATGGGCACGCCAAAGGTCGCCGGCTCCAACAGGTTGTGCACCCCGGGGTTTCCGAAGCCGCCGCCCACATACGCAATATCGGCGTAGCTGTATATTTTGGTCAGGATGCCGATGGTATCAACGAGGAAGACAGTATAGTCCGAAAGTGTCTTCCCTTCTTTCTCCGAAAACAGCACCGTCGGTTTTTGCAAAGAGGCCTGCAATTTCGCCACCTGTTCGGGCTTGATGTTGTGCGGCGCGATGATGAACCGCACGTCACGCCCCGATGCATTGATATAATCGGCCAACAGTGCTTCGTCTTTCGGCCACGAACTTCCGACCACAATCGCGGTTTTTCCATCAAGAAACGCTTCAATAAAATCAAGTTGGTTGTCTTTTTCCAATATCGCCGCCACACGGTCAAAACGGGTGTCACCCGAGACGGTTACGTTTCGTTTGCCAATCGATTCAAGTAATTCCTTTGCGCGGGAATGTTGCACGAAGAAGTGGGTAAACGCCTCCAACGCGCGCCGGTAGAAACCCCCGTACCATTTGAAGAATACCTGGTTGTCCCTAAAAATGCCTGAAATAAGATAAGTTGGCGTTCCGCGCTTGCGAAGGGCCGCGAGGTAGTTCGGCCAAAACTCATATTTGATGAAAAATACCTGCTCGGGGCGGACGATGTCGAGGAAGCGCCGCACATTACGTTGCGTATCCAGCGGCAGGTAGACCGTCACGTCGGCCACGGTGTTGTTTTTCCGCACTTCATAGCCCGACGGAGAGAAAAAGGTGAGCACGAACGCGTGGTTTGGAAACCGTTCCTTCATCCGCTCCATCACCGGAAGTCCTTGTTCGTATTCGCCCAGCGACGCCGCATGGAACCAAATCGTAGGTTTCTGGGAGGAAAGTGACGTCTCCAGACGCGAAAAGGTTTGCCTGCGCCCGTCGACGAACAACCGCATCTTGCGACTGAACAACGCCACCACCGGCAGAAGGGCGGCAACGGTATGCATCAACAAGTTATAAAGGAAAAACATCGACGGAATTTGTGCCGCTAAAATACGGCTCTTTTGCAGATATCGCATTGGCATCAGACGGCAAATCGCTATTTTTGTGGCGCTTTTGCGGATGCTTCCGCAACCTAAAACCTACTTCGATGAGAAAATTGCAAATGGTCGACCTCAAAACGCAGTACGACCACATAAAAGCGGATGTTGATGCCGCGATCCAACAAGTACTCGACACGACGACCTACATCAACGGCCCACTTGTGCAGGAGTTCCAGAAGAACCTTGAGCACTACCTCGGTGTGAAGCACGTCATCCCGTGTGCCAACGGAACCGATGCCCTGCAGATCGCGATGATGGGACTGGGCCTGCAACCGGGCGACGAGGTCATTACGGCCGACTTCACCTTCGCCGCTACCGTTGAAGTGATTGCCCTGTTGCAATTGACGCCGGTTTTGGTGGATGTAGAGGAAGATACGATGAACATTTCCATCGACGCCATCCGGAAAGCGATTACCCCGAAAACGAAGGCCATCGTCCCGGTGCACCTTTTCGGTCGTGCCGCCAACATCGAAGCCATTATGGACCTCGCCGCCGAACACAACCTGTTCGTAATCGAAGACAATGCGCAGGCGATTGGGGCGATGTGTACCTACAAAGGACAAAAATTCCGGGCGGGCGCTGTCGGACACGTGGCCGCCACGTCGTTCTTCCCCTCCAAAAACCTGGGTTGCTATGGCGACGGAGGTGCGATCTTCACCAATGATGACGCCCTTGCCCATGCCATCCGCGGCATCGCGAACCACGGCATGTATGTGCGGTACCACCATGATGTGGTGGGCGTCAACTCGCGCCTCGACACCATCCAGGCGGGTGTACTGAACGTCAAACTTCCAAAACTCGACGCCTACAACGCCGCACGGCGGAAAGCGGCGGCAGCGTATAACAAGGCCTTTGCCGGACATCCGAAAATCGTGACACCGGCGTTTGACGAAAACGGCGACGACCACGTATTCCACCAATATACCCTTCGCATCATCGACGCTGACCGCGATGCACTGATGCAGCATTTGGTAGAAAAAGGCATTCCGTGCGCGATTTACTACCCGATTCCGCTTCATAGCCAAAAGGCCTACGCCGATGCGCGTTACAAAGAAGAAGATTTCCCGGTGACGAACCGATTGGTGAAAGAAGTGATTTCGCTTCCGATGCACACCGAAATCGACGATGAGCAGATGGCCTATATCACCTCAACCGTCATTGCGTTCCTGGGATAATGACACCGAACGAAACAACTGGTAGGGGAAACGGCCCGCTATTCAAACAGGTGGTTATCTTCGTGGTGGTTTTCGCAGTGGCCTTTTTGCTGACGCGTTACCTACTTAATCGCTGATTATGAGTATACTTGTCACTGGCGGCCTGGGCTTTATCGGCTCTCATACGGTGGTTGCCTTACAGGAAAAAGGATTCGACGTAGTTATCGTCGACAATCTTTCGAATTCATCGGAAACTGTGCTGGATGGCATCCAAAGCATCACCGGACGACGGCCGGTGTTCGAACAACTCGACCTGCGCGACAAAGCGGCGGTAACAGCCCTTTTTGCGCGGCACGACATCTCTGGCATCATCCATTTCGCAGCGTCGAAGGCTGTGGGTGAAAGTGTTGAAAAGCCATTGTTGTATTATGAAAACAACGTCGGAGCTCTGGTGTATCTCTTACAGGAATTGACCCAAAAAGAGACAGCGCCCTTTATCTTCAGTTCGTCCTGCACCGTTTACGGACAGGCGACCCGAATGCCGATCACAGAAGACGCGCCGGTGCAACCCGCCTTGTCTCCGTATGGCAATACTAAGCAAATCGGTGAAGAAATCATTCGCGATACGGCAAAGGCGACCCATTTGAACGCCATCCTGCTGCGCTATTTCAACCCCATAGGCGCGCATCCGTCGGCCGCGATTGGCGAATTGCCCTTGGGCGTACCGCAAAACCTCGTGCCCTTCATTACGCAAACCGCGATGGGACTTCGGGCGGAGTTGTCGGTTTTTGGCGACGACTATCCCACTTCAGACGGCACGTGCGTAAGGGACTATATTCATGTGGTCGACCTTGCCGAAGCCCACGTCACGGCGCTGCAGCGACTGTTAGAAAATCATAATACCGAAAAGGTGGAGGTATTCAATTTAGGTACAGGAAAAGGAAGTTCTGTGCTGGAAGTCATCCAATCGTTCGAGAGGGTTTCCGGAAAAAAACTGCCCTACAAGATCGTGCCCCGTCGGGAAGGCGATGTGACCGAAGCCTACGCCGATACCTCAAAAGCACGCGACGTGCTGGGCTGGACGGCCCGCCATTCACTTGACGAAGCCATTGCGTCGGCGTGGCAGTGGGAGCAGAAAGTCCGGAGTTAGCGAAGCAAAGAACACCTCTCTCCCCTTCCCTCTTTCCTCTCTCCCCTCACCTCTCTCAAAAAAAACCGCCTCTCTCGAGACGGTTCTTTTTACGCGTTGGCTGTAGCCACGGTGTTGTCTATTTTTCCGATGAGTCCGGTGAGCACTTTACCCGGGCCGACCTCCGTGAAGAGGGTCGCGCCGTCAGCCACCATTTGTTGCACCGATTGCGTCCAGCGTACCGGGGCCGTTAATTGGACAATCAGGTTTTTCTTGATTTCGGTTGGGTCGGATACCGCGCTGGCCGTTACGTTTTGGTAGACCGGGCAAGACGGTGTATGGAAGTCAGTAGACTCAATTGCTGCTGCCAGTTCCTCGCGGGCCGGTTCCATCATGGGAGAATGGAACGCGCCGCCTACCGGAAGCAAAAGGGCGCGCTTGGCACCGGCAGCCTTCAACGCCTCACAGGCTTTCTCGACCGCCGTTGTCTCGCCCGAAATAACGAGCTGACCGGGGCAGTTGTAATTCGCTGCGACTACCACGCCGTCAATCGATGCGCAGACATCCTCAACGGTTTTATCGTCGAGTCCGAGTACGGCGGCCATCGTAGAAGGGGTGATTTCACAGGCTTTTTGCATGGCCATCGCGCGCTTTGACACCAAAAGGAGGGCGTCTTCAAAAGAAAGCGTACCATTGGCCACGAGCGCCGAGAATTCGCCCAGCGAGTGACCGGCTACCATATCGGGTTGGAAATCGCCGAGTGTTTTGGCGAGGATAACCGAATGCAGGAAGACGGCCGGTTGGGTCACCTTCGTTTCCTTGAGTTGCTCGGCGGTGCCTTCAAACATGATATCGGTGATGCGGAAGCCGAGGATGTCGTTGGCTTTCTCAAAAAGTTCACGGGCAAGTGGCGAGGTTTCGTATAGTTCCTTCCCCATTCCGGTGAACTGGGCACCCTGGCCCGGAAATACGTATGCTTTCATGTGGGTTGCTGTTGGTTCAGCCGCAAAAGTACGGATTCCCGCTTAATCTCCGATGACGGTTACGAGTGCCGCCGCTGCCTTTGCTTTTTCGATGACCTCTTCTACGGGCGTGTCCAACGTGTCGGAGACCAGGGCCACACCCATCCGGCGATACGGCCGTGTGGTGGGTTTGCCAAAAATACGGAAGTCGGTTTTGGGAAGGGAAGCAATGGCTTCGATGCCATCGTAAGCGGGTTTTTCGGAATTTCCGGAGGCCAAAATAACGGCGCTCGCCCCTACTTTCTCAAGTGTGATACCGGCGATGGGGAGCCCCAGAATGGCGCGCAGGTGCAATTCGAACTCTGAAAAATTCTGCGTACCCGCTAAGGTCACCATTCCCGTATCGTGCGGTCGTGGCGACAGTTCGGAGAAATACACACCGTCGTCGGCCAGGAAGAACTCGACGCCGAACAAACCCGCGCCGCCCAAGGCCTCGGTTACTTTTTCGCCCATATCCTGTGCGACGTATAAATCCTTGTCGGAAACCAGTGCCGGCTGCCAGCTCTCCTGATAATCGCCCCGCTCCTGCCGGTGGCCGATAGGCGCACAGAACAGCGTCGGGCCGTTCTTTTGGGTGACGGTTAACAGGGTGATTTCAGAGTTGAATTTCACGAACGCCTCGACGATTACCTCGACGACATCGCCACGCGAACCTTCGACGGCGTATTGCCAGGCTTTATCAATATCATCCGGCGATTTTATGGTCGACTGACCTTTTCCGGATGACGACATCAAAGGCTTTACCACGCAAGGGATGCCGACTTCTGCCACGGCATCACGCAATTCGGTTGCCGAGGTAGCGTAGCGATACGCCGCTGTTTTCAGTCCGAGTTCTTTGGCGGCCAGGTCACGGATCGCTTTGCGGTTCATCGTAAAATTCGCCGCTTTCGCGGAAGGCACTACGGTAATGCCCTGTGCTTCGTAGTCATAAAACCGTTCGGTGCGGATGGCCTCGATTTCAGGGACGATATAATCCGGTTGGTGTTTGGCGACGATGCGATCGAGTTCGGCCCCGTCGAGCATGTTGATTACCTCGTAAGCATGCGCGACCTGCATGGCCGGTGCGTTTTCATAACTGTCGACCGCAATGACGTATTGCCCGATTCGCTGGGCGGCAATGACGAATTCTTTGCCAAGTTCGCCCGAGCCGAGGAGTAGAATCTTCTTCATGGTGTGTTGTGTGTTTAAAGGTCAAATACCCCCTGCTGTTTCCGGCGCCGAAGCTACTGCGTGAGGGATCGGAGCGATTGTCTGAGCTCATGCCCGCAGCCTGCGGAGGGCATAGCGAGTGCGGAGAGCCCGACCCGCAGGGGCACGCCCAAATTCTCTTACTTCATTAGCTGACGGCTTCGCGGATGCGGCGCAGCGCCTCGACGAGCAGTTCATCGCTGGTGGCATAAGAAAGACGGATGCAGTTCGGGTTTCCGAAGGCATCGCCGGTTACGGTCGCGACGTTGGCCTCGGCGAGGAGGTACATCGAGAAGTCGTCAGCGTTGGCGATTTCTGTTCCGCGCAGTGTCTTACCGAAATAAAACGAGACGTCGGGGAACACGTAAAACGCCCCTTCCGGGATGTTGCATTTGAAGCCGGGGATTTCCTGGATCAGGCCCGACACCAGGTCGCGGCGGCGGTGGAAGGCGTCGACCATACCTTTCAATACGGTCGGATCGGCTTCTACGGCGGCGATGGTGGCGCGCTGTGCGATGGAGTTGGCGCCGCTGGTCACCTGTCCTTGCATTTTCGTGCAGGCTTTCGCGATGAACTCGGGTGCGCCGATGTAGCCAATCCTCCAACCCGTCATGGCGAAGGCCTTGGCAACGCCGTTTACAGTGATGGTGCGGTCGAACATGCCCGGAATCGATCCGATGCTGCAGAACGTTCCGGAGAAATTGATGTGTTCGTAGATTTCGTCGGATACGATGTAAATCTCCGGATGATTTTCGAGGACTTTGGCCAGTTCCGTGAGCTCGTCACGGCTATAGACCGAACCGGACGGGTTGCAGGGCGACGAATACCACACCATTTTGGTTTTGGGTGTGATGGCGTCGGCAAGCTGTTGGGCGGTGATCTTAAAATCGGTTTCTACTGATGTGGGCACCTCAACCGGAATACCGCCTGCCATGCGGATGATTTCGTAGTAGCTCACCCAATACGGCGCTGGGAGGATGACCTCGTCGCCAGGATTGATCATGGCTTGGGCCACGTTATAAAGCGACTGCTTGGCTCCGGTTGAAACGACGATGTTCGCCGGTTTGTAGTCGAGATTATTGTCGCGTTTGAATTTCCGGCAAATGGCCTCTTTCAGGTCGGCGTACCCGTCAACGGGTGGATAGGTCGAATAGTTCTCGTCGATGGCCTTTTTGGCGGCCTCTTTGATGAAGTCGGGCGTATTGAAATCCGGTTCCCCGAGGCTGAGGCTGATGATGTCTTTGCCCTGTGCCTTGAGCTCGCGGGCCAGCGCCGCCATGGCGAGCGTTTGAGACGTCTGGAGCTCGTTAATACGATCGGATAACGGATTTTTTGTGGTGGTTGCTGTTGTCATTTTGTTGTAGTTACGTCCGCGCCAAAGTTACAACTTTATGCCCGCGGAAACCAGTGCAAAAACGGCAAAAAACGGCGGCTATTTCTGTACTTTTGTGAAAAATAAAGGAATGGAGCGCCTCCTTCACTACTTCCCTGACCTGACCCCGTTGCAACGCGAACAATTCGCCCAACTCGGTCCGATGTATGCGGACTGGAATGCGAAAATCAATGTGATTTCGCGTAAAGATATTGAGGAATTGTATACGCGGCATGTGCTGCATTCGCTGGCGATTGCGCGTGTGCACACCTTCCTTCCTGGAAGTGCGGTTTTGGATGTGGGCACAGGTGGTGGTTTCCCGGGGATTCCGCTGGCGATACTTTTTCCGGAAACGAATTTTCACCTGATTGACGTCATCGGAAAGAAGATCCGCGTGGTGCAGGCCGTGGCCGACGCGCTGGGTTTGCAGAACGTGAAAGCCGACCAATTGCGGGCCGAGAATGTGACCGCGAAATATGACTTCATCGTGAGCCGTGCGGTGACGAATATGCCCGATTTTGTAACGTGGGTACGGGGTAAGGTGAAGAAAGAAAGCCGACACGACCGTTCGAACGGCATCCTCTATCTCAAAGGCGGTGATCTTTCAGAAGAACTGCGGGATTTTCCGAAAGCGGTAGAATATCCGATTTCGGGGTTTTTTGAAGAGGAATTCTTTGAGACGAAGAAAGTGGTGTGCCTTCCGTTGTAAGAAGTAAAAAGGAGCTTTTCTTTAGTTAGACAACGCCTTTTCGGCCTTCCGGGCTTTTTTCTCGGCTTTCTTCGCTTTTTTGGCGAGTTTCAGGGCTTTCTCCTTTTCTTTCCTGCGTTTCTTTTTGGCCTTTTTTAGGGCTTTCTCCTTTTCAAGTTTCGCTTTCTTCTTCTCTTTTTTGCTCTGCTTTTTCTTCTTCTTGGGTGGAGTTTCTGTTTCGTTCACCGCCTGGGTCACTATCTCTTCAACCGCTACAGTCGCGGTTGGTTGTGCCGCTTCTTCTAACGGAAACTCTTCGTTGGTTTGGTCTTTATCCATGTTATTATAAGGTTTTTTTAATGTAAATAAATTGTTAACAAAGCTACTTATCTTTTTTCAGATATGCAACTGGATTTTCTGGGGTGCAGCCATCCTGATTACGGCTAATATTATACTATTATTATCTAACTATTAACGTATTAGCCTGAAGGCAAATGTTAACATTGAAACTGCAATCAAGGAGTTTTGCCAACTTAATTTTGCCTTCCAATCTTTTCTTACCCCTTAAAAATGAAAAGGCTCTTATGGTTGTTTTTAGCGATGCCTTTGTTCGCACAGGGCCAGATTTACACACATAATTTCGGGACCACCACCATCTCCGGAAAGCCCTATACCGTAACGCCTGGCACATTCGCAACCGGACTGGCGTCATCCTCCTGGACCACTTCTTCTTCAGGGTTTACCAGCCTTGCTGGAAGTGCCGGACAAGCCCTTTCACTGAATCCGACTAATTCGGGTGCGACCGACACCTACACTTTAACCTTCAACGTGAGTTCAGGGTATAATTGTGCTATCACCGGTTTCAGCTTCTGGCGCCAACGAAGCAACACAGGACCCTCGACACTGAGTATGACTATTAATGGCACGTCTGTTGGTTCCATCACCAATACTCCTACCTCAGGCAGCACCTTCACAAGCGGCACGCTATCGGGGTTTTCTAACTTGACGGGCACGATAACGATTGTGCTCACGATGGGAAGCGGAACAGGTGGGAGTTTCCGACTTGACGACTTTACCCTAAACGGATCCGTGGTAGCCTCGAGTGCTCCCGATATTCAACTTGAAGGGAACAGCACCGTTATCGCGGATGGCAGCACCAGCACGTCAACGACCGACAACACGTCGTTTGGAAGCGTCAACTATGTGTCGGGCACCATCCAGAAAACGTTCACAATACGCAATAACGGCTCCGCCTCTCTCTCGCTCACCGGCAGCCCGATTGTAGCCATAAGCGGCACAAATGCGTCCGATTTTACTGTCTCGACCCAGCCCGCATCCAGTTCTGTCGGCATAAATGGAACCACGACTTTTACTGTCACTTTTGACCCGTCGGCCGTTGGTATCCGATCGGCTACCGTTTCTATTTCCAGCAATGACCCAGACGAAAACCCTTATGACTTCGTCATTCAGGGAACCGGACTCAATCCGGAGCCTTCCACCCATGTGGGATCATTCGCGTGTAGCACGACAACCACATCCAGCATTCCGTTGTCATGGACCGGCGCAGCGGGCGCGGATGGTTACCTGATTAAATGGAGTTCTGTTAGTTATGCCTCGATAACCGACCCCACTGATGGCTCGACGTCAAATGGCACGTCGTCTGTTAGTGTGACGGGGACGTCTACGGCTATAACGGGGTTAACATCCGGCACTACGTACTACTTCAAGATTTACCCTTATAGTAATTCCGGTACCGACATCAATTACCGGACGACCGCCAGCATTCCGCAAACGAGTTGTTCCACGCAGGCCGGACCGTGCCTTTCGGAAGCATTTTCGGCGGGGACGTCTGTCCCTTCGGGCTGGACGTTCACGTCAATCGGCGGTACCTACACCTCAGCCGGGAATTATGGAGCGGCATCGCCATCGCTCACGCTCGACAATACGGGTGATCGGATTGAAACCGCTACGCTATCGGGCACTGCCTCAGAACTGCGGTTCTGGATCAAAGGGCAGGGCACCAACGCCAGTTCTGCCTTGCTAGTGGAAGGTTTCAACGGCGCCACTTGGGAAACGATTGACAACATCACCAACTCGATTCCGACCTCAGGAACGACTAAAATTTACAACGGTTCATCCTCGCCTTCGCTGGAGCAGACCTATGTCAAATTCCGGTTTACTTTCACAAAGAGTGCGGGAAACCTGGCATTTGATGACGTTGAGGTGTATTGTAACGCGGCTTGTACGGTGCCATCGGTGCAGGCATCTTCCTTTACATCGTCATCGACGCAACCATCTTCGTCCACAGTTGGATGGACACGTGGAAACGGCAACAATGTTTTGGTAGTGGCGCGGGCGGGAAGTGCCGTCAATACAGACCCCGTGAGCGGCAACTCCTACACCGCCAGTTTCGTATTCGGGGCAGGCTCACAACTCGGCACAGGAAACTACGTCGTGTATAACGGAACCGGGAATTCGGCCACCATTACCAATCTTACCCCTGGCACCACTTATTATTTCGCTATTTATGAGTGGAATACTGCCAATAACTGCTTCAACGTTACGGAACTAACCGGCAACCTAACTACACCGACATGCGTAGGCGTCACGATCAGCTCGGTGACACCCGCCTCAGGGCCGGTGGCAACAGAAGTGACCATAACAGCCTCTTCAGGCAACCTGACCAATGCTACGGCAACGTTCGGAGGCGTTACAGCTATTGTAGTATCGTCTTCGAGCTCCCAGTTGGTGGTGCAAATTCCGAGCGGAGCCGTCACCGGGAATCTGGTAGTAACGACAGCTTCCGGTTGTCCGAATACGTCTTCCTACACCATCCTCGATTCGGCAAGTAGTGGCTGTCAGGGCGGTACTACGCCGTCTGATCTTTTTATCAGCGAAGTTACCGACGAAACGTTTGGGTCTCTTACCTACGTTGAAATCTACAATGGCACCGCATCTGCTGTGAACCTTTCCTCAGGGAATTATTCCGTCAGGGTCCACAACAACGGCGGTAGCAGTTCCTCCTGCGACATCCCTCTTACGGGCACGATTGCGGCGGGTGGAACATTTGTACTGGCTATCGGCAGCACCAGCAATGCGTCTGGGGTGACGCCTAACCAGACTGAAGCCACCTGCGCAGGCATCAATAACAATGATAATGTTCGGTTGTTTAAAAATGGTAGCGGACTTGACCAATTCGGTTACCAGAGCGATACCAACCTAACGGGTATTGGCGCTGTTGGGTATACGTATCGTCGGAAAAACACCGCAACTGCCCCGAAGTATCCCGCTTTCCTCGAATCGGATTGGGATGTCATCGATGCACCAGATGCGGCGGCATTCGATTCGGGAACCAATTATACCAATGTCGGTGCGTTTACTCCGGCAACCGGCACGCCTCCTAGCGTTTCTACCCAACCTTCGTATAGCCCGGCCTGTACATCCACTACCCTCATTACGGCGGCGGCGGAGGGATTTAATGGAACAGGTGATACGAAAGAACTATCGTATCAATGGTATTACACAGCTCCCGGATCGGCAAACTGGACGGCTGTGGCGAATAATGCCACCTACAGCGGCGCGACGACATCAGCTCTCACAATTTCTTCTGTCAGCAGTGTAGACAATTACCAATTCTATTGCCAAATCAAGGAAAATGACGGCACGTGTTACCGACTGTCGAATGCCGTACTGGTCAAGGTGAGTACTTCCATATGGAATGGTAGTAGCTGGCAAGGCGGAACGCCCACGAGTGCCTCCATCGTTACGCTAAATGCCGACTATACCACAGCTACAAACGGTAACCTTGAAGCCTGCAGCCTTACGATCAATAGTCCGGCGACGCTCACAATCAGTGCGGGCGGCTATGCCAACGTACAGAACAACCTGACGGTGTCATCCGGTGCCGCCCTCGACATACAACATCAGGGTTCGCTGGTAATGGTGAATGACACCGGGATTGTTACGAATTCGGGTACTACATGGGTACGGAAGACCTCTGCACCTTATGATTTATACGATTATACCTACTGGTCGACACCCACCAATACGACTACTTTATCGAACACCTTTTCCGAATGGAACACCGACAATGCATTCGTATTCAATACGTCCAATTTCGCTGACCTTGACCAGGATAGTTTTGACGATAATCAGGATGACTGGCAACCTTTGGGTGGCACGACTGTTTTTGCTGCGGGCACGGGCTACGCTATCATGGGCAATACCGGAGCCGGCAGCTCGAATATCACCTCTTCCGTATCATTTTCGGGCAAAGTTAACAACGGGCAAATCAGCGTCCCTCTTGCCATGAGTGCAGACAATTCGCTGACTACTGGAGTGAATGATGATTTCAACCTGATTGGAAATCCCTATCCATCTGCAATCTCGGCTACGGCCTTTATCACCGCGAACATAGCACCTGCCAGCGGTAGCACCTCCACCATTTCCGGAACGCTTTATTTTTGGACGCATGTAGGGAACATACAACCTCTTGCAACAAATCCAGGTCCTGATGCCAATAATTTCAATACAGACGATTATGCGCTGTTCAATCTGTCTGGGGGAACGCGGGCTGCACTTACGGCGGGTGCATCGGTCACGCCTTCGGGGTTCATCGCATCCGGGCAGGGATTTTTTGTTGAAGCGGTACAGGCGACGAATGTAGTCTTTCGAAATGCCATGCGCAACAAAGTTTACAGTAACACCCAATTTTTCAGGCAGGGTGCTACGACCTTGAACCCACCAACTCCACCCAATCCAGCGAGAGACCGCTTCTGGCTTAATCTCGATAATGTTGACGGGATGTTCAGCCAGCAACTCATCGGCTATTTCCCCGAAGCAACAAATGATTACGACACGGGTTATGACGGTTTGGTATCGAAAACGAACAATTACCTTAGTTTCTACTCGTTTAGCACGCTCGACAATCCCGATCCGCTTCGCATCCAGGGGCGTGCCGCCTTCGATCCGTCGGACGTAGTCTCGTTGGGGTATTTTAGTGCCGTTTCCGGGCAGAACCGTATTTCCCTTGATGAGATGGAAGGGGTATTCGCCTCGACTGCACAAGCCATTTATTTGGAAGACCTCCCGCTTGGCGTCGTTCACAACCTGAAAGAGGCACCCTATCAGTTCCACACCGAAGCCGGCAGTTTCGAATCGCGTTTCCGGCTGAGGTATACCGCGAATACGCTGGATCTTGATCGTCCCTCCGTGGCATCCGTTAGTATATACACCACACCGTCAGGCGTGGCCATACAGTCAGATCAGAAGCCAATGCGTCATGTCCTGATTTTTGACATGGTAGGACGGCGGGTGTACGATAGCAAACGTATTAACGAGAATCGAATCAGTATACAAAATATGCTGCCCCATGCTGCCTATATCGCACAGATTGAACTGGCAGACGGCACCGTCTTACGCCGAAAATTCATCCAATAAAACCCCGGGGCACTGAACAGGCGCCTTCCGTGTTAGGAAGCAATCTCAAGTCGCTTCAACAGGTTTTTGTCGAGCGTTTCTTTTGCGTACTTGACATCGATATCGAGCGTTTTCTCGTCGGTACCCGGGAGGTCGTACATCGCATCGGTGAGGATGGCTTCGCAGAGGGAACGGAGTCCACGTGCGCCGAGTTTGTATTCAAGTGCTTTGTCAACGATGAAGTCGAGTGCATCGGGTGTGATGGAAAACTGGATGCCGTCCATTGAAAACAATTTCTCGTATTGTTTCAGCAACGCGTTCTTCGGCTCGGTCAGGATGGCACGTAGTGCTTCGCGGTCAAGCGGATCCATGTGCGTAAGGACGGGCAGTCGTCCGATGATTTCAGGGATGAGTCCGAAATCACGTACGTCACGTGGCGTGATATACTGCAACAGGTTGTCTTTGTCGATATGGTCGTTGCTGC
Organism: Flavobacteriaceae bacterium; assembly: GCA_027490305.1. GTDB lineage: Bacteria > Bacteroidota > Bacteroidia > Flavobacteriales > Flavobacteriaceae > Flavobacterium. The sequence goes on from JAIXYI010000083.1 coordinate 26,573, forward strand.
GCGACGTGGCGTATCCCACCGCCTGACGGTTCAGTCGTTTGGAGATGATGCGTTCGATGCCGTCGAAAGCGCCGCCTGCGATGAAGAGGATGTTTTGGGTATTCACCTCTACGAACTTCTGGTCGGGGTGCTTTCGGCCGCCTTTTGGCGGTACGTTTACGACGGTTCCTTCGAGCAGTTTCAGCATGGCCTGCTGCACGCCTTCGCCTGACACATCACGGGTAATGGACGGATTGTCGCTTTTGCGGGCAATCTTGTCGATTTCGTCGATGAAAACGATACCCCGCTCGGCTTTGGCGACGTCATAGTCCGCCGCCTGGAGGAGGCGCGTGAGGATGCTTTCGACATCTTCCCCAACGTATCCGGCTTCGGTGAGCACCGTGGCATCGACAATCGCCAAAGGCACGTCGAGCATACGGGCGATGGTCTTGGCGACGAGCGTTTTCCCTGTGCCCGTTTGCCCGACCATTAGGATGTTGCTCTTTTCGATTTCGACATCGTCGGCAGACGGTGCCTGGGTCAATCGCTTGTAGTGGTTATATACCGCTACCGACAAGACCTTTTTCGTTTGTTCCTGCCCGATCACGTACTGATCGAGGAAACTGCGGATTTCCTTGGGCTTTCGCAGCACCAGGTCTCCGTTGGTTTTCGTCCCACCGCGGGACTTCAGTTCTTCAATGACAATGCCATGCGCCTGTTCGATGCAGGAGTCACAGATATGGGCATTGATCCCCGCAATGAGCAGGTTGGTTTCCGGCTTTTTCCTTCCGCAGAACGAACATTCCAATACTTCTTTAGCCATTCTTTTACAGTTGAGGGTTCAGGGTTGAGGGTTCATAGAGGAAACGAGATCTTACCAAAACGTCACTACAAACCGTTGACCAGAACCTGAATTTATCGTCTCAGGACTTCGTCGATCATGCCGTATTCTTTGGCTTCATCGGCTTTCATCCAGTAATCGCGCTCACTGTCGGCGTGTACTTTATCGTACGACTGGCCCGAGTGTTGGGCGATGATTTTGTATAGTTCTTCTTTCAGTTTCAGCATTTCGCGCAGGTTGATTTCCATATCGGTAGCCACGCCCTGTGCGCCTCCTGACGGCTGGTGGATCATGACGCGTGAATGCGGCAATGCCGAACGTTTGCCCGCTGCACCGGCACAAAGCAATACGGCACCCATAGAGGCCGCCATACCCGTACAGATGGTCGCAACATCCGGACGTACGTACTGCATCGTATCGTAAATGCCGAGTCCTGCGTATACGCTTCCGCCTGGTGAATTGATGTAGATTTGTACGTCTTTTGACGCATCGACGCTCTCGAGAAAGAGCAACTGCGCCTGGATGATGTTGGCGATTTGGTCGTCGACACCGGTACCGAGGAAGATAATGCGGTCCATCATGAGGCGTGAGAACACATCCATAGCGGTCATGTTCATTTGACGCTCCTCGATGATATAAGGCGTCATATTGGTGGGCGTCATCGCCGCGGTAATTTTGTCAAAGTAAAGAGAGTTGACACCGTGGTGTTTTACGGCGTACTTCCTGAATTCTTTTCCGTAGTTCATGTGGGTAAGAGTTAAATGATCGGTAAAAGGTTGCTTCGATTCTGTCTTTTTTTTCACGAAGTCCCCGCAAGTCCTCAAAAAGCATTCCATCCGAAACGGACTGACAAGGCGACAGCCATTAAAAAAAAGAGCGCCCGGGAAGCGGACGCTCAAAGATAGCTATTTTCCGATTAGTGCTCACCGTAGGTAGCCGCTACGAACTGGTCGTATGTGACCTCCTTTACTTTGGCATCTACCTTCTCAATGTAGAGGTTGAGCATCTTTTCACCCATAACCTGATCAGACAGGCGACGTACTTCCTCCTGGTTGGAGAGTACACGTGCCACTATTCCGTCGACATCTTCGTCGGATGGATTCATTTGTCCGAACTGGGCCATCTGGCGACGGATAACCGCTGCGGTGTGCGACTTCAGGTCGTCGAATGTCAGTTGCAGGTTGTGTTGTGCCACGATACGGCCTTCGATCAACTGGTAACGGAGTCCTTTTTCAGATCGTGAAAATTCTTCTTCTGCCTGGGCGGCCGTAAGCGGCTGTTCGCCTGCCTGCTGCAACCACTTCTTCAGGAAGTCGCCCGGAAGGTCGAAAGTCGTGTTAGCGACCAATGCTTCTGTCACATCGTTCAGGAACTTCTGGTTGGACTGTGATTCGAATTGGTTTTCGGCATCGGCTTTGATACGCGCTTTGATATCGTCGACAGAAGAGGCATTTCCTTCTCCGAATAATTTGTCGAAGAACTCCTGATCCAGTTCAGCCGGCTCTGTATGCGTGATCGACTCGATGGTGAAATCAACGTTAATGTCGAGTCCGTGCACATCGTCGTGGCCCACTTTCAGATACTCCATCAACTGGTGGTCATCCGGAAAAAGACCTTTGGTATTCAACGTCACTACGTCGCCTACTTTCTTTCCGATGAACGCTTTTGCTGTGTTCTTGTCTTTGAAGACGTCGAGGGTGAAACGCGCTTGGTTCTCAATTCCTTTTTCGGTGTTGGTGAACGTACCTGACAGGTCGTCATCAGCGCCTACTTCTTCCTTTTGGCTCATTTTACCGTATTGCTTACGGATGCGTAGCACCTGCTCGTCGAGCATTTTATCATCGGCGGTGATTTTGTAACGAACGACACCTTTAGCGGCGCCGAGGTCTACGTTGAATTCAGGAGACAATCCCAATTCAAAGTCGAACGAATAGGTTTCGTCTTCCCATGTGAAGTTCTCGTTGAATTTCGGAAGTGGATTGCCGAGGATGTCGAGTTTTTCTTCGGTCAGGTAGTTGTTCAGGTTCTCTTGGAGCAATTTGTTTACTTCCTCTGCCAGGACGGCCTTTCCGTATTGTTTTTTCACCAGGCTCATTGGGACGGCTCCTTTACGGAAGCCCGGAATACTGGCGTTTTTGACATAACTCTTCAACACTTTTTCAACCTGTGGCTCGTAATCTGCCTTCTCCAATTCAATGGTAACCACGGCGTTCAAAGCGTCGATATGGGTACGGGTGATATTCATCTGTCTGTAATTTAGCGTCTTAATTTCGGAGCGCAAAACTACAACATTTTTTCGAGCGTCGCACCATTCGACTACATATTACGCAGGCGCGCGGTTTGCTCGCTACTTATCATTCTTCTTGATTAGTTTTTCGATCAGGTATTGAAAAACCGACAGCATCAGGCTAAACAACAGGGCCGACGTCCAGCCGTTTACATGGAAGGCGGGACCGACGATTTCGGCTGTCAACATTACCATCGCAGCGTTGATGACCAACAGGAAGAGTCCGAGTGTCACCACCGTTACGGGCAACGTCAGTATGACCAGAATCGGCTTTACAATCGAGTTAAGTAAGGCCAATACCAATGCGACGATGATGGCTGTTTTGGAATCGCGGACGTCGATCAGGTGGAAGAAATGACCGATTACCATGATGAAGACAGCGGTGAGGAGGAGTTTGAGCAGGAAACGCATAGATACAAAACTTGATTTCGATGCTAATGTAACGATTTTGAAATAACCGCTGCCGGCGAATTTTCGAGTGGGCGTGCGGTTTAGACCTCAAAGGTTTTGAAAACCTTTGAGGTCTAAAGGTAGCGCCTCCGGAGGTAGCGGGGGTACGGGAAAACCGTAAAAAAAGTTAAATGTTTAGGCGAGAAAACGGATGCATGCTTCGTAGAAGTCCGACGGGTTCTCCGCATGCAGCCAGTGTCCGGCGTTGGCGATGGTGACGATTTGGGAATCCGGAAAATGATGCCCTATTTCCGCTACGTCCTGTTCGGAGATATAGCGGGAATTGGCCCCTTTCAGGAACAGTGTCGGTCCGTTGAACGTAGCATCGGCGGGAAGTGCCTGTCCGATATTGTCGATTTTCTCGCTGAACACGGGCAGGTTGAACCGCCAGTCAAGTTGTCCGGGCTCGACCCAATACAGGCTTTTCATGATGAACTGCCGGGTGCCGAAATCGGGAATGTGCGGCTCGATCATGGCCTCGGCCTGGGCGCGATCGGGTTTTTGGGAAAAATCGACGGCGTTGAGTCCGGCCATGATATCCTGATGATGGGGTTGGTAATACCGAGGGGCAATGTCGGCCACCACGAGCTTGCCGATGCGCTCGGGATGTGTAGTTGCCAAAAACATCGCCAACTTCCCTCCCATTGAGTGACCGATGATGTCGAACCGGGCCAGGGAGTGGGCGTGGGCATAGGCCAACACATCCTGCACCATGACATCGAAGGTGAATGCATCGGAATGAAAGCTGCGGCCGTGGTTGCGCAAATCGAGGGCATGCACCTGAAAGCCATCGGCAGCGAAGCGTTGGGCGAGTGATTTCCAGTTGTCGGACATGCCGAGGTAGCCGTGCAGGATGAGGAGCGGGCGGCCGGTGCCTTCTATTTTCGAATGGAGGAGGTTCATAGAGTGTGATTGTTTAGTGTAAGAGTAGCTATGCCTAATGTGAACCGCTGCGTTAGTGATAGGAGCGGCTCCCGATAGCTATCAGGATTTGCGACCCGCCTCGGGGAGCAAAGCTTTAGCGGAGAGCCCGACCCGAGGCAGCAGGAAGGTACCGGTTAGAGAGGTCTTCTGCCGAGGGGAACGCCCTACCCTTTCAAACGTTGCAGGTACATATTAACGGTGTTGTCGAGGCCGAAATAGAGCGCTTCCGAAATCAGCGCGTGGCCGATTGACACTTCGAGCAGGTCAGGGATGTGCTGTTTGAAATATTGCAGGTTGTCGAGGCTCAGGTCGTGACCCGCATTGAGTCCGAGCCCGACACGTTGCGCCGCATGGGCCGCTTCGACATACGGGCGGATGCCATCGCGGTCGCCGAGGCCAAACTGGTGGGCATAGGATTCCGTATATAATTCTACACGATCGGTGCCGGTTTCCGCCGCTCCTTCCACCTGATCAGGGTCGGGATCGACGAAAATCGAGACACGGATGCCATTCCGTTTGAATTCCGCGACCATTTCGCTGAGAAAGGCGCGGTGTTTGCGGGTGTCCCAACCGGCGTTCGAGGTGATGGCCCCGGGCGGATCGGGCACAAGCGTGACCTGGTCGGGGCGCACTTCGAGTACGAGCTCGATGAACTTTTTATCGGGATTGCCTTCGATATTGAACTCGGTAGAGACAACCTTTTTAAGGTCGCGCGCATCCTGATAACGAATGTGTCGCTCATCTGGCCGCGGATGGACGGTGATGCCCTGGGCACCGAACCGCTCGATATCGGCGGCGACCTTCAGAAGGTCGGGCACATTGCCTCCGCGGGCGTTCCGCAGGGTGGCGATTTTGTTGATATTGACACTAAGTTTTGTCATAATGGCGTTTAATTGCGTGACAGCGGCACAAATTTACGAAGGAAACGACGGCCCGTTGCGCCAAAATTGGTTATTTTGCAATGCATAAAGTACGAACCATGAGTGAAATTACGGATTTCATCAACCGCGATTTCCGCCCGATCGACAGCCGTGAGACGGTGGGCAGCATGCAGGATTTTTTTGCTGAAGTCGAATTTTCCCACTTCCCGGTAACGGAAGAAGGCGTGTATATCGGCAGTTTGGCCAGTGAAGACGTCGAAACCTTTGACTTGTCGAAGACGGCGGGCGACTACCGTTTCGCGTTAGAGGGTTTCTTCGCCCGGACGAACATGACGTGGTTTGACGTGATGGAAGTATTTGCACGCAACGAAACCAATGTCACGCCAGTGCTCGACGACAAAAACCAATATGTCGGCTATTATGAACTGGCGGAAGTCATTCGCTTTTTCAACGAAACGCCGTTTTTGAAAGAACCAGGGGGGATCATCATCGTGGAAAAACCGCTAGTCGACTTCTCGATGGCGCAGGTAGTGCAGATTGTTGAGGGCAATAACGGAAGGCTGTTGGGATGTTTTGTTTCGAAAGCGACACTTGATACGGTGCAGGCGACAGTCAAAACAGGCGCCGGAAGCATCAACGAAATCATCCAGACGTTCCGCCGCTACGATTATGAGGTGATCTCACACCATGACGAAGACAATTACTTAAACAATTTGCGGGAACGGTCGGATTATTTGGATCGGTACCTGAATATTTGAATTGGATAATGGGGCAATTAGAAAATTAGATAATGGGAATAAAATGCCGTTAGTTGAACACCCGTCACTATTTTCTAATTGTCTCATTTTCTAATTATCTAATTAGCCCATGAAAGTCGCCATCTACGGTCAATACTACCAAAACTCTACCGAACCGATTATTCGGGACATCTTTCTGTTTTTCAACAGCAACGGAGTGGAAATGGTGATAGAGGCGCATTTCCTGCAATTGCTTTACAAAAAGGAACTTGTTCGGAAACCGTATCGGACCTTTACGTCGCATGCCGAATTGGACGAATCGTTTGATTTGCTGATCAGCATCGGCGGAGACGGAACTATCCTGAGGGCGGCGGCTTTAGTGCGGGATTCACGCATTGCAATCCTCGGGGTAAATGCGGGTCGCCTGGGATTCCTGGCGTCGGTGCAAAAAGACAACATTGCGGAATTCCTACAGTATGTAGTCGACCGGAACTATACCATTTCAGAGCGGTCTGTGCTTGAAGTGCACTCCGAGCCTCACAATAATGGCCTTTCCGACATCAATTTCGCCCTAAACGAGGTGTCGGTAAGCCGGAAAGACACGACTTCGATGATTACGATCGAAACGTGGTTGAATGGAGAGTTCCTGAACGCGTATTGGGCGGACGGACTCATCCTAGCCACACCAACGGGTTCTACGGGTTACTCGCTGAGTTGCGGCGGGCCGATCCTGACGCCGGAAACGCAAAGTCTGGTGATTACGCCGATTGCGCCGCATAATCTCAATGCGCGGCCTTTGGTGATTCCCGACAACGTAGAGGTGCGGTTTCGGGTGAGCGGTCGTGAGGAACAGTACCTGGTATCACTCGACTCGCGCATTACGACTGTTACGAATGAGTCGGTGTTGACCGTACGCAAAGCCGGATTCACGATTCGTATGGCCGAAATACCGGGTGAGACCTTCTTGAAAACCCTGCGAAAAAAACTGTTGTGGGGGGAAGACCGTCGGAATTGACGCGGTACAGACACCTATTATAATATAGACCCTAAATACGATTCCCCATTATATCGCGTTTTAGGAAGTGTTGTCAGGGGCGCCTGCCTTCGGTTCGCCACTTAATTAAGGCGTTTTAACGAAGGGGGCACTTACTACACATCTTAATTGTTATATTTGCACGCTATTTTGAATCCTATGGGAAGGATCCTCAGGGCCTTTATTTTGTTGTTGGTTACTTCCGGACTTCATGCGCAGATTTATGAAGTGGGGCTTTTCGTGGGCGGTTCGAACGTCATCAGCGATGTGGGCGCCACGAATTACATCAAGCCCAATGATCTCGCATTCGGAGGCATCTTCAAATGGAACAAAAGTCCGAGACATTCCTGGAGGGCATCGTTCATCCATGCCGAAATCAGTGCCGACGACGCCGATTCGGATGCACCCAACCGGAACCAGCGCGGCTATAAGTTCTCGAACACCGTCGACGAATTCTCGGCAGGACTTGAGTTCGATTTCTTTGAGTTCGACACCCATGCCCTGCGTCAGCAGTTTACGCCGTATGTGTATAGCGGACTCAGCTATTTCCGTTACAGCAGTCTCTACGTAGAGAATGGCCGTACGGAAAGCGATGGGAAACGGAATGTGATGGCACTGCCGATGATCGTAGGCGTTAAATCGAACATCACGCACCACCTCGTGCTTGGCTTTGAAGTGGGTGCGCGGTTCACGTTCGTTGACGACCTGGACGGCAGTAACCCGGAGAACGAGGACTACGCAGGACTCAAATTTGGCAATTATAAGAATAAAGATTGGTATGTATTCACCGGTTTTACGCTGACCTACACGTTCGGCAACAACCCGTGTTTCTGCCCCCAGTAAGCATGCAGCTGCCCGACACTATAGACAAAGACAACCTTCCCCAGCATATTGCCATCATCATGGACGGCAATGGCCGTTGGGCCAAACAACGCGGCATGCTCCGTACGCTCGGTCACGAGCACGGCACCAAATCGGTACGAACGACCATTGAAACCTGTGGTCGCATCGGCATCAAAAACCTGACCCTTTACGCTTTCTCGACCGAAAACTGGAACCGCCCCAAAGCGGAAGTGGATGTCTTGATGAAACTTCTTATTTCGTCGCTCCGAAAAGAATACAAGAGTTTCATGGAAAATGAGATCAGGTTGGAGACCATCGGCAATCTTGAACGGCTTCCGAAACGCGTCCGAACCGAGTTGGAAGAAGTGGTCGAGAAATTGAAAAACAACACTAAAATGACGGTCACCGTAGCCCTCAGTTATGGCTCAAGGGAAGAGTTGGCGCGGGCTGCGAGGGAGATTGCCTTCAAAGTTAAAAATAATATAATTGAGGTAGACGCTGTTGATGAATCAATTATTAATCAGCATCTTTACACGCGAAATTTACCGGACGTAGACCTGGTGATACGCACGAGCGGCGAACATCGGATCAGTAATTTCCTGTTGTGGCAGATTGCCTATGCGGAGTTTTACTTTACGGATGTCTTGTGGCCGGATTTTACAGAACATGATTTATATGCCGCTATTGTCAGTTATCAGAAAAGAGAACGCAGATTCGGGAAAACAAGTGAACAAATACAATAAAACAGCACCTATTATAAGGATGGCGCTGTTCATTGCGTTCCTCCTTTTCGGAAACATACTTCGGGTCAACGCCCAGGAGCGGTTGCCGTTCGACCAGGGTTCCTCCTATATATTAGCCGATGTCAACGTGACAGGCAAAGTGTCCTTTAGCAAACAAGCCATCGTAACGGTGTCGGGGCTGCAAAAGGGCAAATCGATCACCGTCCCCGGAGAGGAAATTGCCAATGCGGTGAAGAAACTCGGAAATCTCGGGCTCTTCAGTGACATCGACTTCTATGTCAACAAAATTGCGGGCGACAGTATCTGGCTTGAACTCAATATGTATGAACTCCCGAAACTGAACGACGTTAAGATTACCGGCGTCCGGAAGAACAAAGCGGAAGAACTCATTAAAGAAGCGGAGTTGACGAAAGGCAAGGTGGTCAACGAGAATTTCCTTACGAACACCAAAAACTACTTCGAAAACAAATACAAAAAAGACGGCTTTTACAATGCGAAAGTCGCCATCAACAACACCGTCGCCGATAGCACCGGCAACGTGAACATGGTGGTCCGCATCGACCGTGGCCAGAAAATCAAGATATCGCACATTGAGTTCGAAGGGAACAAACAACTTTCGGATGCGAAGCTCCGGAAGGCGATGAAAAACACCAAGCAAATCAACCCAATCCGTGTTTTCAAGCGCTCGAAATTCGTGCGGGAGAAATACCAGGAAGACCTTGAGACGCTTATATCCAAGTATGGTGAAAAAGGCTATCGCGATGCACGGGTGGTGAGCGATACCGTTTCATTTGACAAAGACCGCAACCGCCTCGCCATCAAAATCAACGTAGAGGAAGGCAACAAATACTACTTCGGAAACATCAAATTCCTCGGAAACTCGGTGTATTCGGATGAAGTATTGAACCGTATCCTGGGCATCAAGAAAGGTGACACCTATAATAGTGTACTCCTCCAGAAAAAAATCGCCGACAAATCCGATCCGGACGCCAACGACATCACCAACTTATACCAGAACAGCGGTTACCTGTTCTCGCAGGTGAATGCGGTAGAGACACGCACCTACAATGACACTATCGACTTCGAAATCCGTGTGATGGAAGGACCGGTCGCCTATTTCAATAAGATCACCGTCGTAGGTAACGACAAGACGAATGACAAGGTCATTTATCGGGAATTGTATACCAAACCGGGCCAGAAGTATAGTAAGGAAGACCTCGTTCGTTCCATCCGTGAAATCGGTGCATTGGGCTTCTTCGATCCGGAAGCGATCGAGCCGAAGTTCAAAAATGTGGATGCTGCTGCGGGCACCGTAGATATTGAGTACAATGTTGTCGAGAAAGGATCCAGCCAAATTGAACTGCAGGGCGGCTACGGCGGCGGCGGTTTCATTGGAACACTGGGCCTTTCGTTCAACAACTTTGCTATGAAGGACATCTTCAAGAAAGATGCCTATAAGCCATTGCCTATGGGAGATGGGCAGAAGGTATCGCTCCGTCTTCAGGGAAGTAGTTTCTTCCAGACCTATAGCCTATCGTTTTCCGAGCCTTGGTTCGGCGGACGCAAACCGGTCAGTTTCAGCACCTCACTTGCCTATAGCAAGCAATACCTGAACGCCTATTCCTCGACATCCGGCTTCACCAATCGTGTGAACCGCGACCGCAGTTTCAGCATCATCTCATTGAACGTGGGTATTGCGAAGAAACTGACGGCTCCTGATAACTACTTTATCCTCTCACAGGGATTGAACTTCCAATACTATAACCAGGATAATTACCAGGTATTCAGTTTCGATGGCTCGTCGCGAAACTTCGCCTACATTGTAAGCCTTACGCGAAACAGCAAAGCCATCAACCCGATCTTCCCGACAAGAGGTTCCGAGTTTAGTGTATCGGCCAAGTTTACGCCTCCGTACTCGCTCTTCAATGGAGTTGATTACAAAAACCTGGGCAACCAAAGGGATTATAAACTACAGGCTTACGAGGTAACCAAAGCGGGAGGAACCGTGACGACTGAGGGCGGCGGAAATGTGAACGAATCGGATTATGTTAAGATTGTTCGGGGCGACAACAACTCAGTCACCTATGAATCGGTCGGAACCGACTACGCCAGCGCCAGTGCGAGTGACGCAAAACTCGAGCAAAAGAAGTTCAATTGGCTTGAATATTACAAAATTAAGTTCAAGGCGGATTGGTATACACAGATTTTTGGTAAATTCGTTTTCCGTTCATTGGGTGAATTCGGATTCCTGGGTGCCTATGACAATAATCGCGGGCTGGTTCCGTTTGAACGATTCTACCTGGGTGGTGACGGACTTGCGAATTTTACGCAGGACGGTCGTGAAACGATACAGTTGAGGGGGTACCCGAACCAATCGTTGACGCCGTTTATCACCGACCGTTCGAGTTCTAACTACGGGGCGCAACAGGGAGCGACGATATACAATAAGTTTTCGTTCGAACTCCGTTACCCGTTGACCTTGAAGCAGTCGGCGTCGATTTACGCGTTGACCTTCGCAGAGGCCGGTGCAGGATACAATACATTCGGAGAATACAATCCGTTTGTGTTACAGCGTTCTGCCGGATTCGGACTGCGGGTATTCATGCCGGCGTTCGGTCTGTTGGGTATCGATTTCGGATACGGCTTCGATGCCGCGCCAAACCTGACGAACAACACACGACCTAATGGTTGGGAAACGCATTTCATCATCGGACAGCAGTTCTGATGACGGACTTAAAAAAATAGTATGAACAGACATCTTATCGCTCTTTTGTTTCTGCTGGTGATGGCCGTTCCCGGGAAGGCTCAGTCAGCGCGTGGTATACGGGTCGGCTATATCGACATGAACTACATTCTCCAGAATGTTTCGGACTATGCAGAGGCCCTCAACCAACTCGAACAGAAGGCACAAAAATGGAAACAGGAAGCCGATGCCAAGAAGAATGAAATCGCGCGGCTGAAAGATGTGCTGAAAACAGAACGTCCTCTACTTACCAAAGAACTCATTGAGGAACGCGAAGAGGAAATTACCTTTCTTGAAACGGAACTTGCCGATTTCCAACAAAAGAAGTTTGGCCCTACAGGCGAACTCGTATCGCAGAAAGCGGTACTCGTACAACCGATACAGGACCAGGTGTTCAATGCTGTACAAGACATTGCCGAAGCACGCAAATACGACTTCATCTTCGATAAGTCATCCGACCTTACGATGCTCTTTGCCGCTAAACGCTTCGATATCAGCGATCAGGTTATCCGCACACTCAACCGTGCCGCCAATCGCAGCCAGAAGAGTAAAAAGGAACTCAAGGAAGAACAGATTCGTGAGTACAACGAAGACCTCAAGGACGCCAATCCGAACCAGGAGGAACGCCAAAAACAACTCGAAGAGCGCAAAGCCGCCCGTGAAAAACAGGTAGCTGACCGTAAAGCTGCGGCAGAAGCCAAACGAGCGGAAACGCTTGCAAAGCGGCAGCAGGCTGTTGACGAGCGCAATGCGGCACGAAAGGCAGCAACCGGTGACAAGCCCGGCGCAACGACATCGAAAGACAGTACCGCTGCTAAAACCGATGCAGCCGCCCGCAAAGACGCAGCCGCAGAAGCCCGTACGTCGTTGGTAGAAAAACAAGCCGCTAAACGCGACTCGATCGTTCAGGCGAGAAAAGCAGCCCAACAGGCCGCCCTGGATAAACGCAACAAGACACTCGAAGAACGCAAAAAAGCGCTAGAAGAGAAGAAAGCAAAAGCAGAGGCCGACAAAAAAGCCAAACAAGATAAAACGGACGCCAAGAAAGAAGACGATCCTGCTGCAAAGCCGGAAGAGTCGGATGCGCCGGCTACTCCGAAACCGTAACACACAAAAATCAAAAACGCTAAATTTAATTTACCTTAATCTTCAAATGATGAAACAATTGAAAACGTTCCTGATCGCCGCCGTTGCTTTCCTTGGTGGAAGCCAGATGGTTCAAGCTCAGGCAAAGTGCGCGCACATAGACGTACAGGAAATTATGTCAAAGATGCCTGCCGTACTGGAAGCCCAAAACCAACTGAAGAAACTAAGCGAAACGTATGACGCTGATTTCAAGACGATGGTAACGGAGTACCAGACCAAAATTGAAAAGTACGAGCGCGAAGCCACAACCGTAGGCGATAAAGTGAACGAAGACCGCCGCAAGGAAGTGGATGATATGGAAAAACGCATCAACGACTTCCGTCAAACCGCAGCGAAAGAACTTCAAACCAAAGAATCGGACCTGATGAAACCGATCGAGGATAAAGTGAAGGCTTCTATTGCCAAAGTAGGCAAAGCAAAAGGGTTCCAGTATGTGTTCAACGCAGCGGGCCTTCTGTTGGCAGATGGTCCAGACATCACTGCTGACGTAAAGAAAGACCTCGGATTCTAATTCGGAAAACGCAATAGTATGTACAACCCGGACCTTCACGTCCGGGTTCTTTTTTTACCTTTGTTACGATGGCAAACGAACAACCCATAGGCGTTTTTGATTCAGGTGTGGGTGGCACTAGTATTTGGAGGGAAATCCACCGACTGCTGCCCCATGAGAACACTATTTACCTGGCGGATAGCGCTAATGCTCCGTATGGCCAACGAAGTAAAGAAGAGATCATAGCCCTGAGTAAGAAAAACACCGACTTTCTCATGAGTATGGGCTGCAAAATTGTCGTTGTGGCATGCAATACGGCCACTACCAATGCGATCCGGGAATTGCGAGCCGGCTACGACATCCCCTTTATAGGTATTGAGCCCGCCATCAAACCCGCAGCGCATAACTCGGAAACACAAACCATTGGCATCCTCGCTACCAAAGGCACTCTTAATAGCGAATTGTTCAATAAAGCGGTCGAAAGCTACCAAGATGTCCGTATTATCGAACAGGTGGGCCATGGCTTGGTACAACTCATTGAAAGCGGGGAAATGGAATCCGATGAGATGAACCGACTGCTCCACTCCTATCTTGACCCAATGGTAGCGGAAGGAATCGACTACCTCGTATTGGGCTGTAGCCACTATCCGTACCTGATCCCGCAAATCCGTAAAATCCTGCCCGAACACGTCAAAATCATCGATTCAGGCGAAGCAGTAGCACGACAGACCCGGAATGTCTTAAATGAACGTGATGCTTTAAACGCCGCTTCCGTCCCACCCTACAACCGTTTCTACACAAACGCAAACCCAGAAGTACTTAGAGACATCATAGGAACCGACTATTCTGTCGAGCGCCGATCGTTCTGATCGTCTTCGCGGAACCAACTACTATACATTACATAGTTATTGGAAATACGCGCGATTTCGCCGGCAAACTCCGATTCATTGATGTCTTTCACTTTACGGGCAGGAACGCCGGCGTAAATCGCCCCAGACTCCACAACCGTATGCTGCGTTACGACCGCACCCGCCGCGATGATAGCGTTACTGTTTACAACACAACCGTCCATGATGATGGCTCCCATCCCCACCAATACGTTATCATGCAACGTACAGCCGTGTACGATGGCATTATGTCCTATAGAGACATTGTTGCCGATTTCGGTTGGATGCTTTTGATAGGTACAATGAATCACCGCACCGTCCTGTATATTGACTTTATTACCGATCCGGATGTGGTGCACATCACCACGAACCACAGCGTTAAACCATACACTACAGGAGGTGCCAAAAACGACATCGCCCACAATCGTTGCATTCTCTGCAACGAAACAGTCGTCCGGAATAACCGGACTCTTTCCATTGACCTTACGTATAATCATAAGAATAAAAAAAGTCCCGATGTAGGTCGGGACTCGTGTTATTTTTGTTTGTATTAGTTGATGGCAGGACAGTTACAGTCATACTTCTCACGCTTGCAGAACAGGTTCACACCCAATGTAATTTGATGGAAACCACCCTGATCGAACTTCACATCGCCCATAATATGTGAGTAGGTATACGACACCATATACTGTTTGAAGTTGAGTCCGACGATTGGCGTAAGCCACTGCAAACGCTGTGTCTGCACATTACCCTGGCTGTCGGAATACTCTGCCGCGTCAAATGCACGCCGATACGATAGGCCTCCCCAAAGTTTGCCAAATTCCAAATCCTTATAAGCTTTCACGTTCAGGTCAATCGTTTTCTCTTTCGTCTGGTCAACGTACTGGAACATGAAAGAAGGCTCCCATTGGATGCGATCCGTATCACCGAAGACATATCCAGCACTCCATATCCACTTACGACGGTTATCAGATTCATAGTCCGTATAGTAATCCGGACGGCTACCCAAAGCATTTTTTACCGTCAAGTGCGTATACAAATCCAGATAAAAGTACGACGCTCCGATGTCGACGTTGAAGTATGAATCTTTTTGAACGATCCCTCCGATTATCGGATCCGGATCGGTGAAATCCGTCTCGTCAAGTTGGCTCTGAACGATTCCGGCACTAATACCGAATGACAATTGATTCAGGTCTACTTCACTACGTGAAAACATGAGGTGATGCGCATACGTCAACTTGAAACCTCTCTGTGAGTGGTAACCGTTGCGGTCGTTGAAGAGGATGATACCTCCACCGGATTGCTCACCAAGGCGTCCGTTGAAACTCGCTGTCTGAAGAGCAGGTGCATCTTCTTGACCAAACCATTGCTGCCGCGCGGTAAGACGAAGTTTGGCACAGTTGGCCGCACCGGCCATAGACGGGTGGATGAGGTAATAGTTATCAGACAAATAGTCGGAATAGACGGCAATTCCTTCCTGTGAAAACGAAAGCTGGGTAAAGAAAATTGAAAATAAACCTACTAGGTACCTCTTCCTAAAATTCATTGGGTTAACGTTTTAATGTAAAATGCGCACGGAACTCCTTGTTGAGCCCGGTTTCCTCATATTTTACCACGAACCAATAATCGTCGGCAGGCATGGGGTTACCGTTGAATGTACCATCCCAACCCGTGCCGGTAGGGTACAATTGCTTCAGGAATTTTCCGGAACGGTCAAATATATAAATTTTTGCATTAGGTTGACCACTCAACACCGGAATATTCCACGTATCGTGGATGCCGTCGCCATTCGGGGTGAAATACTTCGGATAATCCACCAAATAAACCGCATATTCCACCTGCGCACAGGCCTTCAG
>JAIXYI010000046.1 GCA_027490305.1 Flavobacteriaceae bacterium
TCGTGCAATCGGGATTCTGGCACCAGTTCGCGCTGACGGCACACAGTCCGGTTGGACTTGAACCCGACCGCTTTGGTGTTGTCAAAAAGACGGAGGCTATCGGCACATTCGCCAACAACGACATCGAGTTTGCCGATCGCACCGGTATTGACCATGAGAAGTTTGCCTACGGACTCCGAAAGTCGCTCTACAATTACATGCACAGCATCTGTTTCGATTTCCCCCTTCAGGACTGGTTTGATTTCCGCATCCCCCGAACTACCATCCCCCGTGATTTTATCAGAAAGGCGCTGGAACAACCGGATGCCTTACTGCCCAAACCAACGGCGAAGCTCGTCTGGATAGGAGGTACCCCTTCCATCAGTCATGCCGTTCGCAGCAAAAAAGGGCGTACGTTCGAAACGACACTGTTGTCGTTCCATACCCGTACCTCAAAGGTCGAAGTAGCCCTTGACAAAGCGGAAGGGGAGTGGCTGGCGGCGTCGCTTTCAGACCTGGACCCCGTTTCGGGTAAACCCATGACCTGGGCCGATTGGCAAAAGGCGTATGAGTTAGCCGGACTCGAGCATTTCGAACTTTTCTGGCAGTCAAAGGCGGTGCGAAGCCTCCGTGAACACGGACTCCTGGCGCTATAATCCCGTTTCTACGACAAACCGGAACCCGA
Source organism: Flavobacteriaceae bacterium (assembly GCA_027490305.1). Taxonomy (GTDB): domain Bacteria; phylum Bacteroidota; class Bacteroidia; order Flavobacteriales; family Flavobacteriaceae; genus Flavobacterium. The sequence goes on from JAIXYI010000046.1 coordinate 665, forward strand.
TGCCGTGGATGTTCTCAATCCAGGGGCCGTCTCCTTTAGGGAAAAGTTTCCGTAGGCGCGAAATGAATACATCCAGGCTGCGTCCCATAAAGTAATCATCGTCGCCCCAAATTGCTTTCAGGATGTCTTCCCGACGAATGACGGTATTTTGGTGGCGGCAGAAATAGTGTAAAAGATCCGATTCGCGTTGGGTGAGTTGGTATCGTCCCTCCGCATCTGACAGGTAAAAATTGGTAGGGTCAAAGGCGTATTTCCCGATGGAAATGTGGTTGGTAGTAGCCTTTTCTTCTTTACGCGTCCGGCGGAGGAAGATGTCGATTTTCAAAAGCAGCTCTTCCATACTGAACGGCTTCACCAGATAATCATCCGCCCCCAACCGCAGTCCTTTGAGGCGGTCTTCCTTCAGGGCTTTGGCCGACAGAAACAACAACGGGATATGGGCATCCGCTTTCCGGATTTCCGCCGCGGTTTCGAACCCGTCCGCCTTAGGCATCATGATATCAAGTATACAAAGGTCGAATGTCCCTTCCCGGAACGCATCGAGGCAGGCATGTCCGTCGGGGCAATGGGTCACGTCGTAACCGGCTTCCTCAAGGCTGTCGATCGTAAGGAAAGCCAGCGTGGCATCGTCTTCGGCGTATAAAATCCTAGCTGGTTTCATAGTCGGGAATTGAAATCGTTAGGGCGAGTCCCTCCGGCAGGTTCTCCGCTTTTATCTTCCATCGGTGCAGGTCGCATATCTTCCGGACGTAATAGAGTCCGAGTCCAAAACCATTGGTTTCATTACTCTTCACGTTGGGTACACGGTAGAATTTATCGAAGATATGCGCCAGTTTCTTCTCCGGTATACCGATGCCGTTATCGGTCACCCGAAGTTGCAAGACGCCTTTGTGTTCCGAAAGGGAAACGACGATTACGGGCGGGTGTTCGCAATATTTGATGGAGTTGTCCAGAAGGTTGTATACGACATTCGTCAGGTGGAATTCGTCGGCCTTAATCCGATAGTCTCGGCCGGATTCAACCCGGATGTCGACCTCTTCGTGTTTAAGACGGATGTTTTCCGCGGCCTCCTGCAGCAACGGCAGTAACGACAGCCGCGTAGGATTGAGTTGCAACGGCGACTCGTCGGATTTTGCTATCGTGAGGATTTTCTCGATATGCTCGTTGAGTTTCGACGATTGCCCGATGATAATTTCGGCATATTTCGACAGCTTCGGATCGCCCTTGATCGCCTCTTGCCGGTTGATGTAATTGGATGCCAGTAGGATGGATGCCAGCGGCGTCTTGAACTCGTGTGTCATGTTGTTGATGAAATCCCGCTGTAACTCAGAGTACTTCTTTTGCTGCAAAAGCGTACGGATGGAATACACATACACTAACAAAATGATTACCAAGGCAAACGACAACCCGAACCAGAACTTCAACGACGTAAAGAGATAGGTCGTTTCATTCGGAAACCGGATGGCAAAATAGTAAATGAGGTTTTTGTGTTTCGGAAAGTACACACGACTGTTTTTGCGCCCCTGTGTGACCGAGACATACTTGCCATACACCATTTCGTCGCTCTGGCAGTTATAAACAGCATACTCAAAATCGGTGGTAATGCCCGAACGGGCGAATTCGGCTTTCAGGTAGAACTCCAGGATTTCAGGATCGAAGTCATTGTCGACGTTCACTACATAATAGTCGTTGGCAATCTTGTGAACCGGGTTCTCGCCCGGCAATTCACGGTTGGTGCCTTCATATAGTTTCTTGACCACCTCCAGCAAGGCAATGTGCACCTTCTGGTTGAATTTCTTTTCTTCTATGGTATACGCTTGCCGCGTCCAGAGCAACTGGGCTACCAGAATGCCCGCCGTTGCGAACAGTCCGAGAAACAGGATGCTATTGAGCCGGTTTTTTTTCACCACCGAAAATTAGCCAAAAATACGGGTAGATTTTACCGTTAA
>JAIXYI010000064.1 GCA_027490305.1 Flavobacteriaceae bacterium
CCGGTGTTGGTTCCGTCCAAAAACATCCGGCAGGTCACCCAGTTGCCGTGGCTGTCGTAATCATATTCGTAGAAACGGTCAGGTTTGTACATTTCTTCCGTATTTGCGATGGTACCATCGGGCCGGGCCCGGTCTGACGACAGGTGTTGGCGCACCAAATCCCCGTGTTCATTATAGAACGAATCAAATGTCACGGTTTTGCCCGGGAACCATCGACCATTCGAAACCACCGATTGCGATTGCACGAGCCTGCCAGAGCCGTCATAAGAATAGGTTTCTATGTTTTTCATGCCATTGCAGGAGGAGGCCGTAAGCGAACCAATGCGGCCTGCGGCATCGTAGGTATACACCACTTCGGCTGAATCACAGCCCATGGTGTCGAGTTGAAACAGCAATTCCGGATTCGAATGCTCACCTTCACGCTGTGCGAAAAATCGAATCAAACGACCCTCGTCGTCATAGAAAAAATTAGTCGTTCTAATCAGTTCCCCTCCTGGCTGTGAAAAACCTTCCCACAACCAAAAACTTTGTTCTCTTGTGATACGACCGTTTTCGTCTTCCGTGTACCTGAAAATGTATTGGGGACCCAGCTCATCGTCAACCCCCACAAATAGCATCGTACGGTTTACACTAACCGACGCCATTCTGGTCAGGGAAACCGCATTGGCGATGGGCTGTATACATCTAAGGCCCTCTTTTTTGGCCCGATCGAGTGAATCGTATGATAACCGCGTACAATCTGAATTCGTAAATTCTCCGGTGAGAGAATCTTTGATTGGTGAGCATATTAAGTTCAGACTACCATCGCGACTGAACCCCGCCAAACTTCTGTAGAAGTGGTTTTCAAACGAAGCCAGACTCATCTCAGGGCTACGGAAAAAACGATTGAAGGTATAGGAAAACTCGACCTGTTTCACGTTCCCCCTCACGCCCCACTCGGCGCGATAATCAAAGAAAGGGTCACAGTTTTGCGCCGTTACAACAGTGGTAAGAAGCAGGAAGAAGACTAAGCGTAGCGTCATGATTATTCGGGTAATAAGCGGAACGCATTTTTGGCCCCATATCGTTTGTTGTCGCTCTGGCTGGTCATCAGTTGCCATATCTCTTCCATAACCCCAAAGAAGGCATCCGCAACGGCCAGGTCCTGTCGCTTGTTTTCCTTGATGAGTTTGGGCTGATAGTTGAGGTCGGCGCCAACCGTCGCAAAGATGTGGGCTTCGAGCAATTCGGCCACTTCAGTTTCAATTCCGTATGACGCGCCCAGTATGGCCTCCAGGGTAACGTTCAGGTTGACCACATCAGTCGTGAAACTGTACATATCTATGATTTCCTGCACCATAAAATCACGTTCTTTGTCAATAGGAAATCCATCCTCCAGGAATTTGCTGAAGGTGTGGAAGGAATTGATAAATCGCTGTAAACCTGTGGTGTGATCGGCCGTATGGGACAGTTTACCCTCTATCCAGTAATTCAGGCCGGCGACCACGTTATCGAGTTTTGTTTCCGCAAACATTTTTTGATAGTACGCGCTTCCCAATTCGGAAATGAGGTCACCGTCGCTCAGGCCGGCACTTAATTTGGCCTGTGCTACGATATGATCTCGGATTTTCTTTTTTTGCTTTTCCTCCAAGTCTATAAAATTCAGAACCTGACCCTCATTCAACGACTCTAAATGCTGCAATCGCCTTACCGTATATTTCAATAAAAGCAATATATCCTGGAAGTTCATTTCTATTTGCACATCCAGCGCGACGCCGCCAAAAAAGGCCCAATTGCTATTCTTGCGGTTTTTCTCGACCAGGATGAGGAACGCCCTTACCAATCTTGCTTCTGTACTCTCGTTTGCATTGAGCATGAATTTATCCCAAACTTTATTTGTCAGGTCGGGTGGCAAGGCTTTCTTGCGGCGATGGGTATCTTCTTTGGCTTTTTTTCCGTCATAACCAAAGCCGATTTTTTTGCGTAGTTCCAGATGGCCTAATACAGACAGGGCGTTGTTGAGGTTCAGGATCGACGCTGATGGGCTTTCCCATATCTCTTTAAGCCGGCTTGCGTTCAGGAGAATCTTTACTGAAGAACCGGTTTCGGCAATCTCTTCCACATCCCCCGTACCCAATCCGAAGTAAATTTCGACGCGCTTCGTAACCCGACTGGACCCGGTGGTGTCGAACTGCACCGCGTTTCCGGTAAGGGTTCGCGCGATACTGCCATTGACAAGATCCATATCGGATTTTAAGATGGTGCGTGCCCGGTCATTGCGATCATAACGCCATCTCAGCCCAAGGCACATATCGACACCTGCTTCAAGTGCATTGAGGAATCCAGTAAAGAAGGAACTCGCAGTTGTCGAAAAAACGCCCAGTAGCTTCTTCAGCAGCTCTCCAACCAGGCCAATGTCCAGTTGGAATTGTCCATAAAGTTCATATTCGAGCGAGAGGCTTTTAAAAATACGGGCTCCGTCGTCTCCGATGTCCATCTGTGTGGAATCATCATCGTATTCGACCTCAAACAGACATCCAATCCCCAATGAAACACTGCCGCTGACCGATGTCCCAATTCCCCAGAGGTTGGTGTGGATATTGTCGACAGATCCGAAACTTTTATTATGGTCTTGCTGCGTCGCCGTTTCCACACCGTTCGTGGCGCTTGGCGTGTTTTCCTGTATAATATTGTTATGCCCGCTGCTGAATCCGGCCGATGCGGCAGCCCAAGCCTCGATGTTGTCATCCACTTTCACCGACATTTTTGTGAGGTAGTGCCGCGGATTGATATTTACATAACCGACGTACCGCATCAGTTCCAACGTTCCACCAATCACTCCGCCGTACGCCATGAGAATGGCCGCCAGCACGCCGGGCTCATTCGGTCGCACCGGGAAAGTGTATTCAAACACCAGGGTGGATTGAACGAAGGCCGAGGCTTCTGCAAAAGTGCCGATTCCAAGACTCTTCCTCCGTTTCCCGGAGCCCGAATAAAATGCAATACCGGCTCCTGCGCCAACTTCTGCGCCTAACTTTGCGCGAGTTTCCTCCGTATAAACCAAATTAAGTACGTTTGCAGGAGACATGTCACGGTAGATGTGTCGTTGCTGGGCACCTCCAACCATTGCGCCAAACGTGACTTTTACGTCTTTGTTAAATCGCGCGCCCATGCCCCGCGGCCAAAATTGCGTGAGCCATTCGGTTGCAAATTCGTAGGTCTCGACAAACAATTGGTAGGTTTCATCCAGAAGTTCTTCGGTCTCTGTTTTTACATAGCCAAAAAACTCACCTATCGAATCTGATATGGATTCTATGGTGTCCCCAATTTCCGCAATCAATTCTTCGATGACCGACGGAGCCACGAATTCGGATTTATACCTGACGGGGCCTCCCGGGGTGTCAGGTTCGATTTCCACAATCTTCGTCATTTCGTGCTGTCGAAAGTTCAGGAAAGCATATAGGGTATCCGCAACTTTCTGGGACGGTATGATGATGTTTTTCCCCGGATCCGGAAGGAACGACAGCGTATTTCCGTTTTGGTCGAATTTGATTCGCCTGGCGCTGTCTGTCTGCTCCATTTTCTGGAGAAATCGATAGTAGTTAGGCAAAGCGGTCTGTGGATCGGAGGTGTCGCGCCGGTTGTCGAAAACATTGGTAGTATCCAGTATAGCAGGATCGAAGCGCTCATATCGATTGGGTCCTGACGTATTCCGTTTCATACCAAACTCCTCTGTTTCCGTCGAGTTGTAGTAATAAAGCAAGTGGAGGTAAAACTGAAAGCGGGCATCCTTTCCTCTTGCTTCCGGTGGCGACGGAACGCGATTAGGGAAGGTGAAAATAACCTCTTCCGGATGGTAAGGATTCCGGATTTCACAGGGTCCTTGATTGTAGTATCTCTGGATTACTATATCAGAGAAGTTGTCATTCTCCTTTACTTCATATGGCTCCTCTTTTTCGTCAGTAACCTGTTGTCGAGGAATCGATTCGGCAAATTCGTGCGCAGTAGCGGCAGGAATTTCGAAACCGGCGGCGTTCGTATCTATAAAAAGGTCCTTCGTTTTTATGCCAATGGGATTTCCAGGCTTCACTCCGGTTATTTCCGGATCTGCTGCCAGTTTCTGATAGTCTGGATGCGCCATCAAAGAATCCTGTAGTGTATTAGTCGGGTATCCGTGCAACACATCCTGATTTCCAATGTCACCGCTCTTTTTGATAAGGTTGACGATCGCCTTTTCATTCGTTTCGATCGTCAGGCTATATTCAGTACCCACTACGAGCTCGTATCGATAAATACCAGACGCAGAATTTTGAGATTTGAAACTCAATACCGCGTCGGTTCTGTTGCCAAGGTATTTTTTCTTGGCGTAGTCGTAAATCTCATTTTGTAAAAAACGATCAATCGCCAAGAGCGTAACCCGGTCTACTTTACCCGGGATATGGCCGGTGAGGTTGGCAAACGACTGTAAATACAACACAGCCTGTTCAAAGTCATCGTCGAACAATTGTGGATCCGGCGACAATTGCGGCATGTTTTGCTGGAGTTCATAAAGTTCCCTGATTACCATCAGTGCGCAACCCACGCGTCCTACCGACGGGTTGTCCATCCCTTTAGTAAGGGGGAGGTTCCTGCCATCTGTTCGGGCCAGCTCTTTCAGATAGGCATCCCCTGCCAGTAAAGGGTTTTTCAGTTCGTCACGTTCTTGGTCCTGTCGTATGGGCTGTTCCGACAGCGGAACCGCTTTAAGGGCGTCTTTGGAAAGAAAAATGGGCATAAATTGGTAACGCTAGATGTTAAAAATGTCCTCCCGAAACCGAAATAGGCTCGTTATTCAGGGTTATAGGAGAGGAGGTAGGCTGTAGTTGTATGCTCGGCGTTTCGTTTGTTTCGTCCCAAACCACCGTTGGCACGGCCAGGCTTAAGGTGTGTTCTTCATAATCGAAGTCTATATAGGGCCGGGAAGTGCTTGCGGAAACACAAATAAATGCGGGATGTCCGGGAAAGCTACCCATTTGGTTTTCCTGGAAAGCCAACAAAGCATTGTACTCCGCGTGCGTCAACGAAATGGCATCAAAGTAGTCCATTATTTCGTCCGCGCGGTCGTTTAACTGATTCCTTGCATAGGTAGCTACGGCATGCGTTTCCTGGGTGAAGCTATTCGTTGCCGATACTTTCCTGAGATTGTACTCTGGTATTTTCAGTTTGTTGGCCATTTGGGCGAGAAAGCCTACATTCTGTACCACGGCACCGCCATCATATTGAAAAGACTGCTCATCATAAGGGTAGTAAAATTTCCCTTTGCCTGTGAGCGGGTAGGCGGGTAGTGAGACGCCGGATTCCTTGGTAGTAAATACCGGCTCGTCCCGAAACGAAAAAAAGGTAACATTTTCCTTGTCTACCGCTATCCCCGAAACCGCGTAATATACTTCTCCCGCCTTTGCATCCGAGATGACGGGACTGTTGTATGCGGCGTAGGTATTCACACTAAAATGACCCTCCTGCATATTGGTCGTACCGAAAACGTTTTTCATTTTCATGGAAAACCGGTTCTTCCAAATATTCGTGCTGAGAGCGCCTTCTACAGTGTCGCCTGTTGCGTCGATTTTAAGCAGGAAATAATTGGATCCGAGTTTTTTGTCTGAATAACACCAATTTCGCAATCGCAAAGGTTCTGTTGCATTTAGCTGTATGTGACCATCATCGGGGTCGCCACCGACGGCTATGGATCTGCGCCGCTGACCGTCTACAACTGACGCAATCTTGTCGGCAAAGTTGGTTACGTAGTAACGGTTGAGTGCGTCCCCGATTTCGATGGGAATACGCACCTGGAAGTTTGCCTTTGCGGTGGCGTACTGTGCGGCATCCAACCGGAGTATCGGCCAGCCGGCATAGTAATGGTGTTCCTGGAATACAAAGTTATTATCGGCACCCGCAAATCCTACGCTAAGGGTATCCCGTAACCCCAGAAAATGATTGTAAGAAAAACCGTATCGGTCCCGGACATCAATGTATACTGAGTTCTTATTCAAATAGCTGGCTAAGAAAGCATCTCCCGAAGACGTTCCTGAAATCGTCAGTCCCCTGTTGCGGTAGCACCCGTAAAGGGCGGTAATGTCCATATAACCTAGTATCTCTTCCTTTCGGAAGCGGTTGTTGAATTTTTTGATAAGTTGTTCCTCCGCTGTATCGGAAGGCGACAATACGAGTTCCGGAATTTCCAGTATATGGTTTCCACTTTTCAGGAGCTTTATGGTGGGATCGTATCCAATGCGGTCGAGTATGACTTCGACACCGGCAGGCGTCTCACCCCCCGAGAATTTACCGATTTGGCAACCACCTTCCACGATCAGCGGATGGAAATTGCTGCTGTCGTCAAATAGCGGTGCTTCGAGTAACTTGTCATCTGGGTCATTGGAAAATTGCACGCCAAGACAATTTTGAGGAACGGGTGATGGGATCACCCCGGTTGCATTACTAATTTTAAGTTGCAAATCTTTAACTGTCTTAAGAACATTATCAGAAGACCATGATGAATCATCCTGCTGCACGTTGCCTGCCGAGTCGATCAGGGCGCTTTTAGTCAACCCTCTGTATATGATAGCCTTAACAGGCAATCCGGCGAGACTAGAGGCAACAGGGAAGGCGACTACATTCAATAGTTGGTTATTGGCCACATCCTGAAGATAAATTACGCGTGATTTACAGGGAGCGAAGGCGGGGGCGCCTGCTGTTACGGAAAATTTATTTTCCAGATTGTATCTCTCAAGTCCATCAACAGTGGGCAGCTTTCCAAATGCCTGTCCCGGAATCTGGGTGGTAATGGATGCCCCTGTAGTGAAGTGGTGTAACGTTGCCATGAAAACCTTTTTTGACTGGACACTAAAGTACAGAATCAAGTTGAGCAACGGTATCCGTAAAAATACGGATTTTTGAGACCCGGAATAAAGGGTTGAAAGTCCCTGCCTGCACCGGCCACGTGGCACTCGCGCTGCGATGTATCCCCCGACGGTGGCTGTTAAGCGCGCAGGTCTATATACAAATAGGGTATCATTATGCGTCCTCCTGGAGAAAGAGGTGGATGGTTGGCACTCTCTTACAGTACGGAATTAAAGGTTCAAAAAGTAATGAATACCAACAACCTTATGCGACGGTGTTGGATGTAGCATCTTTTTAATTCGAATTCGATAAACTTGGCTTATCAGATTAGTCCGTATAATACTCGATTTTTCTTTTAGCCACAATCGAAGGCGTCCCGGTGTTGGTTCCGTCCAAAAACATCCGGCAGGTCACCCAATTGCCGTGGGTGTCATAATCATATTCGTAAAAGCGGTCGGGTTTGTACATTTCTTGCGTATTTGCGATGGTACCATCAGGCCGGGCCCGGTCTGACGACAGGTGTTGGCGCACCAAATCCCCGTGTTCATTATAGAACGAGTCAAATGTGACGGTTTTGCCCGGGAACCATCGACCATTCGAAACCACGGATTGCGACTGCACGAGCCTGCCGGAGCCGTCATAAGAATAGGTTTCTATGTTTTTCATGCCATTGCAGGAGGAGGCCGTAAGCGAACCAATGCGACCCGCGGCGTCGTAGGTATACACCACTTCGGCTGAATCACAGCCCATGGTGAAAAGTTGGAACAATATCTCCGGTTTCGAATGCTCACCTTCACGTTGCGCGAGAAATCGAATCAACCGACCTTGGTCGTCATAGAAAAAATCGGTCGTTCTAACCAGTTCCCCTCCCGGCTGTGAAACACCTTCCCACAACCGAAAACTTTGTTCTCTTGTGATACGACCGTTTTCGTCTTCCGTGTACCTGAATATGTATTGGGGACCCAGCTCATCGCCAACCCCCACAAATAGCGTCGTACGGTTTACACTAACCGACGCCATTCTGGTAGCGGAAACGGCATTGGCGAGGTGCTGTATACATCTAAGCAACTTTTTTTTGGCCCGATCAAGGGAATCGTATGATAGCCGCGTACAATCAGTATTCGTAAATTCTCCTGTGAGAGAATCTTTGATAGGTGAGCATAGCAAGTTCAAACTACCATCGCGATTGAACCCCGCTGCGCCGCTGTCAAAGTGGTTTTCAAGCGACCTCAAACTCACCTCAGGGCTACGGAAAAAGCGATTGAAGGTATAGGAAAACTCCACCTGTTTCACGTTGCCTCTCACGCCCGACTGAGTGCGATAATCAA
>JAIXYI010000082.1 GCA_027490305.1 Flavobacteriaceae bacterium
GAACTCCTTCAAAAATACAATAAGTTCATGCCGGTGCCGATCAAATTCGGAACCCGCACGGAAACCCTTCCGAAGCCTGAGGATGCCGGAGACGATTATGTAGCCGAAACCGTCGAGACCGACAACATCATCAACAACCCTGAGCCGGCCTGGACGAAGCAACCAACCGACCTCACACCGGAGGACTATAAGTCGTTCTATCGCGAGTTGTATCCGATGCAGTTCGAAGAGCCGCTCTTCCACATTCACCTGAATGTCGATCACCCGTTCAACCTGACCGGTATCCTCTATTTCCCGAAGCTGGGTGAAAACCTCCAAATACAGAAAGACCGCATCCAACTCTATCAAAACCAGGTATTCGTTACCGATAATGTAGAAGGTATCGTGCCGGAATTCCTTACCATGCTCAAAGGCGTGATCGATTCGCCGGATATCCCGCTTAACGTATCGCGTTCGTACCTTCAGGCCGACGGCAACGTGAAGAAAATCTCGAATTACATCACCCGTAAGGTCGCCGATAAACTGAAATCGCTCTTCAACGAAAACCGGGCAGATTTCGAAGCAAAATGGAACGATATCAAGATTGTACTGGAATATGGCATGCTCTCGGAAGACAAGTTCTACGAGAAGGCGGGGGCTTTTGCACTGTACCCGACGGTGGACGGCTCGTACTTCACTCTGGAGGAACTAAAAGAGAAAGTCAAGGAAAACCAGACCGACAAAAACGGCAAGATCGTCTTGCTGTATGCCGGAAATAAAGAAACCCAGCACGCGTATATTGCGGCGGCGCAAGATAAGGGGTATGAAGTGCTGCTGCTCGACTCGCCGATTGTGTCGCACCTTATCCAGAAACTGGAAGGCGACAACTCTGACATCACCTTCGTTCGCGTAGATTCCGATCACGTTGACAACCTCGTCAAGAAAGACGACGCGGCCATTTCGAAGTTGTCAGACGAGGAAAAAGAACAACTCAAGTCGGCGGTTGAAAAAGTGGTGCCGACACCGGGCTACACCGTACAACTCGAAGCACTCGACAGCCAGGCGGCTCCGTTCCTTATCACACAGCCGGAGTTTATGCGCCGGATGAAGGAAATGAGCCAAACCGGCGGTGGTGGCATGTTCGGAATGGGCAACTTCCCCGATATGTATAACCTTGTCGTAAACACGAACAGCGAACTGGCAACGACCATCCTGTCAACCGAAGACGAGACGGTGCGCGAAGGCCTGGTCAAACAGGCACTCGACCTTGCGAAGATCGCGCAGGGACTCCTAAAAGGAGAAGAACTCACCGCATTCGTGAAACGCAGTTTCGAACTGATTAAATAAAGAAGGCCACCGCAAGGTGGCTTTTTTGTAGGATAAAGGGAATGAGGTATCTTCGTTACCCTCAACCCTCAACCCTCAACCCTCAACCCTCAGCCCTCAACCCCTAACCCCTAACCCCTAACTCCTTCCTTATGCCCCTCGCCATCGAAACGCCCGCCCTGCTTTTTTCTGCCACGTCTTTGATTTTATTGGCGTATACGAATCGTTTCCTGACGATTGCGCAGATCATCCGCGGACTCAAGAAAAACTATGATGAGAAGCGAAATAGGAGTATCCTTTTGGAAATCCGGAACCTGAACCTGCGGTTGACGTTGATCCGTTACATGCAGATGTTCGGTGTTTTGAGCCTGTTTTTGTCGGTGTTTGCGATGTTGTTGCTGTTCTTTAAGCAGCCCTTCGCGGGAATCGTGCTGTTTGGGGTGAGCCTTCTGAGCCTTCTTGTGTCGCTCGGCATCTCGTTCTGGGAAATCAGCATTTCGGTGCGTGCGCTACGGGTGCATTTGAGCGATCTTTTAGAAGACGAGGATTAGTCAGCCCACGATCCAGAGAAGAACGGGTTTGCGCGATTGCTTCAGTCGCGCGTCCAGTTTTCGCATGAAAGCATCGGAAACAGCAGGGCAGCCCCAACTCAGAGGACTGTAGGTTGGATAGGTTTCCCCGTCTTTTACCGCCGACCACGAATGCAACACAATCACCCGTTCCTCGGCACTTCGGTTGGAGGCTTCGAGTCCGTGCAGCCAATATTTCACGTGGATACCCCAACCGCTGTAATCACGTTTTCCAATCTTATACTTCCCTTTTGCCGAGCAATGGCTGTCGGGTTGATCGCTGAACCGCGCCGTTTCCCATTTCGATGGATTGGGCGTTGCATCACAGGCGCCGTGTGTGACGAGGTTTTGGTCAACGATGGTGCCGCTGGAAAAGTCGTATATGAAGAACCGCGGTTTCCCGGAATGCACGCTCAGGTCGACAAGAAAATAGTAATCGGTGTTCATGCCCTGCTTCTCGCAGAACGCGCGTGCTTCGTTGTGGACCCGTGTGTACTCGGTTTTCAGTTTTGCGGTTTTTTCTGCGGGCTTTCCGCAACAAAGTACAAACAGCAGTAAGGGTAAGTAACGCATGGGGATGGGTTTCAGGCTGCGATGCCGGTTAGCAGTGCAAACGTTGGAACGAGGGCTTTATTTTAGGTGGAACGCGCTACACAGTTGCGATTCCGTATCTTTGCGCCCGCTTACGACAATATGGGAAACAGGGATTTTTTAAAAGGAATAGGATTTGTGGCGCTCGGAGCCACCAGTTACGGCATGCTGGCCACGTTTGTGAAGTTGGCTTACGGCGAAGGCTATACCACGGCGGAAGTTACGGTATCGCAATTCGTCATCGGGTTGCTTGGGTTGGGGCTCATCAACTTGTTTATGCGAACCCGGAAAACGGAAACCGTTGCCGCTACGAAACGGCAGACGCTGTCGTTACTGCTGGCGGGTACGTCAATGGGATTCACGAGCCTGTTTTACTATATAGCGGTGAAGTATATTCCCGTATCGGTCGCGATTGTGCTCTTGATGCAAACAGTTTGGATGGGCGTAGTGCTCGAAGCCATCCTTACCCGGCGCCTACCTTCCCTCGGTCGTGTTACGGCGGTGGCCGTGGTGCTCGCCGGAACGGTATTGGCCGCCAATCTCCTTGATACCGCAGTATTTCCCGATTGGAGAGGTATCGTATGGGGCATGCTGGCCGCCGCGTCTTTCACCACCACCATGTTCACGGCCAACAAAGTCGCCTTGGGCGTATCCGCCGCACAGCGCAGTCTCTGGATGTTGGCAGGTGGGGCCGTCATCGTTTTTTCTGCTGCGGTGTTCACGCAGACCGGGCCGTTCCAAATGGGGATTTTCCTGACGTATGGACTCGCCATCGCGGTATTCGGTACCATTATTCCGCCCTTGCTGTTGAATGCAGGTTTTCCAAAAGCCGGTATCGGTCCGGGAAGTATCGTGGCCTCCCTCGAACTACCGGTTTCGGTGACGATGGCGTGGGTCTTGCTGCATGAAACCGTTCGACCCTCGCAATGGTTCGGGATTGTCTTGATTTTGGCGGCGATTGTATTACTCAATCTTCCGTATCTTAGAAAAAAAGAATAGCCGTGTTGTTGTTTGAGGAAGAAAGGACGCCTGTTCGATTTGACCTGCCCGATGCGGCTGTGACGTACTATCCTTCTTTCTTTACCCACGAGAAGGCGGATGAACTGTTTTCCTTCCTTTTGGAAAAAACGGCCTGGCAACAGGATGATATTGTGGTGTTTGGGAAAAGCCATCCACAGCCACGACTGACCGCACTTTATGGCAATGAAGGAAAACCTTACGCCTATAGCAACATCGTAATGCAGCCCAATGCCTGGACACCGGCCCTGATGTTTATAAAAGACGCCGTCGAGCAGGTGTGTTCCGACCGGTTTACCACGGTTTTACTTAACCTCTACCGCGACGGCCGCGACAGCAACGGATGGCATGCCGATAACGAGCGTGAGCTTGGTCGCGACCCGCTCATTGCCTCGGTGAGCTTAGGGGCGGAACGGATGTTTCACCTACGGCACAACCACGATACCTCCAAAACGCTGAAAATAAGGCTTGCCCACGGAAGCCTGCTGATTATGGGCGGCACGACACAGCATTTCTGGAAACACCAGATACCGAAAACCGCCCTGCCGATGGGTCCGCGCATCAACCTGACCTTCCGCATCCTGAAATAGCTGATGCGGTTTCTGGTTATCAGGGAATTATTTGTCGTATTCTTAAGAAAAAACGTACCTTTAGCAACGAAACCGTTGTTCTTTTCTATGCGGAAGTTTTCCCTGCTGACCAAAATCGACCTGTCATTTGCCGTTGGCGGTGTCTTGTTCGTAACGCTTTTTTATGCGATTTTCGCCACGGCTCGTACCGTACAACAGAACCGTTCGACGATTATGGAAACGAACGAAATCTGTACGGTACTCGACAAGATATTAACCAGTACGGTGAGTATCGAGACGTCTTCACGCGGGTATACCATCACCGGACAGGAGAAATTCCTGAATCTCTATAAATTAGGCAACCGCGACCTCGAGGTGTTGGTTGACTCGCTTCATGATCTGTCCCAATCTATTCACGGCGACGTGCGGGAAGTCGAGGCGCTCAAGCAGATGATCGGAGAAAAACAGCGTATTTCAGCCTCCATCGTCGAGGCCCGGCGACTAGTGGGTGAAGAGGCAGCCGCCACCATCATCGCATCGGGAAGAGGAAAGGAACTGATGGACCGCATTCGTTTATTCATCGACAAGTACCAACGGGAACAACAACGGCAATTGTCGAAACGCCTTGAGGAAATCGACCACAATGTCAGGGTCCGTGATAGCTTGTTTGTGGTTTTTGTCATCTGTACGTTCGGACTGGTGCTCTTTGGCTACCTGCAGATCCGGCACACTACTGTCCAGACGGTTCGAAGCATTCACATGCAACGCAAAATGACCCATAAAATGGCGATGCAGAACCGTCAGCTCAACGATTTTGCCAATATCACCTCACATAACCTGCGGTCACCTGCCGCGAACATATCGTCGTTGGTCGACATTGTCAACGAAGACAGTACTATCGATGACTACCGGACCGTATTCGAAATGCTGAAGAAGGTTTCGGTCAATCTCAATGAAACGCTCAATGAGCTCATTGACGTCCTTCATATCAAGAACAACACGGGCATCGAGCGCGAACAGGTGGCATTGAGCGATATGTGCCAGCACGTTTGTGCTACGCTGCAGGGACAAATACTGGAAAAAGAGGCACAGATTATATATGACTTCGATCGCGCGCCGTCTATTCGATTCCCTAAGATTTATATGGAGAGCATCCTACAAAATCTGGTCAGCAACGCCTTGAAATACAGTCATCCGGATCGTAAACCCGTGATCGAGATTCGCACGGAGAAGCTCACCCACTACGTCAGACTGACCATAAAAGACAACGGCCTTGGCATCGATTTGTCGAAATACGGGCATAAAGTCTTTGGTATGCGGCAAATTTTCCATCGAAACACCGATGCGAAAGGAATCGGCCTTTTTATGACCAAAACGCAGGTCGAAGCACTCGGGGGTACTATTTCCGTTGAAAGCGACGGGCAATCAGGCACTACCTTTATCGTCCATTTTCCTATATAACCATGGAAACCATCGTACAATATTTTGAGACCATCCCGTCTTGGCACCGCGCCCTCATCCTGGCCGGTGGTATCACCTTTTTCTGGCTGATCGAGAATGCCCGCCCGTTTGCGTCCTTTTCGTATCGCAAATGGCATCACGCCGGCATCAATTTTTTCTTTACCGCCACCACTATCGTCGTCAATTTTGTCATGGCTTTCCTGTTGCTGCAAACCGCGGAATGGGCAGCCGCTCGTGAAATCGGGGTGCTGAACCTGTTATCCGGATTCCCACTATGGCTTTACACCCTGGTCGGTCTTCTGATACTCGATCTCTTCGGTGCCTATTTTGCCCATCTTTTTGAACACAAAATCAGTGTGCTGTGGCGCTTCCATCTTATACACCATACCGATACCTGGCTGGATACGACCTCGGCCAACCGCCACCACCCGGGAGAGAGCGTGATCCGATTTGTCTTTACGATTATTGGGACGTTTCTGGCCGGTGCGCCGATGTGGATGGTGTTTATGTACCAATCGTTATCGGTCGTTTTTTCGCAGTTCAATCACGCTAATATCCAGTTGCCCCTGTGGTTCGATAGGACGCTGCGTTATGTTTTGGTGTCACCCGATATGCATAAAGTGCACCACCATTACCGCTTACCCTATACCGACTCTAATTACGGCAATATCTTTTCGTTGTGGGACCGGCTGTTCGGCACGTATCGTGAACTTCCGGCGAAGGATATTGTGTATGGCATCGACACCCATCCCGACGAAGGCGAGCACAACCGCCTTACTGAATTGCTGAAGATGCCGTTTCGTGCGAAGCGACCGCCTACGCGCGACGTTAGGTAAATCCAATAAAAACAAAGCGGTTACGTAACAATATCGAAGGTTTATAGTCTTACCTCCCAAATCGGAAACAATATGACAAAACCCTTGATGTGGTGTGTCGTCCTGATGACGGGCGTCGCCTCTTTTGCACAAAACGCCCTGAAGGCGAATCTGGATCTCACGAATGTGGTCGACGATAAAGTACAGGTTACCGTTTCGGTGCCCAAGATCGCCACGGACAAAATCACGTATTTTATTCCCAAAACCGTTCCCGGTACCTACTCTGAAGATGATTTTGGGAAGTATATTGACGATCTCAAAGCCGTAGGAACCGATGGAAAACCCCTTGTGGTAGAGAAAGCGGATGCGAATTCCTGGACCATCGTTGGTGCTAAAAAACTCGCGAAAATTACCTATCTCGTCAATGACACGTTTGACATCGAGGGAAAACATGATGTTTTTTCGCCTGTAGGGAGTAACATTCAGGCTAATAAGAATTTCATGGTCAATACACAGGCGTTCGTCGGGTATTTTAAGGAGTTTATGGAAACGCCGTATGAAATGACGGTGTCGCATCCGGCCGGACTTTGGGGTGCTACGTCGATGACCGATCTTGACGATTCTCCTACAGCGGATCGCTTTACGGTGTCGCGGTATGCGGAACTGGTGGAGAATCCGATTATGTATTCCATGCCTGACCATACCGAATTCCAAATCAATGGAATGGACATCCTCATTGCGGTATATTCGCCCAATCGTATTGTCACAGCCGAGGCGATTACACCGGATCTTAAAGAGATGATGACGGCGCAGAAAGCCTTCCTTGGCAACTTCAATTCTACCAAAAAATACAGTATCCTTATTTACCTCTCAACGCTTTCGGAAACGGATGCTAAAGGATTCGGGGCGCTTGAACATCCTACCTGTACGACCGTCGTAATGCCAGAATCGATGGGTGTGGAAGGCCTCGGTGCTCAATTGCGCGATGTCGTATCACATGAGTTTTTCCATATTGTAACCCCGCTTACTATCCACTCAAAGGAAATCCAGTTTTTTGATTTCAATGCGCCCAAAATGTCAAAGCATCTTTGGATGTATGAAGGTGTAACGGAGTATTTTGCCAATCTGTTTCAGGTGAATCAGGGGTTGATTTCGGAGCAGGAATTCCTCGACCGTATGACCGGCAAGATTGAAAATGCGTCGCGAATGGACGATAAGATGCCGTTCACCAAAATGAGCCAGAATGTATTGGTGAAACCGTATAAAGACCAATACCAGAATGTATATGATAAAGGTGCCCTGATCGGAATGTGCATCGATATCATCATCCGTGAGAAAAGCAACGGGCAACGGGGTATCCTTGACATGATGCAGCGTCTGTCAGCCAAGTACGGCGCCGGAAAACCGTTTGAGGACGATGCGTTGTTTGCCGAGATTACGCAAATGACGTATCCGGAAGTCGGCGCGTTCCTCGATAAGTATGTGGCGGGCGAAACGCCGATTCCTTACAGCGAATACTTCGCCAAAATGGGCGTCGTAAAAGGCAAATACAACAAGAAAGGAATGCCGCTGCTGAAAGATATGCAGACACCGTATATCGGGGTGAACCCGAAGAGTGAGATTTATTTCCTGCCGGGCGTTGATAATGCATTTGCCAAGAACCTCGGCGTTGAAGGAAATGACGTGCTGTTGGAGGCCAATGGCACAGCTTACAACGTCAATAACATCTATGACCTCGTCATGGCAAGTATAGGCTGGAAGGAAGGCGATGCGGTCACGTTGAAGATCCGCCGTGGTACGGAAGAGAAAACCGTATCTGGGAAAGTGGTGCTTCCGTCGACCGAAGAGGAAGGCTATAACGCCTCCGCAGCCGACAAACAGGCGCTTCGCAATGCCTGGTTGAAAGGGTAGCGAAAAAACACTGCAATGGAAGGATCCCCAAGGCCCGCGCTTTGGGGATTTTTTCTTTATTTTGCGCAAACTCAAAACAGATGAAACGATTGGTTGCGGCCTTGGCCGGCGTGGTGTTGCTGGTTGCGTGCCAGGATACGAAGAAAGAAGGAAACCTGCACCTTACGGGCAACATCAAAGGACTCGGGAAAGGAACACTTTATATCAAGAAACAGGTGGATACGTCACTGGTTGTACTCGACAGTATCCGTATTGACAATGATTCGCATTTTGAAACCTGGCTGAATGTCACGTCGCCGGAAATGTTCGTACTCGTCCTTGACCGCGGCACGACCAGCTCAATTGATGACCGCCTGCCATTCTTCGCCGAGCCCGGCACCATGAGCATTGAAACGACGCTGGATGCCTTTTTTGCCGATGCCAAGATTACCGGATCGAAAAACCAGGCGTTATACGACGAATTCCGGAAAGTAGACAGTCGCTTCACCGACCAGAATACTAACCTGATTGTCGAGAAACTCCGCGCACAACGACTCGGAAAGCCTGAGCGTCTTGACAGCCTTGAGAAAGTGTCGGAGTCGAACCTTAAGCGCCGTTATCTTTATGCCGTCAATTTTGCGGTCAACCACCGTGATCACGAAGTGGCGCCCTATGTAGCGCTGTCTGCCATCCCGGATGTCAACCTGAAATACCTGGACACCATCCGTACCTCCATGACACCGAAAGTGGCAAAATCGCTTTACGGGCAACGACTCGAAAAATACTACAAAGAACGGTTGAAAGCCGGTCAATAAAAACAGAAAGCCATCCGGAGAGGATGGCTTTTTTTGTCCATAAAAAAACCATCGCGAGGATGGTTTGCTGAGCCGATGGAGGGATTCGAACCCACGACCTGATGATTACAAATCAACTGCTCTGGCCAACTGAGCTACACCGGCATTTACACGTGCAAATATACAGGCTCTTCCCAAAAAACCAAAAGTCAGGCCCGTTTTTTAGCCGCTTTTTTTATTACTGCAGCGCGTTGATTTTGGCTACCAGCGCGTTGGCTGTTTCTTCCAGTTCCGCGTTGATGGCTTTGAATGACGCTTTTTTGTCACTTCCCTTTACAGCATTCACTTTCGCGATCAAGGTATCGAACGCCACGATGGCTTCCTCGATTACGGCATTGCTTTCCACACTCGGTTTTCCCGATGTGGCCAGCTCATACAGGTAAACGGCCTCGATGATATCGCCCAATACGTAGTTAATGTCTTTTTTAAGGTTACGAACGCTTGCCATTTTCTTGTGTTTAAAAATTCGGTGCAAAAGTACGTATAAGTTTTTGAACGACAGCCTACGGCACCGAAATTTCCAGCAGCGTGGCGGTTCCGGATAAACGGAAGTCGGTCAATACAGCGGGCATCAATACGGTATCGCCAGTGGTATACTGATACTCGTTTCCATCTAATGTAATCGAAAACGCGCCTTCGGTGCACATATACACCGTGAAGGATTCACCTGATTTCGACACGTCCAATTGTCCATCAAGAGGTAGGAAATTTGTGTGGAAATACGGACAATCGACCATGGTATTGGCGACATTCGGCTGCCTGTTATACGTGCGCAACGCCTCGGTTTTGTCATAGTTAATGGCGTCAAGTGCCTGTTCGACGTGAAGTTCACGACGGTTGCCATGGGCATCGGTGCGGTCGAAATCGTAAATGCGATAGGTGATATCGGATGTTTGTTGTATTTCCGCAATGACCAAGCCGGCCCCGATGGCGTGTACGGTGCCCGTGTTCAGAAAGAAAACGTCGCCTTTGTGTGCCGTTCGGGTGTCGAGTAAGTCGAGTATCGAATTGTCTTTTAAGCTGTTGAGGTAGGCTTCCGGACTCGACTTTTCCTTAAACCCTACGATGATGCGCGCACCCGGATCGGCCTGCATCACATACCACATCTCGGTTTTACCGAACGAGTTGTGACGGGCCTTGGCCAGTTCGTCATTCGGATGCACCTGAATGGAGAGGTCCTCGCGTGCGTCCAGGTATTTGAATAGTAAGGGAAACTCGGCCCCGAAGCGCGCATGCACCTTCTTCCCGAGGATGTCATCCGGACGCTCGGCGATCAGGGCGTCAAGCGGTTGTCCCGCCAGCGGTCCGTTTGCTACGACGCTGACATCCCCTTTGACGGCAGATAATTCCCAGCTTTCCCCCGTGATGGCGGAAACGATGGGTTTGTGCAGGTACGTGTGCAGTTTCTCGCCTCCCCAGATACGTTCTTTGAGGATGGGGGAGAAGGTGAGCGGGTAGAGCGGAAGGGACATACGCAGTGTTTTACGCGCAAATTTCGGTTAACCGACGGAAGTGTCCTACTACAATTCCGTCAAATCCTTATAAAAATCACAATCCCCGATAGGAAACGAAGTTGCGCGGCGTTTCATATAAGGTCACTTCCATCTCTTTATCGGCGGCGATATGCGGCCGGAGGCGGTTCCAGATCACCACGGCGATGTTCTCGGCCGTCGGATTGAGGGATTGGAAATCGGCAACGTCAAGGTTGAGGTTTTTATGGTCAAAGGCGTCTTCGACATGCGTACGGATAAGGTCGGCAAGCTCTTTGACATCGATTACAAAGCCCGTTTCCGGATCGATTTCCCCCGTTACCGAAACGATCAATTCGTAATTGTGCCCGTGGAAATTCGGATTGTTGCACTTGCCAAACACCGCATTGTTGCGTTCGTCCGACCAATCGGGCCGGTAGAGCCGATGGGCAGCGTTGAAATGGGCGCGACGGGAAACAGTTACTTTCACGGTGGTGTTCAGTTAAAGGGTGTGTTCTTCCAGGAAGTGGTAGAATTCGTCAAAAATGATACGGAACCAGACGGTATAACGTTCCGGATGTACAGTCATATCGGTGCGGATTGACTCAATATCCATCCACTTCCAGCTTTCGACTTCCGCCGGATTGACCTGCGGGATGCCGTCGTAGCGACCGATCATGACGTGGTCGAGTTCGTGTTCGGTGAGGCCGTTGTCAAAAGGCGCTTTGTAGATGAAATGGAATAGTTCGCGCAACTCGGTAGTGAACCCCATTTCTTCGGCTAAACGTCGTGTTCCGGCCTCGATATTCGACTCGCCGTCACGCTGGTGGCTGCAGCAGGTATTGGTCCAAAGCAGAGGGGAATGGTATTTATCACGGGCCCGTTGCTGCAACATGACCTCGTTCTTTGAATTGAGCACAAACACAGAAAAGGCACGGTGTAAGACCGCTTTTTCATGTGCTTCCATCTTGGGCATCAGTCCAATAGGCTCGTCCTTTTCATTGACCAGGATTACGTGTTCTTCCGTCATCGTGTAAAAATACGAAAAAACGGACACCGCCTGACGGGCCTAACGGGCGGCGGCACAGGTTTAACGCTCGTTTAAGAGAGTGGTTTCACACCGACGAGTGCGGCAGCCGCCATGAACGCACATTTCTCACCGTCAATCGCCGCAGATACGATGCCACCGGCGTAACCCGCGCCTTCGCCACAAGGGTAGAGTCCGTTAATTTCAGGGTGCATGAGTGTATCCGGATCCCGTGGGATACGCACCGGTGATGACGTCCGCGATTCCGGAGCATGCAGGATGGCGTCGTTGGTAAAATAGCCTCTCATGGTTTTTCCGAATTCGGCAAATCCCTGGCGCAACGTTTGGGTAAGGAAGCCCGGAAAGACGTTCCCTAACTCTACAGACGTGGTGCCCGGCACGTAGGAGGTTTTCGGGATATCAGCCGATACCTTTGCTTTTGAAAAGTCGACCATGCGTTGGGCGGGTACGCGTTGGGTTTCACCCGCCAATCGCCACGCCCGTTGCTCGATGTCGCGTTGGAAAGCCACGCCGGCGAGCGGTCCTTCTTTGGCAAACGGGGCAAAGTCTTCGAGGCGGAGTTCCACCACGATGCCGGAATTGGCGGTCGCCTGGTCACGTTTTGAGGGCGACCAACCGTTGGTGACGACCTCGCCCGGACTCGTCGCACAGGGTGCGATGACGCCTCCCGGACACATACAGAAGGAATACATACCCCGCCCATTGACCTGTTTGACGATGGAATACGGTGCCGGAGGCAGGAACGCGCCCCGATAGTCACAACTGTATTGGATCTGGTCGATGAGGTTTTGCGGATGCTCGGCGCGTACACCCAACGCAAAGGGCTTGGCTTCGATAAGGATGTTCTTCCGATGGAGGAGCTCAAATACGTCGCGGGCCGAGTGGCCGGTTGCCAGAATCAGGCTTTGGGCGGGAATGCGGTCGCCATTTTGTGTGACGATGCCGCGAACCGCACTGCCTTCTATAATCAAATCGGTCATGCGGGTTTCGAAAAGGACTTTACCGCCCCGTTCGATAATCTTCTCGCGTATGTCTTCGATGATTTTAGGCAGTTTGTTGGTGCCGATATGGGGATGTGCCTCAACCAATATGTCAGCACTGGCACCAAATCCGACCAGCAGCCGGAGGATGCGGTCGATGTCGCCGCGTTTTTTGGAACGGGTGTAGAGTTTACCATCGGAATAAGTGCCCGCGCCGCCCTCACCAAAACAATAGTTGGAATCTTCGTCAACGATGTGGTCGCGGTTGATGGCTTTCAGGTCGCGCCGGCGTCCTCTTACGTCTTTTCCGCGCTCGATGACGATCGGACGACATCCCAGCTCTATAAGGCGCAAAGCGGCAAAGAGTCCGGCGGGGCCGGCGCCAATGACCAAAACTTCCGGCGCGTTCGACACGTCGGGATAGTCAGGTAGGGCTATCGGGTCTTCTGAAAATGGCTCACCGTCTACAAAAACGTGTAGCTTGAGGTTGATCTTGATGGCCCGTTGGCGCGCATCAATCGACCGTTTCAGGATGGTGATATGATCGATCTGAGATTCTGAAATCCGGATGTGCCGTGCGACATGCAGTTTGAGAGCCGATGCATCGGCAGCGGTTTCAGGCGGTACCTGTATCAGGAGTTCCTTTGGCATGGCGCAAAGGTACGGAAAGTCGCGACGGTAGCATAAAGGCCGTGCTTTTGGAATAGAACCCGCGACGGCGGCCGGTTACTGCGAAGCACCTTTTTCTTCAAACGCATGCAGCGCAAACGAAGCCAGCCAGTGCTCGCCCTCGTAATTCCCGTCTACCACCGAGGGCAGGGAGGCGGCCATGTGGAGATCGGCCAGGGTTTTCAGATGCCCGTAGGCCTTCGGGTATTGCGCTGCCAATCGGTAGAGGTTCCAAGCGCGGGAAAAGTTGAGTCCGTCGAGATGCACCAAATGACCATCGGTTCGATCTGATACTTTTCCGGGCTCCCATTTGAAGTCTTTCTTTTTCAGGACGGGGGCAAAAGCTTTCATCCATTTGAGGAAGTCGTGTTCGGGCAATACGCGTTGCATGATACCGATTTCTTCGAGGCAGGGCGAGAGGAAGTCGGTGCCGCTGGGTTCCCAGATAAAAGGAGCGTCTTTATCCGATCCGAAAAGGCGAAGTGCTGCTGTTCGCAATACATTCTGAAATGCCGTGTTTTGGGTATGGACGGCATACTCCCATGCCAATGATAACCCGAAAGCGGTGTTGCTGTGGGTGCCGACGCGGATGGGATATAGCAATTTGGGCAGGAATTCGGTATAGCGGGCCACCAACGT
This sequence comes from Flavobacteriaceae bacterium, assembly GCA_027490305.1. Classification (GTDB taxonomy): domain Bacteria; phylum Bacteroidota; class Bacteroidia; order Flavobacteriales; family Flavobacteriaceae; genus Flavobacterium. Next base: position 13,877 of record JAIXYI010000082.1, read on the forward strand.
ATCGGTCAACGGGCGTAGGTTGGCCGCCAGTGGTGCGGCGTAGGGATCGGGAGAGGTGTCGAGTTCCTGCTGGAGTTTGAGCAGCCAGGCCCAGCCATAGGTGCGTTCGAACGATTTTTCGTGTTTGCGGGAGAGATAGGCTATTTCGACGGCGATGTTCTCACGGCTGAGGTTTTGTTGCAGTTTTTCGATGATGGCATCGCGGCCTTCGAGTTGGGGAAAATGGGCGAGAAGGTACACCAAACTCCAGTGTCCGTGCACCGACGAATGCCAGTCGAAGCACCCGTAAAACGCCGGATGTAAGGCTTTGGGTCCGGCAATTTCGCTGCTATTGGCTAACAACTGTCCGGTTTTGTTGGGGTACTCCTGTTGCAGGCACTTCATCGGCAGCGTCGCCAGATGGGCGGCCTGTGTAGACGATAAGGGCTGGGCAAGGCAGGCAGAGCTGAAGGCCAGAAGGATGAGGTAGCGCATGATCCGGGCGGTTTTTACGAAGGTCATGATTTTTGCCCAGTCAGACAACCCTTGTAGGGCATTTCGACGGCATCGTCAAAAGCCGTATCTTGCAAGCGGTTCTTTTTGCCGGTTTGGCAACAGGAGGGTTCAAATTTTATCAAAAAGTACGTTATGTATCATTCCCGTATGGCTGGACTCGGCTTCTATGTTCCCGATAATGTAGTTACGAATGAGGATCTCTCGAAGATCATGGATACCAACGATGAGTGGATCCGTGAACGAACGGGCATCGAGCAGCGGCGCCATATCGTGCGCGGACAGGATTCGACGACTTCTATGGGCGTGAAAGCCGCGCGGATTGCGATGGAGCGCGCCGGTGTGACCGCGGATGATATCGACTTTGTGGTATTTGCGACGTTGAGTCCGGATTATTATTTTCCGGGTCCGGGTGTGGCGGTACAAAAAGAACTCGGACTTCGCACGGTCGGGGCGTTGGATGTGCGCAACCAATGTTCGGGTTTTGTGTATGCCTTGTCGGTAGCGGATCAGTTTATCCGAACGGGCATGTACCGGACGGTATTGGTAATCGGTTCGGAGGTGCATTCGGTCGGACTTGACATGACCACACGGGGCCGGGGCGTTTCGGTGATCTTCGGAGACGGTGCCGGTGCCGCGGTGTTGACGCGGGAGGAGGACCTGTCGAAAGGCATCCTGTCGACCCACCTGCATTCGGAAGGTGCATATGCAGAGGAATTATACCTCAATGCGCCTGGAATGGGGGCACGTTGGGTGACCGATATTATCGCGGATGCCGATCCGGATGACGAAAGTTATTACCCGTATATGAACGGCCAGTTCGTGTTTAAGAATGCAGTGGTGCGTTTTGCAGAAGTCATCAACGAAGGACTTACAGCGAATGGCCTTTCCGTTTCGGATATCAATATGCTGATACCCCACCAGGCGAATTTGCGGATTGCGCAGTTCATCCAGCAGAAGTTTCAGTTGGGGGATGATCAGGTGTTCAACAACATCCAGCGGTATGGGAATACGACCGCTGCTTCCATTCCGATTGCGCTGACTGAAGCATGGGAGGCCGGGAAAATAAAAGAAGGCGACCTCGTGGTGCTGGCGGCTTTTGGCAGTGGCTTTACGTGGGCGAGTGCGATTATTCGGTGGTAGTTGTTAGTGGAGAATTGATAATTGATAATGGGAGGGGATAGCCTCTGTTGTTTTTGGAACATACCTAACACCCAGTTATGGATACGAATGAGTTGATTTTACGGCCCACGAAATACGGCGGTGTTTTCACGATTGCCGTCAGTTCGCTTTTTGTGTATATGGGCATCGGGATGATCGGGCAGCTTCCGCTAATGGGATGGCTGACTACCGTGTTTTTCGGACTGTGCCTGCTGGTGGCTGTGGTGCAACTTTGGCCGGGTGCGACCTCTTTGAAACTCACGACGGAGGGGTTTGTGGTAACCAGCCTGTTCCGAAGTAATTTTACAAGGTGGCAGGATGTAGCATCTTTCCGGCCCGCCCACGTTGGGCTGCGGAAAATGGTCGTATTCGATTATGTTGAAAGCCACAAAAAGTTTGCGTTTGGCAAACGGCTAGCTAAAGGACTAGCGGGTAACCAGGCGGCGTTGCCCGATACATACGGTATGACGCCTAAAGCGCTCGCCCAACTGCTAAACGAATGGAAGGACCGTGCCAAAGAAGCGGCCTCTCACGGTTAATGGTAGTGTGAGTTCGAGGTGTGTTTGTTGTCTTTCTTGCGTCGTTTTTTGTATTTGGCGGCGGAGATGTCCGTCCGCTGTGTTGCCTGTCCTCTGGGTCATTCTTCTAATTTTCGAATACTGCTTATATAGTGGCATTTCGGCACTCTTTTGACCCGTCACTTATTGTTTCGCGTTAATTAACAAAATGTGCGGTTTTCCCGTAAAATGGTGTCTTCGGGAAACCGTATCTTGTCTTAGGGGAGGGGCGGATGCGTCCCTTACGGAAAAAAACGTAGATTCGGATACGGGAAAACCGTAGATTTTGTTAAAACAGATTCGCATTTTGGGACCCGCGCACACTACTCCCACTACGTATGGAACTCTCTTTTTCAGGCGGCTGATTTGTGGTGTAGTGGGTTGAAATAGCCTTCTTTATTCGCATACAAGGGTGAATCAATGTGCCAACGTCACAACCTCAGGAATAAGGATGATAAGGATTTTTGAAATGGAGGCAAGGGTTTCCTATATGCAACCAGGCCCGCGCGAAGGATAGGAGCGGCAGCCTTTTTGCGTCTTGAGGGTGGCGATAAGGAACGACATCCGTTTCGTGGGAATACAGTTGATAAAGCGGTAGCGCAAAAAGCTATAGCGGATAGCCTGACGGCGCCCGTGCAAGCGATGTAAGATGTAGGCCGATGCGCCGGCGCGCCCAAAATATAAAAGTCCGGATGGTCCGGACTTTCGTTTTTTAAAAGAAGCCTCCGCCTCCTTGTTTGGTATTGTCGTCGCGTTGGCGGCGTTGCAGGGCGCGGTTCTTTCCGGCGCCGAAGCGGTAGTTGAAGCTGATGAAGAGCGAGCGGCTTTCCCAGTAGAAGGCGCCGTTTGACGGGTAAGGGTGTTCGGCATCGAAGGCGTAGCGCATGGTGTTGAACATGTCGTTGAAGCGTAGGCTCAGGCTAGCTTTGTCGCTGAGGAAGCTGTAGCGCATGCCGCTGTCGACTTTATACATTTCGCGGCTGTCATTTTGGACCCCGTTTACGCTGCCCCGGTAGAAGCCGAACAACAGGAAGCTGAGGTGTTTTGTAGCTTTGAAGTTACTATTGATACGGGCGTTGAAGGCGTTGGCGGTGATGGTGACTTCGGTCGGGTCAAAGTTGCCGGTGTTTAGGTTTCGGACGCTCACGACTCCGCGCTGGCGGATGCTCGAGAAATCGATGGCCGGCTGTACATCCCACCATTTGGTGATTTTGTAGTTAGTCGACAGTTCGAAACCGAAGGCGGTGTTGTCGCGGAAGTTGTCGAATGTCATGATGAGGCGGTTTTCCTCGTCGGACGGGTTGGGATATAGGATCCGGCTGATCTCGTCGTTGATGAGGCGGAAGAAGACGCCGGCGGTGAGTGATCCTTTCTCGAGCATGCGGGTGTAGTTAACTTCGAGCGAGTTGGTAAACTGCGGGTCAAGGCTTGGGTTGCCGACGGAGATGATGCGGGACGTACTGAACTCGGGCAGGCGGGTAGTTTGTTCGAGGCTTGGCCGGTCAACACGGCGGCTATAACTCATCTGCCAACTGTTTTTCTCGCTGGGCGTGTAGGTGAGGTAGGCGGACGGGTAGACGGTGATATAGTCGTCTTTGAAGTCGGTGTTGCCGTTGTAAATGGCCTTTACTTTGTAGCTTTCGAACCGTGCCCCGACCTGGTAGCTGAACTTGTCGAACCGCTGTCCGTAGGTCGCATAGGCGGAATAGATATCAAAATCATAAGAGGTAACCGCATTTGGAATCAGGACACCCGTAGTGCGGAAGACGTTCGAAGAGCGCATGAGACGGGCTTCGGCGCCGAGTTCGAGTGTCGATTTCTCGTTGAGAGGGTTGACGTAGTCGACGTTGGCGGTTTTGCCCACGCGGACTTCGCGTTTGAAGTCGTTGTAGGGCGCAATAGGGCTGGCTGCGGTCGGACGGAACGTAATATCCTGCAACTCCTTTGATTCGTTGAAGTTCAGTTCGACATCCAGTGTTTCGCCTTCTTTTTTGAAAAGGTGCTTGTAGGCAGTGTTGTAGATCTGGTTGTCGTTCTGGCTGTCATAGATGTCATAGCTGCTATAGTTTTCGGTGGTATTCGGGAAACCGTAGAAGCTGTCGATATAGCCGATGCCGCGCGCGAAGTTCTGCGTGGTATAGGCGGAGAGGGTGTTGCGGTCGTCGATATAGAAATCCATGCCGCCTTTTAGCAAGTGGCTTTTGTTTTTGTTGACGATGTCGAACTCCTGTATGTTGTTTTGGTCTTCACGAATGACCTCGCCGTCGTTGAACTGGTTGCCGAAGTTGTTGCCGTAGGTCGCAAAGAAGTTGACCTTTCCGGTGCGGAAATTCATATCGAGGGAATTGTTGATCTTCGGCGTCACAGCGACGGTTACGCCGGTGTTTAGACTGGCGTTGAAGCCGTCGTTGGCGTTTTTATGAAGGACGATGTTGATGATACCCGACATGCCTTCCGGGTTGTATTTGGCGCTCGGGTTGGTAATGAGTTCAATCTTCTTGATGGAAGTAGACGGAATCTGTTTCAGCAGGGTAGCGGCGTCGATGTTGGTCGGACGTCCGTCTACCAGAATGCGGACGTTTTCGTTGCCGCGGAGCGATATCTTCCCATCCTGATCGACGTTGACTGACGGGATGTTGCCCATGATCTCGGATGCGGTGGCACCGGCGGTGGTGAGGTCACGACCGACGTTGATGACCTTGCGGTCGAGTTTTTGTTCGATGGTGGAACGCTCGGCTACGACGGTGACATCGTTGAGCACGACGGCATCTTCTTCGAGGACGATGGTGAAGTTGACCGTTTTCTGTGCGGTAAGATCGGCGGTTTGTGTCTGTGTCTTAAACCCCATGAACTGGATGTCGACCGTGTAGGCTTTGGGCTCTAGGTTCGCGATTTCGAACTTACCGTTGTCGTCAGTGATACCGCCGGTAACGATTTTTCCGTCGAGTTTGAGTGAGATGGTCACATAAGAGAGGGGTTGTTTCGTTTTGTCGGTAACGGTTCCGGTGATGCTGCCGGTTTTTTGGGCGGATAGCGGAAGTGCGAAGGCGAGTAACAACAACAGTAAGCGATGTTTCATGAAGTGTCTGTTTGAGTATTTTTTAACGCAAACGAGACTCGTATTGCCTGAAGTTGTTACACAGAAAAGACATTAAAAAAGAAAAGGCTCCATATGGAGCCTTTTACTTTCATAAGTATCAAACGATTAACGTACGAGCGAGAAGTGTGATCGGTATTCACGCGGCACGCCATTTTCGATATAGTTGACGATAAACCAGTAGTCGTCGGCCGGAAGCGGACTTCCGTTGGCTGTGCCGTCCCATCCCGGTCCGTCAGTCGTCATGGTTTTCAATAGTTTGCCGTAACGATCGTAGATAGTGATGGTGGATCCTACCTGGCTTGCGAGTCCCGGAATACGGTAAGTATCGTTGATACCGTCGCCGTTAGGCGTGAAGTACTTCGGATTGTATACCGTTTGAACGGCAATTGGGAAGGCAGCGCTGCCGCAACCATTCGGGTCGATAACCGTGATTTCGTGCCATCCTTCCGTTACACCCGTGAAGGTGAAGGTCGTGGCGTTCGGAGGTGTGCTCGCTACCGGCGTTGAACCGTCGATCGAGTAAAGGAACTCGCCTACAGTATCCGGAATAGGTGTTACGGTAACCACCACGGTTTGGTTGTCACTGAAGTAACCGGTAGTCACGTCAATCTGAACATCTTGCGGCTTACCTGACTGAATGATTGTAAATGGAATCGCACCGGAGTCACAAGCTGTAAGGCCGTTGACGGTTGTTGTGATGTACAATGTATAATCACCCGGAGTGGTTGTCGTGAAATTCGGAGATGTGCTAACGGTTGCACCTGATGCATCCTGCCAGTCGAAAGTGTAGTATTGAGAAGAGTAACCGCTCACTACATATCCTGGCGTAACAGCCCCCGTTTCACTGTCGACACAAATCGGATCTTCGATTACGAGCTTATCACCCGTTGGTTGAGCGATTGGAAGCAACTGAATCAGGGTTGGCGTGGAATAACACGATGGCGTTGCGATGTTGGTAACGACGGCGTAGATATTCTCTGGATACGCTCTTGCCGCGGTATCGCCATTCGGACCGTTGTCAGTCGCGATAGCGTCTGTACGAAGCGCCGCGTTTTGTGCGTTGTCATAGTACGACACTTCATAAGCGGTGGCGCTTTGTGACCCCAGAACGGTTGCCGTCAGGCTATCGAGATCAAAATCATAATTTTCGTCGCCATCGGTGTCACAGACCGTAGTTAAATTAGCCGGTACAGTGTTCGCAACAGCCGGCGAGTTAATCGTAACCGTGAACGCTGGACTTTGGTCGGAACAGGTTCCGGCTCCATTCATGGCATACACATAAAGCGTAGTCGTAGATGCGATAACAGCACCACCTGCATAGCTCGTTCCAGTTCCGTTTGGACCTGTGTAATACAGAGCACCTGGTGTGGTGAGGGCAGGAAGCGTATAGTTCCCGCAGTTCTGAACGCTGGCCGGTTCTTCTACGTTGAAAACGTTGATGACTTTCGGTTCCCATGTTCCGACGCAGGTATTCGGTGTTGTACCGTTTACCGCGTAGACGTAGATAGTCGTAGTCGGTGCGGTGTAGCTAGTGCCAGCCGCAATTACGGCTCCATTGATGGCATCGTAGTATTGTGCGTTAGGCGTCAACAGCGCTGGCAGTGTGTAGCTGTTACACGCGTTTACAGTCGCGACGTCGGCGGCGTTGTATACCGGAGTTGGCGTAATGGTCACCGCAAAGTCGTCGATGTCGTTACAGTTGGCGTTAGCCGGATTCTCTGCGTACACGTAAAGCGTAGTCGAGGCGAGAACAGGTGATGACACCGGCGTGGTGTGCGCCAGATCCGCATAAAGACCTGCGTTAGCCGGAAGTGCTGCGATAAAAGCCGTCGGATCCCACGAATCACAACTGAATACCGGTTGGTAATCTGTAAGGGAAGGCGTTTGCGAAATCGTCACGGTGAACGCCTCTTCGTCGTAACACTGGTTCAGGTTAGATGCCGGTCCTGACGCTGCGTACGCGTAGAACGTATAGGTCGCAGGAGCGGTAATGGTAGAACCAACGGCGTGCAATATGTTACCTGGCGTGTTAGGTCCACCTGGCTGCTCATAATACGCGGTGGCCGGAGCAACCAGAGCAGGGAAGGTAAAGCCGCTATCACTACAGGCGGCGAAAGGAGTGCCCACGATTGGCGCTACTACCGGCGTGTTGTATACACCAACGTTGAACGTACGATAGTTGACACAAGCGGCAGCATCTGGTGATTGCGTGCGGATGTATACGGTAGCACCAGGGGCCGAAATAGTAGCCGGAGCAGGCGTATCGGTTCCGTCGTTTGTGGTTACATATCCCGTTGCAATCGGAGAGAAATCCGTTACGGTTGGCAATGCATACGAGTCACAGGTATTCACGCTATACGTGGTTCCGGTCAATGTTACGCCGGTCGGAGTGGTATAGGTCGGCGCTGGCGTAATGTTGATTTGCCATGGCTCTTCATCCGGACACAGAGAAGGGTTAGCCGATGGACTAGCTGCGTAAGCATACAAAAGAATAGAGCTAGTCAATACTTCGCCTGGCGCGTGTGCGATATTACCCGCTGTAACCGGACCTCCGGGCTGCTCGTAATAACCTGTTACGGGCGCTGTGTAGGCGGGAAGCGTGTAGTTTACGCATGCATTTACCGTAGTTTGTGTCGGTACAACCGGTTTTGCAAACAAGTTGATGGTAAACTGTTTGTAGTTGACACATGCTGCAGCGTCTGCTGACTGTGTCCGGATATATATCGTTGTTGCACCTAATGTCGTTACCGTGGCACTGCCAAAAGCGGTGTCCGTTCCGTCGTTGGTGGTTACATATCCAGTGGCAATCGGTGAGAACGCCGTAGCTGCTGGCAAAGTGTAAGAGTCGCAGGCATTAACTGTAAATGTCGTACCGCTCAACGTGACACCGGCAGGCGTGGTATAGGTTGGCGCCGGAGTGATGTTGATTTGCCATGGCTCTTCGTCCGGACAAAGCGCTGGGTTTGTAGACGGGCTGGCCGCATAGGCGTACAACAAGATTGAACTCGTGAGCGTTTCACCTGGCAGGTGCGCGACGTTACCGGCTGTCAGCGGACCACCTGGTTGCTCATAGTAACCGGTTACAGGTGCGGTATAGGCCGGAAGCGTGTAGTTTACACAGGCATTTATGGTAGTCTGTGTGGGAACAGAAGGCTTCGGATAAATCGCCACGTTGAACATTTTCTGGTCGGAACATGGAATCCGGTTGTTGTTCTCGGCGTACACATAGATCGGGCCTGACGTCATGATAGCCGTATTGACAGCAATCGGAGTACTGGCCGCTGAGTTTTGCGGGTTAACGGGTGCGGCGTAATACTTTGCACCACCTGTCAACGCCGGTAGTATGTATCCTGTATCGTCACAGGCCATTACCGTATCACCGTCATTAAGTCCGCCCGGCAATGTTACCGTCGTTGACGTAATGTCGATGTCAATGCTATAGGAAACCGGCGGGCATCCTCCGGAGGCACTTGGGTTATAGGCATAGAGCGTGGTCAGCCCTGGTGTGCTGATGACAGTGCCCGGAGTAATCGCAACGTTGGAGGAAGAAGGTCCGCCCGCAGCGAAATAAAACTCTCCGTTTAAAAGGTCAGGAACCGTATAGGTTGAGTTACAGAACGGCGCAGGTTGCGGCACGATGGTAATGGTAGGCTCATTGTCAACCGTCACAAGGAAGGATGTTTCCTGTATACAGCCGTTTGCGTCGTCATAAACGTATATAGTCTGTGTGGAAATGACCGGATAATTAACGGGTAACAATGTACCTGTGCCACCCGCGCCTGTATAGTAGTTTCCGGTATGCCCGATAGGTTGGAGGTAGTAAACGTTACATACCGTTTGGTTCGCGAAGCTAGGAAGCGGCGTTTGCAATACGGTTATAGTAAAATTCACGTTGTTCGTACACGCCTGGCCCGGAACATAGTAGTAAATGGTCTGGGTCGAAGTAATGTTCAAGTTAGTGATCAGAGCGCCACCTCCTGCGGGTGCTGTGCGATACTCGCCCGTAGTCAATGTAGGCAGCGTAAACGACGTACACACACTTTGACTCGTAGGTAGAAAGTTAATCGCCGAGGAGCCGATGACGATGTTAATCTCTTCGTCATCCCAACAGTTCGGGGTAGTGCCGCTCTGTTTGTAAAGATAAATCTTGTTAGCGCCATTTCCATAAATAGTGCCCGGCGTTACGAGTGTTCCCGCCCCGGCGGGTTGTGTATAATACGCCATCCCAGTTGGTGGTGTAGGAACCGAGTAGGGGTTACATTGAAATACATCCGGTTGATCTGGAATGTTTTGGAACGGGATAATGGTAATCGTTATCGCTTTCTCAACCGCACAGTCGCCGGGTATGTCAGGATTCTGAAAATACGCATATACAATAGTGGTGCCGACAGTATTGATGGTTAGGTTTGTCAACTGGCCGCCAGTGCCGCCAGGACCATTGTAATAGTCTCCGTATGGCAGGGGTGTAAGCGGATAACCGGTATTTTCGCAGGCACTACCGTTTGTAATAGTTGAAAAGTCGGCCTTTGTAATTTTGAATGAGTCTCGACCTGCGGGACACGAACCGTCGCCCGGGTTATACAGATATACGGTTACCGGCGTTCCAGCAACAGGTGTAATAGTAGCACCATCAGCGTATGCAGTTCCGCCCCCATTATCTGCAGTGCGGTATTGTGCACCTGGAAACGCAGCGAGTGATGGTAATGTATAGGCGCCGCATAAGATCACGTCTGGTAAGACCGGAACCGTTGGCAACGGCGTTACAATTAATTGTATCGAACTCGTCGCGAAACAGGTGGTGTTATTACCCGCCTGAACTCTTATATACACCACACTACTTACCCTGATTAAGCGGCCATTTGTCAAAGTAAGCGGGTTTGTTCCTGTGTTAGCACCGTTGGCAGAAGCATGGAACGTAACTACATATTGAGATGGATTTTGTGTTCCTAATGCCGCCGCGATGATGGGATTCATGTCAAAGTCTCCCCGGGGCGGGTTGTTGACAGCATTTATCGCACAAACAGTCAGAGGAGCACTAATCGGAGTAGGTAGAGGAGCGACGCCATTAACTGCATTGAGCGTAAAACTGCGTACCGCGTAGCATTCGGTTCCCGGATTTGTAATCCTAACAAAAACGGTCATCGGGCTTTGGGCCTGCGTAATATTAATGCTTGTACCCAGCGGGGATACATTACCATCAGCGTTGGGCTGCGAAGCATGGTAAGAGATGATCGTATCGGCTGGTAGGTCATCGGCCGTGTTCGCTGGTGTGTTATTGTTGAGTATAAGTGTTGTCGTAGGCGTTAGGTCAAACGTATACGGAGCCGCGCATAAATATCGGTCTGGTACAGTTGCAAGTGCATTTACAGCAGGCAGTACTTCAACCTTTATGTCATCTGTGATGGCCGCGCAGGAAGGTTGTGTGTACACCAATGAGAAATTGTTTATACCGGCCGTCAGAGGCGTGGCCAATGTGTTCAAGTCAAGCGAGGAAGAGGTTGCTGAAGGAATCGGTGTTCCTTCCTGAAGCCACTGGTAGGTAGTGCCTGACGGGGGAAGAGTAGTGGGTTGAAGAACTGGGTATGCACTATTTTCGCAGACTGCGGAGTTGTTCGAATCTACGCGATCTGGACCAAGTATGTTTTGACCGATATTAAAACTCGATCCTTCAATGAAAATCGCAGAGTCATACCCCACGTTCAGGTTATCGTCGGCACTGCCACGGCCGTCTGCAATGACGATTTTGATTCTGTATTGGTCACCGATGATCAGACCCGACGCAGAGGCCGTCATTTGAACGGTCTGCCCGTTGAAGTTGATGGCGGGTCCGAAATTCGGTCCGTTGTAGGCGCCGAAAAAGGAGGCGTTGGCAGACGGACAGTTTGGGTTGTTTGCACTGTCACGAATAGTGGCCACGGAAATAGGGGTATTACCGGCAATAACCGCGAGGTTCTGCTTCGTTCCAGATGGTATGTGCTCAAGGATGAAAGCGAATGCGTCAGAAAAGTTACACTGTGACGCCCCGTACTCTTCTGATGCAAAGATAAAGTTGAAGTCGAATGCAGCCGCTGTCGGGTTGAATCGGAACTCAAGATACGACGCGTTGATCGAGCTAAAGGTCACACCCGATTGCGACAATAGGATTGATTCGAGTTCGGTATCGCCACCCCATGAGGTCGATCCGGCGCTTTGGATGGTCGTATTCGGACTCGGAGACAGTGTCACATCACCGGTCGAAAGTACCACACCCGAAGCGAAGGGGAAGTTCGGGTTGTAGTTTACAAACTTCCCAATACCGTTGGTTGAACCGAAATTGGTTCCGGTGGAAGCGGTGACGTTTGTGCCGGAGACGCACGGACTGTTGATCAATACCGAGTTCACCAACTGCGCAGGCGTCAGCGAAGTGTCAACTTGAATACCTTGCGAAAAACCAGCAAAACTTAGGAATAATGCGACAAAAACATAAAACTTATTCATATCCGCAGAAATAATTTTAAGGAAACAAACATAGCAATTATTTTATAAAAAATTCTTAAAAAAACGAAATTCGCCTCAGGCTCAGTCCGCTCCTTTTCTCATCTTTTATAATACGAAAACAGCCACTAATCCATTTACCCTAATTTGTACGTTTATAATTCACCATTTTGGAATTAGCACTATCTTTGCGCGTCAATTTTGGAACGGAATGGAAGTCAATAGCCTGCTATCGAAAGAGATCGGAATCGCCCTCAACACGCTTTATGGTGTCGCACCGGAACGCATCGAGTTCCAGGCCACCCGACGTGACTTCGAAGGGGATGTTACCGTGGTCTTGTTTCCCCTTCTGAAACTCATAAAAGGCAACCCGGCAGAAATAGGCACACGGCTTGGTGACCACCTGGTTGCCCACGTGCCCTTGGTAGCCCGTTATAATGTGGTGTCAGGTTTCCTGAATCTGGTCATTGCCGACACCTATTATATAGACTTCCTTGATACGATCCGTACACAGGCGCCATTCGGTGTCGTAGCGCCCGACCCGTCTCAGAAAGCGGTGATGGTCGAATATTCTTCCCCCAATACAAACAAGCCGTTGCACTTGGGGCATGTACGGAATATCCTATTGGGATGGTCGGTAGCGAAAATACTGGAAGCCGCCGGTAAAAAGGTCTATAAAACACAAATCATCAACGACCGCGGAATCCATATCTGCAAGTCGATGCTGGCCTGGCAGGAATCCGGAGACGGGGTAACGCCCGCTTCGTCCGGACTAAAAGGCGACAAAATCGTCGGAAATGCCTACGTGGCCTTCGATAAAAAATACAAAACGGAAATACAGGCGCTCGTTGCAACCGGCCTATCCGAAGACGACGCCAAGAAACAGGCTCCGTCGCTGCTGAAAGCGCAGGAGATGCTGCGGAAGTGGGAAGCGGGTGACCCCGAGACCCTGTCGCTCTGGAAACAACTGAACCAATGGGTGTATGATGGTTTTGCCCAAACCTATGCCAAAATGGGTGTCGACTTTGATTCGTACTATTACGAAAGTGACACGTATTTGTTAGGGAAGGAGGTCGTTCAGTTCGGTCTTGAGAAAGGCGTTTTTGAAAAAGACCCGGACGGATCGGTTTGGATCGACCTGACCGATGACGGACTCGACCGTAAAATTGTACTTCGATCAGACGGCACGGCGGTCTACATGACGCAGGATATAGGCACCGCCATCCAGCGGGTGAAAGACCACCCCGACGTGGGCGGCATGGTGTACACCGTCGGCAACGAACAGGATTATCACTTCAAAGTGCTGTTCCTCATCCTCAAAAAACTTGGTTTTGACTGGGCAGAAAACCTGTTTCATCTGTCGTATGGCATGGTGGACCTGCCGTCGGGTAAAATGAAGAGCCGTGAAGGTACTGTGGTCGACGCCGATGACCTGATGGACGAAATGACGGAAACGGCGCGCACGATATCCGAAGAATTAGGCAAGCTGGAAGGATTCTCGTCAGAAGAAAAAGAGCGCTTGTACCATATTATTGGTATGGGAGCGCTGAAATACTACATTTTAAAGGTAGACCCGAAAAAACGTATCCTGTTCAATCCGGAGGAATCGGTCGATTTTGCCGGAAATACGGGGCCTTTTATACAATATACCTACGCCCGGATCCAGTCACTGTTACGCCGCGCCGACGTTGACTTGTCCCAGCCTTCCGGTGTAACCATCCTGCATGAAAAAGAAAAAGAACTCCTCAAACGGCTCACGGTTTTTCCGGATGTCATCCAGGAAGCTGCCCGCGAGTACAGTCCGGCTCTTATTGCCAATTACATCTACGACCTTGTCAAGGAATACAATAGTTTTTACCAATCCGTTCCCGTCATCGCTACTGAAGATGTCATGCTGAAGGTCTTCCGCCTACAACTGTCGGCGAAAGTAGGCGAGGTGATCGGTACGGGCTTCCGACTCCTCGGCATCGATGTGCCTTCCCGAATGTAAACCCCTATGAGGAAATCGTATTTCTGGCATTCGTTTGCCATCGTGCTGCTCGCTGCGGTTTTTTATCTGGGAATCAAACGGGTATTGCCGACCAAGATTTTTTCGGAACAGGCCGGAAGCACTAAAAACGTCTTGGTTGACAGTATGTTACTGGACGCTGTCGGCGATGTAGAAGACGCTGCTGACGTGGAAGCAGGCGACTCGCTTGCCAATCAACCGGTAGTGTATTTCGAGACCAATGGCGTTACCTTTCCCGAAGAGACCTTCGACACCTATACTGGAAATCAATACCTTATTCCCTTCTTCGAAAAGTTGTACCAACTCGAGAAAACGGGTAGCGGAAATGTGCGGATTGCCTATTTCGGCGATTCGATGACGGACGGTGACATGATCGTACAGGACCTGCGGACGGCTTTCCAGCAAAAATTCGGTGGTCGCGGCGTAGGTTTTGTGGCTATCACCTCGGAATCGGCCGGTTCGCGCAGTTCCGTCGTTCATGAATTTTCCCCGAAATGGAAGACCCAGTCCTATCTCAATGTTAAGAACCCTTTGCGTCCGTTCGGCGTAAACGGACACGTTTTCTTCGCTAACGACACCACATCGGTTGAATGGGTGCGGTATAAAGCGGGTAAAGGACGGTTTAACGGAACCCTTGACAACCCCACGCTTTTCTACGGAAAATCCGATAATGAAAGCGGCGAGGTCGACTTCATCATCGGAAAAGACTCGATCCGGAGGCGGCTCGCCAACCGGTCGCTTCTCAATACCCTTGTCGTCAAACAGGGGAGCATCGGTGCGCTCAAGGCGGATTTCATCGATGCCGATTCCATTCCCGTCTACGGCTTTAACTTCGATGATGGCAAAGGCGTGCATGTCGATAATTTTTCGCAACGCGGGAATTCAGGAATGCCCATCGCACGGTTCAATACGTCATTGATGCGGGCTTTCCATGAGAAATTGGGCTACGACCTGATTGTATTGCATTATGGTACCAATGTACTGAACTACGGTAATCGCAATTATAGCTGGTACGAAAGAGGCATGACCCAAACCGTCCGGAAGCTGAAAGAGAGCTTCCCGGGCGTGGCCATCCTCATCATTTCGACGGCCGATAAAGCCACGAAGTACGATCTTGAAATGAAGACTGATTCGGCGGTCGTGCCCCTTACGCGATCACAACGCCGGTATGCGCTCGCTACACAATCGGGTTTTATCGACCTGTTCACGCTTATGGGCGGGGAAGGTTCGATGACCACCTGGACGGAAGGTGACCCGGCCCTCGCCAACAAAGATTACACGCATTTTAATTTCCGCGGCGCGAAGAAAGTAGCCGGACTTCTCTACGACCGAATTATGAAAGGATATGCGACGTATCGTACGCTTCGTAAGGAGAAAACGCCGACCCCGCCGCCTCCGCCGCAACCCGATTCAACCGCTGTGTTACCTTCCGATGAGTAAGTATATCTGGATATGGATCCTGGCAGGATGCCTTCGTATGACCGCACAGTCGGTAGATACGACAGAAGTCGCGCTCGATTCGGTCAACGTAGACACAACGGCCGTGGTATTGCCCGACAATATCATCACGAACGCCTCGGCTATGGTGCCTTTTTTCCGGAAACTGGAACGGCTCGGCGACGGAATCGCTGTCATGAAAGGCCAAAAAGTGAACATCGTCCACGTGGGCGATTCCCATATACAGGCGGATCTTTTTACAGATAAGGTACGTAAACTCCTCCAGCAGCAATTCGGAAATGCCGGCCGCGGTTTCGTTTTTCCGCACAGCCTCGCCCGAACCAACGGTTCTTCCGACATCCGGTTTACGTCAAACACCTCGTGGCAGAACCACCGCGCAATCGGTCCGCCTGATGGCAGTCCAGTCGGACTAAGCGGAATTGCCTTATACAGCGGGTCGGATGATTTTGTCATTGAGTTCAATTCGAAAACCCTTGGCAACGAGTTCAATACGATTAAGATTGTGACGCCAGGCAACGAGAACAGTTTTGAGTTGGCTACCGCGAAGCGGACGGTGACGATTGAGTCAGACGTGCCGAAAGTCATCACGCACCGCATCCGTAGCGGAGAGGTACTGGGTTCGATAGCTGACAAATACGGTATCAGCATCACCCAGTTGAAGAAAGCGAATGGCTTGCGTTCCAACCTGATCCGGGCCGGACGCACGCTGAAGATACCGACCAACGAAAAGCAGAAGAAACGGGTAGAGCGTTCCCAGTTTATCCCGTTGGGACTCGCCGAAGGCCCAGGCTACCATTTTTATGAAACCGACAACAGCCTCGAAAAGGTATTTCTCCTTCCGAATGGAGGTGAGACGCGCTACGTGTTAAACGGCGTCATTCTTGAAAATCGCAGTTCGGGCGTGCTGTACCACAACATCGGGGTAAACGGCGCCCGCTATTCGGATTTCAACAAATATCCTTTGTTTTTTGAACAGACGAAGGCACTGTCACCCGATCTTTTCGTATTGTCTTTCGGAACGAATGAGTCGTTTGACCGGATGTCAGCCGACGCCTTCAAAGACCAGTTGGTTGCCTTCATCAACCGCGTCAGGGAAGCGAATCCGAATGCCTGCCTGCTGGTCGTGACCCCTCCGCCGTCGCTGTTCAAACGCCGCTATCTCAACAAGTTTGCCGATGCGTATGCCCAGGTCATACGGGGAAATGCCGTGGCGCTCAATTACGCCGTGTGGGATCTGTATGGGCAAATGGGTGGGACGCTTGCCGTCAATCGCAACTATAAACGCGGCCTGATGGCGGCCGACCGGGTACACTACAGCAAGGCCGGCTATGAATTGCAGGGCGAATTGCTGGCAAAGGCGATGATTCGTGTGTACCGCGATTACCTGAAAAACCGCAACTGACCAAAATGAACGATTTTTTGTCCCTTTTTCGTGATCTTTTCGGGAACCTGACGGTTGAGACCGTAGAAGGTTGGTTTACGTATGACCCAAAACATCCGATTTTGTTCAATACCGGGTTGTTTCTCGGGCTATTCCTTGTTTTCTATCCGCTTTACATCTTTTCAACACGGTTGCGGACCTTTCATTTCCGGAACCTGTATGTGTTCGCTTTTTCCCTCTTCTTCTACTATAAATCAAGCGGGGTCTATTTCGTCCTGTTGCTGTTCTCAGGGGTTGTGGATTACAACCTGGCGAAATTGCTGTATGAAGAAGCGTTGGAAGGCTATCGGAAGTTCTACCTGGTGCTGAGCGTCATCCTGAATTTGTGTTTCCTTGGCTATTTTAAGTATGCCCATTTTCTGGGAGATACCTATAACACACTCTTCGACGGACATTTTTCGGTGGGGAAGATCATCCTGCCTGTGGGCATCTCGTTTTACACCTTCCAGTCGATGAGCTATATCATCGATATCTACCGACGCGAACTGAAGCCGACGAACAACATCCTGGAATACCTGTTTTTCGTGTCGTTCTTTCCGCAATTGGTAGCAGGGCCTATCGTACGGGCTTCCGAGTTTTTACCACAGATATACAAACGGCTGCACCTGACGAAGGACGAATTGAACACGGCGTTTTTCCTGATTATAGGCGGACTCATCAAAAAGACGGTTGTATCCGACTACATCTCCATCAACTTCGTCGACCGTGTCTTCGACTCACCCCGCAGCTACTCAGCGTTTGAAAACCTGATGGCTTCCTATGGTTATGCCATCCAGATCTATTGTGACTTTTCGGGTTACTCCGATATGGCCATTGGTATCGCGTTGTTGATGGGCTTTCACCTTTCGACGAACTTCCGCACACCGTATCAGTCGGCCTCGATTACCGAATTCTGGCGGCGTTGGCATATCTCTTTGTCTACTTGGCTCCGCGACTACCTATACATTTCCATAGGAGGCAACCGACGCGGCACTTTTGGTGGTTTTCTATTCCCGGCCCTATTTTTCGGCGGACTCATTACGTGGGGCGTCCTTTATTGGGAACAGGATATCTGGCCGCTGTTGATCTCACTCGCGGCGTTGGTGGTGTTTTCGATCAGCATCCTATTGTCTCATGAACGCACAAAGGCCCTTTTCACAAATGCGAACCTCATGACGACGATGCTCTTGGGCGGACTCTGGCACGGGGCGAGCCTTAGGTTCATCATTTGGGGTGCGCTGCACGGACTGGCGCTCTCGGTGCACAAAGTATGGAACGAATTTGCCCCACTCGACAAAAATGGCTCATTTTCCTTTTGGAAAGCCATCCGCACGGTAATCGGCGTGATCGTAACGTTTCATTTCGTCGCGTTCTGCTGGATTTTCTTCCGTGCCAACACGTTTGAACAGGCATTCGACATCATTACCCACATCGCTACCCTCGAATGGAATCCGACGGCCTGGCTCACCGTGGTGATGGGCTATCGTAATGTTTTTATCGTGATGGCAGCGGGGTATGCCTGGCATTTCCTGCCAAAGCCGATAGGCCAGTTGCTGCGCCGTTCCTTCGACGTGATGCCGGTAGTGCTAAAGGCCGGCGTCCTGGCATTGGTATTCTGGCTCGTAACCGCAACGGCAAGCAGCGGCCCACAACCGTTTATCTACTTCCAATTCTAAAAAACAATAAATGCGGGATAGTCCCGTTTGACTACTACTGATAATAACCAAACTATGAAAAAGTCGCTTTTTATTTTGGCATTCCTGGGTCTCAGCCTATGCCATATCGCCTGTTCGGAAGACGATAGCGTTTCCGGACCCACTGCTTCCGGCATCTCCAACATCGTTCAGGACGGCAGTTGGAAGGTGACGCTATATACGGAAGACGGCGTTGACCAAACCTCGAATTTCAATGGCTATTCCTTTACCTTCGGCGCGACGATGGTCGTGACTGCGGCGAACAGTACCAATTCCTATACAGGTACCTGGTTGGTTACCGACAACGGCGCCGATGACGATAGTGCCTCAAGTGATGTCGATTTCAGCTTGCTGTTTACCGATCCTGTCCTACTGACAGAACTGAATGAAGATTGGGATGTGATCTCAAGCAGCAGTACCAAAATCCAGCTTCGCCATATCAGCGGTGGCGACGGAAGTATCGATAACCTGACCTTTGAAAAAGTGACGTTGTAACAGCGTTCTCCCAAAAAGCAGAAAGCTCCGCATTGCGGGGCTTTTTTCGTTAGAATTCGTACCGCAGACTAAAATTAGGCGTCCGCGCAATTGCATAAAGGTCTACTTTTTCAACGGTGTTGTCGTTGCGGTTGATCCGGTAATAGCGTTTGAGCGGATTGTGGCTGTTGAAAAGGTTTAAGAGGGCGAATTGTGCGCTTAGTCGTCCTTTATCCCACATCCACTGGTAGGAAGCCGAGAAGTTCAGTTGTAAAACCGATGGCAGCCGTGCGCCGTTCGGAGTACCGTATGCAATCTGGTTTTGACCCGGCTCAAGTGTTTCCGACAATGGCTCGGTATACGGTCGGCCGCTGCTCCATTTACCTCCGATCG
Organism: Flavobacteriaceae bacterium; assembly: GCA_027490305.1. Classification (GTDB taxonomy): domain Bacteria; phylum Bacteroidota; class Bacteroidia; order Flavobacteriales; family Flavobacteriaceae; genus Flavobacterium. Next base: position 33,108 of record JAIXYI010000082.1, read on the forward strand.
ATGCCTTGAATCGGCCCAGCGTAGCGATACCTGCAAAATTCACCAGGTGCTCGATTTCAAAGTTGTTGTCAAACTCCGGCGGGAAGTGCAGCGGAAAATCGTATAGGTTGTGGTTGAAACTATAGCTCATCCAGGTGCGGAAGCCGGGGAAATCGCGCTGCACCAACAGTTCCGAACCCCAAACGGCATAGGAGCCGGTAATCCGGATCAATTCAAGTTGGTTTTGGAACGACTGGGACTCAGTGGTAATTCCCGATACCTTTTTATAGAAGTTATCAAAGGTGATCAGCCATTGGTTGTCGTTATAGGCGAATCCGAGCTCGGCCTGTGTGCTTTTTTGAATCGGAATCGATCCGCCGTTCGACAAGACCCAGCGGCGTTTTTCGATACCCAGAAAGTCTTGTTGTCGTTCGACCATCTGGGAAATCGTCTGGCTTTTCCGTTCGGCCAATAACGACATCGACCACCGATTCGACAGTACATATTGGAATGCCAGTCGGGGCTCTATTCGAAACGCCGCCAATTGTTCGATATAGTTCAGTCGTAGTCCTCCTTTGGTGCGCAAACGACCCCACTCCCAGGCAGCCTCACCGATGGCAGCATGTTCCTGAAGATAGGAATGCACCGTGCGACTGTATTCGGGTTGGTTCACTGCATCGGCATTGCATACAGCGGTGCGGAAGTGCTGGTAGCCACCGGCCAACGAAAGATTATCGTCAAGTCGGATGCGGTGTTCCAATCGGATGCCGAAATCCTGCACACGGTTGTTTTGGGTAAACACCTGTGTGTTATCGACCTTTTCATTCTTCGAATCGACGTCGAAATACGAATAGTACACTTCCGCTTTTGAAGCCTGTTCCTCACTCCAGCGGGTCTGCCACGAACCGATCGCGCCCATGGTTTGTTGGCTTAAGTCGCTGTTTTTGGCGGTGGCGGCGGTGCCATTCGCCGTGTTTTCCATGAGTTGCAGGGAATTGTCCATCGCGATAAGGGAAACGCCCAATCGGCTGCGTTCGCCCACGCGTTGGTCGTATTGCAGTGAGGCGTCGTAGAAGTAAAAGTCTTCGTCGGCAGTATACGTAACGGTTTCATTCTCAGCCGGCCGGGTAACGACCGTGTTCTGGAAGACCCGGTCAAAGTAACTTTTATAGGCGGGTGAGCGCACCAGATCGGTAATCGCGCGGCGTGCCGATACCCTAACGGATGCGCGTTCAGAAAGTTTTACCTGGGTGTTCGCTTCCGCGGAAATCAGGTTCGAACTCACGCTGGTTTCGTATTCGCGGTTGCGTTCCGGCAGCGATTGTATGGAAACCGTCCCGGAAACGGCATCGCCATAGAAGGCCGAACTGCCGTTGCGGGTGATCTCGATGCGGTTGTTCAGGTTGGGGTTGAAGGCGGAAATCTGTCCGAAAAAGTGCCCTGTCTGGAACATCCGGATCCCATTCCAAAGAAACAGGTTCTGGTCGTGCGTACCTCCCCGGATGTTGAGATCCGAGACCAGGTCGTTGGCGCTGTATATTCCCGGAATCTGCTGCATCGCCTGAAGGATGTCGGTTTCGGTAAGCCCGGGCAGCATTCCCATCTTATCTGGCTTGATGACAAAGACGCCTTCTTGTTTACGCGAAATACCCGTTGTAAGGATGTTGCGCACAGCTACTTCCCCCAATCGAACGGGTGCGAAGGTCGGATTGTCGTCGACTTTGACAGAGATACTCACGTAGCCTTCCACCACCGTTTCAAACCGGAGCGAGGTCTGGGCTTCTAAATACTGAAGGAGTTGTGGACCGCTAAGTGCAGGGGGAGGAGGAACGATGGAAACCGAAGCGATATCCTCTTCCAGGAAACTGAAATGGATATGCTGCTGTTTTTCGATCGATAGGAGTACGTCGCGCAAAGGCAGTTGAACCTGTGCCCGCATCAAAGGCAGGAAAGAGAAGAAAAGAAACAGCGTGAGCCTTCCTTTCATTCCATGGCATCGAGTATGAACGCTTTCGCGGAAGCCTGACGGATCTGCAACTTATAGGTACGGGCAATCAAATGTAAGGCAACTAATGGATCGTCACCCGGAACCACGCCCGTGAAACGCTCGGTCGTGGCATTCGAACGCAGGTCAATCCGGATGTTGAAGTGCCGTTGCAATTCCGCCACGACCTGGTCAAGGTTTTCGGCGCGGAAGGCCAATTCACCGTGCATCCAGGAAGGCTGCGCCGACGACTGTGGTGCGACTTCCAGGGGTTGTCCTTTTTCAAAAGCCACAATTTGTCCCTTGGTGATAATGGTATGGGCGGTAGGCGTCTTTACATCCACCTTTCCTTCAAAACATTCCACTTCAAAACGTTGTCCGCGCGCCCTCACATCGAACTGTGTGCCCAATACGGTCACGGTTCCCTGGTCGGTGTGCACCTCAAACTTACGTCCTTTCGCAACGTGGAAGAAGGCTTCACCGGTCAACGATACCTCGCGGTTGTCGTCCCAGTCACCTTTTAGGTACGACGCTTCCGAACCGGCGTTCAACGTGACTTCCGAGCCATCGGGCAGTCGAAAACTCTTTTGCATGCCGGCATCGGCCACGTAAACAGATGGTTTTTCGTTCGGCAGTCCGATCCATATACCGAGGCCGATGACAAGAATAGCAGCAATTTGCCATCCTGCCCGGCGCCAAAGCGGTCGCACGACGGGCGCTGTCTTTTTCTCACGAGACGTGATGCGTTGCAGCATGTCCGACGTATCGAAGTCGGGTAATTGCAGGCGTTCCGAATGGGCCGCAATCCGCTGGTAGGTCGCAAAACCCTCCGATTTTTCAAACTCACGAAGCGCGTCTGCGGTCATTTCACCGGCCAGCCATTTCGCAAGGTCATGTTCTTTTTCCATTTCTACCGTATTTGGTCGATTTCCTTTCGCAACGAGGCCAAAGCCCCACTTATTCTCTTTTCTACAGCCTTCACGCTGATGCCCAGCATGTCGGCGATTTCATAATATTTCTTTCCTTCGATGCGGTTCAGGAGGAACGCAGTGCGCTGTGCCTCACTGAGGTTGTTGATGGCCGACTGGAGTTTCGCGTCGAATTCCGCTTCCTCCATTTTGTATTCCGGGCTCTCATCATGCGCCTCCCGGCCCGGTTGGGTCTTCGCAAAACGAAGCACCACTTTTTCGTGCGCGATCACATTGAGTGACGCGTTGTTAGCCACCGTATACAGATACGCCTTAGCCTTTGAAAACGGCACCGATGCACAGTTTTCCCACAACTTGACGAAGGCTTCCTGCACCATGTCGCCCGCCGTTTCTTCATTTCCGTAGCGGAAGTAAAGATAACTGCGAAGCGTCCGGGCATGCGCGCGAAAAACCGATGAGAACACGTGTTCTTCGCAAATACCCTGGTCGTCGTCCTGCATCAATGGTCTTCCTGTTTTCATATATAACAATCAGGTAGTTGAAAACCCTACCGAAATTCATTAAACTTCCCCCAATTTACAGTAAAAAACGTTTTTATGCATGCCGTTCCTGAAATTATGATTATTTTGGGTAGGGAAAATTGGTAAATCTTTGTTTTAGTGGAAAATCTCCGAATGCGTAGCTTTCTTTTGTATACTGTGGTGGTGCTGTCGATGCTGGGTATTTCCTGCCAGACCGAGTCACTTGATTCCGAAACCGTCAACCCGCAGAACCTGACCCACGATGCGCCGGTCACCAAAATGCTCCGACGACTCACTGCGGCCGAAGATGTTTCGGACAATGCCGTTGACAGTTCGGCTTGTTTTCGGATACAGCGCCCGTATCAGGTGGCGGTGCACGACCAAGAAGGAAACCAGATGAATGAAACGGTCTATACCGTAAACGACGACGAAAGCCAAACACAGGTTAACAACATAATCGACGGCCTACAGCGTCAGGAAGGTGACTGGATGCAGCCCGTGTTGCCCGTCACGATCATCCAGGAAGACGGAACGCAGCAAGTAGTGCAGACCGAAGCGCAATGGAATGCAGTAGTGGCCGATTGCGCCGGCAGTAGCGCCAACACCGATCCGATCAACTGTATCAACATTAATTATCCTATTACGATTTTCGCCTACGACGCGAATTACCAGTTGGCCAATACCTACAATCTCAACGGCGACGCTGATTTGTTCGCGTTGTTGATGTCGATGCAGCCCGGACAGTACTTCGCAGTCGATTATCCCATCTCCCTGACATTTTCTGACGGAAATGTGGTAACCGTTGCGGATAATGCCGCGCTTCTGGCCGCCCTTGATCAGGCCGTTGGGTTGTGCAATCCGCCGCCAGGTCCGTGCGATGTCCCGAACATCCTAACCGATAATCTGATTATTTATGTGCCGTTTGCCAACGAGGCACGCGATCTGGTTTCGGGCGATAACCTCGCGTTCAATGCGAACTATCCGCCACAATTCGTAACCGACCGAAGCGGAAATACACAGTCGGCTGTATCCTTCAGCGGCGCTGCACTCGATTACCTGGCGCTGGACGAAACCGTTGTGAACCATCTCAAACAAGGCGATTCGCTCACCGTTAGTGTCTGGTTCCGGATGCAGAATACCGACGGCAGTAACCTCGAGAAATTTTTCGAGAAGGCAGAAAATGATAATAATGTGGCCTTTTTCCTCGGGGTCTATGATATGAACCGTCCGCTGTTCTTCAGCAGTGCGGGAGGTGTTCAGTCTTTATGGGACCTGACATGGAACAACGACACACTTTGGAACGATACCACCAATTGGCACCATCTGGCGCTTACGGTGGAAGGCGATACCGACACCGTCCGTATTTACCGTGACGGCATTTTGGTAGCCACCGACGCAAACTCCAATTTTAATATCACGTCCGAGTTTTTCCGCTACTTCATCGGAAAAGGTTTCCAGGGCCACCTCGACGACCTTCGGGTATACCGCTCGGCCCTTTCGGCTTCACAGGTAAGCCAGCTTGCCCAACAACAGGGCGACAACCATACCTGCCTGAATTAGGAATTTAGATAGTTGCGTGCGAAAACCGGCTGCTGTATGGGCCGGTTTTCCTTTTTGCCTTGAGTCACCGCCGCCCCACTCGTTTGATTCACGTCCTTTGGCGGTCGTTAGGTCGATTAATCCATTGTAAATTGTGGTCGGTCGATTATCTTTGCACCTTTCACAAACAGCATTATGTTCCAGAATCTAAGCGAAAAACTCGATAAGGCGTTTCATATCCTTAAAGGACACGGTAAAATTACTGAAGTCAACGTGGCCGATACCCTCAAAGAGGTACGCCGCGCACTACTCGACGCCGACGTTAACTTTAAGATAGCCAAGGATTTCACGACCCGTGTAAAGGAGAAGGCCATCGGACAGAATGTATTGACGACGCTCCAACCGGGGCAGTTGCTCGTCAAGTTGATGAAAGACGAGCTTACCGAATTGATGGGGGGCGAAGCGGCTGGTATCAACCTGTCGGGGAATCCGTCCGTCATCCTGATGTCAGGTTTGCAGGGATCGGGTAAAACTACGTTCTCGGGCAAGCTCGCGCTCTATTTGAAAACCAAGAAAACCAAGCGTCCGCTGTTGGTTGCCTGTGACGTATACCGTCCGGCAGCGATCAACCAGTTGCATGTGGTGGGCGAGCAGATTGGGGTAGAGGTGTACTCAGAGCCAGAGAACAAGAATCCGGTGCAGATTGCATTGAACGCTCTAAAATACGCAAAAGAGAAAAGCTATAATGTTGTCATCGTCGACACCGCCGGTCGTTTGGCTGTGGATGAGGAGATGATGGACGAAATTGCCAACGTACACAAGGCGTTGCAACCGCAGGAGACGCTTTTCGTTGTCGACTCGATGACGGGCCAGGATGCCGTGAATACCGCTAAAGCCTTCAACGACCGCCTCGATTTCGATGGGGTCATCCTTACTAAACTCGATGGTGATACCCGTGGCGGTGCGGCCCTTTCGATCAAATCGGTCGTCAACAAACCGATCAAATTCATCGGTACCGGTGAGAAAATGGAGGCGCTTGACGTGTTCTACCCGTCTCGTATGGCCGACCGTATCCTCGGGATGGGCGACGTCATCTCGTTGGTCGAGCGCGCGCAGGAACAATTCGATGAGGAAGAGGCGCGTAAACTACAGAAGAAAATCGCCAAAAACGAATTCGGTTTCGATGACTTCCTCACCCAGATCCAGCAGGTGAAGCGTATGGGAAATATGAAGGATTTGATGGGGATGATACCCGGCGCGTCCAAGATGATGAAGGATGTGCAGATCGAGGACGACGCCTTCAAGCACATCGAAGCGATTATTTACTCGATGACACCGACGGAACGCAAGAAGCCTTCCATCATCGATATAAAACGCAAAAATCGCATCGCCAAAGGCTCAGGGCGCAAAATCGAGGAGGTCAACCAACTCATGAAGCAGTTCGACCAGATGAGCAAGATGATGAAGATGATGCAGGGGCCGGGCGGCAAAAACCTGATGAAGATGATGGGCGGAATGAAAGGCCCGATGCGATAATAACGAGGTGAATTAGCGAATGACGACTCCGGTTTTCATTCGCTAATTTGCTTTTTGGCTAACGCTAACCTACACAACATGCAACTACTAGACGGAAAAAAAGTTTCAGACGACATCAAGAATGAGATTGCTGCGGAAGTGGCGAAGATGAAAGAAAAAGGCGAGAAGGTACCCCATTTGGCGGCCATCATCGTCGGAAATGACGGCGCTAGCCTCACTTATGTGGGCAGCAAAGTAAAGGCCTGCGAAAGGGTAGGCTTTGAGTCGACGCTCATCAAGATGCCGAGCACTACGTCTGAAACGGAACTTCTCAAAAAAATCAAGGAACTGAACGAAGACGACGCAATCGACGGTTTCATCGTGCAGCTACCGTTGCCCGAACAAATCGATACGCAGAAGGTCATCATGGCGATCGACCCGCAGAAAGACGTCGACGGGTTCCATCCGGAAAACTTCGGCAAAATGGCACTCGACATGTCGACATTCATCCCCGCCACCCCGTTTGGCATTCTCGAACTGCTCGAGCGGTACGGTGTCGAAACCAAAGGGAAACATACCGTGGTAATCGGACGTAGCCATATTGTTGGCCGTCCGATGAGCATCCTCATGGGCCGCAAAGGCTTCCCGGGGAACTCGACCGTAACCCTTACCCATAGCTTCACCAAAAACATCGCGCAGATTACCACCCAGGCCGATATTATCATCAGTGCCCTCGGCGTGCCGAATTATCTGAAGGCGGAGATGGTCAAAGACGATGCGGTCATCATCGACGTAGGCATTACCCGTGTCGCCGACGAATCGTCAGAGAAAGGATACGTCATTACCGGCGATGTCGACTTTGAAAACGTAAGCAAGAAGGCGTCTTACATCACCCCCGTTCCCGGTGGCGTGGGCCCCATGACAATAGCCATGTTACTTAAGAATACGCTTTTGGCAAGGGAAAACAGACGCCATTCTTAGCGTCTTCCTCTGTTGGTCTTTTCCGGGGCTGTAGGTTTTTTCAGCGGAGCGGGATTGGATAGACGCTCCTGGAGGTTTTCGCGTTCACGCCCTGTCTGCTCAATCAACTGGGCGATTTCGCGATCCGTCAATTCGCGATAGCGTCCCTTCGGAACGTCGAGCGAAATATTCATGATCCTAATACGTTTCAGGGTCTGTACCTCATACCCGAGGTATTCGCACATCCGACGGATCTGGCGGTTGAGTCCTTGTGTCAGGATGATCGCGAACGTAAAACGGTCAACCTGCGTCACTTTGCACTTGCGGGTTACCGTGCCGAGTATCGGAACACCATTTCCCATCCGCTGGATGAAACGGTCGGTAATGGGCTTATCCACCGTTACGACATACTCCTTTTCATGGTGGTAATGCGCCCGCAGGATCTTGTTGACGATATCGCCGTCATTGGTAAGGAAGATGAGTCCCTCGCTGGCTTTGTCGAGTCGCCCGATAGGAAAAATCCGTTCGGGGTAATTGAGGTAATCGATGATGTTATGCCGCACCGTCTGGTTGGTCGTACATTCGATACCGACGGGTTTGTAGAAGGCGAGGTACACGGGCTTGTCAGTGCGTTCGGCGAGGAGTTTTCCGTTTACCCGCACTTCATCCGACGGCGTGACTTTCGAACCCATTTCGGCTACCGAACCGTTAATGGTCACCTGGCCGTCCGCCACGAGTTTGTCGGCTTCCCGGCGCGAGCAGAAGCCTGTTTCCGCAATAAACTTGTTGATGCGTTTTTGTTCCTCCATAATACAAAGGTACGCAACTCTGTTCTATGCACGCAGAAACGAGCGGATGTCGGCATACAGCGCATCGTCGTGCAGGCGATGGCCCGATCCGGTAACGGAGAGGAAGTGGCCGTTCGGCAAGGCGGCTGCAATACGTTCTCCTTCGGCAACCGGCACCACGTCATCGTCGGTAGCGTGAACGACCAGCGTTTCGACCGTGATGGTTTTCGCGAAAGCGGCACCTGAAAAAGCCGAGGGAAGAAAGCCATAACGCGCCTCAATGTAGGCGTCGAACACACGTCGTGCCCGTTTAGACAGACCGAGTTGGTCGTTGAAATTCGCGACGATGGCCGTCATCTCGGAAGGTGCGCCCATCACAACGGCTTTTCGCAGTTGCGGCATCGGATACCGGTGAAGCAGGTACAGAAGCGAAATGCCTCCCATCGAATGTCCGATAACGAAATCGGGTTGGAAGGTAGCGGAAACCGCGTCGGCAAAGGCGGCATAGAGGGGCGCGTTGAATTCGATCCCGCTGTCTTGCCCATGCCCCGGTGCGTCGATGGCCATCACATGGAAACCGTCGAGGAAGGGGAGGAGTCGTTCCCAACGCCCTGAATTACTTTCCCAGCCGTGCAGCAACAGTATCTTTGGGCCGCTGCCCCATTCGTAACAAACGATGTTTCCTAAGAGAGAAGGATAGACCGACTTTCGTGCCTGATTCAGTGGGTCGGGAAGGGCATGCGCTTCCAACCGACCATATCGCGGACGACTAAAGAACCGGTGGGCCAAAGCGGCCGCCTGCCGTGGCGCGATATAGCTCAGGATGTTGATGCAGGTCCCAAGGCTGCGGGCCAGCAAACGTTGTTTCGTACTTTCCATAAAAAAAGCCCCGTTTCGGGGCTTGCTATCGTTTAGGAAACGCTGGCGAAAATTTCTTCCATCTTTTCCTTCTCTTCACGGGCGAGCGTGGCATCGACCAAAATACGACCTGAATGTTCGTCGGTGATGATTTTCTTGCGCGCTGCGATTTCTACCTGTGTTTGTGGTGGGATCGTAAAGAACGAACCGGCAGAGGCGCCGCGCTCGATGGATACGACGGCGAGTCCGTTGCGGACACTACCCCGGATGCGCTTGTAAGCAGCCAAAAGACGTGGCTCGATCAGCGCTTCGAACTCGGCTGATTTCGTCACCAGGAAATCCTCTTCTTTTGCAGTTTCGGCCATGATGGCATCGAGTTCCGCTTTTTTGTGCTCAAGGTGTTGCTGCTTCTCGTTGAGTTTTTCCTCAGACTGGTCTACCGACTGGCGCTTGTATTCGATCGACGATTTCATCTCGCGGATCTGTTTTTCAGCCAATTGGATTTCCAGTTCCTGGAATTCGATTTCTTTCGCAAGCGAGTTGAATTCACGGTTGTTGCGAACCGTCTCTTGCTGCTTTGCGTATTTTTTGATCGCCTCACGATGCTCTTCGATGGCATTTTTGCGGGCTTTGATCTGGTCGTCGATTACGTCAAGATCGGCTTTCAGTTTTTCGGCACGCGACCTAAGACCGGCCACTTCGTCTTCGAGGTCCTGTACCTCCAGCGGAAGCTCGCCACGCACATTACGGATGTCGTCGATTCGTGAGTCGATCAATTGCAGATCATAAATAGCCCTCAGTTTGTCTTCAACGCTCAGTTCTTTTGTCGTCGCCATAGATTTATACGTACTTAACCGGATTAGTGTTTACTTCTGATAAAATGATTGCAAAAGTAGGCATTTTTTCGGTAAGATAGTCAACAATATAATTTTTTGTATAGCGCTCGCTTTCAAAGTGTCCGATGTCTGCCAACACCAATTTTCCTTCGGCTTCGTAGAATTGGTGGTACTTCAGGTCGGCGGTCAGGAACACATCGGCACCCGCCCGGATGGCATCCCCGATGGCAAAACTGCCCGAACCGCCCAATACAGCGACAGTGCGTACCTCGCGCCCCAGAAAGTCGGAATGCCGGATGCCGCCCGCGCCCATTTTGTCTTTTACGAGCCTGAGGAAGTCGGCTTCTGGCATCGGCGTTTCCAGCTCGCCTATCATGCCAAGGCCGATGTTTTGGTGGGCGTTGCGGGTGTCATAGATTTCGTAGGCGACTTCTTCGTATACGTGGCTTTGGAAAAGCGCCTTCAGTAGGCGTGATTCGAGGTGCTTTTCAAAAGTGACCTCAATACGGGTTTCCGCCGTTTGCGTCCATTCGCCTTTTTGCCCTACTACCGGATCGCTTTCTTCATTGCCGCGATACGTGCCGATACCTTCGGAGTTGAAGCTGCATTCGGAGTAATTACCGATGTTGCCCGCCCCGGCTGCGAAAAGGGCCTGGCGCACGGCATCTGCATTTTCGGGAACGGTATAGGTTACGAGCTTGCGGATGAAGTCCTTCTTAGGTACCAGGATGCGTGTATTTGTCAATCCCAACGCATCGCAGAAGATTTTATTCACGCCATTTCGATGGTTGTCGAGCGCGGTATGTACGGCGTAAATGGCGATATTGTGACGGATGGCTTTGATCACGGCCCGTTCCACATAGTTTTTACCGGTGATTTTTTTCAATCCGGAAAACAGGATGGGATGGAAACAGACCACCAGGTTACATTTCTTCGCCGCCGCTTCGTCGATGACGGCTTCCAGTGCGTCGTGGCAAACCAGGATGCCCGTAACTTCTGCGGTTGCATCGCCGACCAGCAAACCGACGTTGTCGAAATCTTCGGCATAGGCGAGGGGCGCCATTTCTTCTAATACAGGTAATACGTCTGATAGTTTCATCATGGTACGAATTTCACCATTTTTTCCAGATTACGGAAAGTCGTCTGTGAAAAGTACTGTTATATTTGCCGCATGGCGTTGCTTCGAATAATCCTTTTTCCGTTTTCGTTGCTATACGGACTCGTGACGGCGGTTCGCAACCAACTCTACGATTGGGGTATCTTCCGGTCGTATGCGTTTGACACGCCGGTGATCGTCGTGGGCAACCTGAGTGTCGGCGGAACGGGCAAAACCCCGATGGTCGAGTATCTCGTGCGGCTGCTTTCGGCTCACTACAAAGTAGCCATCCTTAGTCGGGGCTACCGCCGGAAATCAAAAGGATTTGTGCTGGCGGATGCCACAGCGACAGTCGCGTCTTTAGGAGATGAGCCTTTCCAATACCACAAAAAGTTCCCAAACGTTATGGTAGCGGTGGATGCGGATCGGGTGGCGGGTATCCGGCGATTGCTGGCACTCGATCGCAAACCGGATGTCATCCTCCTTGACGATGCCTATCAGCACCGACGGGTAAAACCGGGGTTCGCCATCCTGCTTACGACCTATGCCGAACTGTATACCGACGACTTTCTCCTGCCTACAGGTCACCTTCGCGAAGGACGCCGTGGCGCACATCGGGCGAATATGGTTGTCGTCACCAAATGTCCGCCCGACCTGACAGCCGAACAGCGCGAACACATCCGGCGGAAACTGCGCCTTGACGAGCAGCAATCGGTGTTTTTTACCTATATCGACTACGATGACGACGCGTTATCAAGCGAAGGCTTGCAGTCGGTTGCCGAGATCAGGAAGGCACCGAAAGTACTCGTGGCGGGCATCGCGAAGCCACAACCTTTCTTTGATTTCCTGTCACAGGCATCGGATCGGACGTTGCGGTTCCCCGACCATCACGACTTTTCCCCGGCCGATCTGGAACGTATCCGCGAAAGCGCGGCGGGGCGTATCGTTGTCACGACGGAAAAAGACTATATGCGACTTTCCGGACGGCTTGAGGGCGTGCCATTGTGGTACGTGCCGATGCGAAGCGCTTTCTTAGAAAAACGGGAAAAGTTCGAACGTCTGGTGCGCGCGTTCGTTGACGGCACTATCGGGCCGTAAGGCCTTGTTGCTCAAAATATAACATGAGGTCAATAAGGCGGGCGGAGTAGCCCACTTCATTGTCGTACCACCCCACTACCTTCACCATTTTATCAATAACCGATGTCAACTGGCTGTCGAACAGGCACGAGTGACGGTTGCCCAGAATGTCAACCGATACGATCGGGTCTTCGGTATACGCCATAATGCCCCGTAGTTCCCCTTCACAGGCGGCGCGAAAGGCGGCATTGAGTTCGTCGATCGAAACGGCCGTGCGAACGTAGCAGGTGATGTCGGTGAGGGAACCATCGGGCACCGGAACGCGTATGCCCCCGCCGCCAATCTTGCCTTCCAGTTTGGGGAAGATTCGGGTCAGGGCTTTGGCTGCACCGGTTGTGGTGGGCACAATCGATTGGGAAGCGGCCCGTGCCCGACGCAGGTCACGATGCGGTTGGTCGTGCAGGCTTTGGTCGGTTGTGTAGGAGTGCACCGTCGTGATATAGGCCTGCTCGATGCCACACAGGGTGTCGATGACTTTGATCATCGGAGCGGCATTGTTGGTCGTGCACGACGCATTCGATACGATTTCTTCTGTGCCGTCGAGTATGTGTTCGTTCACGCCCAATACAACGGTTTTGATGCGGTCGGTTTCAGAGGGTGCCGACAACAGCACTTTCCTGGCTCCTGACCGGATGTGTGCGTGCAACTCGTCGTAGGTCTTGTATTTTCCGGTCGATTCAACTACAATGTCTACCGAAAGCGCCCCCCAGTTGAGGTCAGCGATGTTTTTTTCGCTAAAGAACGGAATCCGTTTGCCGTTGACGACCAAGGCGTGTTCTTCGGCACTACAGTCAGCCGGAAGTATGCCGTGGATGCTGTCATATTTCAGCAGGTGCGCCATGGTTCGGGCGTCGGCGAGGTCGTTGATGGCGACTACCTTAATTGACGGATGGTCAAGCAAGAGGCGGAAGAGCGTGCGTCCGATGCGTCCGAAACCGTTGATGGCGATTTTGATCATGAAGTTTTGAGTTTTGAGTGTTGGGTTTTGAGTGTTGAATAGGTTCACGCTTGGCGGGACTTCTCCCATCTTTATATCGAAAAGGGGAAACGGTGTTTTATCTGCTGGAGTCTTTTTAGAGTTATGTTGTTAACTCAAAACTCAACACTCAAAACTCAACACTATAAGATGTGTTTCTCCGCATGATACGAACTCCGCACCAACGCGCCGCTCTCAACATGGCGGAAGCCCATTTCTTTTCCGAGGGTTTCGTATTTGGCGAATTGTTCAGGTGTGATGAACTCTTTAACGGGAAGGTGTTTCTTGCTCGGTTGCAGGTATTGGCCGATGGTGACGATGTCGACATTGGCGTCGCGGAGGTCGCGCATGGTTTGGATGACTTCTTCCTCGGTTTCGCCCAATCCGAGCATGATGCCGGATTTGGTGCGACGGATGCCTTTTTCCTTGAGGTATTTCAATACGCCGAGGCTACGGTCGTATTTCGCCTGTATACGGACTTCACGCGTCAGGCGGCGGACCGTTTCCATGTTGTGGGAAACGACTTCCGGATCGGCGGCTATGATGCGGTCGATCATGCGTTCGTTGCCTTGGAAATCAGGGATAAGGGTTTCGAGGGTGGTGTTGGGGTTCATCCGGCGGATGGCCCGGACGGTTTCGTACCAGATGATCGAGCCCATATCTTTCAGGTCATCGCGGTCAACGCTGGTGATCACGGCATGCTTGATGTTCATGATCTTGATCGAGCGGGCGACCTTTTCAGGTTCGTCCCAGTCGACGGTTTCGGGGCGACCGGTCTTGACACCGCAGAATCCGCACGAACGGGTACAGATGTTACCCAGGATCATGAACGTAGCGGTGCCTTCACCCCAGCATTCGCCCATGTTGGGGCAGCTACCCGAGGTGCAGATGGTGTTGAGTTTGTACTTATCTACGAGTCCACGCAGTTCGGTGTATTTCTCCCCGATGGGCAGTTTTACACGCAGCCATTTGGGTTTACCGGTGGGAAGTTTGGGGGTATCGAGAATGGTTTCCATACGGATGCAAAGATAGTGAGAAAGTTGGGAAGTTGGGAAGATGGGAAGTTCGGAAGGCGGAAAGTCGGGAAGGAACTTTAGGGTCTAATTTATAACCATCGACGTTTTATTTATGTCTTGAGTTTTGATTTGAATAGGATCACGCGGGAAAATACAGATGGAGGTATGACTTTTGAACCATGAACCATCAACTAATAACGCACCCCTCTGTTTCCATTTAATGGTGAGGAGAAACGTAATGGGAGTGGCGATTGCGTGCGGGATAGGAACGGCAGCCTTTTTGCCTTCCGGGTACGTCAAAGGGAACAGATAGGGGTGTTGTAGCCCATAATGTGAATGGGAAAGGGCAAAAAGCTATAGTGGATAGCCCGACGGCGCCCTGCGGGTAGCTGAAGCGATCCGACACTGCGACTGTGACTGTGACTGCCAACTGAAAAGGCGCCGGCACGCCCCCTTATTCCGTAAAATCCAAATCGCGGCCGTGGGTTTCGGGGATGGTGGTGACCGATACGATGCCGAGGGCGAATAC
>JAIXYI010000072.1 GCA_027490305.1 Flavobacteriaceae bacterium
GGTTTTGTGTCGGTTGGAAGCGCCCATTTGCTTTCATAGATCGCATCCGATACGGCCTTAGTTGTCGCGGCATATACTTTGTCATCTCGCTTGATGGTATACTTCTTCCGCAGTTTTTCGTTCATCGATTCGACGATGAGGCGCGAACGGTCGTCGCGTTTGATTTTAGACTCTAGGTCAGCCTTCATCTCATCAAAGGTCTTGACCGGAAAGTTCTCCAGCAATTTGACGATGTGCCATCCGAACGCGGTTTGGAACGGCTCTGACACAGGATGGTCTTTGGTAAGCGAGAAGGCGACGTCTTCAAATTCCTCCGAACTCAACTCACCCGAAGCAAAACGTCCGATCTGCCCCCCTTTGGAAGCCGATGTCTTGTCGTCGGAAAACTGCTGTGCGAGGGCTTCGAAGTTCTCACCCTGCTTTAGTTTCTGGTAGATTTCGTCAATAGTCGTTTTTGCTTTCGCCGCCGCTTCTTTGTCATCGGTAGACGGCTTACTGATCATGATATGGGCGACAGAAACCTCTCCACGGTTATCGCGGATGTCTTCTACTTTGATCAAATGGTAACCAAAGCGGGTCCGGATAATGCCTGACACTTGTCCTTTTGGCGTTTTGTAGGCGCCCGTTTCGAAGGGGTACACCATGCGGAAGGCAGAAAAATAGCCCAGTTCCCCTTTGTTTTCTTTTGCGCTGGGATCCTGGGAGGATTCCTGTGCCAGTTTTCCAAAGTCTTCCCCGGCAAGCGCGCGTTTGCGGATGTCCTGAATTTGCTTGTACGCCTTGAGTGTATCGGCCGGCGTCGCGTTCTCATCCACCAGGATAAGGATGTGCGCCGCCTTGATTTCCTTGAGGTAGCGGTCGTAGGCCTCCTGCATCAACTCGTTAGTCACCTTGGAATCGGTAAGGTAGTTTTTGGCGAGTTGGTTGCGATAGGTCTTCAGCTCCGCCTGGTACTTCGGATTGTCCTGAAGGTTCTGGCGATACGCTTTGGTGATCTTCAATTTGTATCCGATGAAAAGCTCGAGATACTGGTCAAGGTCTTTTTGGGATTCGTCCTTGACGAGGTCGAGGTTCTTTTTGTATACCCGGGCGAATTCATCGGTATAGAACGGCTTGCCGTCGATGGTAAAGAGCACCTCTTTCTTTACGGACTGTCCGTACGCGGCGAGGCCTGCGCAGAACAGCAATCCTAAGAACAGTTTTTTCATTTCAGGATGCAGATAAATCAGTTTTGTCAGGCTTTTTGAGACCGGCAGCATAGGCCGTCCGGACCCGGAAAAGCCGAACAAAATTAACAATTCGGCCCGGCTGTGCAAGATTCCTGCTTAGTATTAACACAATATTAAAAAGATTGACAAAGCGACTGTCGACGCGTCACATTTTTGTCACGATAAACTCGCTCCGTCGGTTCTGCTGGTGTTCGGCTTCGGAACAGTCAACACCGTCGGCGCATCGGTTGACCAGACGACTTTCCCCAAAGCCTTTCGCGGCCAATCGGAAGGAAGCGATACCGCGTTTTTGCAGCCAGGCCATGGTCGACTTCGCCCGCCGATCCGAGAGTTGTTGGTTATAGGTTTTGGGCGCACGGCTGTCGGTATGTGACCGGATTTCGATGCGCATCAGCGGATATTGCTGCATGAGGTTGTATACTTTCTCCAGTTCCAACGCGGCATCAGGTCGGATGTCTGACTTGTCGGTATCGAATTTGACTTCCGGGATATTGAGCACTTTCGCCACATCGTCGCCTTCCTTGAAACGTCGTTTTCGTTTCTCGAGTTCCAGATTCGCTTCCGTTTTTCCTACTTCTTCCGGAATGACAATCTCGATTTCCTTGGTCTCGAAATGGAGTTTGGTGGCGCGGAGGTAGTATTTCTTCCCGCACTTCACCTGGAAACTAAAGGCTCCGAACTCGGCGGCATATTGCTGGGTAAGCATGGTAAAGTTCTCATCGAAGAGCGTTACCTGCGCGTCAACAAGGAAATCACCGGTCTCAATATCCACCACGTGCCCCGCCAATGCCTGCTCGCAGACAATCTTGCGGGTTTCGGTAAAGCGATAAATATCATCAGACCCCATGCCCTTCGGGCGATTCGAACTGAGGAAACCGTTCCGGCTTTTGCTATCGATCATGAAGGCAAAATCATCGAAAGGTGTATTCGCGGGTTCGCCGAGATTCTCTACGTTGTAATGCCCGGATTCGTCGGGCGTCGCCACGAAAACATCGAGTCCACCCAACCCAGGATGTCCCTCCGACGCGAAATACAACTCGCCATCATCCGAAACAAAAGGAAAGGTTTCACGCGCCTCTGTGTTGATGTCTTCCCCTAAATTAATGGGTTCTCCAAACGTACCATCGCGGTTGATTGTCACCTTGAAGATATCGGAATCACCTCGCGTGCCAGGTCGGTCGGACGCAAAATAGAGCGTGCGGTCATCGGGCGACAATGCGGGGTGTGCACAACTGAAATCATCGCTGTTGAAGGGCAGTTCCTCCACGTCGGTCCACCCCACTCCATCAAACGTCGCTTTGTAGATTTTCAATAGAGTCGTCTTCTCCTTACTGGTCCCCTTTTCACCATCGGCAAAGTTGTTTCGGGTGAAGTACATGGTTTTTTTATCCTTGGCAAAGGCCGCCGTCGACTCGTTGAACCTCGTATTGACGTCTTTTGAGAAGGGTTCGGGATTGGAAAAACCGCCATCTACCTTTGCTTTGGCGGCATATAGTTGACTGAATGCCTCGCCGGTCCATTTCATCTTTCGACTGGCCGGGCCGCCCGTGTCGCGCGCTGTGGCGAAAACCAATTCATCCCCAAAAAAGGCGGTACCGTAATCTGAGTAGGGCGAATTAATGCCGGCATTTACGATATTGAACCGACCCGAGTTACGCGCGATCCGTTTGAGGTAGTCTTTCTGGGTTGCGAAAAGCTCGGCTCGTCGGTCGCCATTGACTTTCTGCGAAAAGAGTGTCATGATGGAATCGGAACTGGCATACCGCCCAATCGATTTCAGCGACTGTGCATATCGGAAATAGTACTTAGAGTCAGGCGCTACGCCTAAAATGAACAATTGCCGGTACCATTGCGCGGCCTTGGTAAAGTCGGCATTGAAGTAATACGAATCGGCCAATTTCTCGAACAATTCAGGTGATTTATAGCCTTTTGCCGCCACTTTCTCATAGAGTTCGATGGCATCGAAATAGGAATAATCGTTGTATTTTTTATCCGCTGCGTCGAGGCGCGCGTTTTGGGCGCTCACCACCCCCGACGCCAAAACGATCCAAACGAGAAAATGCTTTATCATAATCAAGGACGGAAAAGAAAACCTGGTTTCCGACGTTTCTTTCGTCAAAAACCAGGTCTCTCTATTTCAAGTTTCAATTAAAATTCAACGACGATGAACTGACTACGACGGTTCATCTGGTGTTCTGCCTCCGTACATTTTACGCCATCGGCACATTTATTGACCAGTTGGGTCTCGCCGTATCCGCGACCGGTAAGTCGTTTCGGATCGATACCGTTACGCACCAACCAGGCAATGGTTGACTTAGCACGGCGATCGGAAAGGCGTTGGTTGTATTCGTGTGTCTGACGGCTGTCGGTGTGCGAGCGAACATCGATACGCATAGTAGGATACTGGTTCAACACCGCCAGGATTTTCTCCAACTGGAACGCGGCATCCTTACGAATGTTCCACTTATCAAGGTCGAAGTAGATCGTCGGGATATCAAGCACATCAGGCTCCGCAAGATCGGTTCCTTCTTCGATCTTCACGAAACGTTTCTTGATGGTAAGCGGGAGATAGGTGTTTCCGCCGTTCTTCGGTAGTTCGAACGGCATTTCGGTGGTTTCGTAATCCACTTTGTCGGCACGCACGTAGACTTTCGACTCGCAATCGACCGTTCCCAGGTTATAATAACCCTTGGCATCGGTGTTGACGGTTTTGATTTTCTCCATCTCAGCATCGAAAAGCGTCACCTGCGCATCGGCAATCGGCTCGTTGGAATCGCTGTCGCGTATGACTCCTTCGATCAACTGCTCGCAGTTCAGTTTACGCAACTCGGTGAACTTATAGATATCATCGAATCCTTTTCCACCATCGCGGTTCGACGTAAAATAGCCGGTTCTGGTTTTGGTGTTGATGATGTAGGCAAAATCGTCACGACGGCTGTTCAGCGGCTGTCCGAGGTTCTGTGCAGCACGGAAGGTACCGTCAGACCGCAGGCGCGCTACGAAAACGTCGAGTCCACCGAGACCGGGATGCCCGTCAGAAGCAAAATACAGTTCACTTTCATCCGACATGAACGGAAACGTCTCACGACCCGGCGTATTGATTCCAGGTCCGAGGTTGACCGGTGTTCCGAAACTGCCATCGTCGTTGATTGCTACTTTGTAAAGATCCGAATCCCCGAGTGAACCCGGCATGTCAGATGCGAAATAAAGCGTTTTTTCATCCGGACTCAATGCAGGGTGTGCGGTGCTGTATTCCGGACTGTCGAACGGCAACTCAATAACATTCCCCCACGCTCCATTAACGAAAGACGCGCGGTACAACTTGAGGCGTGTGATTTTGAAACGATCGGTTCCCTGACGCCCCGCGTAGTAGTTGTTGCGCGTGAAATACATCGTATTGCCGTCTTTCGTGAAAACCGGCGATGCCTCGTGAAACTTCGTATTGATTTCTTTTGAGAAACGATACGGTTTGCCCGGAATCGAGTCGAAATCGCCTTTCGTATCCGCCCCATAGAGGTTGGTAAAGTTCTTGTAATTCCAACTGTGGCGACGCTTCGAGATGCCTCCGGTATCGCGCGCTGTGGCGAATACGAGTTGGTTGCCCATCAAAGCCGAGCCATAATCGGAGTACTCTGAGTTTACACCTGCGTCTTCGATGTAAAACCGTTTCGAATTCAGTTTTATGATTTCCAGGTAGTTGCGATTGTCACGGAAATTGACGGCCCGCTGGTCATTGCCTGCGAGTTCATTGAACTTCTCGAGCATTTTATCGGCTTCTTCATACTTTCCGGCCGACTTAAGTGCCTGCGAATAGCGGTAGTAATACTCAGGCCTTTGGTTCGGATTCATCGTGAAAAGCTCCCGGTAAATCGGCTCTGCTTTTTCATAATCCGCATTAAAGAAATACGCGTTGCCCAACTTCTGGAACATCCGCTCGTCTTTATATCCTTTCGCCGCGATCCGCTCGTAAATCTTGATTACATCCACATAGGCGTAATCCTCATAGCGATCCTCCCCTTTTTTCAGGGCGGCTTTCTTTTGGGCGAAAGCACCTCCGGAAACAAGGCTGAAGGCAATCAGCAGGAATATCGGTCTTAATTTCATGTCTGTGGATTTTGCGTTAGAAGAAGCGAGGCGAAATGACACGGTCGTAATTTTTGAATAGTTCGAACCTCAGGAAAATCTCATGTGATCCGGAATTGTAGTTCGCCAGACGCGTTGTCTCCATATCATAACCATATCCGAGGAACCAGGAATCCGTGATCTGGAAGCCCGCCATCGCACTGAAAGCCGCATCCCATCGATAGGCCACACCCGCCACAAATCGATCATTGAACATAAAGTTCCCCGAAAGGTCGACCTGCAACGGCGCTCCGTTTACGATTTTCGTCAAGAGTGCGGGCTTGAATTTGATGGTTTCATTGAGGTCAAACACACGACCCGCTATAAAGTAGACGTGCATTTTCTCACTTGCCACTGAGGTGGTGTTGTTTTCGTAATGCTTGGTTTCCAACATATGCGGAATCGAGAGACCAAAATAGGTTTGGTCGGAATGCCAATAGATACCCGCGCCAATGTTTGGGGTAAAGCGGTTGTCTACATTTTGTGGCAAGGTCGTACCGGGGGGAACCGTCAACTTCGTAAAATCGACATTAAGGAGATTCGCACTGGCTTTCAGACCAAATGACATCTTCCACTCGTTACCCGTACGGATGGTATACGACACATCCGCCGCGATATCGTTCTCCTCCGAAATACCGATTTCATCGTTAACGACCGACAGGCCGAGTCCGATTTTGCTGTTCGCAATCGGCGTATGGATGGAAACGTTATTAGTGACAGGCGCCCCGTCAAGACCGACCCATTGGGCACGGTGGAGGGCGAAAGCACTCAGTACACCCCTTGAACCTGCATACGCCGGGTTGACGTTCACCGTGTTATACATATACTGTGTATACTGCGGATCCTGTTGGGCGTAGATGCAACCTGTGAGCATCAGGGTAAAAATCACGATTCGTGTTCTCATATGTACGTTGTTTAACCCGGGAGGCCCTACGACCTCCCGGAATTAAGTTTTTATCGGGTTAAATGTAAGAAACCTGTTTTCTCCCTGCCATTATTTCCGTCCTTATATCTCAGGATATAGAAATACGTTCCTTCTGGCAACGGATCTGAACTGCTGATTGTCACACGTCCGGCAGAGTATCCGCGGAAAGCTTTATCCAGGTTGTTGTAATCCTTGGTTTCGTATACCAAGACACCCCAACGGTTGTAGATTTCAATCGAGATATCAGAATAACAAGTCAGTCCGTCGATCTGCAGGTGTTCGAAGTCGTAACCTGTTGCACCCGGCATACCGCCTACATACACGAGGTTGTTTACAACTACCGTACATGGAGCAACTGGCAGCGGCGTTACGGTTGGGTTGTCGAGGTTGTTATCCGAACCATCAGACACATCCGATACTTCCTCCCCATTCGGTCCAAGACCTCTTACGCTCGCCTGGTTGACAACCTGGCCGAGTTCGATATCGGCTTCCGTCAGTATGTAGCTGCCTGTAACCTGAACCGATTCACCCGGCAACAATGTGCCGATAGAAATGGTGCTCTGGATACCAGGAGCCGAATCGAAGTCAACCGGTACCGTTGTATCGGTCAGCTCAACGCTTACCAATGTGGTGTCACCGGTGTTGGTCACAGTAAACACATAGCTGATGGTCTCGCCAGGCTCAGCGTACTCGTTACCGTTCTCATCCATGAATGTTCCCTGTTTCACGACCGCGATTTGACTAGTCTGAACAAGCGTCGTGATCGTACAGTTATCCTCACCGTTGGTCGCATCGCCGTCGTCAGAAAGATCGCTGACTACCGCTCCGCCGATCGCTGCCACACCGCTTACGGATGCACAGTTGATGACATTGCCTGCGATCAAGTCTTCGTCGGTTACGTTATAGGACGGCACTGTGAACGTCGCGGTCTGGCCTGGCTCAAGCGTGCTTGGCGAGATCGGCTGGTTGGTGATGCCCAACAAGTCGTCGGTCAGGGTCAGCGTATTCACTGTTACGTTTCCGCTGTTGGTCAGCGTGAATGTATAGTCGATGTGACCGTTTGCACCATCCGCTACGAACACGGCTGTCTTAACAAGGGTAAGTTCGCCTTGTGGCAACAGCGGCACACACGTCGGATCGCTGGTACCGATACCGTCGTTGTCGGATACGTCACCTACGTCGTCGCTACCTACCACACTCGCTGAGTTGCAAATGCTGCCGGAGTTGATCATCGCCTGGGTGATGTCCATATCGAGTGAGAAGTTATACGTGACACCCGGAGCCAGCGATGCGGTAATGTCTGCACCGTTGATCGCGAGTAACGCATCGTACAATTTCAGGTTTTCCACCGTTGTGTTGCCCGTGTTGGTGATCGCAAACGTCCACGTGATGTGTTCACCTGCTTCGTAGATACCGTCGCCGTCTTCGTCGACTTTAGCACCGGTCTTGATTACTACGATATCACGTACCTGTTGCAGCGGCGTGATGGTCGGATCGCTTTCACCCGTTCCGTCGTTATCGGAAATGTCGGTTACCGGAGTTCCGCCTGTATCACCCTCGACGGTAGCCGAGTTGACAATCTGGCCTGCATCGATATTTGCCTGGGTGATCGCATAGTCAGCTTCTGCTATACCCACTTGGCCAGGAGCCAATGATGATGGCGTTACGACAAGTCCAACCACGCCGATTGTGGCGTCATTAATCACAATATTATCTACCGTCACATCACCCGTATTCGTCACAACGAACGAATAGTGAACGGTTTCACCTGCATTCGGTATACCATCGGCATTGCCATCGTTTACAAAGACACCTGCCTTGATCAACTCAAGTGCCGGCTCTGGCGTGTTACCCACCGTAATGGTCACTGTAGCCGTTGACGTATCGCCGTCTGCATCGATAATCGTATACGTGAAGCTGTCACCACCGAAGTAGCCTGTGTTCGGCGTATACGTAATCGTATCGTCGGTCGGATCGGCAGGCGTTCCGTTGTTGTTCAGCGTAGCTGAGCCGTTTGCAGGTTGTGTGGCTACAATGATTGTACCGACATTCGGACCGTCGCCACCGAACGTATCGTTCGCGAGTACGTTGATCGCTACCGGCGTATCCTCTGTTGTAGACGCCGTATCATCCGTGGCAACCGGCTGGTCGTCAACTGGTGTGACTACGATGAACACCGTTGCCGTTGACGAGTCGCCGTCCGCATCCGTGATGGTATACGTGAAGCTATCGTTACCGTTGTAGTTCGGGTTCGGAGTATACGTGAACGTGTCATCCGTCGGATCATCCGGCGTACCACCGTCGTTCAATGCTACTGTTCCGTTCGTCGGAGACGATGCAAGAACAATAGCTCCTACTACCGGACCATCACCACCGAAGGTATCGTTCGCCAATACTGGGATCAGTACTGCTACATCTTCGTTAGTCGTTACGTTGTCATTAGCCGCAACCGGTGCATCGTCTACACAGGTCACAGTAACTGTAACCGTTGCAGTAGAAACATCACCGTCGGCGTCAGCAATCGTATACGTGAAGGTATCGGTTCCACAGAAGTTCGCAGCAGGCGTATACGTTACCGTATCATCGGTTGGATTCGTCGGTGTTCCGTTATCATTCACTACAACCGTGCCGTTAGCCGGAGCTGTCGCGATTACAATAGCGGTTGCCGAAGGTCCGTCACCACCGAAACTGTCGTTCGTCAGAACTGTTACGGTTACCGGAGTATCCTCGTCTGTCGTAGCAGTGTCTGCAACCGCACTTGGGAATTCATCCTCGCAGGTCACATTGACTGTAACAGTAGCAGTCGACGACTGGCCATCCGCATCAAGTATGGTGTACGTGAAGGTATCGACCGCACCGCAGAAGTTCGCAGCCGGCGTATACGTAATCGTGTCGTCGGTCGGATCGTTCGGCGTGCTGTTGTCGTTCAATACCGCTGTACCGTTCGAAGGCTGTGTCGCCACGATGATGGTTCCGACATTCGGACCGTCTCCACCGAAGGTATCGTTCGCCAACACGTTGATCGAAATCGCCGTGTCTTCAGGTGTCGTTACAGTATCGTCTACTGCTGTTGGCTGTTCGCCTACACAGTTTACGGTGACGTTAACCGTAGCAGTAGCCGTATCGCCATTACTGTCAGCGATGGTGTAGGTAAATACATCCAATCCGCAGTAATTTGCATCTGGCGTATAGACGATTGCGTCATCCGTTGGATCGTTCGGTGTGCCCGCGTCATTCACGACGGCGGTACCATTCAACGGTTGCGTCGCCACCACGATTGGTGTTGCAGATGGACCGTCTCCACCGAAGTCGTCGTTCGGCAATACACTAACCGTAATCGCAGTATCCTCGTCTGTTGTTACGAAGTCACCATTCGCAACTGGGAACTCATTGATACAGTTCACCGTAACGGTTACTGTAGTCGTTGAAAGGTCACCGTTGCTATCTGCAATCGTATACGTGAACTGATCACCACCACAGTAGTTCGCAGCCGGAACATACGTTATCGTATCATCGGTTGGGTTGTTCGGCGTTCCGTTATCATCAACGGTAGCCGTACCATTCGATGGTGCCGTAGCTATTACGATCGGTGTCGTAGATGGACCGTCGTTACCGAAGCTATCGTTTACGAGGACATTGATGACTTTAGTAGTATCCTCATCTGTCACGACTGTGTCAGGCTGCGCGTTCGGGAACTCGTTCACACAAATAACCGTTACGTTCACTGTAGCCGTTGCGGCGTCACCGTCAGCATCGAGTATCGTGTACGTGAAGCTGTCTGTACCACAGAAGTTCGCAGCCGGTGTATACGTGATCGCATCGTCGGTAGGATCGTTCGGCGTACCGTTGTCTTCGAGCACTGCGGCACCATTGGCTGGTTGCGATGCGACGAAGATTGTACCTGTATTTGGTCCGTCCGCACCGAACGAATCATTTGCCAATACATCCACCGTAACCGCTTCGTCTTCGTTGGTCTGAGCGTTATCGTTAACTGCAGTCGGTTGCGTGTCCGGAGCGGACTTACATCCAGAAGTAGCAGCCGGATAGTCTACCACAACCGAAACGGTCGGGTTCAATGAGAATACCATTGTTACCTGCGGTCGCGTCAATTCGAAACCGTCGGCACCTTCTATCCATTCCGTACCTGTAAAGATCCAGCCTGGCCAATCGATGGCATTATTAGCACCGTCTACTACAGCACCTGGCCACAACAACTGTCCGCTCAATGGAAGACCTGTTTGTGTTGCCACGACGTTGTTCGCACTGTCAACCCATGTTACTGTCAGCGTGTTTGATGTGCTGAAGTTGTCTGGGGTAACGGTATACGTCACGTAAGGTGCATTGTTTAAACAGAAGCTGCTGGCATTCACCGTCATGGTCGGTGTCACGACGTCAACTGTTACAACCGCAGTATCACATACACCTGGATTCGCGATTTCGCAAATCTGGTACGTGAGTGTGTACGTTCCAGACGGCGTGTTAGGCGCGATGGAAACATCGCCGTTCGCACCGATTGTCATATTACCGGTAGGATCCGCCACAGTCTCTGTGATGACAACAGTAGCCACTGTTGCACCTGCTCCGTCAAGCGTATCATTACCCAGTACGTTCAGTACAGTAACCGCTTGGTTCACACCTGCAATCGGGCCAGCAGTATCATTGACCGCATCGATTGCCGTATCCGGAAGAACATTAATGGTCACAGTAGCCGTTGAGACATCTCCATTCGCATCCACAATGGTATACGTAAACGTATCTACCCCATTGAAGTTTGCAGCCGGAGTATACACCATCGTATCATCCGCAGGGTTGGCCGGAGTGCCGTTGGTATTCACTACCACAGATCCATTCGTTGGAAGCGTTGTCAGGATGATGGCACCGAAGTTCGGTCCGTCACCGCCGAACGTATCGTTCGCCAACACGTTGATTGTAATCGGTGTGTCTTCATTGGTCGTCACACTGTCATCAGCAGCTATCGGAAGGTCGTTGACCGAAACCACATTCGTGATCGTTACCGTAGCCGTAGACGTGTCGCCGTTTGAGTCCGTAATCGTATACGTGAAGCTGTCAGGGCCGTTGTAGTTGGCCGCTGGAGCATACGTAATCGTATCATCGGTCGGATCGTTTGGTGTGCCGTTGTCGTTGACCGTGGCCGTTCCGTGGAGCGGCTGTGTTGCCACTTGGATAGCACCTGTTGAAGGACCGTCGCCACCAAACGTGTCATTTGCCAATACGTTAATCACCACTGGCGTGTCTTCCTGCGTGCTCGCAGTGTCATTAGACGCCACCGGCAATTGGTTGGTTGCCGAGATCACTATTGTTACGATAGCTGTATCGAAATCACCGTTAGCATCCGTAATCTGGTACGTAAAGACGTCTGTGCCTACGTAACCGGCATTCGGTGTATACGTGATGGTATCATCCACTGGTGACAGGGTTCCCTGCGTATTGACTACAGCGGTACCGTTTACGGCAGGAACCGTGACGATTACGGCTACATTTCCTGCTCCGTCACCACCGAAACTGTCGTTTGTCAAGACGTTGATCACGATTCCAGCATCCTGCGGAGTCGAGGCCGTATCGTCAACTGCATTTGGCACATCGGTTGTGTCAGATGTAATGACGATGTTCACTGTTGCAGTAGACGTTTGTCCGTCAGCATCCGCGATAGTATACGTGAAGCTGTCATTTCCGAAGAAGTTCGCGTTCGGCGTATACGTAATCGTGTCATCAGTCGGATCGTTTGGCGTACCATTGACATTTACAGTAGCCACACCGTTACTTGGCTGCGTCGCTATTACGACTGCCGTAGTCGACGGACCGTCGCCACCGAAGGTATCGTTAGCCAGTACCGTCACGGTTACAGGTGTGTCTTCGAGCGTCGTTGCCGCATCGTTCACCGCCACAGGAGCATCCGTAAGCGGATTATCCGGTGTGACGTTGATGGTCACAGTAGCGGTAGACGCTTGACCGTCAGCATCCAGGATGGTGTAGGTGAAACTATCCGGTCCGTTATAGTTCGGATTCGGTGTATACACAATCGTATCATCCGTTGGGTTATTCGGTGTACCGCCATTATTAACCGTTGCGGTACCGTTCGTTGGTTGTGTTGCCACGATGATCGGACCAGAGAATGGACCGTCGCCACCGAAGGTATCGTTCACCAATACAGGGATAGTCACAGACGTGTCTTCTGTTACCGTAGCTGTATCGTTGACTGCCACAGGAGCATCCGCTGTATCGGCGTCTGGAATCACCGTGATAATCACAGTAGCGGTAGACGTTTGTCCGTCTGCATCCGCAATCTGATAGGTCAGGAGATCACTGCCGTGGAAGTTCGGATTCGGTGTGTAATCGATGGTATCATCCGTCGGATCGTTCGGCGTTCCACCATCATTTACTACAGCCGTACCATTGGTAGGTGCCGTAAGGATGACGATTGGTCCGTTCGAAGGTCCGTCGCCACCGAAGTCATCGTTCACCAATACCGGAATATTGAGCGCGACATCTTCCGTTGTGCTGACCACATCGTTGTTGGCATCCGGTGTATCGAGCGTCGGATCATTCGGCGTCACCGTGATGTTTACGGTAGCTGTAGATGTTTGTCCATCCGCATCCGCAA
This sequence comes from Flavobacteriaceae bacterium, assembly GCA_027490305.1. Taxonomy (GTDB): domain Bacteria; phylum Bacteroidota; class Bacteroidia; order Flavobacteriales; family Flavobacteriaceae; genus Flavobacterium. Next base: position 12,899 of record JAIXYI010000072.1, read on the forward strand.
TCGTATAGGTGAAGCTATCCGTACCACTGAAGTTCGCGCCCGGCGTATACGTAATCGTATCGTCAGTTGGGTTATTCGGCGTACCGTTTACATTCACAACCGCCACCCCATTTGCAGGAGCTGTCGCGATTGCGATTGCACCGTTAGACGGCCCGTCGCCACCGAAGTCGTCGTTCACCAGCACGTTGATTGTGATTGGTGTCTCTTCATCGGTTGTAGCCGTATCATTTGCAGCCAATGGTGCGTCAGTTGTAGGAGCATCCGGTGTGATTGTAATGTTCACCGAAGCCGTAGCAGTATTACCATTACCATCTTCAATTGTATAATTGAAGGTGTCGAAGCCATTATAGTTCGCGTCAGGTGTATACGTGATCGTATCGTCAGTCGGATCATTTGGCGTGCCGTTTGTATTCACCACTGCCGTTCCGTTTGTTGGAGTCGACTGAAGTACAATAGCACCCACTGATGGTCCGTCAAGACCGAACGAGTCGTTTGCAAGTACGTTTACTGTAATCGGCGTGTCCTCCAGCGTCGTCACATTATCATTGATAGCAGACGGCGTATCGGCATTCGGATCGTTCGGCGTCACGTTGATGAAGACCGTTGCAGTAGACAATTGTCCGTCTGCATCTTCAATTGAATACGTGAAGCTGTCTGGTCCGTTGTAACCTGCTGCCGGGATATACGTGATGAAGTCATCCGTTGGGTTGAACGGCGTTCCGTTAAGGTTGACCGTAGCCACCCCGTTGGACGGAACCGTCGTTACGAAGATCGCACCATTCGATGGACCGTCGCCTCCGAAGTTGTCGTTCGCCAACACCTGGATGTTCACGTTGTTGCCTTCCGTAACATTCACAAAGTCATCCACCGCTGTTGGTGCATCGTTCGTCGGGTTGTCTGGTGTCACTGCAATGTTCACAGTAGCGGTAGACGTTTGGCCGTCGGCATCCGCAATAGTATACGTGAACGTATCAGCACCATTGAAGTTCGGAGCCGGTGTATACGTGATGGTATCATCGGTCGGATCGTTCGGCGTACCACCATCGTTCACCACAACAGTGCCATTGGATGGAAGTGTCGCGATTACGATTGGTCCGTTGAAAGGTCCGTCGCCACCGAAGCTGTCGTTTGTCAACACATCAATTACGATAGCGGTGTCTTCTGGTGTCGATACCGTATCATCATTCGCATCCGGTCTATCAAGGGTTGGATTATCAGCCGTTACGTTGATAGTCACAGTAGCAGTTGACGTTTGGCCGTCGGCATCTGTAATGGTATACGTGAAGCTATCGGTTCCGTTAAAGTTACTGTTCGGGATGTATGTGATGGTATCGTCCGTAGGATCGTTTGGTGTTCCCTGGTTGAGAACAACTGCGATACCATTTGCAGGAGCAGTCGCAATCGCGATGGCACCTGAAGCCGGACCATCACCTCCAAACGAGTCGTTCGTAAGGACATCGATGTTTATCTGCGTGTCTTCCGCCAACGTCACACTATCATCCACTGCGTTAGGTGCATCGTTCAACGGATTATCTGCCGTTACATCGATGGTCACCGTAGCTGTAGCTGTTTGTCCGTCAGCATCCGAAATGGTATACGTGAACGTATCGAATCCATTGAAATTCGGATTTGGTGTATACGTTATCGTATCGTCGGTCGGATCGTTTGGCGTTCCGTTATCGTTGACCGTAGCCGTACCATTAACTGGTGTGGTAGCAATCACGATTGGTCCGTTCGAAGGTCCGTCACCACCGAAGTTATCATTCACCAGAACATCAATAGCAACCGTAGTATCTTCTGCAATAGTCACTGCATCGTTTCCAGCGGTTGGGAAGTCCGTAGTGGTCGGATCCGGAGTCACCGTTACGGTTACCGTAGTGGTTGACGTCTGTCCGTCGGCATCCGCGATAGTGTACGTGAACGTATCATTTCCGTTGAAATTCGGATTCGGCGTGTACGTGACGCTATCGTCAGTCGGATTATTTGGTGTGCCGTTGTTGTTGACAACCACCGTACCGTTGGTAGGTTGTGTCACCTGAATTGGACCTACACCAGGACCGTCGCCACCGAACGTATCGTTCACGAGGACTGGTATAGAGACGGCAACATCTTCCGGTGTAGAAACTGTATCCGGCTGCGCAACTGGGAAGTCGGCGTTTGGATCGTCTGGCGTTACAGTTACGGTAACGGTTGCAGTAGACGTTTGTCCATCTGCATCACTAATCGTATACGTAAAGGTATCCACACCGTTAAAGTCGGTATTCGGCGTGTACGTAACCGTATCATCCGTAGGATCATTCGGTGTTCCGCCATCATTCACTACCACAGTTCCATTTGCAGGCTGTGTCACTTGGATAGCACCCACATTTGGTCCGTCGCCACCGAACGTATCGTTGACGAGAACATTGATCAGTATAGGAGTGTTCTCCTGAACGGTTACCACATCGTTGTTTGCTACCGGCGCATCCACTACTGGATTATCCGGAGTTACTGTGATGGTTACCGTGGCTGTTGACGTTTGTCCGTCTGTATCAGCGATGGTGTACGTGAACGTGTCAGTACCGTTAAAGTTCGCATCAGGTGTATACGTGATAGTATCATCCGCTGAATTAAACGGCGTTCCATTCGTGTTCACGGTTGCCACACCATTCGATGGTTGTGTAGCTACGACAATAGCACTTGGTGCTGCGCCGTCACCTCCGAAGTTATCATTGGTGAGAACCGATACAGTTACCGATGTATCCTCTGCGATTGTAGCCGTATCGTCAACCGCTACTGGCGCATCCTGAGTTGGGTTGTCTGGCGTCACTGTTACCGTTACAGTAGCGGTAGACGTTTGTCCGTCCGCATCCGCAATAGTATAGGTGAAGCTATCCACCCCGTTGAAGTTCGGATTCGGTGTATAGGTAATGGTATCGTCGGTCGGGTTATTTGGTGTGCCATTCGTATTTACGACTGCTACACCATTCGCCGGGTTCGATGCCAACACAATTGGAGAGGACGAAGGTCCGTCACCACCGAAGTTGTCATTCGCTGTTACATTGATGACAACAGATGTGTCTTCAGCCACAGCCGCCACATCCGCAGAAGCCGTTGGTGTGTCGAATGTTGGGTTGTCTGGAATCACAGTCACAGTTACTGTCGCAGTAGCGGTTTGTCCGTCGCTGTCTGCAATAGTATACGTGAAAGTATCCACTCCGTTGAAGTTCGTGTTAGGCGTATACGTAACGGTATCATCCGTTGGATTAAATGGAGTTCCGTTCGTATTGACGGTTACGGTTCCATTTGCACCCTGCGTTACGACAATCGGGCCGACACCTGGACCATCACCACCGAATGTATCGTTGATCAACACATTGATGTTGACAGACGTGTCTTCATTCGTAACTGCCGTATCATTAACCGCAGATGGCTGATCGATTGCCGGATTATCCGGAATAACGGTTACAGTTACCGTGGCCGTCGAAGTATCGCCATTCGAATCCCGGATGGTGTACTGGAATGTATCCACACCATTGAAGTTCGGATTCGGAACATATACGATCTTATCATCAGACGGATCATTAGGGGTGAAGTTTACGTCTATAGCTACCGCGCCATTTGCTGCCGGTGAAGCGATAGTAATGGTTCCTGTTGAAGGTCCGTCGCCACCGAATGTGTCGTTAGCCAATACGGAGATAGTAACTGCAAAGCCCTCTCCTACTGTAGCCGTATCGTTGACAGCCACAGGTACGTCCGCTGTCGGAGCGTCCGGAGCCACGTTAATGGTCACAACCGCTGTATCGGTATCACCGTTGGCATCGGCTATCTGGTAGGTCAGTGTATCAGTGCCGTTGAAGTTCGCATTTGGTGTGTAGTCGATGGTATCATCGGTCGGATCATTCGGCGTGCCGCCATCGTTCACTGTAGCAGATCCGTTTGCCGGAGCTACCGTGATAGTGATCGTACCTGTTGATGGTCCGTCGCCACCGAAGTTATCGTTTGTCAGTACCACCAGGTTCTGAGGGGTATCCTCATTACCAGCGATGGTATCATCGTTCGCCGTCGGTACGTCCGCTGTTGGAGCGTCCGGAGCCACGTTAATGGTCACAACTGCCGTATCGGTATCACCGTTCCCGTCCGCTATCTGGTAGGTCAGTGTATCAGTTCCGTTGAAGTTTGCATTCGGTGTATAGTCGATGGTATCATCGGTCGGATCA
>JAIXYI010000055.1 GCA_027490305.1 Flavobacteriaceae bacterium
ATGTTTTCAACCGCCTCCGGCTTTTCGATTTTGGCGACGATTGGAATTTTATGCTCCGAGTTCTCTTTGATCAGCTCCTGTAATTCCTGCAAATCTTTCGGCGTACGAACGAACGAGAGCGCAATCCAATCCACCTTTTCGCTGATTGCGAACAACGCGTCACGGATGTCTTTCTTGGTCAGCGCCGGAAGCGATACCTTGGTATTCGGCAGGTTGACACCTTTCTTCGATTTCAGCGGTCCACCCTGTACGACTTTGGCAACTACCTCGGTCGTTCCGTTGGTGGAAACGGCCTCAAAGATCAGTTTACCGTCGTCGAGGAGGATGCGCTCCCCGGGGTTTACGTCCCGTGGGAATTCTTTGTAGTTCATATAAACCTTTTCAGCCGTACCCGGGATGTCCTCGGCGGTCGTGAAGGTGATGTGGTCGCCTGCTTTTACCACTACGTCTTCCTGCATCACGCCGACACGTAGTTTGGGTCCTTGCAAATCGGCGAGAATGCCGGTGTGGTAGCCGAACTCCTCGTTAAGTCCACGGATGAGGTCGATCTTCTGTTTTACATCATCATAATCGGCATGCGAAAAGTTGATCCGGAAGACGTTAACGCCTGCATCGATCATGTCTTTGAGCACTTCACGGGTGCTACAGGCAGGTCCGAGCGTAGCGACGATCTTCGACTTTTTGTTCGTTGGCATTTTGTATCAGAAAATTAGATTGTGCTTTGATTTTACGGTAGCGGCGTCTACACTGTAAACGGCCGAAATACGATCGATGGCATGGATACGGGCCGCCACTTCAGGGATCGGCATCGGGCCATTTTCGATCTTTAGGAAATAATCGACTTTCCGGAACTCCGGCAACAGCCATACTTTTGATGCTACGGGGCCCATAGATCCGAACAACCCGTCTTGTGGGGCGGTCGAATCGGGAATGACCTCGTTTTTGTTGCTCACCAGGTTCCAACTGGTTTCAGCCTCGGCTTCTTCATAGGTAAAACGCGAGAACCAGGAGTGTCCTTCTTTCGAAGAGATCGTGATTTCGTCTTGGTTCTTGCGAAAAAGTACCGGAAGGTGCTGGTTCAGGAAATACGCCAGCCGGTAGTCTTCAAGTGCGGTATGGATAGCGATGAGGTCGTAGTCAACCTCCTCGAAATCGTCAAAATGCAGTTTATGGACGGCCATTCAGTTAGTTCCGGAATAAGTCGTAAAGATACTATTTCTAAACGAGAAAAGACAACCGTTAGCGTTACGAGGTGGTTAATAATCAACGAAATCGATGTAGTTTTGGCGATTCCGTGCTATTTTAAGTTAATTTTATTCTGTAACGCAAAATAGCCGCGTTGGGAAGCCTTCTCTTCGGCTTTCTTCTTCGAAACGGCCCTCGCTCTGGCCACCACTTTTCCGTCGATTGACAGTTTTACACCAAAAAAACGTTCGCCGTTGCTATTGTTGTCTTCGAAGACGTCATAATAGAAGGTCTTCTTCTCTTTCTGGCACCATTCAATCAGTAGGCTTTTATAACTGATGACCTTTCCTTCAAGCCGCGCGATATCGACATACGGGATGATCACCCGTTGGTGGATGAAAGATTCGCAATGGGCATAGTCGTGGTCAAGATAAATGGCGCCGATAAGGGCTTCAAACAGGTTGCCGTGGATGTTGTCGCCAAAATGTTGGGGTGACACCTTGCTTTCCACAAACCGGATCAGGCCAAGGTCGCGACCCAATTCGTTGAGGTGCTCGCGACTCACGATCTTGGATCGCATTTTCGTCAGGTAGCCTTCGTCTCCGGCGGGTACTTCCCGATAGAGGTGGGCGGCAATCACCGAACCGAGCATGGCATCCCCTAAAAACTCAAGTCGCTCGTAGCTGATCGCATTCCCTTTGTCGTCGGTCTTATTCGCCGAGCGATGGGTGAAGGCCGTGCGATAATGGTCGAGGTTTTGGGGCGGGAAGCCAAGAATCTCCCGGATTTGGTCAAAAAAAATCCCGCCTTCCTTAGGACGGGATTTGGTTATTATTTTCCTCAGAAAGCGCATGTTTCTCAGTCTTCCAGCTTCTTAAAGAGCACGCAGGCGTTGTGTCCGCCAAAACCGAAGGTGTTGCTCATCGCTACCCGGATGTCGCGTTTCTGTGCTTTGTTAAGCGTCAGGTTGAGCGATGGGTCGATGTTTTCATCCACTACTTCATGATTGATGGTCGGCGGAATGATACCATGTTGCAGTGCAAGTATCGACGCGATCGCTTCGATGGCACCGGCGGCACCCAACAGGTGTCCGGTCATCGATTTGGTCGAGTTGATGTTGATGTTCTTTGCATGATCGCCGAAAATGGCACTAATGGCCTTAAGTTCGGCCACATCTCCCAGTGGCGTAGAGGTACCGTGTGTGTTGATGTGATCCACTTCTTCCGGCTTCATGTGGGCGTCGCGCAGGCAGTTCGTCATAACGGCCATGACCCCGATACCGTCCGGATGCGGAGCGGTAAGGTGGTAGGCGTCCGACGACATCCCTCCGCCGCCTACCTCACAGTATATCTTGGCGCCACGTGCCTTAGCGTGTTCGTATTCTTCCAGTACCAAGGCACCGGCCCCTTCGCCCAACACGAATCCGTCGCGCGTCGCATCAAACGGACGCGAAGCGGTTTCCGGACTATCGTTGCGGGTGGAAAGCGCATGCATCGAATTGAAGCCGCCCATACCGGCAATCGTGACAGCCGCTTCCGAACCTCCTGAAACGATGACGTCACAGATACCGAGGCGGATGTAGTTAAAGGCGTCAATCAGCGCGTTAGCCGAAGACGCACAGGCCGAAACCGTGGTATAGTTGGGGCCCATATAGCCGTTACGCATCGAAATGTGGGCCGGTGCAATATCCGCGATCATTTTCGGGATAAAGAACGGGTTGAATTTCGGCGTTCCGTCGCCTTTGGCGTAATAGATCACTTCCTCCTGGAAGGTCTCGAGTCCGCCGATACCCGCGCCCCAAATCACGCCGATGCGGTATTTGTCTGAATTCTCGAGTGTGATGCCGGCGTCTTTGATCGCTTCATCACTGGCGGCAATGGCGTATTGTGCAAATTTGTCGAGGCGA
>JAIXYI010000007.1 GCA_027490305.1 Flavobacteriaceae bacterium
TCATGTATGGAAGAAAACAGCTTCCTGCCATCCTTACGTCATTTAACAATTTCTACGGTTTTCCCGTAAAATGGTGTCGCCGGGAAATCGTAGCTTGGCTTCGGGGAGGGGCCGATGCTATTCCCTACCAAAAAAATTCGACATGACGGTACGGGAAAACCGCACATTTTGTTAATTCTTCCATGCTCGACGCCAGTGTCAACTAAACAAATGTCAAAAAATACCCGCGAACGCAAAAAAACCAACTCTTCTCCGTATTTTCGCGTCGTCTCAAAGGGGTGCTCTACCAAGGGCTGAGATTATACCCGACGAACCTGGGCAGGTAATGCTGCCAAGGGACTTACGACTGCCGGAGTGCACGCCGCAGTCGCGGATTTTTCAAGTTTAACCAAAGGATAATAGCCCCTTTTATTCGTAATCTTTTACGGATGAAAACTCTTTTCCATTTTGTTTTTGGGCGTGCCGCCGGCCCATCACCCTCGGCGGATCTTCACTTTTTACCCTCGGGCCGCCGTCGGGCTGTCCGTTACAAGTCCTCGCTCGTACCTCGCTCCGGGCTTTCCTCTTCCATCCCTCACGCGATCCTTGCCCTCGCGATGGCCGTTTCTGCTTCGGGTCAAAGTCAGGAGAAACCCAACGATTCACTCAAAGGACTCGACGAGGTACAGGTCTCTTCAATTCGGGCAACGGCCAAAACGCCGGTCAGCTTCAGCAACCTGTCGAAACAGGAGATGGCCTCGCGCAACCTGGGGCAGGACATTCCCATGCTGATGCAGTTCCTGCCATCGGTCGTCACGACATCCGACGCCGGAAACGGTTTTGGCTACACCGGCATCCGTGTCCGCGGAAGCGACGCCACCCGCATCAATGTCACGCTTAACGGCATTCCGTACAACGACGCTGAAAGTCACGGCACCTTCTGGGTGAACATGCCCGATTTTGCATCATCGGTACAAAACCTGCAATTGCAGCGGGGCGTTGGAACGTCAACCAATGGATCGGGCGCCTTCGGAGCCAGCCTGAACCTGCTGACCGACTCGTACAGTGAAAAGGCGTTTGCCGAAATTTCGAACTCCTTTGGCAGCTTCAACTCTCGTAAGCACACCGTCCAGTTCAGCACTGGGTTGCTCAACGACCACGTTGAAGTGGCCGGGCGGCTGTCAAACCTCGCGTCAGACGGCTACATTGACCGTGCCACCTCGCGACTGCGGTCGTATTTCCTGCAAACGACCTTCGTCGACAAGGGAACGCTGGTGAAAGCGCTGGTATTCGGCGGTAGCGAAAAGACGTATCAATCGTGGTACGGACTCGAAGATCCAGAGAAACTCGACAACGACCGTACGTTCAATCCGGCGGGCATGTATATCGACGACGCGGGTAACACCCGGTTCTACGACAACCAAACGGATAACTACACACAAGATCACTACCAACTCCACTGGAACCAAAGCTGGAGCGATCGGTGGACGAGCCATGTCGCCCTACATCTTACCAAAGGCAAAGGCTACTATGAAAACTATGAGGTAGGTGAAACCATCGATTTTGGGTCAGGACCGGCGGAAACCGACATGATCAACCAGAAATGGCTCGACAACGACTTCTACGGCATCGTTTCATCCTGGCAATACAAAGGCGATGCGCTGCAGCTAACCCTCGGCGGTGGCTGGAACCAGTATGACGGTGCTCACTTCGGTAAAATACTGTGGACGCGCGACGTGGTACTTCCTTCCTATGGCTATCGGTTTTATGATGACGAAGCTGTAAAAAAAGACGGAAACGTGTATGCCAAAGCCAATTACGACCTCGGCCACGGCTGGAACCTGTTTGGTGACCTGCAATACCGTCGCGTCTCGTATGATGCCAACAGCGACGAAACCAGGGTCGTGCGCGATCGGTTTGATTTCTTCAACCCGAAGGCCGGCGTCACCTTCCGTGCCAACGAAAAAAACAGCGTATACCTCTCGTATGGCCGTGCCAATCGCGAACCCAACCGTACTGATTATGAAAACGGAAGTCCGCGCCCCGAACGTCTCGACGACTTCGAACTCGGCTGGCGCTACACCGGCAAGGCGCAGTTCAACCTCAACGCCTACTACATGCGTTACCACGACCAATTGGTGCTGACCGGAGCGCTTGATGACGTGGGCAACCCCATTCGGGCCAACAGTGGAAAAAGCTATCGTCTGGGAATAGAAGCAGAAGCGGTGCTGCCTCTCAGCGACAAATGGAGCCTTCGTCCGAACGTAACGTTGAGCCAAAACCGGAACGAAGATTTCCTTTTCCGACGCGATGGCGTGCTGACCAATCTGGGCAATACAGAAATCGCGTTCTCGCCGTCGGTAGTGGCGGCCAATGCCCTTTCGTTCCAACCGATTAAAGCACTGACCGCTACGTTCCTGACGAAGTATGTGGGGAAACAATACATGGGAAACATCGATTCCGAAACATCGGCACTCGATGCCTATTTCGTCAACGACCTCAACCTCTCGTATGCGTTCACCCCGAAAAAAATCTTCAAAAAAGTCATACTGAACCTATTGGTCAACAATCTCTTTAATGAAGAATACGAGTCAAACGGTTATTTCTATACCTACGACGACGACTTCACCACGCCCGGTACCGTCACCACGGTAGAAGGCGCAGGATTCTATCCGCAGGCAGGCACGAATTTCCTGTTGGGATTGACCTTGTCGCTATAAGAGAAATGGGAAGAATACCAAACCTCCGGAAGTACATTCCGGAGGTTTGGTCTTTTCATCACTATCAGTTATACACCCGAATGTGTCGGTCGTCGATCACCTCTACCCGATAGGGACGCATGGTGTATTCGTAAGCACCCGTCCCGTCAAACAAGCTGTAGGTGTGGTTGGGCTCTGTGCACGAGCAAACCGCGTTGAGTCCGTCGATGTCCATCGTAGAACACGGTTTCGGCGCCTCGTTCGGGCAAGCCGCTTCCCAGGCGCGGTAATCGGTCGAGGAAACCCGCATAACGATGATGCCGCTAACGCCGCTTGTACCGTTGTTGATATACACCGGATTCATCGGAATAGTAAGGCCGCTGTTCGTCGGAAGGTTCTCGTCTATGGTGACCGAAAAGTTGTAATCGGGCAGATACGGATTGCGGTAGCGGACATTGTCGGATGAGCAGGCGGCCAGCAGGCCAAGACCCCATCCGAGGAGCAGTATTTTTTTCATTTCGTTTTTCAAGGCAATTGTTGGATACAAATTTAATTTTTTTACTTTTGGGCAGATGCCGAATGGTGTTTAATACGTCGGCATCGCTGAAAAAACGTATCTTTGTGAAAAGAAATCCCGTCGCGATGGGATTTTTTCTGTTTATATAACGGGATTGCGGTCGTTTTCATATGCAAGAGAAAAAGATGTGTGACCGGCGATTCCGTAAATTTTTATTGAACTATGAGTACAGTATCCTACTACACGGCCGAAGGCCTCAAAAAACTGAAAGACGAACTCGACCAACTGAAAAACGTCGAGCGACCGAAGGCGTCACAGGCCATTGCCGAAGCGCGCGATAAAGGCGATTTGTCGGAGAATGCCGAATACGATGCCGCTAAGGAAGCGCAGGGCTTGCTCGAAATGCGTATTTCCAAACTCGAAGACCTCTACGCCAATGCGCGTCTTATCGACGAATCGCAACTCGACCTGTCGAAAGTACTCGTACTATCGAAGGTAAAGATAAAGAACGTCGGCAACGGCATGGTGTTAAATTATACGCTGGTCGCAGAAAGCGAAGCCGACCTGAAAAGCAACAAAATTTCCGTAACCTCTCCTATCGGCAAAGGCCTTTTAGGCAAATCGGTCGGTGACCTAGCCGAAATCACGGTTCCTAACGGGAAACTGCAGTTTGAGATACTTGAAATTTCGCGCGACTGATGGCTTCGATCTTCACCCGCATCATCAACCGGGAAATTCCGGGACACATCGTGGCAGAAGACGATTGCTTCATTGCCATCCTGGATGTCAACCCCAATACCGAAGGCCACACACTGTGTATCCCTAAGGCTGAAATCAACAAGCTCTTCGATATGGAAGAAGAGCACTATCTGGCCTTAATGGCCTTTTCACGTAAAATCGCCCAGGCGTTGGAGAAAGCCGTCCCATGCAAAAGAATCGGTGTGGCGGTTGTGGGATTGGAGGTACCTCATGTACACGTCCACCTCATCCCCTTACACGACATGGACGACATGCGGTTCCAGCGGAAGGTGAAACTATCAGATGACGACTTCAAACGCATCATTGCCGCGATACAGGCGAATTTATAGTCCTTTTTACGTCTTAGGCAACGCAACCTGCATCGTCGTTCCCTTCCCTTTTTCCGATCGCGCCACTTTGATGCGTCCTTTATGGTATTCTTCGACGATGCGCTTCGTCAGTGAGAGGCCGAGGCCCCATCCGCGTTTTTTCGTGGTAAAGCCGGGCTCGAAGACTTTACGGAATTGTTTCTTGGGAATCCCTTTTCCGGTATCGGAAACATAGATTTTCACAAACGGATGCTCGTCAATGATGGTAACATCAAGTGCGCCGCGGCCCCGCATGGCGTCAATGGCGTTCTTAACCAGGTTTTCGATCGTCCAACCATGCAGCGCCCGGTTGATACGTGCTTTGATCGGATGCTCGGGTGCCGCAAACGTAAATTGAATCTGGGCAGAAAAACGGGCTCTCAGGTAGTCATAAGCCTGTTCCGTTTCGGCAATGATATCGCACTCTTCCAACACCGGTTCGGAGCCGATTTTGGAAAAACGGTCGGTAATCGATTGCAACCGCAGGATATCCTTTTCAATCTCCGCCACCATCACCGCATCCATTTGGTCGGCTTTCATGATCTCCAGCCAACCCATGAGCGACGACAGCGGCGTGCCAATCTGGTGGGCGGTTTCCTTCGCCATACCCGCCCATAGCTTGTTTTCGATGGCCATTTTGTTGCTTCGGTAGAAGTTGTAAACGAGTGTCACAAACAATACGATAATAAGCAACAACGCCAACGGATAATACTTTAACTGGTTCAGGCGCGACGAGTTCCCGTAATAGACATACGTCGTTTTCCCTTCCGCATACGTATTCACGATCGGGGCATTCTCCTGTTTCAGGCGATCGATAAACGTCGCCATTTTCTTGCTGTCTTTGCTGATGTCCTCCGGCACATTGATTTGGCTGATAATCCTTCCGTTTTCCATCTGCACCGCCGGAATGGTGGAATTGCTTTGCAGTACGTCAAGTACCAATGGATCCAGTTCGTTATTCGGATCGAGGTTTTGCAAGGAGGTTTGCGCCGAAGCCCACAACTCCATCTTTTGGCGCTCCTCTCCCTTGAAGATCTGGAAGAACGAATACGTATTCCATACGATGAGCGAGACGACCACCAATGACGTAATGACGATGACCCATCGGGCGCGGTTCCGGCGTTCGGAGAGATCCATGCAAAGCGTTTGTGTGCTAAAGATACAGTTTTTTGCAATGTCAGCCGGCCTCGGACGCGCTTCGAACGACCCGCACGAGACTAGCAACCGAATGCCTACCTTTGCACTTCAAAACGTTTCACAACATGATCTCTATAACACCCGACGGGGCGTCTACCGCCCAATTCCAATCGTATTTACAGGGCGCGGTCGGTCCGCGTCCGATTGCCTTTGCCAGCACCATCGACGAGAACGGCAACCGCAACCTTTCGCCTTTCAGCTTCTTCAACGTATTCAGTGCCAACCCGCCCATCCTGGTATTTTCGCCGTCACGACGCGTACGCGACAATACAGTGAAACACACCCTTACGAATGTGCAGGCCGTGCCGGAAGTGGTCATCAATGTGGTCAATTATGCCATCGTCCAGCAATCGTCGCTGTCAAGTACGGAATACCCTGCGGGAGTGGACGAATTCGCCAAATCCGGACTTACCCCAATCGCGTCCGATCTCGTTAGGCCGTTTCGTGTCGCTGAAAGCCCCGTACAATTCGAGTGCCGGGTAAACGAGGTCATCAGCCTCGGCGAAAATGGCGGCGCCGGCAATCTGGTTATTTGCGAGGTATTGAAAATCCACGTAGACGAAAACATCCTTGACGAAAAAGGTAACATCGATGCGGTGAAGATCGATCTCGTGGCGCGTATGGGTGGTAACTGGTATTCACGCGCCAACCAAGGACTTTTCGAGGTCGAGAAGCCGCTCTCGACGCTCGGTATCGGTGTTGATAAAATTCCGGCATTTATACGGGAAAGCCGTATCTTTAATGGAAATGATTTTGGTAAATTGGGCAACGTGGAAGCACTCCCGTCAGAGGCCGAAATCAGGGCATTCGTATCTGAAACCATCGCCGTAAAAGCGGTACTCAGCGCCGGCGACGAAGAGAAAATCCACAAAAAGGCCAAACAATATCTGGACGAAGGCAACGTGTCCTCTGCATGGAAAACGCTTCTGGCCGAGCGAATTTGAATTTAAAAAATACAGACAATGGAAGTTACAGGAAGAATCAAGGTCATCAATCCCGAGCAACAAGTGAGCGCGTCGTTCCGCAAACGGGAACTGGTAGTCACCACCGAAGAGCAATACCCGCAACATATCATGGTGGAGTTCACGCAAGACAAATGCGATCTGCTCAACAGTTACAAAGTAGGCGAACCGGTGCGCGTATCCATCAACCTTCGCGGTCGCGAATGGGTGAGCCCACAAGGTGAAACCCGCTATTTCAATTCGATCCAGGGATGGCGTATCGAGCGCCTCGCCCAGGAAGCGCCGGCCACACCGCAGTATGCGCAACAGCCAGCCGCACCGGCCATGCCGCAACATTTCGAGCCGGCTGCCGACTTCAATGAAGAGGAACACGACGATCTTCCCTTCTAATCGCAAAAAGACCCTCCTGAACCCGACCGGTAACGCGTCGGGTTTTTTACTTTTGCGCCATGTATTTTTTGCTAAAGGAACTGTATTTCCCCCCGGTGGAAAAAGCCGATCGCCACGGACTTCTCGCCATTGGCGGCGATTTGTCACCCGAACGGCTGATGCTGGCCTACCGGTCGGGTATCTTTCCCTGGTTCCAGGAAGGAGAGCCGATTTTATGGTGGGCGCCTCCGAAGCGCATGGTGTTGTTCTTCGACGAACTGAAGGTCAGTAAGAGCATGCGCCTACTGCTGCAAAAGAATCCTTTTACCATCACATTCAACCAGGCCTTTGAACAGGTCATCCACCACTGCCGTCACATCGTCCGCAAAGGCGAGACTGAAACCTGGATTACCCCCGAAATGGTGGAAGCCTACCGCGAATTACACCGCCTGGGACATGCCCGTTCGGTGGAAGTATGGCAGGATGGGGAATTAGTGGGTGGTTTATACGGTATCGACCTCGGCACTATTTTTTGTGGGGAAAGTATGTTTTCACTGGTGCCTAACGCGTCAAAGGCCGCCTTTATCTTTTTAGCACGAAAACTACAGGCGGACGGCTACCGTCTTTTGGATGCCCAACTACACAACCCACACCTGGCGTCGTTGGGCTGCCGTGAGATTCCTCGAACACAGTTTATGGACCTCATCCGTACCCCGCGCTAAGACGACTTATTGCGGATCGGCGAGGTTGTTCTCCCTACGGTTCCAAAGCTCTTCGTAACTCACCAAAAAGGCGCCGAGAACCTTGTGGTTGGGATCGAAATACTTGAACCGCAACGTCCGGATGCCGTGTACCCCCACGAGCTTGTGTATGGCAGCGAGGTCGCTGTTTCGAATGACCAACCGCTTGATCTCTTGCATCACCCCCGGGTTATCGATCATAGAGGCGTAGGGTTCCTTGACGGTGATATGGTACTCCAGTTCCATATCGGCATTGATATCAATGTCGGTAATGGTCGTACCTTCTTTCTCATCCACCAGCGGAAGTCCGCGACGTACCACATTCACACTCTTCCGAAGTTCAGGAAGGATCACGCGGTTTCCGGGTATGATGCCGTTCGGGTTCACCGGGTTCTCAATTTTCTTCGTTGACAGCCCCTGGATTAACTTGTCCATCCGCGCCTTATTCAACACAATCCGGGCTATACGCGACTTATCGAGAGCCATTATATCAAGCTCAAAAATGACCCCTTTATCGACCAATGGCTTGGTATGGCTGTCGTTGGCAAGGTTGTCTGCCAAATAGGGCACGAAGTTCATGAAATACTGCTTCTCCATTGCCGTGTTCGGAATGTTGAGCTCAATGCGAATGCCGACACGATTGTCGTCTCTCACCTCCGCCTGGGTCGATAAAACATCCCCATCTTCGTACAACTGTATGGACGATTGGTTATAATCTTTAACGAAACGCTCAAGTTCCTGTCTTGGGTTTTGGCAGGAAATGAAAAAAACACAAAGGAGTGTCACTAAAGAAAAATACTTCATAAACTATCGATCGTATTAAACATGGCGCGTCCAACAATCCGCTACATGGTCGTTCACCATACCCGTGGCCTGCATATGGGCGTACACTACGGTTGACCCTACAAACTTAAAACCCCGCTTCTTCAAATCTTTGCTTATTGTATCGGAAAGCGGCGTGGTGGCTTGTGCCTGCGACAGGTCACGGATGGGATTGTCAATCGGTTGGCCGTTTGTAAAGCCCCAAATATAATCGGAAAAACTTCCGAATTCGCGTTGGACTTCCATAAAAGCACGTGCGTTGCTGATAGCGGCAAGCACCTTGAGACGGTTCCGGATGATCCCTGCGTCCTCCAGCAATTCGGCTACTTTTGCCTCATCATAGTCGGCAATCCGGCGGTAGTCGAACTGATCGAAAGCTCGTCGAAAGTGCTCGCGTTTCCGCAGGATCGTAATCCAGCTTAAACCCGCCTGGAACGTTTCAAGGATCAGGAATTCAAAAAGCGTGGCGTCGTCTTTCACCGGACGGCCCCATTCTTCGTCATGGTATTTCTCATAGAGTGCGTCGCCGACACACCATTTACAACGTATTTTTTCCATGTGCAGGATCGGTTTCTAAATAGCGCTTGATGCTGTGGTGTCCTAAATAAATCAAAGGCGTCAGCACAACGGCGACCGCCAGTTTGAAGGTATATCCGGTGAGACCCGAGGAAATGTAATTCGGCAGGTCCATCTTCCCCGGAAGGTAAAATCCGATACCCAACACGATGAACGAATCGAAAAGTTGCGAAACAATGGTCGAACCGGTAGTGCGTAGCCAGATCATCTTGCCGCCCGTGCGATTTCGGAAGAACCAGAAAATCGATACATCGATAAGTTGCGACACCAGGAAGGCAACGATACTTCCGACGATGATCCACATCGACTGGCTGAATACGGGTGTAAACTGGGCGTCGGTCACCGGACTTATCGCCGCTGCCGGCACGTGGATCGCCACATACAGAATCAGAAACGCATAACCAATAAGTCCAGCCGTAATCAACGACAACTTTCGAACCCCGCTATGCCCGTAGTACTCATTGATCAGGTCGGTTGTCAGGAATACGATCGGCCAGGGAATGATTCCCATGCTCATTACAAACGGCCCAATCTGAATGAGTTTACCACCTATAAGCTCGGCTGTGACGGCGTTGGTAATGAAAATACCGGCCAGTAGGATGAAGATGAGATCGCGTCGCGTCTTGAACATAGCAAATGGGTAAGTCGCTAAAATACATGAAAAAGCGATACCCGTCGTGGGGCAATTGCCAAAAGTGCAGGTTGCACCGGCGACCGGTTCTGTTAGTTCCGTACGATCTCGACGACGCGGTGAATTTCATTGCCATCTTCGTCCGTCACCGTCACGTCATACCGCCCCGTTTTGGCTTTCAGCGGCATTTCATGGAAGGTCTTGGTCGATCCCACATAACGATGGTCGATATACCAGAACAGTTGTTTTTCGCGGTCGGAATGCGCTACCTTAATAATTACAGGCTGCACCTGGCTGTCGAAATTCTTGGTAAGGTAGATTTTGGTATGCGCTTTCGGATAGATGAAATCCATCGTGGCTTGCTGGGGCGACTGGCAACCCGGACGGAATGGCGGCAACGGCTCATAATCGATGTGCTGGCCCCGATAGTACCACTCCATTACCGGAGGCAGCACGAACCAGGGCCGCGTCACGATGTTGTCGACCGCCTCGCAACTGCTGTTCACCCGAAACCGACCGGAGGCATCTGTATGGATTTGCTTATGATACGGACAAAGCGACGACGTTTTTCCTTTCAATGGAACAAATTCTTTTCGGGTCGGGCAAAACGTCTGGGGAAGGAATCCGCTTTGGGCGCACACCTCCACCTCTTCAAGATCGTTCAACGGAGCGGCAAACCATCGCTTGCGCGGAAGGAGGTTGAATACGTCGAACATCACAGGTGCCGCCGATCCGACGCCGGTCAACTCCGGACGGCCTTCCCCCGTGGCATTTCCTACCCACACCCCGACCACGTAATCCGGACTGGAGCCAATGGCCCATGCATCGCGATTGCCAAAGCTGGTGCCCGTCTTCCAGGCCACTTTGCGCGAACTGTCGTAGAATTTCCAGGCCTCATCGCCTTCGGGGCGGTTGACTTCCTCCATCGCCAGATACGCCAGATAAATAGAACCCGCCCCTACAATCGTCTTTTGGAAACTCTCCTCCCCAAAGTCGACCTGCGTATCATGGTCAAGGTTCGGTTCGGCAAACTCGCCTTTACGGTACCGGGCCTGATGTTCATTGAAATACGTAACGGTGGAGGACAGGCCCGCATACGTGCGGCATAAGTCCCATAAATTGCTTTCGGCCCCACCCAGGATGAGCGAGAGCCCGTACTGCCCTACCGGACGATTGATGTCGCGCAACCGGAAGCGGTGTAGCTGGTCATAGAACTTTCCGATGCCATAATCCTGCAGCATCAGTACGGCCGGAATGTTGAGCGACCGCGATAAGGCGCGACTGGCCGGAACGGCTCCGTCGTAGGTTTGGTTGAAGTTTTGCGGGGTGTATCCGGATATCTGCGTCGGGACATCCGCTACAAGTGTATGGGGAAGGATTTGCCCTTCGTCGAGCATCGAGGCATACAACAGCGGTTTCAGGATACTGCCCGTGCTGCGGGGCGCCCCGATGATATCCACATCTTTCTGGTGATCGCTATCCGTGGGCGTATTGCCCACATAGGCAATGACGTTGCGCGTGTGCACGTCCAACACCAAAACCGCCATATTGTAGATCTCGTTTTGGCGGTATTGTCCATAGTAAAAACGCACCAAGTCGTTCGCGCGTTGCTGCAGGTGGATGTCGACCGTCGACCGTACCCATTGTCCTTCGCGCGTTTTGGCCACACGCTGTAGCAGGTGCGGTGCCGATGTGGGAAGCGGATATGGCTTCTGCGGCAAGGGTTCCGCCACGGATAACCGATAGGTCGCCTCGTCGATGACGCCTTCCTTCCATAATTTGGCCAGCAGGCGGTCGCGTTTGGCGCGGAGCTTCTCCTGGTTCTTCCCCGGATAAATCAACGACGGGGCATTGGGAAGCACGGCCAGTGTAGCACTTTCCGCCCACGACAGTTGATGGGGCCGCACACCGAAATACCGCCACGAGGCCATCTCTAGCCCAACCACATTACCGCCAAACGGAGCATGCGCCGCATACAGCCCGATGATCTCGTCTTTGGAATAGCGACATTCGAGCCGGGTGGCCAGTATAATTTCGATGGCTTTCTCAAAGTAACTGCGTTTTTTCCCGTCCCGCGACAACCGGATGACTTGTTGGGTTAACGTACTGCCGCCTCGCACCACACGACCCGCTTTGGCGTTCTGTCGCACCGCATTGACCATCGCCACGGGGTTAAAACCCGGATGGGAACGAAAATGCTGGTCTTCAAAATAGATAAGGCACTCCTGGAATTTCACCGGAATGCTGTCGCCCTGCGGAAACCGCCATTGTCCGTCACGGGCGATCTTGGCCCCCAGTAACTCACCATTGCTGCTTTCGAGCACGGTGGAATACGGCGTTTCGAAAAGCGGATTGGGAAGGCAGAAATAGTAGCCTACCAGCACCAGCACCGTCAGTACCGATTTGATAGGATGGCGGCGCACCCAGCCTTTGAGCCGACGCCATCCGTTTTGGATCCTCTGTTTCATACCTTATCGCACCACCTGCACCCACTGTCCTTTTGTACGGGCTACATACGAATGGTCGTACATCGCTTCACACTGCAAACCAGGCAGGTAATAAGTGCCCAGATAAGAGGCATTCAGCTTAACCGTCAACACCTTCGTTTCATTGGCTTTCAGTGCGAAGTAGAAGTTCGTCCGGTCATCGCGGATGTCAATGTAGTCGGCGTAATTCTTCGTTGCTTCACCATAATCGGTATACCGCGTGTTGACAATTTCAAAACCGGACGGCAGTATCTGCGTCAGCGCCACATTCTCTACCCGCTCGTTAGTCAGGTTGCGCACGGTAATCAGCGCCATGAACTCCGTCCCCTGGCGAATCGCACTTACCTTCACCGGTTGTCCTTTTCCGTCGAGGTATTTGATGGTGGCGGAAAGGTTGCCGGTTTGGGGTTGCTCCTGGCCCACCGGCAATACGCCGGAATTCTCAAGTGTCACAAACAACGTATTCCCCTTCCGGTTCTTCAGCGTAACCGAATTCGCGCCGGCACCCACCGGCAGCACCCGACTCACCACGGATTTCCCGGTTTGGATCGTTTCCTGTTTACCTCCCACGGTCAGCACGACATCAACGCCTTTGCCGCCGTTCTCGCGGGCAAACCGCGACATGGCCAGCAGTCCATACGCCGTTGTCTGCGTGCTCATATACCCGTCAGACGACATTGAGGCCGCGAGTTTTTTCGCCATTCGGAAGGCCCGCTGTTTGTCGCCCATCAACAATAGGGTTTCCAAGGCCATCGCCCGATTGCGGTCTGCTGAACCATAGTAATACCAATAGCGACCGCCGGTTTCATCGATAGGTGTATTCGCTAAGAGTGCCTGTCCGGCCGATTTTTGTCCGGCGACGGCATAGGCTGCGGCGAGTCGGAGTTTACTTTCGTTGGAAATGCCTTTCGTTTCGCGCATCCGGTTCATCGAGGCAAGGTCAGGTGAGCCCGCAACCGCAAGGGTATACAATCGGTACGCCTGCGCGATATCGTTGCCATATTGCGGTTGGAAGCGCCATAGTTTGGCCTCTTTTTTCTGGTAGGAAATCCATTTTTGGCGGAAACCGGACGGTATGGCGTAGCCTTTTTTCTCTGCTTCCAGCAGGAAGTGTCCGGCATACGACGTCCCCCAATCGTCTTCATTGCCATTGCCCGGCCAGTACGAAAAGCCACCCGACGGCAGTTGGAAGCCGCTTACACGCTTGATTCCGGCCATGACATTATACTGGATCTTGCCCCTGCGGTCGGCATCCACATCGGCAATATCGGTGAGATACAGTTGCGGGAACACCGACGAAGTGGTCTGTTCGATGCAGCCATGTGGGTAGGTCACCAGATAGTCGAGACGGCTATTGAGGTTCATGGCCGGAATCGATGAAATCTCCAGCTTGGCCTTGTTGCTTCCGGCGACGCCAAACGGCTTCCATGTCAACATACGCGACTGGCTACCGGCCAATACCGACGGAGTAGAGAGATTCGTCACCGGATTCGGATTGACAAGGTCGAGTTCGACATCATAGGCCGAACGGAAGGCGCCGGAGCTCGCTGTAATCTGCACCTTCGACACGCCGGTAAGATTACCCGCGGCAATGGTGAAATACACCAGTTTTTCATCCGGTGAGGCAAACGAGACCTTTTGGGTTGTGCTTCCTACTACCTTCAATCCGTTGCTGGCCTTCAGCGTGACGGTAACATCCTTCACCCGCTTATCCATCGCGAACACCGTCACCGGTACCACGGCTTTTTCCGACGGCGATATCTTCCGCGGAAGCGAACCTAACACCATGAGCGGGCTCTTTACCGCCACGGTTTTATCCGCTTTACCATACGCACTGGTCTCGGTATTCGCCGCGACCACCATCGCCCTGACCGAGCCGATGTATTTCGGTAATTTGATGGTATGCGTCGCACTTCCGCCTTTCGCCAATTCAAAAGGACCGAGGTACACGACCACCGGCTTGAAGCGATTGGCTTTCTTGGCTTTACCACCAAGCAGGTCCTGGTCACCGCCGATGCTGAAAATCTGGCTGATTTGGCCGCCATACGCCCCGATGACGTCGTCGTAAATGTCCCATGTGCGCACGCCCAGCGCCTCACGCACGTAGAAACTCTCCCAGGCATCCGGCGTCTTGAAGCGGGTGAGGTCGAGCAGGCCATCGTCGACAATGGCTACCGTATACGTCATCCGTTTTCCGGTCGCTTCCGAGACACGCAAGTTGAACGATTGTTCCGGTTTCAGCTCATCTGGCATGGAAATGACCGGCTTGAGGATGGTATTTTTATCGATGACGCTCACAGGCACGATACCGTACATCCGGATAGGCGAGTCGTTCTTCGTATTGGCATGTGGCTGCAGCAGCGTCACGTTCAGGTACACATTGGGCGCCATTTGTGGCGTCACCGGAATCGAAATGCGGGTTTCGCCTTTTTTCGTCTCAGCCCACAAGGTGCTGACCACATGCGAACCGTTTTCGAGTGACACCAACGCACGTCCGCCGGCACTTGACGGGAATGACAATTCGATGTTTTCGCCAACGCCATACTCTTTCTTGTCGGTCGATAGCATCAGCATGTTCGCATTCGTCGAGAAATCATTGCGGCTGCGGGTCGTCCAGGAAGGCCAGTCGATGGTTACCGCCGTAGCAGTGGCATGGCCGCCCTCTGGATCGGACACCCGAACGACATACCGTCCCCATTCTTCATTCGATAGCGAAAATGCCACGCTCGCCTTACCCGCCGCATTGGTGCTGACCACAAAACTGCGGACCATTTGTGTCGAACTGGCCGAGCTGTAGTCGGCGTTTTCATCCGATTGTTGCCACCACCAATTCCATTCGGTCTTGAAGACCTTTACTTCGAGTTTAGAAACCGCCTTCGGGCGACCGGCATCGTCAACGGTCACGATGTCGAACTGGTTGGACCGCCCGGTTTCGAGCATGCCGTAGCGATTTGGTTCCGGAGCTTTGATGCCGACGTAGGTAGCGAACGGTGAGTAATTGGCGGTAAACACGTCGCTGCTGAAATCGCCCCCTTCCTCATATACTTTCGTTACGAAAGCGGCGCGCAACATACCCGGCGCCTGCCCCTGCAATTTCGGATTGAGCGGTATGGAAACGCGGCCTTTGTCGTCGAGTTTTCCATTAAAAATGCTGATCTCCTCGGTGTTGAACGTACGCACAAGGTCATCGAAGTGATACAGCGGATATGGTTTGAAGGACGTAGCCTGCTGGGTAAACTTCGCCTGCACGTCCACTTTGAGTCCTTTGGCGATCGCACCGTGCAACCACGCCACTTCCAGGTTCAACCGGTTGGGTCGTGCGAAACTGAACCGCGGATCGGCCAGTACATTCCGGATGCGCAGTCGATTCGGCTTGATTGTTTCAATCTTGATGCTTTTATAGAAGCGCGCGCCACCCACCGACACCATCGCTTCCCAATTTCCGGTTGGGGCACCGGCATCGGTATCGACGGGGAATACGTAATGGTTCCACTTATTCGATTTGCGGACGGTTTGATAGACCACTTTCCCCTGCGGATCCGACAGGCGGAAACGGATGGGATGTCCTTCCGGGATTCGGTTGGCCGCGTCGTCAAGGATGAACGACAACCACAGACGGTCGCCCGGACGCCAAACGCCCCGCTCGCCATACAGGTATCCCTTCAATCCCTTTTGCAATTCTTCGCCGGCGACGTCAAAGTTGGAGACGGAAAGCGCCAATCCGTCGTCTAATTTTACATACGTTGTATTCGAACCCTTGGTCACGATGGCGAAATAGGCGAACTTCTTCGATGTAAGGGTCGCCACACCTTCCCCGTTGGTCGTGCCGGTGGCGATTTTCTGCTGTTGGTAGCTATAAAACTCGACTTTGGCGCCACCCACCGGCTGCGTAGTCAACAAGTCGGCAACGGCTACGAGATACGATTTATTCTCGCCCCGTTTGACGATGACGCCCAGGTTGGTCGCCAGCACATTCGTGGCCACACCGGCGTCGTAGTAGTACGAACTGTTGCACGGATCCTGACGTTCGCGCCATTCATAGCTGTCGAAATAGCGACCGTAATAGGAATCATAGCTGTAATTCCGCTCGTCTTCATTCTCCTCCTCTTCCTCATCGGATGAATCGTCACTTTCATACGAGTCACCCGAGTCTTCGCGTCCGGCGCAATCGTAGAGCGAATAGGCCTTCCGGAAGGTAAATTCCACCCGATAAATCGCCCCCGGATCGGGTTGGATGATCTTGGCAAGATCGAGGCTGAAGGTGTTCCATTTTGACATTTTCACCAACGGATTCTCGTCGAGGTTGAGGGTCTTCGTCGCAATGGGTTGCCCCACACGCGCCAGGTTCTCGTTTCCGTTCAGTTCATTGTATTGGAGGAATTGCAGGATGTTGTTCTTGTATATCTTGAAAATCCGCACATCGACTTTCGACAGGTTGACCGCCTCGAAATTGATGCGCAGGTTTCCGGATGACGGCAGGATGGTGCCGTTCTTCACCAACCGGATGTTCGGCTTGATCTGTTCGAGCGAGATATCGGAGGTGCTGTTTCCCTGCAGTTTCTTGCCGTATTCACTTTCGATTCCGGCGAACACCTCTACGCGGATGGCACCTGAAACGGATACATCTTCAGAAGCGGAAGGAGCCACATAGGCAACCAAGGCCGAATCGGTGCTCACGGCAGTTGAATCTACCACGGCGACCGTATCGGTCGCGACCGCAGCCGTTTCCTGTGTGGGGATACGGTTACTGAAAAACACCTTCAGTATATTCCCCTGCACTGCAAACCGGAGATTGTTGGCATTCCGGATGGAGACGAGTCCACTGAAATCCTGCATTTTCAACAAAGGCTGTGAGAAATTGATGAGCGCTAGTTGGTTGTTCGCCGGATCGAGACGCACATCCACTATCCGAAACTGCCCTTTGGCCGCTACGGTATGCTCGATGACATTCTTGCGGTCGATGTCTAACGGTGCGCCCGTTTCGTCGATATACAATTTACTCTCCGTGGTTTGGAGCGGAATGCTGTCGATGCGAAAACGGAACTCGGTACCCGGACCCGACTTCGCAAAAACAATTTTCAGGTCTTTGCCCATATGGTGGGCCTTGACCAACTTCATGGCCTCGGCCGGCTGCAGCACATCGGCGGAACGTAAAACGGCATTGAGGTATTGATAATCGGGACTATACGATTGGAAGTCGAGGGTTTCAACTGCAAAATCCTGTTTGACGGTCTTGATGGTAAAGCGGAACTCGCGTAGGTCTTTCGGCACTTTCGCTACCGCACCCAAATGGAACTCAACCTGATACTCCGTATCTGCCTCCAGTTTTTTAGACGGTACGAAGGCAACTGTGTTCGTCGACAGTGCGACTACTTTTCCCGAGACAGAGGGCGAGATGTCGAAGAGATCGTCGTCGAGTTCCTGCCCTTTCTGCCATTGCGGATGCTCGGTGGCCAGCACCACCCGGATGTCAGAGCCCGTCGGTACAATGCCCGCCGTAAAACCCGTTATGTAGTCTTTGTAGAATTCAGGGTTGGAATTGAAATCGGCAGCCGGTTTCTTACAGGCATGAAAAACCATCAGTGTGAGCAGTACACACCAGATTCCTTTTGTTTTCATTGGTTTTGGAGACGTGTTGGTTGAGAAGAGGGTGAACGGTCGGTAATGAAGTACTTCAAATTTCTGCCATAACTGGGAAAGACTTCCATATATTGCATGAAAGTACTATTATTTTTTTAGGATTTGTTCACGCGCGTTTCGCAACCCGTCAAATAGTTTTCAACAAACGGTAAAACAGGGTGTTACTTTCGCCTTGACGCAAAGAACCGCAGCATTAGGTCGGCTGCCTCCGCTTCGAGCACGCCCCATGAAACCTCGGTCTTTGGGTGAAGCGTGGTACCCATATTGCGATAGCCCCGTTGCGCATCGGGTGATGCGAAGACAATTCTTGAGATCTGGCTCCAATACAAGGCCCCGGCACACATCTGACAGGGCTCGACGGTTACATATAACGTGCATCCTTTTAGGTACTTACCTCCCAGATAATTGGCCGCCGCCGTGATGGCCTGCATCTCGGCGTGTGCTGTTACATCATTCAATAACTCCGTTAGGTTATGTGACCGGGCAATGATCTGGTCATTGGCGACGATGACGGCACCAATTGGAATTTCGCCTTTGTCAAACGCCATCTGCGCTTCCTGAAGCGCTTTTTTCATGAAATAGTCGTCGGTGAAGGGATTTTCCATACGGCAAAAATAGCGGTTTTAACCTGACACGCGGATCGGGTTCTGAAGTCGGCGTAAAATCGTAATTTTGTCCGACATGGCCTCGCTTCTTGACACCCTATTTTTTCCTTCCGATCTACGGAAACTCCCGGAAGACCAACTTCCGAAGTTGGCCGAGGAATTGCGGGCCTTTATCATTGGCGTAGTTGCTACAAAAGAAGGCCACCTGGGCGCCAGCCTCGGCGTGGTCGAACTCACGATTGCGCTGCATTACGTATTCGATACGCCCGATGACCTGCTTATCTGGGACGTGGGGCACCAGGCATACGGCCACAAAATACTGACCGGCAGGCGCAAACAGTTTCCGACCAACCGCCGTTTGGGAGGCATTTCCGGCTTCCCGAAACGAGAGGAGAGCGTGTATGATGCGTTTGGAACCGGACATTCTTCTACCTCGATTTCTGCCGCGCTGGGTATGGCGATTGCCTCCCGACTCAATGGCCGCCCTGACCGTCAGCACGTGGCAGTGATTGGGGATGCTTCGATTGCCTCGGGAATGGCGTTTGAGGGACTCAACCACGCCGGGGTCACGGATGCCAACCTGTTGGTCGTACTGAACGACAATGCCATTGGGATTGACCCTAGTGTCGGCGCCCTTAAAGCGTATCTTACCGCCGTTAAAGACGGAAGGAATCCGCGTACGAACAATATCATCAAAGCCCTTAATTTTGATTACTCTGGACCGGTCGACGGCCATGATTTGCCGACACTGGTACGCGAGCTACGACGGTTGAAGGCCGTCAAAGGACCCAAATTCCTGCATGTCATCACGACCAAAGGGAAAGGATTGCGACAAGCCGAGGAAGACCAGGTGCGGTATCATGCGCCCGGACGCTTCGACGCGGTAACCGGCGAAATTCAGGTGAAGAGCGAGGAAGGACTTCCTCCGAAATTCCAGGACGTATTCGGTTTGACGTTGTGCGAACTCGCCCGGCAAAACCACAAAATCATTGGTATCACACCTGCCATGCCGACGGGCAGTTCGATGAAATTCATGATGGACGAATTCCCTGACCGGGCATTTGACGTCGGGATTGCCGAACAGCATGCCGTTACGCTAGCCGCCGGCATGGCCACGCAGGGGATGGTGGTCTATTGCAACATTTATTCGTCATTTCTGCAACGCGCATACGACCAGGTCATACACGATGTGGCGCTTCAGGATCTCCCCGTGGTATTCTGTCTCGATCGCGCCGGACTCGTGGGCGAAGACGGACCTACCCATCACGGCGTATTTGACCTCGCCTATTTGCGGTGCATCCCAAATATGATGGTGTTTGCGCCGAAAGACGAAATCGAGTTACGGAACATCCTCTATACCGTCCAATGTGGTTTACCCCATCCGATTGCCATCCGCTATCCGCGTGGACGCGGCACCGTTACCGACTGGCAGCAACCTTTTGCGGTTGTTCCGTATGGCAAAGCCGTGTCGTTGCAATCGGGTCAGCGGGTGGCACTGCTTTCAACGGGTACGATGGCGCATGAGGTAACAGCTGCCCTTGACCAAATCGGAGTCGATTTCGCCCACTACCACTTCGGTTTCATCAAACCATTGGATGAAGACCTATTGCGACATATATTCGCCACCTTCGAGACCGTAGTCACTATTGAAGATGGCTGTATCAGCGGTGGATTTGGTTCAGCCATCGCCGAACATGCCGTGCGAAACAGGTATAAAGGGGTGGTACAACTACTTGGAATTCCGGATGAATTTATCCCGCAGGGAAGCGTCGAGGAACTAAAACGTTATAGTAAAATAGATGTTAAAAGTCTGGCGAAAATTTTCGCGTCGCTCTGAAAAACGGCATTTTTGCAAAGCGGCAAAGACGATATGAGAACGTTTCTTTTCTTTCTATTGCTTGGTAGTCCTATCCTCCTTTTCAGCCAGACAAGGGACACGATCGTTACCGTAGAAAAAAAGGTAAGCGTGAAAGTGCCGGATGTCGTTTCATCCTGGCAGAAAAAGAACAGCATCGGCTTCGATGTCAATGAAATAGCGTTTGTGAACTGGAATGCCGGTGGTGTCAGTTCCATTTCCGGCTTGCTCAAGACCAACTTCAGCCGTATCTATACCAAGCGTAATATCAAATGGGGCAGCGAACTGATTATGCGCTACGGCCTCAACAAACAGGATGGGATCGAGGTCCGCAAAACCGATGATGCGGTGCAACTCAACTCGACCGTCGGTTACCGCCGTGACACCCTCTCGAACTGGTTCCACTCGGCCAAGTTCACGTTTTCTACCCAGTTTTCGAACGGATACAATTATCCGGATACAGGCAACCCGATTTCGCGCGCCTTTGCACCCGCGTATACCTTTCTCGGTATCGGCGCCGAGTATTCGAACAAAGAGAAAAAAATAAACATCTATCTTTCCCCGTTGACCATGAAAAACACCCTGGTGCTCGACCAGCGCCTGGCCGACCTGGGGACGTTTGGTGTCGACAAGGCCGTGTACGACGCCGATGGCAATCGCATCCGGCGCGGGAAGCGGTCGCGGACGGAATTGGGAACGCTGGTCTCTACCCACTTTAAAGCAAACGTAGCGAAGAACATTACCTACGAGAACCGCCTCAGCCTCTATACCGACTACCTCAACCGGTTCGGCAATATCGACACCGACTGGCAGGGAACACTTGATCTCGTGGTCAATGAGTATATACGGGCTAATATCGGCTTCCACGTCATCTACGACGACGACATCAAGGCGAACGAAGAACAGGATGGAAAGCAGGTGCAGGTCGGGCCGAAGATCCAATTAAAGCAAATGCTCGGTATCGGCGCCGTCTACAACTTCTGATTTCAACGCACGCGATGGGTGCCTTTAATGGTTTCGTAGAGTTCGAGTGCCTTCCCGTCGGTCAGTAACGATACGTAATGGCAAACGTGCAGCAACCGTTCGTATAACCCTTCTTTTTCGGTTCGGAACCGTTCGGGTAACAACCGCAATACGAGCTTGTCATAGCCCGTGATGGCGCCCGCCGCCTGGTTGTTCAACGCCCGGATGAAGGTGTCGAGCAACGTCTGGATGATTTGGTAGCCGACCAACTCTTTTTCCACCACTTCACGGCTTTGGTAGATGTTGCGAACGGAAAGTGTGATGATGTCGTCCATCTGCGCCTTGAAGCGGCTTTTATCGGTTAGGGCGGAGTGAAAATTCCCCTGCAGGATGAGCTCTTCCTGTTCCATAAACACCGAAACGGCATCGTTGATCAGGCTGCCGATGGCGAGCGCCCGCAGGTAACTGAGACGGTCCTCCTTCGTAGCCAGCTCATTGTATTTCGCCGTATTGATGCTGTCTTTCACCAATTTGATGAGGTATTCCAATGCAAATTCCTCGGACACTAACCCCAGGTTGATGCCATCCTCAAAGTCGATGATTGTATAACAGATGTCGTCGGCTGCCTCCACCAAAAACGCAAGCGGATGGCGTTGATAGGCAATGTCGTCGCCACGGTCTTTCCGGATCATTCCCAATTCGCTTGCCACCTCTGTAACGAAGGCCGCATCCGTTTGGAAAAAACCGTATTTCTTATCGGAAATCGACGGCGTTGGTTTCTTCGGCAGGCTTTCCTTCGGATATTTCATAAAGGCCCCGAGTGTGGCATACGAAATCCGGAGGCCTCCCTCAATACCGGGCCTACTCGCGGTCAGGAGGTTGAACCCATTGGCATTTCCCTCGAAATCGACGAGATCCTGCCATTGTTTGGGTGTAAGTCCGTCTTGGTACTGCCGTCCGTTTCCAATCGAAAAATACTCTCCTATCGCCCGTTCGCCGGAATGCCCGAACGGCGGATTGCCAATGTCATGCGCGAGTGCGGCTGCCGCTACAATCGCGCCAAAATCGTTCGGTTGGTACCCATGGACTTCCCGCAAATACGGATACTTATCAATGATGCGTTTCCCCACCAGTCGACCTAACGACCGACCCACTACAGATACTTCCAGGCTATGGGTGAGTCGGGTGTGCACGAAATCGGTTTTCGACAACGGGATGACCTGCGTTTTATCCTGCAGGCTTCGAAAGGCTGAGGAAAAGATGATTCGGTCATAGTCGACTTCAAAGCCTAGTCGGGCGTCGTCTTCCTCCGTCCGGAGGCGCTTGCCTTTATCGCCGTGTTTCCTGAGGGAAAGGAGTTGCTCCCATTGCATCATTGGTGTGCCGTTTCGCCAAAAATACGCGAATTATTCGGTCTGGCAGCGGCGTCATCCCCAGCTTATCCACCAACAGACGATCTGGGGTTGCTGGCCGGGAAACAGCGCCAGGACGGCGTCTAAAAAGGGCCCAAGGAACTCCACCACGATCTGGCGCCACATCCGCGAAAGCGTCGAACAGGGTCCGCCGAACGATAAGAAGTAGGTATGCGACACACCCGAAACGAGCACGGTCACGTTTAGCGTCATCGTGCACGTACCGGGAAGAGCGGCAGGTGCCCGCTGCGAGGCCTGGCCAAATGACGCAAAAGCAAGTAGTAAAAAAAGGCAGGTAAATCGATACATGGCATATAGTTTATACCGCCAAAGATACCTACCCTATTTTATTTGATTTTACGGGAAAACCGCATGAAATGTTAAACCCGGCCTTAGACCGGGTTTTCTGTTACTGTTCCGAATGACTCGAAGTCGTCGTGAAGTCGTTTCGCCTCCTGAAGGCGTTTCTTGTGCACCACGTATACGTCTGGTATGCTGTCGTGCATGCCGCGTGACCCGTTGAAAAACGTGAGGAAATCGAACGGGATAACCCGGCAGAACGTTCGTTTGATAATCGTACCCGTATCCACGCGATCACCATTATAGTCTACGACAATCGTGCCGGTGATCATTTTGCCCACCGTTTGTCCGGTGATCGACTCTAAGACCGCGTAATAGA
>JAIXYI010000075.1 GCA_027490305.1 Flavobacteriaceae bacterium
AAGGTCTTCCTGTCAGGCCATTCCGCCGGTGGCTACCTCGACCTGATGGTGGCGCTCGACAAGCACTACCTGGCCGCCTACCAACTCGATCCCGATACGTTGGCGGGTGTCATTCCGTTCAGTCCGCAGGTCATCACCCATTTCACCGCACGCAAAGAACGCGGCATCCCCGAAACCCAACCCGTCATCGACGAACTCGCGCCCTTGTTCCACATCCGTAAAGACGCACCACCGATCTTGCTGATCACCGGCGACCGCAACCTCGAACTGCTCGGGCGCTACGATGAAAACGCCTACCTAGACCGCATGCTCACTGTCATCGGCCATCCCGACCACCGCCTGATTGAACTCGGTGGCTACGACCACATGATGGCCGACCCAGCCTATACGCTTTTACTGCGGGAAATCGACCGCATCCTCAAACAACCACGCCCATGAAGTTCCGTTACCTCTTACTGCTTGTACCCCTTTGTTCGTTTGCCCAATCCATCATCCCCGAGCCGGTTGAAATGACCACCCGACGGGGCCGTTTCACCCTTCCGAAGGTGCTGACGTTCACCGCAACCGATGCCAACCGATGCCAGCCGGTGACGGCCTACTTGAAAGACTTCATCGTCCGGCCCACAGGCATCGTCCTTCGCCTGGCAGCGCCCAAAGAAAAAGCCGCACTTCATTTCATCCTCAACAAAGAAACCGATCGGTTGTTGGGTGACGAAGGCTATCGACTGGCCGTGAACTCCGGAGGTATTTTTATCCGCGCGAATACAGAAAAGGGCCTCTTCTACGGCGTACAAACCGTATTGCAACTCCTGCCCAAAGACATCGAACGCACCGACCGGCTGCGTAACGGGCGATGGTCAGTTCCGTTTGTGACCATCACCGATTACCCGCGTTTTGCCTACCGTGGACTCATGCTCGACGTGGCGCGGCATTTCTTCACCAAAGCCGAGGTCATGGACTATATTGACCGTATGGCTCGCTACAAGTTCAACACTTTCCACTGGCACCTGGCCGATGACGAGGGGTGGCGGGTCGAAATCAAAAGCTATCCCAAGCTAACCTCTGTAGGCGCCTGGAACGTAAAGCGCGAAGGCCATTTCGGGGATTTTTCCCCCATTGGTGCCGATGAACCCCGCGACAATGGCGGGTTTTATACCCAGGACGACATCCGGGAAGTAGTGGCCTATGCCAAAAGCCGTTTCATCGACATTTTGCCCGAAATCGATATGCCCGGACACAGCCTGGCGGCCATCGCGTCTTATCCCGAACTGTCGTGCACGCCCGAGGCGGTCAACTACCGGGTGAGTTCCGGCGAACCCATTATGAGTTGGCCCGGCGGCGGCCATTTCGAGGCGATTTATGACAATATGTTGTGCCCGGCCAATGAAAAGGTCTACGCTTTCGCGGATGCCGTGCTCGGTGAGATCGCAGCGTTGTTCCCGTATCCGTACCTCCATGTCGGAGGCGACGAATGTGCGACCAACTTCTGGGCCAAAAACCCGCAGGTGCAGGAACTGATGCAACGGGAAGGTATCACCGAAGTGGCAAAAGTGCAGGCCTATTTCGAAAAGCGGATCGAACAGATCGTCGCCTCCAAAGGCAAACGCATGATCGGCTGGGATGAGATATACGAAACCGGTGTGTCGCCCTCGACTGCCATCATGAACTGGCGGAAACCGGCCTTTGGGGCAGCGGCTGCGGCAGAAGGCCATGAGGTGGTGTTGTGCCCCACGGGGTATTCCTACCTCGACTATATGCAGGCCGATGTGACGGTCGAACCACGGGTCTACGCTGGTTTACGGCTGAAAAAGACCTACGCCTTCGAACCGATCGCCGACGGCATCAAAGAAGGACAGGTCAAAGGCATCCAGGCCAATCTTTGGACCGAGCAGGTGTTTCGGTTCCGGCAGGCGCAATACATGACCTGGCCGCGTGCGTTTGCAGTGAGCGAAACCGCCTGGTCACAGCCGAAAAGCAAAAACTGGAAGCGGTTTGTCGATAAGGTCGAACAACAGTTTCGAAGGCTCGATGCCGCCAGTGTGCGGTATGCACCATCCTTGTACGACCCCGACTTCCGGGTCACAACCGACGACAAAGGACGGATGCTCCTCTCGCTGATCCCCGAACTCGACGATCTTGATCTCTATTATTCCTTTGACAATTCCGAACCCGATAACTATTATCCTAAGTATACAGGTCCCATCCTCGTGCCTATCGACGCCACCCAGGTGAAGGTGCGCGCCTATCGGGACGGCAAACCCATCGGGCGTATGAACGTTATGCCGGTAGAGGTGCTGCGGAAGCGGGTGAAGGTGAAGTAGTCAGTCCGAAAATCGGGAAGTTTCAGACCTGCAAGGTTTTTCAACACCTTATAGGTCTTTCTATATCAGGGAAGATGGAATCCGAACGTAACCCGAATCAGGAAATATACTCCCGTTCAAGGAAATACTGCACAATGGCTTCTTTCATTAAAACGGCCTGTTCGCCGGCTTTGAGGGGCGGGAGTTCTTCCTTGATCTTGTAATGCGGCCACCCATCGCGGTCGAAGAAGTCAAATTCGTAATAGCCGTAGGGCTCGAGTAGCCGGCAGATGGCGATGTGCATGAGGTTGACCTTCTCGTCTTTCTTGAACTCGCGGTGCAATTGGCCGAGTTCCTGTAGGCCGATGAGGTAAATGATGCCGTCAAGGTCAAGGGGTTCGCCATCGGCAAATTGCGCCGATAGTTGCTGTACGACGGTTTCCCATCGCTGTTTCAGTTGTTCGTCGCGCGACATTAGTTTTCGATATACTCGAAATTCCGCTCGGTTTCTACGTAGTCGTCAGTCACGTTTTTCTTGCGGATTTTCGTGGCGCGACCCCATGAGTCGGTAGAGATGGCGTAGGTGTATTTATCTGTTGCTTCCGGGCTTTCGATCGGGTAGAAGAGGTCTTCCGACGTGACGTTGTTGTAGTTCAAGGGGTTCGTCAGATCAAATTGCATGAAGAACTTCTGGAGGTTAGGGTTGAGGAAGCGATACGGGTTGGCATCGTTATCGAAACCGTAGACCGTTTTTCCGACAATGGCGTCGGCACCGATTCCGATGGTGTCAGTTCGCCCTGCGATATTGCCGCCTTCATACGTCAGAACAGATGAAACCTGCGTCACCCAGCCGTTTTCGACCAGCGTTTTGTATTCGATTTTGGTAAGCACGTCATCGGTGTAGCTAAACTCCGATTTTGCCGGATTGTCATTGTCGTAAGAAACAATCTGCACCAACTGTCCGTC
>JAIXYI010000062.1 GCA_027490305.1 Flavobacteriaceae bacterium
ACGGCAGCGAGTGGCGTAACCCAAACCATCACGGCTACGGTAACCACAGCCGGAACGTATAATATTACGGCTACTGCCAATGGCGTGACCTTTACAGGAACAGGCACCTTCGCCGGAACCGGCTCACAGGCGATTGTATTGACGGCAAGCGGTACGCCAACAGCGCCAGGAAGCAACAGCTTTGCACTAAGCACGACTCCGGGTTGTAGCTTTACACGCAGCACGATTGACGCAGGTAGTGGCGGAACAGCGGCAGTAAGCAGTTGGGATTGTACAGGTACCCTAACCGGAGTTGCCGCAGTAGGTGTTCCGGTAAGTGGATTGACCAAAGTAGTGACCGCGACGGTGGGCACGGCAGGTACTTATAGCATCAGCGCAACAGCAAACGGTATTACCTTCTCAGGCAGCGGTACCTTCGCCGGAACCGGCAGCCAGGCTATTACGCTTACAGCAACCGGCACGCCAACGGCAGCCGGAACCCACAGCTTTACCATCAACAGTACGCCAAGCTGTAGTTTTAGTGTGACAACAAAAACGTTAAGCAAAGTGGATTATGTATATGTTAGCAGGAATACGGCACAAACGTTATCTGTAAATACGGACCTTGTTTTTAATGTGAATAATAGCGGTAATATACCATACAATACTTCTACTGGTGTATTTACACTAACTGGAGGAAAAACATACCGTTTAAGTTTTAACGGTTATGTGTATGGCTTTAATTCCGCTAACGGTGATGCTTATATAGAATGGGTAGATTCATCAAATGCATCCCTGATTAGTGGTACAGGTGCTACGTTCGTATCAAATAGTTTAAGCGGAAGCCATGGAGATGGTAAACCTACTTCAGACATCATTTATACACCCGCCTCTACTATGTCGGTAAAACTGAGAGTAACATTCCTGGGAGCTGCAACCGTTGGATATTTAAACGGAAGTAATGTTATAATACAGGAATTAGGTATGGTGGCTAATGACAACACATTCGCCTCAACCGATTATGTGATGACAAGAAACGGAACAAATCAAACCTTAAGTACCGGAGATATAAAGCTCGACGTAACTGCCGGAGGAACTATTCCTTACAACAGCTCTACCGGAGTATATACCCTCAAAGCAGGTAAGACGTATCACTTATTATTTGAAGGAAGATTTACAAGCTTCTCAACTGGAAGTTCCGGAGAAGCTTATGTATTCTGGGCTGATGCAACTACTAATAATAGCCTAGTTGGAATTTACCAACATAGTTTACCAACAACATCAACAAATCCCAATACTAGTGTCAGCTCTGTAGAATATACCTATACCCCTGCTACTGATCAAACCATCAAACTAAGATTAAGCCTTACAGGTGGGGGAACAGCTATTCTATCTTCGGCTGTCGCAAGCATTAGGCAATTGGGTAGCAATATGACTCTGGGAACCGTTGGTTACAATACTTCGAATGCTTCAGGTGCAATCAGCATACCTACCAGCGGTAGTATTAGTGTAGATTTAAAAATGGACACTACCATTAGTGGTAATATTACCCACAATACAAGTACTGGTTATTACACTTTGGAAGCCGGTAAAACATACCGCCTGACGTTCAATGGTGAGTTTAATAATTTTTCGGATGGCGCAAGTTCATGGATAGGAGCTGGTTTTGTAAGAACAAGTAACGGAACCATTATATCAGACGGAGCATTCTTTATACCTGTTACTCATTCGTCAGGAAATGATAGTAGGAGTGGTAATATTTCTTGTATTTATACCCCATCTGCAACAGAAACTGTAATTGCTAGAGCTCATTGGCTTGAATCAGGTACTGCAACTTTATCAACAAGTAGTGCAGACCGTGTTGTAATAGAAGAGTTAGGTGTAAAAGCCAACTAAAATCAAAACCATAACAATAAATAAAGGTTTCAAATACCCATACAATCGCTTTCCATGCCCCGCCCTAACAGCGGGGCTTCGGAAAGTAACCCAAAACCACAGGTCGGCCGCGATAAAAGCGTGTCGAACCGATTTACGAGTACACTAGTTTTTTAAGATTGCGGTGCGTTGTGAAATCCCAACGAACCGCCGGTTTTCCGGCACCGGGTAAGAGTGCCCGGTGCCCGGGAAACCAAAAAAGCACAAGGCAAACTACAACACAACACCCAACATTCCGACACGGCCCGCATCGTTTTCGAGGCTCCGGGCGTGGCGGAAAAAGACTTTAATGTTTCACGGGCCAGGCCCACATGAACGCTCTATGAAAAGACTAGTACCATTTTTTTTCCTTGTCCTGTCGCTTACGGGGGCCCTTGCCCGCGCCGGCATCGTCTACACCGACATTCCCGATGGTGCCCCCACCGGACTGGATTTCAACGGAGACGGCATCAAGGAATTCACTATCTCGTCCGATCCCGGCTGCGTCGCCAATTATATCACCTATACCACGCCGTCGAACGTGTATTCGCCCGGTTCCTCCGCATGGGATACGGCCGCCGCCCTCACCGCGGGTTTTTCCATCGGCACGGGGGGCAACTGGTTCGGTTTCATTGATTGTACGGTCAATGGCTTCGGGCCCACGACCTCGTTCCCACTCAACGCAGACCGCTATATCGGTTTCCGAATCAACTATAACGGCAACCTGCATTACGGCTGGGCCCGGGTTTACATGACGGGCAGCAACGGCTCCTACACGGTGACCTGGAAAGACTACGCCTACGAAAGCACGTCCGGAACCGCAATTAGTGCCGGCGCCACCGGCCTCGGGCTGCCCGACGACCTGCAGGATCAAGTGCGGATCTATCCCAACCCCGCTACCGACCGGCTGTTCGTGGCCCACAGTGTCACCACCGGATCCGCCTTTTCTTATACCCTGCTCGACAGCACCGGCAGACGTATCGCCTCGGGAGAAACCACCGACGGCGGCCCGATCCCGGTCGCGTCGTTGCCCGGCGGTGCCTACCTGCTGCGTATCGATGAAGCAGACCACAGCAGCACCCGGCGTTTCGTTAAAAAATAACACACACCTTACCTCGCTACGATATGACCGGTTTTCACCTTACCTCGTTACTGCTTGCCTGTGGTCTTTGCCTCACCTCGGTCCATGCACAGGTCACCTACCATGACGAAGTGCCCGACAAGTCCTTTACCATGACAGACCCGCCGGGTTCGGCCGAAAACCTCTATCCCATCGACCTGGATGGCAACGGTACCTATGAATTCAACATCCGCTGGGATGCCTGGAGCGTTCCCAATAACCTGATTTGGTTCCTGCACCTGTATTCGCAGCCCAGCCAAAGCGCCACGCGGCAGTTCCTTACCAAGGTATCGTCCGGTTCGCAACTGGAGCCGCTGGTATACGGCGATCCCATCGATGCCACGCGAAATTTCACCAACGGGTTCGATCCGATGTTCGGTACGACGGGCAACGCCAACTTTCAGGGACTGGGCGAGCGGTATGCCGGATTCCGGGCGACGATCTCCGGCACTACCTACTATGGTTGGATCCGGGTGGTGCTTACGGGCTATACCCTTACGGTAAAAGATTATGCTTTCACCACCAACACCGCTGGCCTTTTTGCCGGCGAAGGCGGCGTCTTATCGGCCAGTGACGTATCGCGTAGCGGCACGGCCGTTGCGGCGCCCAATCCGGCCCGCGACCTATTGTCGGTGACCGATTCGGCCCATGCGGGCGAACCGTTCGGTTACCGTATCTGCAACAGCTCGGGCCAAACCGTCCTGGAGGGCAAGGGTACGTTCGGGCAGTCGATCGACATCGCGCGCCTGGCAACCGGCACGTACCTGCTGCGGGTGGCATACAACGGATGGGTGAGCGTACACCGCTTCATCAGGGAATGAATGGAACCCGTCCCGGCTTTTACGAGAGGCCAGGAAAAAATAATTCGCTTCACCCTGCCTGGATGGCACTCCAGGCCACCCTTCCCACAAAGGGTATGTGATTTTAAATTCTTCACCTTAACGGCCTGTGTGGGTAAAGGCCGTTTTTTATGTTATGGGGTTAGGGGTTAGGAGTTAGGAGTTGGGAGTTAGGGGTGGTGAGGAAATAGCGGGAATTTTGGATACGCTACCTTAGCAATGCGCTTTTGGCCGCCGTTGGCGAGGCAACGTTTTGTCATGCCGCCCGAAGATAGGAATCCCACGCTGTTTGGAGTAGCTGAGGAACTGAATAGCTGAGTCATCGCCCGATCTATCATGCCGCCCGACCAGAGGGGTCCCCACAAGTTTAGGAACCAAGAGGCAAGCAGGGCATTACGTCGCTAGTGACTACTCATTACGTAAAAAAAGACAGGCCGGGTAAAACAAACCGGCGATGCCCCCAT
Source organism: Flavobacteriaceae bacterium (assembly GCA_027490305.1). Lineage (GTDB taxonomy): Bacteria > Bacteroidota > Bacteroidia > Flavobacteriales > Flavobacteriaceae > Flavobacterium. The sequence goes on from JAIXYI010000062.1 coordinate 4,317, forward strand.
GCCAGCCCCCAAAAACACCCGACCTGCCTGAAGTTCGTGAAGTGAACCTATGGCTAACCATTATGACCTTACAAAGGTGACCCCAACGCTCGGTCCGGGGGTATCGAAAAATGACCTCTCCTGTCGAAAACGTCCAAATCTTTCCCGTCCGACATTTGTCGCCTCATAGCATGCTTTGGGGCGACGATCGGTTCCGGGCGGCTTTGTTCTTTTCCGAGAGCAGGCGACCGACGTAGTCGGCCCATTTTTTGGCTTCGTCTTTTTTCCGCCGATTGACTTTGACACGAAGTTGCCGATCATCGAACGCCAGGATGAGGCGATACGTGACGATACGAAGGGTGGCAGCGGCCATAAAGGCCAGGAGTGCGAGAAAGAGCAGTGCACACAACAGCCAAATCGGCAGCGAGTCCGCCCGTAAGCTACCCGTAATCGCGAGGCCTATTAAGGCCAGGCCGATGTTGGGGATTTGGTTCCGTTTGCGCAGCAAGCGTACCTTCCTGATCGAAGTCAGCGCAAGCGGACGCGCCGGCGGGAGGGCGTAGATGACCACGCTATCATCGAACACCAGTCCGAAGGCGTTGGCAAAACGCGGCCGTCGTTTGTCGTCCTGGCGGAACCCGATCCTGACTTCAAGTTTGGGGGTAAACGGCACCTCCGTATTTTCCATAATAGTCTGATTTGTTCCGCGAAGTGGCAAGAGGTAATGAAAGCCCTGTACGGGAAAAAGTTTACACTTAAAATAGAGCGATGTGGGCGTACAGGGACTTCCACCAACCAACAGGTACCTTTGCCGTTTCCACCGTATCAGGTCGTTTTTCGCAGCCGGAGAGACCGGAAAGCACCCCGTTGGAGATATTGACGGCACATGCCCGCCAACCAGAAAAACGGTCGCCCCACATGCGGGCCGTCTGGCGAAAAACTAAAAACAAACCCTGTGCGAGGGAACGGCGCAGGCGAACGAATAATCGTGTGCGACCCGCGTGTATGCCAGCGTATGCCGGTCGCCCTTTTCAACCGCGACAGGCATGCTCACTAACCGATGCCCGTCAATAGTCGAAACGGAGGAACAAGAGAAGAAGCCCGGCTCCCCGACCCGATCCCTTCGGATCGGGTCCCCACGGGGAGCAGCGAAACGCCTATGCGCTTACGGGTGGGCGCTTCGCAGAAATGATCTCCAGGTCTTTCATCTATAGGGGCTTTTTTGGTGCATGGCCCGGTTTTAGGCGCCATGTCCCTGCGAAAGGCCATGCCTTCGCCATCCCTATAGTTCCCGCCATATGCTGACGGTGACAAAACTAACGGGAGGGAACGAGTGAGGACAACCGGAAAAAGACCTGTAATACCGATAAGCGACTTTATCGACATGCCGCATGCGGTTCTGGCGCTTAGATACAAAAAAGAAGCCCGGATACGGGACACCAGGCTTATCGCCCTCATTCGGGAACCTGCTTCTTTTTTCTGTAGCTATCCGATGTGATGCCCATTATCTTCTTGAAGGCCGAATTGAAGTTACTGTAACTGTGGAATCCGAGTTCAAAGGCGATGTCGGCGGAGGATAAATTGGTCTCTTCCAACAGGACACATGCCCGTTCGATTTTCCGGCGCAGGATGTATTGGTAAGGCGTCATGCCCAGATGCTTGGTGAACAACCGGATAAAGTGGGGCGTCTTCCAACGGGTCAGCGCGACGACGTCTGCCAATTCAATCTTTTCGGTGATGTTATCGTTGATGTACTGTATGGTCTCGCGTATACGGAATGGCACGTCATCCTCCGGTTCCGTGCTCATTCTTTTAGGATCGATCGCGCGGTGTCGGGCATTGTTCAGGACAATGGACACCGTCGTCGTGATATCGATGGGTTTAAACGGCTTGGCAATAAATCCGTCCGGACGGGTATCGCGGACTTCATCGATTGTTATTCGGTCGGTATTGGAGGTAATGTAGACGTAGGGGATCCTATCAGAGGCCAGAAGGTATCGCCCGAGGTTGAGGCCGTCTTTATCCTGGTTCAGGTTGATGTCAATGAGCACCAGATCGGGATTTCGTTCCTCGATAATGCGGATGGCCTTGTCGGCGGAGCGTATCCCGATGATTACTTCATAATTTTCCGCCTCCAGTATTTGCCGGATGTCGTGGGCGATGATGATTTCATCCTCGACCACCAGTATCAATTGTTTTGTCGTTTCCATAATCGAATCTATGCAGCTTCTTCCTTAAAAAACAAATCGTAGGTGGTTCCAGGCCCTTCGCCTATCGAAAGGTGACCGTCGAGCTGCTGCGTCAACAGCCGAACCAATTCCAGGCCGAACGATTGCGCCTTGCCGGTCTCGACGTCGCCGGTACCGTTGTCCGAAAACCGCAAAAGGAAGGCGCCATCGGGCTCCTCCCTGACGCGGATAACGATACGTGGTTCGGGAACGTCACCGAAGGCGTGTTTCATGGCATTACACAGCAATTCGTTGACGATGAGGCCCAGCGTGATCGCGGTCTGGATATCGAAATGGAGATCGTGTGCATGTACCTCGAAGCGGATGCGCTCGCTTTCGGGACCGAAACTCTCATATGAGGCCGAAACGAGGTTCTCGAGATATTGCTGGAAATCGACCCGCGCCAGGTCGTCCGACTGGTAAAGGTGTTGGTGGATGAGGGCCATGGACACGATGCGGCCACGACCTTTTTCCAGGAAGGTCTCGATGTCATCCTGACCGGTTTCGCGCGCCTGGATGTTCAGCAGGCTGATCACCAACTGCAGGTTGTTCTTCACCCGGTGGTGTATCTCCTTCAACAACAGGTTCTTTTCACGCAATGAGGCCTCGATCAGCGCGTTCTTATGGCGGACGCGGGCGGCGTTGCGTCTGCTGTTTACCAAAGCCAGGGTGATGCTTACGGTCAGCAGGACCAGAAAGCCTGCGGCACCGTAAGTGACGATCAGGTCGCGCTGTTGGCCGGCGATCCGCAATTTGTCTTTCTGCCTGCGGATCGTCAGGTCCTTAAGCTGCAGATCCTTATCGGTCAGTTCAAACTGCGCCTGTAGCTTTGCGATCCTGTCTTTTTTCTCTTTCTCATTCCATTCCTGTATTATGGACATATACACGTAAAGGTTTTTATAGCCCCCCCTGAAATCGCCCATAAGCGAGTCAGCCGAGGCAGCCGCCCGGTATCGTCCGATGAAGGGCGACCCCAAATGCTGCCGGATTTCGGCGACATCACCCTCATGTTGCGCTGCCCTTGATAACCGCGTGTAATATGCTGCCTTCCGGTAATCTCCTTTAATATAGCTGCAGTATCGGGCCATGTTATACAATTCAGGTTCATAAGTGATCGTGGTATCCTTGTGCAGAAAACCGATCGCCTGCTCGCTCAACCTGAGACAATCTGCGTACCGCTTGGTATGATAATAGGCGACCGCGAGATTATGGGCGACATTTCCACACTGTAAATCGAAGCCGTTTTCGATTCCGATCCGTAGTGCTTTCAAAAGATAGGGCTGGGCTTTTTCATATTGCCTCAGATGCACCTGGATTTCGCCCACTGCGCTCCACATCGCCATGCGGTCGCCGGGACCCAAGGTAATGCGCTTTTGTATATCGACGCAAAAGAGGGCGTTGCGGAGGGCCTCGTTATAATCTCCCGATATCTGGTAGACCGTGCTCAGCCGGTTGTAACAGGCCAAAAGAAAACGGGGATTGTCGATTTTCCGGAAGAATATGAGTGCTTTCCGGAGATGCTGTATGGCGAGGTCGAGGTTCGCTTCCCTTTCGACATCCGACAGGATTACGTACATGGTACCCTTTTCCCATTCGTATCCATTTGCCATCGACACCAACTGAAGGCTCGATAATGCCACATTCTGCGCCTCTTTCATCTTTAGTTCCCTGATGTAAGCCTGTGCCAATATGCCCGATGCGTACAGGAATTCGCTGGTATCGCGGACTGACTGGAATATCTCGCGCGCCGTTCGGGCGTGCCGGGCGATGGTCGATGCGTCATCAATGAATGACAGGTAACTGACGCAATTGATATGGTATTTCGCAATACCCTGGCGATATCGATGGGTCCGCGAAATCTCGAGCAGCAATTGATTGTACTCCCTCGACGCGTCGACATTGGAGCCAAGGTACTGGTGACTCAACCCATCATAAATATCCGCTATGGCCTTAGGGTTTTTCTCATACCTCAAAACTGCCAGGAGACTGTCTATGGTCTTGTCCTGTTTTTGTTGCGGGTAGACTGCATACATACAAAGACAGGACACCGCCATTACGACGACCCTTATCATTTTCGACTTTCTGGGGCTGCGTCCTATAGGCGGATGTCCGATATCCCAGTCTATTTCACTACCCTTCACTTCCATCCCGGCTTCTTTTTTATTCATATCTACTTATATGGCTTCTTTTTTAAAACAGATCATTAGTGATGCCGGGTTCTCGCCTGCAATTCGTTGAAGATGAGACCAATATGGCGGTGACCAGAATATCCTTCGGGACCGAAACTATCACGTGAGGCACAGGCATGCTTGCCTTTTAGGTAACCACAATCCCCGATGCTATATGCATAATGCAACCGGAGCGAAATCCGGTAAGACGATTCACAACGGGCAAGGCCCTTCCGGTTGAAAGGGATATATAATGTACCCAATTCAGGATGCGATCCCGTCATGGTATCGTGCCTGTCGCGGGCCAAAAGGCTACTGAGGCTGTCGTTCTTATGCCTGCCGACAGATTGGGCCAAGGCGGAGCCATCCATCATCCAGCAGGCGAAAAAAAACGTGATAATGGGCTTCATGTTTCTTTTCAATTACTATATGTCCAATCCGTATTGCATACACCAGTCCGTCCGCGCGAAATACATCGCACCGTCCGACGGTTTCTTCCGAAATCGAACCATTATTCCTCCTATCCCCGTTTTGGGATCTTGCGCATAGGGGTAAATTTAAGGATGGGGCCGTCCGTGGGAGTCGGGCCTGGCATCCGGCATCGATCTGTGTATGTCCTGAAAACGGGCATTACGCCCACTTCAAATGTACATAAATATCCATCGTATAGGCAAGTTCGGCGGAAAAATTACCCCAACCGAAAACCGCCCGCGAGCCCCACTCTGCCCCGTTTTCTAAAATAGTCGATTTTCGATAGTACGGGTTCATAAACGGGTGTCATTCCTAACGCCTGATCGCGTAATTGCAGATTTAAACGGACGCACCCCTCGACGACTTTCTTCCCACGGGAATCGATTTGTGAAGGGTGCGGAGACATGCTAATATGAATATGGAATCCCTTACTATTGCCCGTACCGAACTCATTTTGGTTTGGGATGCCACCGTAGGGGCCTATCGCCTCCAAACCTATCCGCCGTCCACAAGCGACGATGCCTGCTCCCATCGGGCAGACTTTATCGAAGAGGTCCGGAACGCCATTTCGGCGTTGCTGAAAGCCGGCGATTTTTCCTCCCCAGCGCTAGCCCAACGATTGGGTTACAACCAGATGACCCTGACTCGGATGCTATTCCGCCTTTCTGGCAAGAGCATCATGGAGCTTGCCATGGAGGTGCGCCTGGACCAGGCGATGGAATTGTTGAAATCGGGCAGACTTAGCCTGGGCGAGATTCAGCAGCGGGTCGGCATCCGCTCGACGTCGTATTTCATCTTGCAGTTCCGGAATCGGTTTGGCTTGAGTCCACATGAATTCCAGCGACAATGGAGACGGCTGGAACAAGAGGGAAGGCTTGCTGCTCAACCGTAAGCGACCATTGCACACATACGAGTTTTTCTTTTCATGGTCTCCAATTACTATTTCGGCTACTACTCTTTGTGGTTCATTCGTGTAGTGTCTGTGCTGTATATCAACCATCCTCCGGACTCCGCGTACGAGCCAACAATCCGTGACGGAATTAACAGTAAGTGTATTTCAGGAGTAGTTCGGAAATCATCTCCGTATATTTCGTAAGGTAGAATCATCGGCATTAGGGGTGAACTAGGTGTCTCAGAATTCTAATGGAATTTCATGCTTACGTCTATATTTCGTGGACATCCGACGTAAAACCCGTCCAGTTTTTTGAAAGCAGAATGTAAAACGGAAATGGTGTCATCGTAAAACAACAAATCCCGGCATGTAGCCAGGATTTGTTGCTCCCCCTCTTGGGCAAATATCGAAAGTTAATGTATTGATTTTTTGTAACTTAGCCTGAAAAATAACCATTTTGGACATCGAACGGCACGTTTCGGTAGCTCATATTCGAATTTTCGAATGGGGTGATATAGAATTACTTATATTCTATCTGAATTCTCAAATCTTTTTATACCAATAGTTTAGAGTTGGATTAATTTTTGTTGATTTTTTGGGTTGGTTAAAAGAGGGAGCCCGGGTCTCTAACTTGTGTTTTGTTCCATCGATATCCTCTTTGATAGGATGGTATGAAGAATTCATATTTTATGAGGTCATTAATTGATTTGAGTTCGATTTTATTGTCTTCCATATTTTGCCGAATCTTTTACTTGGTTATCTCCCTTTCAACTTCAGAAGTCAGATAATAACCACCAGTTCTATTAGCGCCTCTAAACTCAATTACTCCAGCATCTTTTAATTGTTTAATATATCGTTCTATACTTTTATATGGCACATCAATGCGACTTTCAATCTCTCCTGTTCTTATTCCCCCATGTTTATAAAGAATTAATAATATCTTATTTAGCTTATCTTTTACGTCAGAAGTTATTCCCTCAGTTATTCCCTCAGTTATTCCCTCAACATTAATAAGTACACTTTTAGTTATTCCCTCAGTTATTCCCTCAGTTATTCCCTCAGTTATTCCCTCAATTTTTCTATTATGAGCAACTCCAGGAAAAATAACAGTGGTTGTATTGCCTATTTCTTTCCATTTTGGAGGTTTAAACTTACTTTTTCTACAATCATTAATCATTCGCAGTGTTCCGCTCCCCAACATTTCGATGTATTTTCGATAGAAACATATCTGAGCGATATCTGGGTTACGTAAAATAGAGTTGTGCTCAACCTTTAAATCATCTATGGTTATTCCATTTGGAAGTCCGCCGTAATTGCTTATCTCGGTTCTATTGGAATAAATAGATATTTGTAAAAAACCTTTAACTGAATTATAATCTCGGTGTACTATGGCATTTAGAACCCCTTCTCGCATAGCTAACAAGGGGTAATTGGGCCTATCATAACGTAATACATCTTTAACAGATAGCTTTTTTCCATAAACTATGTCAAGATGATTGAAAATCGATTCAATATTTTTGAAAATATTTCCCTCAAATATATTGTCGTCCAGAAAACTATCTTCCGACTTTGTTGAAGGATAGAGAGTTAATCTAATTCTTGATTGGGGAATAAAACGAATCGGATTTTTACCAAAGAGAGTAATACAGGCGTTGGTAATATTTCCATTTTGAATAAGGCCGACTTGAATTAAAAAGTCCTCTATGTCCTCAATATTAGTCTCTAACTTATATTCTTTATAAAGGCGAATGGTTCTTTTTACTTCGTCTATATCAAGGTCTGATAGTTCCGCTCCTAACACAGGCATTCTTTCCCAATGAAAGTCAGCATCTTTTCTTTCAGAAATAAGAGACGTAAGTTTTTCAGGATCGGTTGTTTTAGTAGTTTGCCCAATTCTATTGTAAATGACTCCCTTATATTGATAAGGTTTCTTAGCGCCTTCCCAAACACTAATTAAAATAATGTCTTTCTTTTTGTAATTTATGGTCTGAACAGATATTGGGGCCGTAGGCTTAATTAAGTTTACCAAAGCATTTTGTATTAGAGTAACCGCTTGCTCAGCATTTTCAATACCGACAACTTTTTTCTCTTCAGTTATACCGATAACCAAATCTCCGCCACGAGTATTAATAAAAGAAGTAATGGTCTTAGCAATAGCCTCAATGTTGAATTGAGACTTAAACTCTAAGCGGACACCTTCATCCTGCTGTAACAGGTTTTCTATAATAAAATTATTTTCCATCCTCATTAGGTTTTTGGCTCAATATTTCATTAATAAAGTCCTTGTCAGTAAATTGAGCGTTTATGTACACCATCATTTCATCTAACCGATAAAACTCTTGTGCCCAATTCCCGTTGCGTAGCGTCACAGGAACATGGTTTTTGATGATATATTCATAAATATCTATGCTGCGTTTGTCAAACAGTTTGTTATCCTCAATAACAATTTCGTCGCCACTTTTCATCTTTATTTTTTTAAAAAGATTACGCGCAAAAATGACATCTCTGTGAACCAAAAACCAATACGGTTTTTTCAGCTCAATCGCTTTCTTTATTTCCTCAAAAGTGATATTCTTATCGCCGATGTTGCCTGTTCCATAATAAGGGCGGATAATCCCTAAGAACAAGTCACACTCCTCGACTGCCTTTAAGCAGTTATCAAGGTTTGAAACATGTGGATTTACTTTAATACTTCCATGATGAGAATTAAGAACCGTATATCCCAAGGTGTTTAGTTGCGCAACTATTTGTGAAAGTTGGTCTTCGAAGCCATATACCGTAGACCCTACCATAATTTTGATGCCTTTTTTTGCCATAAATCCCATTTTGGAATTAAAAATGTAAAGTATCAAATGTAAGTAAAAAGTAGGAGAGGTATTAAAAGCACATTTAAGAGGTACACTTACTAAAAACAAAAAAAGACCTCACATCACTGTGAAGTCTTTTCTTTTGTTGCTCCCCCTCTTGGGCTCGAACCAAGGACCCTCTGATTAACAGTCAGATGCTCTAACCAACTGAGCTAAGGAGGAAGGCGTGTTGCCTTTTAAAGCGGGGCAAATATACGTCGAAAATTATTTTCTCCAAATAATTGCCGTAAAATTTCATCACTTTCTCATGATGGCCCGGAAGATGTCGTTGCCGTTCGCAAACAACACCAAGGATAACAACATAATGATCCCTACAATCTGGGCACGCTCTAAGAATTTATCGCTTGGTTTGCGGCCCGTAACCATCTCAAACAGCAGGAACATCACGTGTCCGCCGTCAAGGGCCGGTATCGGCAGCAGGTTCAATACGCCGAGCATTACCGACAAGAACGCGGTAATCCCCCAGAATACTTCCCAACTCCAACTCTCCGGAAATACGTTGAAGATCGCGAAGAAGCCGCCTACGCCTTTGTAGGCACCTGTCGACGGCGTAAAAATGGCTTTCAACTGCTTCCAGTAGCTGGCGAAGAGGTCGGCGCCTTTGCTAATCCCAACCGGAATCGATTCAAAGAAACCGTATTCCGCACGGTCAAATTTATAAACACCCAGTTTCTCAAGGCTCTTATCGTCAACCGCACTCGGGAAGATGCCGAGCGTGCCCTTTGCCGATACGCTGATCTTCACCGGAACACGTTTCTGGTCACGCAATACTACCGCATCCACGGTTTTGCCTTTCAGGCTGTCGCGCATGGCCATTACTTCATCGAAATAAGGAAGATCGACACCGTTGAACGAAATAATGGCGTCTTTGGGTTGCAGCACTTTGGCGTTCGGACTTTTCGCCTCTACTTCCCGAACTGCAAATAGGTTGCGTGGGTACACCAGCGGGCCTTTCTGTGATTTCGACAGGTCGCCCAACAGATTCTCTGGAAGTGTCAGGGTTTTGGTCGTGCCATTGCGGTCGATGGTGACGGTATGCGCAAACGGAAGTTTTGGGTTGACTTCGTTGAACTTCTCGATTTTTTCGCCGTCAATGGCCACGATTTTATCGCCGGTTGCAAAGCCTAACTTTTTGGCCATATCGCTTACTTCGACGCCGTCTTTCAGTTCAGAGTTTTTCAGGTAGAGGTCGCCATAGGCAAACGTCATCCCGATACAAATCACAAATGCCAGGATGAAGTTGACCGTCACGCCGCCTAACATGATGATGAGGCGTTGCCAGGCCGGTTTCGAACGGAATTCCCACGGTTGCGCCGGTTGCGACATTTGTTCGGTATCCATGCTCTCGTCGATCATGCCCGATATTTTTACGTATCCGCCCAGTGGCAGCCAGCCTATACCGTATACGGTTTCGCCTATTTTCTTTTTGAAAAGCGAGAACTTGATGTCGAAGAACAGGTAGAACTTCTCGACGCGGGTCTTGAAGAGCTTGGCGGGAAAATAATGGCCGAATTCGTGAAGTATGATAAGCAGCGAAAGGCTGAGAAGAAACTGTGAGAGTTTGATAACGATCTCCATCCGGATAGTGCAGTTTTTGTGTTAACGCACAAAAGTAAGGTTTTCTGTTTCAAATCCGTGGTTTTGGCCGTCAAGCGGAATTAAATGTTTGTTAATTGTAAAATAGACGCATGGAAGTTCGCCCCGGCACACCCTAACTTTACGCAAACAACTCACAAAACATGCAGAAAATAAAGACGGCCCTCCTGTCATACGGAATGTCCGGTCAAGTATTCCATGCTCCTTTTCTCCACCTTCATCCGGGTTTTGACCTGCGCGGTTCCTGGGAGCGTTCCCGACAGAAAATCGAAGAAGAGTACCCCGGCGTACGCAGTTATACCTCGCTCGACGCGGTACTCCATGACGACATCGACCTTGTGATCGTCAACACACCCGTCGCCACGCATTTCGATTACGCCAAACGCGCCCTCAAGGCAGGAAAGCATGTGTTGGTGGAAAAAGCCTTCACCTCGAACGCGGCCGAAGCCGAAGAACTCGAGGCGCTGGCAACACAGAAAGGATTAAAACTGTGTGTCTTCCAGAACCGCCGGTGGGACAGCGATTTCCAATTAGTGCGGGACGTATTGAACGAAGGCGTGCTGGGGCCGATTGTCGAAGCCGAATTGCATTTCGACCGCTATAACCCGAATTTGAGTCCGAAACAACATAAGGAAACACCCAACGACGGTGCCGGTATCCTCAAGGATCTCGGTTCGCACCTGATCGACCAGGCGGTGCAGTTGTTCGGTTTCCCGGAAGGGGTCTTCGCGGACCTGCGCACTACCCGAGACCAATCGGTAGTCGACGACTGTATCGATGTGTTGTTGTATTACCCACAGACGCGCGTTCGGATCAAGGCCGGTTTTTTTGTCATGGAACCGCAGGCGGCGTATGTGCTGCACGGCAAGAAAGGATCGTTTCTGAAGCCGCGTGCCGACGTGCAGGAAAACGACCTGAAGGACGGTAACCGCCCAACATCCCATAACTGGGGCTACGAACCAGACGGAGCCGAAGGCATCCTTCATGTCGAAAACGGCGGCATCATCGAACGGCGTCGCCTGGCCGCGCCTCCGGGCAATTACTTCCACTTTTTTGAGGCCCTATACCAGTCGCTGACGGGCGGCGAAGAAGTGCCGGTGCCGGCGTCAGACGGCGTCAAAACCATGCGAATCATTGATGCGGCTATCCAGAGTAGTGCCGCTAAATCGTATATACCACTTTGAGTATGGAAAAACGACAACTAGGCGCGTCCGACTTATGGGTTTACCCAATAATGCTCGGCGGAAATGTCTTTGGATGGACCATAGACGAAGCCCGTTCTTTCGAGATCCTCGACGGATTTGTGGCCGCGGGTTTCAACTTTATCGACACAGCCGATGTTTATTCGCGCTGGGCACCGGGGAATTCCGGCGGTGAATCGGAAACGGTAATCGGCAACTGGCTGCACAAGCGGAAGAACCGTCACGACGTGGTCATCGCCACCAAAGTCGGTTTCGATATGGGCGACGGTAAAAAGGGCTTGCGGAAGGCGTATATACTAAAAGCGGCGGACGCTTCCCTGAAACGACTGCGCACAGACTATATTGACCTCTACCAGACGCATTGCGACGATGAGTCGGTGCCGGTAGGGGAGACGCTGGAGGCCTATGACCAGCTCGTAAAAGAAGGCAAGGTGCGCTGGATTGGCGCTTCGAACCTGAGTGTGGAGCGATTGAAAGAATCGCTCGCCACCAGTGCTACGAACGGGTTTCCGACCTACCAAAGCCTACAGCCCCACTACAACCTCTATGACCGACAGGACTATGAAAGCCAGTTCGAGACGCTCGCTATGGGCCACGGTTTGGGCGTAGTTCCGTATTTTTCGCTGGCGGCTGGTTTCCTGACGGGAAAGTACCGATCCGAAGCAGATTTCGGGCAAAGTGTCCGTGGGGCGAATATGGGGAAATTCCTCAATGAACGCGGCTTCCGCATTCTTGCAGCCCTTGACAAACTAGCTGCAGAACTCCACACGACGCCTGCTGCATTGGCCCTGGCGTGGCTCATTCACCGCCCGTCGGTTACGGCGCCGATCGTGAGTGCCACCAGCCCGGAGCAGTTGCAAAGCCTGATCTCCGCACCGCAACTTGAACTCAGCGCGGGGCATATTGCGGAATTGACGTCGGCGAGTGCGTGGTGATTTTTAGTCGCAGTCTCAGTCACAGTCTCAGTAGTTGGCAGTGGGCAGTCGCAGTTGTAGGTTCTCGGTTGTACGTTTGTTCGTTACGCGATTGGCTGCATACGCGCGCAATGTCATCCCGACGCAGCAGGGATTCCGTTCAGTTGGCAGTCGCAGTCGCAGTCTCAATGGCAGTAGGCAGTGATACTTCCATGCGAGAACGTAGGACCATTACTACGCACCATTTGTTATCCCACCGCAGGCGGGATCACCCCTTCAAAAACTTCAACGTCGCGACGCCTTTTTCCGTTTCAACACGCAAAATGTAGGCGCCTGATGCGAGTGGCGCCACATCCCATGAGAGTTGCGCCGTATTGAGGGATCGTACCTTTTTGCCTACCATATCATAAATCGCGACCTCATGTATATTCACCGCCGCCGGAAGGTCGAGTGTGAGTTGCGAGGCTACGGGGTTCGGGTAGAGGCGCACCGCGGTAATATCGAAATCGTCGGCCGAAAGCGAAATGCTATTGTTGTCTGAAATCAACTCGTTAGTAGGGTCAAACGACACGCTGGTGACCGTAAACGGCACGTTCTCGACGATGATTTGTCCGTTCGAGGTATTGTCGAGGATGAGGTCGAGTTGTTGTCCACCTGCACCAAAAACGCGCACGGGCACCGGCATCTCGAAGAACGTGACCGACGGATGCGATTGGGTTTGGTTGATGGTGAACTGCACCTGTCCCGCCGCAATGTTGTGCGCGACAATGTTGTAAGACGGATAGCCCTGGTTATACACCCAGTCGTTGAAGAACTCAGTAAGGCTTGCGCCGTAAACGGCCTCGAGGTGGGTTTTCAGGTTGGCCGTCACGGCGTAGTTATGTGACAGTTCGGGGTCGTTTAGGTAGTTTTGTAGTGCCTGGAAAAAGGTGGTGTCGCCCATCTTGAAGCGCAGCATGTTGAGCACCATCGCACCTTTGTCATACGAAAGGCGGCTGCTGAAAATGCGGTTGACGTTGAGGGCTTCGGTATCGGTCAGGTATACGGCGCCGCCCGGCTGTGAAGTGATATACGAAATCATGTCACCTTTATCGGCTGTGAACGCCGCTTCACCATCAAACTGTTCAATGACCATCGAGGCCATGTAAGTGGCAAAGCCTTCATTTAGCCATATGTCTTTCCAAGTACCACAGGTCACCTTGTTGCCGAACCATTGGTGGCCAAGTTCGTGCGCGATGAGTCCACGACTGAAGTTGCCCATAAACGACACCGTCACGTGTTCCATACCGCCACCCCAACCAAATTGGGCATGTCCATATTTTTCGGTAGCAAAGGGGTAAGGGCCGAACGTATTTTCAAAAAACGTCATAATCGGTGGTGTCACCGCCATGTTGGCCGTATTCGCCGCAAGACTCTCGGGATATACATAATTGACCACCGGAAACGTATTCGGTGGCGTGCCGGCTGTTTGGGTATATACAGTGTAATTGGTCACCGCGATGGCCACCAGATAGGCCGTAACGGGATACCCGTGGTGGAAATGTGTGGTTTTGGTCGCGCCATTATCGACCACCGAAACTTGTAGGCCATTGGTAGCAGGCGTGTAGGCAGCCGGGGCCGTGATGTAGACGTCAAGACTGTCGATTTTATCATTCAGGTCCTGTTTGCACGGCCACCAGTCGCGGGCGCCAAAGGGCTCTGAAAGCGTCCATAGTATAGGGGTGCCGTTGTGAGTGGAAGTTGTAAAGGCATTCTCACCCGTAGAAGGCTCGCCCGAATAGCTGATGACCACCGAATAACTGCTGCCGGCCGTCAGCGTAACGGGCAGCGTGATAACAAGCTCGTCGTTGTTGTTCTGGGTAAAGGCCAGGTTGGTGTTCGAGGTTGTTTTGACCGACGAAACCGTCAGTTCATTCGTCAGGTCGAAAGTGACGGTCGACATCGTCGAAAGTGCCGTAAAGGTCGTGGTCACTTTGCCGGTGATGAAATAAACGGCGGGGTCTACCGTAAATTCGAGTTTGTGATACGTGATGTCGTAGTTCAGGGTGTTGGGATTGACCTGGACATTCATCATTGAGGCGGCTGACTTCCTTTCCGATTCGATGAGGGATTGTTTCTCATTCCGGGCATGTTGGGCGGAAAGTGGAAGTACAAACGCCAAAAGCAGGGGTAGGCAGTACTTTTTCATAGCTTTTTCATTGCGACCTCAAATATAGGAAAAACACATTGAAAAGATCGCGGCTGTTTTGTGTGCTGTCAGCGGTTTTTTCAGGGATTTGGTTAAATTTGCAGCCGCAATCCGCACAAACGGACAAAAACAAGAAACATGTTACAGATCGCCCACATCCGTGAGAACCGCGACCAGGTCGTGAAAGCCCTCGCCAAACGCAACATCGATGCCGCTGCCGACGTAGATGCCGCCATCCGGCTCGACGAACAGCGCCGTGCCACCCAGGTGGAACTCGATACCATCCTGGCGGAGTCGAACAAACTCTCGCGTGACATCGGCGAACTGATGCGCAATGGCGAAAAGGCGAAGGCGGCTATCCTGAAAGAAAAAACCGTATCCCTTAAAGAACGCAGCAAAGAACTGTCAGAGAAACTCGACGGGTTTACCCACGACCTCCAACAGAAGCTCTACACCCTGCCGAATACCCCTGCGGCTATCGTACCGGAAGGGAAAAGTGCCGACGACAACATCACGGTGTTCCAAACGGGCGACATCCCGACCCTGCACGAAGGGGCGCTTCCGCACTGGGACCTGGCCAAAAAATACGATATCATCGATTTTGAACTCGGTGTGAAAATTTCGGGTGCCGGTTTTCCGGTTTACAAAGGGAAGGGTGCGAAATTACAACGCGCGCTGATCACCTATTTCCTCGATAAAAATACCGCCGCCGGATACGAGGAGTTCCAGGTGCCGCATTTGGTCAACGAAGCGTCGGGTTACGGAACCGGACAACTTCCGGATAAAGAAGGACAAATGTACCACGTGACGGCCGACGACCTTTACCTGATCCCGACGGCCGAGGTGCCGGTTACGAACCTCTGGCGTGACGTCATCCTGCCCGAAAGCGAACTGCCGGTATTGGCTACGGGCTATACGCCGTGTTTTCGTCGTGAGGCGGGTTCGTATGGCGCGCATGTGCGTGGACTCAACCGTCTGCACCAGTTCGATAAAGTGGAAATCGTGCGCATCGAGCACCCTGAGCGTTCCTATGAAGCCCTTGACGGGATGGTAGAACACGTAAAGGGTCTTTTGGATGAACTGAAACTGCCGTACCGCGTCTTGCGTCTGTGTGGCGGCGACATGGGATTTGCTTCGGCGCTGACCTATGATTTTGAGGTCTTTTCAACCGCACAGGATCGTTGGCTTGAAATCAGTTCGGTATCGAACTTCGAGACCTTCCAGTCCAACCGTCTCAAACTGCGTTTCCGCGATAAAGAAGGCAAGAACCACCTGGCGCATACCCTGAACGGAAGTTCACTCGCGTTGCCAAGGGTGCTGGCGGGTATCCTTGAGAACTACCAGACACCGGAAGGTATCGTCATCCCGGAAGTATTGCGTCCGTATACCGGTTTCGACATCATCGATTAAGCCGCCGGCACATACGAATTCCGGAAAGTTATTGTTATATTGGGAAGGTTATCCGGAACATCATGAAACGACTCTTTTTCTTGCTTGCCTGCCTGCTGCCGTTCGCCGTCTCGGCCCAGAACGACCAGTTGGCGCAGCATTATTTCGATAAGGGCGATTTCGAGAAGGCCCTCGTCAGCTATGAAGACCTGCTGAAGGTGCAGCCGGCCAATTTTATGTTTTTCCAGCGGTTAATCGAATGCTACCAGCAATTGCAGCAGTACGATAAGGCGGAGAATGCATTGTCGGAACGGCAGTCGAAATACAAGCAGCCGGCCCTGCTCGTCGAAATCGGCTACAATTACCAATTGAAGAAAGACGAGACAAAGGCGAAAAAATACTACGAAGAGGCGCTTTCGAAGATCGAGGAGAATCCGTCGAATGCCTATGCCATCGCTCCGGTATTCGAAAAGAAAGTCTTGTTGGAATATGCGCTTCGGGCGTATGAAAAGGCATCGACACTGGATCCGAAGATCAATTTCAACATCCAGATCGCGGTGCTTTATGGCCAATTGGGCGATACGGCCAAGATGATCGACAAGTTCCTGGATGAGGCGTTCCGCAACCAGCAGAGCTACATCATGATCCAGAACCAGTTGATGCGGTTCATGACCGAGGATGCGGAAGCGTCGTTCAACGACCAGTTACGTAAGGCCCTGTTGATACGGGTACAGAAAACCCAGGACATCTTCTGGAACCAGTTCCTCAGTTGGTTTTTCGTGCAGTCAAAAGAATACGGAAAAGCCTTTGCGCAGGAGAAAGCCATTTACCGCCGACAGCCCGAGAGTTTTGCGAACATCGTCAACCTGGCCGGTCTTGCCGCACAGGAAGGAGATGATGAGGCGGCGCGGGAGATGTATGCGTTCATCCTCGAGAATACGGTAGATATGCAGTTGAGGGTCGACGCCCACGAGTTCCTGATTGATCTTAGCATCCAGCGGGCGACCGAGAAAGACTATCCGACGATACAGGCCGAACTGGATGCCCGCATCGCCGAATTCGGGATCAACCCGATTTCACTTCCGTTGCAGGAATTACAGGCCCGTTTCGTGACCTTCCAATTAAATAATCCGGAAAAAGGCCGCGCCATCCTCAAAGCCGCCCTCGACCTGAACCTGAATAACTTCCAAATGGCGGATGTCAAGATGGAATTGGCGGATATCCTGTTGTTTGAAGGGAAATTCAACCAGGCGTCGCTGTATTATGCCCAGATACAGGAAGATGTCAAGAACTCGGAATTGGGCCACGAAGCCAGTTTCAAAGCCGCCCGAACCAGCTATTTCCAAGGCGATTTTGACTGGGCGCAGAAGCAGTTCAAGGAACTCAAATCGGCCTCGACCCAATTGATTGCGAATGATGCGATGGAGTACTTCCTGTTAATAAGCGACCATACCGTATCGGATTCGACCCGCACGGATCTCAAGCGTTTCGCGCATGCCGACTATACCCTCTATAAAAACCAATTGCGGGAAGCGTTGGTCGAATTTGACGACATCCTGAAAAAACACACCATCACCGAGATCGAAGACGTGTCGCACCTGCGTATCGGTCGCATCGATGAGAGACTTGGCAATTACCAAGACGCTCTGGCGCATTACCAGACGATTGTCGACAAGTATCCGGAAAGCATTTACATTGATGAAGCGCTGTTTTATGCGGCGGAAATCTACTATACTCAACTGAAGGACATTGAAAAGGCGAAGGCACTCTATGAGAAAATCCTGTTCAACCACCAGGACAGCATCTTCTTCGTAGAAGCCCGCAAGAAGTTCCGTCAGTTACGCGGCGATGGCAATACGTAGTTTTGAGTTTTGAGTTTTGAGTGGGTAACATCTTAAATACTAACTCTAAACTCTCTAAGAACCGACTCCTAAATCGTAATCACTAATTCCCAACCCCTAACTCCTGACCCCTAATTCCTAATTTCTCTCCTCATGATCCTTTATAACGTTACCCTCAACATAGACGATTCCATCCACAGCCAATGGCTTCAATGGATGCACGATATCCACATACCGGACGTACTCGCCACGGGTAAGTTTTCTTCGGCCCGACTCGTAAAAGTGGTGGTCGAAGAAGAAATGGGCGGGCAAACGTATGCCGTGCAATACACCGCGCCCGACCGTGCGACACTCGAACGCTATTACGCTGAAGACGCGCCTCGTTTGCGGGCAGACGGCATTCGGTTGTTTGGCGACAAAATGCTGGCGTTCCGCACCGAACTCGAATTGGTGTCGGAACACACGGCGTAAGACCGAACCCGATTCCACATCCACCTTTAATACCCCCGCTCATGGAGAAAGTACAGGCCAAAAAACACCTCGGGCAACACTTCCTGAAAGACGAAAGTGTGGCGCGACGCATTGCCGATACCCTGGGTTTCGAGGGCTATGACGATGTGCTGGAGATCGGCCCGGGAATGGGTGTTTTGACGAAATACCTCCTTGAGAAGCCTATTACGACCTACGTCATTGAGATCGACACCGAGTCGGTTACGTATCTGGAGGCACACTATCCGGCGTTGCACAACCATATTGTATCGGAAGATTTCCTTCGCTATGACTTGAGCCGCACGTTTGGTGACCGGCCGTTCGCCATCATTGGTAATTTTCCCTATAATATTTCCTCCCAGATTGTGTTTCGGACCCTTGAGTTGCGGCACCGCATTCCCGAATTCGCGGGCATGTTCCAGAAAGAAGTCGCCGAGCGGATCTGTGAGAAGAAGGGAAGCAAAACATACGGTATTCTATCAGTACTCGTGCAGGCCTTTTACGAGGCGGAGTACCTGTTTACGGTGGATGAGCATGTTTTCAACCCACCGCCGAAAGTCAAATCGGGCGTGCTGCGGTTGCGACGTAAGGCCGATTTCACGCTCCCCTGCGACGAGAAGCTGTTTTTTCATGTGGTGAAGACCGCGTTTAACCAGCGCCGCAAAACACTTCGTAACAGTTTAAAAACCTTCGGGCTGTCTGATATTTTACGGGAAGATAGTATCTTTGACCTGCGTCCGGAACAGCTTGATTTCGCGCAGTTCATCAGCATTACCCAAAAAATAGCAGCCGATGCAGTTCAACGTCAGTAAGGAAATCATTGCCGAGGTAGAGCAACTGATCGAAAGCAGGAACGACGGTCAGTTGGAAATCCTGCTCAACGAGCTGCACTTTGCCGATATCGCCGAAATCCTTGATGAGCTTGATTTCAACGATGCGACCTATGCCTTCCGGATCTTAGACAGCGAGAAGAGTTCAGAAGTACTGCTGGAACTCGACGATCACCTCCGCGAACGCATCCTGGCCGGACTTTCACCAAAGGAAATCGCGGAAGAGCTCGACGAACTCGACACCAACGACGCGGCCGACATCATCGCCGAACTTCCGGCATCGATGAAGCAGGAGGTCATTTCCGAGATGGAAGATGTCGAGCACGCAAAAGACATTGTCGACCTCCTCCGATACAACGAAAATACAGCCGGTGGTATCATGCACAAGGAACTCGTGAAAGTAAACGAGAACTGGAACGTGCTGACGTGTGTGAAAGAAATGCGGGCGCAGGCAGAGCATGTGTCGCGGGTGCATTCGATCTATGTAGTCGATGAGGAAGACCGCCTGAAAGGACGGCTCTCGCTCAAGGATTTACTGACAACTTCGACCAAGACCCCGATCAGTGAGGTGTACATCCGGAAACTGAATTTTGTCAAAGTAGACGACCCCAATACCGAAGTGGCGCGTATCATGCAGAAGTACGACCTCGAAGCCATTCCGGTGGTCGACGAGCTCGGACGTCTGGTAGGTCGCATTACAATCGACGATATCGTAGACGTCATCAAGGAAGAAGCCGACAAAGACTACCAGTTGGCGGCGGGTATCACCAACGACGTCGAGGCGACCGACCGTTTCTTCGACATCATCAAGGCGCGGTTGCCGTGGCTGTTGATGGGGATGGCCATTGAGCTATTGGCGTCGCTGGTGTTAGATGCCAACCACGCCATACAAGACACCTATAAAACGCTCATCATCTTTGTGCCCCTCTTGTCGGCTACGGCGGGAAACATCGGGGTGCAGGCATCGGCGATTGTCGTGCAGGGATTGGCCAATGGCTCGCTTCGCGAGTTCAATAAAGCGTATTTCAAGAAAGAACTGGCGGTATCGGCCTTATCGGGAACGACCATCTCCCTTTTCCTTTTGCTGTACCACGCTACGGTGTACGGCCAGGTCTACGTGGGTTTTGCCATCTCCATTTCGATCATCGTCGTCATCATCTTTGCGGCGGCCCTCGGCACCCTTGTTCCGTTGCTTCTGCACAAAAATAAAATCGACCCGGCCATCGCCACCGGACCCTTCGTCACTACGACGAATGACGTGTTCGGTATCCTGATTTACTTCTGGATCGCGCGGTTGATTCTCGGGTTCTGATACGATTGAAACATGAAGATACACATCATTGGTGGTGGCAACCTGGGGGTTTCCATCGCCCTCGGCCTCGTCCGGTTTGCACCCCAGCACGAGGTGACCGTCACCCGTCGAAACCTTTCCGCCATTGCATCCCTGCCCGAGAAAGGCATCCGGATTACGTCGGATAACACCGAGGGTATTGCGGCGGCAGACATCATCATCCTGACTGTAAAACCCTATCAGGTTGACGCCGTGTTGGAGGAGATACTGCCAGCGGCACCGGGAAAAATTGTCGCATCGGCGGTATCCGGACTCACACTCGAAGCGCTTGAGGCTAAGGCTCCCGCAAATCCGTGCGTGCGGATCATGCCCAATATTGCGGCGCAGTTCGGAGCTTCTGCCACCTGTATTTCCCACGGAAGCGGAACGAAAGAGGCTGCCGGAAAGGTAATCGAAGTGTTTTCGGCGCTCGGAACCGTACCCGTCATCGACGATAAATTGATGGATGCTGCAACGGTGCTCGGTGCCTGCGGAACGGCCTACGCCCTACGGTATGTCAGGGCCTCGATGCAGGCCGGTATCGAGATTGGGTTTGATTCGCAAACGGCCCTTGCCATTGCGGCGCAGACGGTAAAGGGTGCCGCCGAGATGCTACTGGAGGAAAACCTGCATCCGGAGCAACTCATTGACAAGGTTACGACGCCGCAGGGTTGCACTATCGTTGGCTTGAATGAGATGGAACACCAGGGATTTAGTTCTTCGTTGATTACGGGCATCAAAGCATCACTGAAAAAGATCAAAGGCTAAGCATTTCGGGGTATTTGCCCGTTGGATACAGACAAAGCAGAATTAACAATTGATGCGGTTTTGCCGTAAAATGGTGTCGGCGGGATTCTGTAGATTGCGTTAGGGGAGGGGCGGATGCGTCCCTTACGAAACGGCGCGGACTCTTGGATACGGGAAACCCGTACATTTTGTTAAAATTTGTCTGCCTCGTTTTGTGGCATTTAACATATAGGTATACGTATGGAACAGACAATAAAGGTGTTGCACCTAGATTCGAATCATGCCGCTCTCATAGCGAAATTAGAGGCCGGCGGCATCCAGAATGACACAGATTATACCTCCCCAAAAGAAGTCATTGAATCGAAAATGGGTGATTATGACGGCATCGTCATCCGCAGTCGCTTCCCGATTGATCGGGCGTTCCTGGATGCAGCGCCGAATTTGAAATTCATTGCCCGCGTTGGGGCCGGACTCGAAAGTATCGATACCGATTATGCCGCGTCAAAAGGTATTCAACTGATTGCCGCGCCCGAAGGGAACCGGAATGCAGTCGCCGAGCAGGCACTGGGGATGTTACTGGCGCTCTTCAACAACCTGAAACGCGCTGATCGAGAGGTGGGACAGGGGAAATGGAACCGCGAGTCGAACCGCGGACATGAACTCGACGGAAAGACCGTAGGCATTATTGGGTATGGAAACATGGGCAAAGCGTTCGCGCGGAAGTTGCGCGGTTTTGAAGTCGAGGTCCTTTTCCATGATATTCGCGCGGGTCTTGCGGATGCCAATGCCCGTCAGGTGCCACTGGAGGAACTACAACAGAAAGCGGACGTTTTATCGCTGCATATTCCGTGGACGCCCGAAACCGACAAGATGGTCGATGCGGACTTCATCGCGTCGTTCGCGAAGCCGCTTTGGCTGGTGAATACCTCAAGGGGTAAGAATGTGGTGACGGCTGATTTGGTGCAGGCGTTGCAGTCTGGAAAAGTGTTAGGCGCCGCGCTGGATGTTTTGGAATACGAGCGATCGTCTTTCGAGACTTTGTTTACCGATGCATTACCCGAACCGTTGCGGTACCTCACCCAGGCCGATAACGTGTTGTTGTCGCCACACATAGCGGGTTGGACGGTTGAAAGTCATGAGCGACTGGCTACGGTTATTGCCGATAAGATCGTGGCATTGTTCCATCCTACGCAGGAAGCACAAAAGGATATTCGGGTAACCGGAATCGGTGGGTTTTTCTTCAAGGCGAAGGATGCGAAGGCGCTGTCGGCCTGGTACAACCAACACCTCGGCATTGACGCAGGCGACTACGGATGGGCGTTTATGTGGAAAGATAAAGACGGGAACGACGGACTGACAAATTGGGCGCCTTTTTCAGAATCGACGCGTTATTTTGAGCCAAGTGAAAAGCCGTTTATGCAGAACTTCAGGGTGCACGACCTAGATGGTTTACTCGAAAAACTACGTGCCGAGGGCGTGACATTAGTAGGCGTGCCGGAGCGTTATGAATATGGGAAGTTCGCCTGGATCTTGGATCCGGAAGGAAACAAAATCGAATTGTGGGAGCCGATTGACAGTGGCTTTCAATAATTTTCCTATTTTAGGCCACACAAAACACCAATTAAAACATACAAAATGGATTCACAAAAAGTTGACATGTTCATGATGGTGAACGGGAAGTTCTTTGAAAGTTACCAACTGCACGCCATCCGCGAGCAATTACTTCAGGCCGACGAGTCGAAATGGGCAATGGTGCAGAGTCAGGCATACAAAGATCCCAGTACGGCCCTCCTGATTTCAATCTTTGCCGGCACCCTTGGCATCGATCGCTTTTATATCGGTGACACAGGAATGGGTATCGGAAAACTGTTAACTCTCGGAGGGTGCGGCATTTGGCACATTGTCGACTTTTTCCTGATCATGGGTGCCACGCGTGAAAAAAACATGGAAGCCTTCCAACGGGCCATGTATTAATATGTCACCGGCCAGGCTGTATCGGACCCTGTTTGTCAGCGGCTTGGCTGGTGTTCTATTTATTGGCGGTGCCGCATGGTTCTATCCGGGTATCAGTATCTGCCTGTTTCGTCGTCTGACAGGATTGCCCTGCCCCTGTTGCGGTGTCACTACAGCAGTAGGTGACATATTGTTGCGACATGATTTCAAAGCCGCCTTGATGCGGAACCCTCTTGGGCTGGTAGTGGCATTAGCTGTAGTTTCGCTTCCATTATTATTGCTCGGAGATTTGCTCTTGGGTCGTCGTGATGTCTATCGGATTTATCTAGGCCTTGAGCAGTTTGCCCGGCGGCCAGTCGTTTTCTTCATCTTGATTGCCTTAACTCTTGTTAACTGGATATGGAACCTGTTCAAATTTCAATGAATCTTAAAGGCGGGAACGTCACCGACCACGATTGCGAGAAAGCCTCGAACAGTTATGTGATGTCACTTGTAGCCATCATGGTAGGGCTTCCGTTGCCAATTGTCAACTTACTTGCCACCGCCATCTTCTTCCTTGGGAATAGGAAGGGCACCTACTTCGTTCGTTGGCACTGCATGCAGGCCCTCCTATCACAGCTACTATTATTTTGCATGAACAGCGTGGGGTTCTGGTGGACATTGCATATCCTATTTGGCGATGACCAGGCAACCAACCGCTATTTTGCCTATATATCGACGATTTTTCTGTTTAACATAGCCGAGTTCATCACAACCATTTATGCGGCAGTACAGGTGCGCAAAGGACGCCCTGTTGAAATCTGGTTTGTGGGAGGGCTCGCCCATATTCTGTGCCGTAAATGAACCCAACACGAACCTTTTTGCAGGGAGCCGCCACGCTTGGCCTGTTCCTGGTGCTGTGGTACGGCTTTTCACAGCTCGATTACGTTTCGTTTTTGCACGTAAAGAACCTTCGGGATTCTACCGAACAACAATTGGGCGATTTGGTCTGGACACAGGTAGAAACCACCGAAGATATCATCTACGACGATTCGCTTAACCAGACGCTGGAGCGGTTGCTCGATCCGATCTGTAAAGAGGCCGGTATTCCACGCGATTCGCTTAAAGTGCATCTTATCCGAAGCGACGAAGTCAATGCCTTTGCGCTGCCCGACCGTCACCTGGCCGTTTATTCCGGCCTGATTACGGATTGCCCCAAACAGGAGGCGTTGCAGGGTGTGTTGGCGCACGAGGTAGCCCACATACAGAAAAACCACGTCATGCAGAAGCTGTCGAAAGAAATCGGACTGTCAGCGTTGTTGTCGATTGTCAGTGGAGGCAGGGCGTCACAGGTGCACGGACTCATCAGGCTGCTTTCTTCAAGTGCCTATGACCGTAGTTTGGAAGAGGAAGCCGATTATGCCGGTGTCAGTTATCTGATGGACGCCCGTATCGATCCGAAACCCCTGGCCGATTTCTTCTTTCAGTTAGCCTCAAAACGCGATTTGCCGGAGGCAATGAATTGGATTTCCACGCACCCCGATTCAGAGGAACGGGCCCGGGTAATCCTGAAACGTGTAAAAGGACGGGCAACAGGTAAAGCGCAAACGCTCACGGCTGCTGAGTGGTCGGCATTTAAAGAACGGATCGAAGGGCAATAATAACACCTTCGATAGAAATAAAAAGGCCTCCAAACGGAGGCCTTTTCTATACATCAAAACAGGAACTAATTAGTTCACGGTAATATCATCAATCTGCATCGTAGTCGTAAGGTTGCTAGTGCCATCACCGCTGTACTCGAATACAAAGTACCCATTTCCGGTGAGTGTTCCAGGGATCGCATACACCCCACTGTTAGTAAAGTTCGTCGGATAACCCGAGGTCTGTCCGGCTGAAATGGTGAAAGACGTCGTAATCTCAACGAGTTTGCTTTCATCCAGCGGCTGCCCGGCAGTATAGTCTTCCGCTCTCAGGTAGTATACTTTTAGTTTGGCACCATTGTCGAATCCGGCTTTCGTTTTGAAAGAAAGGTTGCTGGCACCTCCGAAGTCTACCGGAACATAAAACAGCGTACGGTTCACTTCCGGTGTACCGCCAAATGATGTCATCTGGATGTACTTATTACCACTGAATGTCTTGGTTTCCCAGTAACGGCTACCTACGAACGGGTCGTTGATATACGGCGCGAAAATGCGGCTTGAGGCAGTCGGTGTGGTTGGGTAGCTGGTGAAATTCTCAACGAAGTTACTACGGAACTGCAGGTCGGTTCCTACGATTGGTGCCGCGAGGTCAACAGCGATACGCGGTTGGTCGAGTTTGATATCACTTTCCGTACGTGGAATCAGTTGGTAGTCGCCGTTGTATTTGGTCAATACACCACGAATCTTTCCACTTCCGGCCGGTACAAGTTTCTGGTTGAATACGGCAAAGCTGCTCAAACGGAAGATAACGGTGTTGTTATACACGTCTTGCAACAGGTGGTTGGTAGCACCGCCGAGGTCGTTCAGGCTTGGATCGTAGTATTTCTTACCCTGCGACGCGTCGTTGAACTGAACATTGTCAAGCTCTACCAGTTTGTTCAGGTAGCTGTCATTCAGCAATTCCGTGATGGTCACACGGTTCACCAACTCGTCTTCATTTACCTTATTGCATGATTTGATAAGGATGTTTTGGTACGTCACACCCGAAAGACGGCCTACCTCATCATCAGTAGGATCTGCAGGCGTGTTGCCGTTGTAAAGTCCACCAATCTGGATGCCAATATCATATTGGTCGCTGTTTACCAGATAAAGGTCTTTCATACGGATGTACACTTTCCGACCTGGCTCGTATTTGGTGTAAAGGTTATAGGCATCAACCGGCACAGAGAAACCAATGGCACCATCTGTTGACACCATAGAGATTGATTTGTAGAATACACCGCCTTCATCGCTGGACGTCACGTAGGCTTCGATGATATCATCGCCTATGTACTGCGCCTCTTCATTTGTAATACCGGTTGTTACCTCGGCTACCGTTTTGGTGGGCGTAAGGGTCGTACAGGCCGACTCGGTAGGCGCGCTGTAATCGTCGTCAGCCGCACAACTGGCCAGCAAAGCCATTATGGCGAACGCTGCCGTATACTTGAATACTTTCATTTCGAATTATTTTTGGTTGTAAACGTAAAGGTTGTTGAGTTGGTAAAGTCCGTCAAGTGACGTGTTTGAACCCGATCCGATAGCACGGAACGCAATGTGCACGTGTCCGTCTTCTACGAACTGCGAAAGGTCGAAACTGCCGGCATTTACAAAGTTGTAACCACCGTCGTCCGGAGTCGCAATTCTAACATTGTTCATTTTTACCCAGTTAGCAGCCATTACGTTGGTGCCGTCATAATCTGACGAAACGTAGACTTCAATAGTGTTGTTCACGACATCGCTCACGAAGTTCTGGGCCGACTGGAACGTAAAGCCCGGCTTCAGGTTGTCAGGACCAAATTCAATCATCGGGCTGATCAGCCACGTAATGTTTTGTGCCTGTCCGGATCCGTACGGGTTGAATTGTGGCGTTCCATCACCACGGTAGTACTCTTTTGTCCAGAGTTTGGTACCTTTTTCCGCAAAATTCGTCCATCCCGCAAAATCGAAGACGTTACCGTCCTGATCTTCGGCGATCGAATTAAAATTTTCAGCGTAGAACGGGACGAGCACATTTGGCTGTGCAGCGTCGTCGTCCTGGACGCATCCTGTAAAGGCCATAGCAAAGGCCGCCAGGATCATGGTTTTTGTTACAATCTTCTTCATCACAGCAAATTATAAATTAACATAGAAATTTACGAAAAATGTGCGTCCGTAGCCGTAGAAATATTTCGGCCCGAATCCGCGTGCGCCACCATTGAGTCCGGCGGCTACACTTGAATTATCCTGAACAAAATCCGGATACGTTGCCTTACGGGATTGTTCGAAACCGCCGGTTTTGTATTCGCGATCAAGAACATTGTTGATCGTTGCGAAAAACCCGAAAGTGGTTCCGCCCACTTTCCAGGACTTACCACCCGTCAGGTTCAACAGCGAGAAACCATCGAATTTCTCTTGTTTCAACGCGGCACGTACGTTTGCGTCGTCAGCACCCGGGAAGGATACACCTTCTTGTGAATCAAGCGTGAAGTTGTCGGTGCGAAGGATGTTCGATACGTCGAGGTAGTTGTCATCCAGCCAGTTAATATTGGCACCGACCCACCAGAATTTCGGATCGCGGTATTCCAGTCCGAGTGAGTACGCCTGTTGTGGCGTTCCCGCCACGCGGTAGTTCTTCAGGTAGGCCTTTCCAAAGTCGATGATCGGCTGTTGGTTGTCCTCAGTAGCCAACGCGTCGTCGTTTACGCGAAGACGTGGATTGTTGGTGTAGATATACTGCCCGTAGTTGGCAGCGCCTGTTATCTTCAAGGTAGAGGTGATCTGGTATTCCAAACCAAGTTCCGCCCCGATGTTTTGCTTGTCAGCTCCGGTCAAAATTTCGCTGATGAAGGCATCCTGATCTGCTTCCGCGTTGGTTTCGTCACCTATGCTTTCCGCATAGAAGAACGAAAGTTCGGTGGTGTTCTGCATTTTTGAATAGAACCCGGTAAGACGTGCCTTGAATTTCGGATTTCGGATTACGTAGCTGATGTCACCTCCGGTAACCCGCTCAGGTGCAAGGTCAGGTGTGATATTGTTGTTCAGACGTGCATTCGCGAATGTGCTGCGCATCGTGGGTGCTTTGGTCATGTACACCGCGTTCAGATCGATAAACTGGCGTCCAGTGATCTTGATGGTAGCACCTCCTTTGAAACCAAATGTCTCGAAGACGGCGTTTTTGCTGTCGCCAAATGAATTGTTGGCATACAGGCCGTTGCGGTACAGACCTTCACGCTTGTAATCGTTGCGTGAGAACGACTGCGCGAGGTAGAAGTCGACTTTCCGGTAACGGAAGCGGAACTGTGTGAACGCATCGATGGTGGTGGCAAACAGGTTATAGTTGTAACCGTATGTGTCGCCCACACGTACCTGACGGTTCGGGTTGTTGAGGTCGCTTTGGGTGGCGTCGTCCGAGATCGAGGTGTTGAAGGTGTCGATATCCAGGAAATACTGTCCGCCCAACAGATCCAAAAGGTTCTGGAAGTTGTGTGATTTCAGGCGACGGAAGTTCACCCCTGCATTCAGGTCGATATTGTCGCTAAGAGTAGAGCTAAAGATCGAGTTAGCTGACCATTGCGTGTCATCGGTACGGTCTTCATACAACACGATCGAGCTGTTTCCGTTTACTGTGTTCTGGTTGGCTTCGTAGATCGCGTTCCAGTCGATTTGGCGGTTGGCAAGGAAGAAATCCTTTGCAGCCGCGGCACCGTTCAGATCAGGAAGATGTGTAAAGTTGAACTGGTCATCGAACGTTCCGTAGTTGAGGTAATAGCTCGGAAGGTTACGGTAGTAAGACGGATCCGGGTTATTGGCATTTTGTTGGTCGAAACGGCTGTTACCAATTTTGCCTGTTTGGTACGACACGTTGGTGTTGAGACGGTTACGGTCGTTAATCTTCCAGAAGTGGCTCAGGATGAAAATCGGCTCTTCCACGTCTTTGTCACGTGAATTCCGTTTTTTACCATCCTGCCAACCCCAATAGGAGTTGTATTTTACACCCGCCAAATCGGTAACTTCCTGTGTGTTTGGCGAGTTCTTCCCGCGACTGTTCTGTGCATAGATCGCGGTAACGTTCAGTGAGTGACTGTCAGAGAGGCGCTTCTCAACGCTGGCGAACAGCGAAAGGGCGTCGTAATCGGTTCCTTCGAAATACCCTTCCTGGGCGCCGCGGTAGCCTGCTGAAATGACGTACGCCCATCCGTCCGGACTCATGCCGGATGCGTGAGTGGCCATGGTACGCCAGGTGTAATTGGTGTTGGCGCCGGCCGCTGAAAGACGTGTGCCAGGGCGGTAAATTGACGCACGGGTGTTGATTTCCTGTGTGCCCAGAACACCGCCGAAAATATAGTCAGACGGCGCTGATCCTGTGGTGAATTCCTGGTTACGTGTGGCGTCGTTAAGTCCGCCCCAGTTGCTCCATTGTGGCCGTCCGTCATAAATTTTGTTCATAACGATGCCGTTTATCATCGTAGTACCGTATTCATTGTCAAGACCGCGAACCCGGAAACGCGCTTGTCCCCAGTTGAAGGCCGCTGCCTGTTGATAGGTGTCGCGTGTGGCTTGCAGGAGTCCGGATGTACTTTCCGAACCACTGTTGTCGTCACCCAGGTCGTTTTCGGTCAGGGTGATGAGCGCGAGTTGCTGCTCCGATGTTTGGTCTTCCTCCAACACGACGATGCCAAGATCAAGTGTCTGCCCCTCTTTCAGGTCAATTGGAAGTAGTTTGTCGGAATAGCCTGCACTGCTGATACGGAGCATCTGTTTTCCGCCGGTGACGCCTTCAATCCGAAAAACACCTTCCGCGTCGGCCAACCCCATGAACGAGGTGTTTTCGATCGTCGCGACGGCGCTCTGCATCGGCTTCTGTGATTTGGCATCGACCACCTTTCCGGTCAGCACTGCCGAGGCGGGCTTGTCCTGAGCCCATCCCACAACCGCCAGCATTGCAAATAAAATACTGAATACTAGTTTTTTCATAAAAGTTACGAATATTAAACGTGTTTTGTTGAGAATAAACTTTTTCTTAACGGCGGCAAAGGTACGCGATTAATTAATATTATCTACTTTTGCTTCCGCTTCGCGTTAAATATTGATGTTAATTTAATGTACATTGTTATGAATATCAGAAACCTGGCCCTGTCCATATTGTTAATGCTCACGGTGGGGACAGTCTCGGCCCAGGAGAAAAAATACCGTGTTCATACGGTGGCTTTTTACAACTTTGAAAACTTGTTTGACACGATCAATCAGGCGAATAACGACGAGGAATGGTTACCCAACGGGGCACAAAACTGGACGTCGGCTAAATACAAAAAGAAACTCCAGAACCTGGCCTTCGTGCTGTCGCAGATCGGAACGGGCGAACAGCAAAAAGAGGCGCCGGTGCTGATCGGTGGTGCCGAAATCGAGAACCGTGGCGTACTCGAAGATCTTGTGAAACAACCCTTAATGGCGAAGAACGATTATGGCATCGTCCATTTCGATTCGCCCGACAAACGGGGTATCGACGTGGCGTTGCTGTATCAAAAGAAACACTTTAAGCCCACGAGTTACATCAACATCCCGTTGTTGATTTATAAAAATGAGGCAAGCGACAAAACCGATTCCAAGAAGAAAGAGGACGATGATGACAAAGACGACAAGATCGAAGTATCGAAAGACTTTCGGGTATATACCCGTGATGTGTTGTTGGTCACCGGACTTCTTGATGGCGATGAGGTCAACATCCTCGTCAACCACTGGCCCTCACGGTCGGGCGGCGAAAAGAAAAGCAGTCCGTTTCGGGAAGCCGCTGGCAAACTCAACCGAAAAATCATGGACTCCTTATATAAGGTGAATCCCAGCGCTAAGATTATCCTTATGGGCGACTTGAACGACGGCTCGTATAATAAGAGTGTCAAAGAAGGAGTGGGAGCGAAGCGTCGTAAAGAAGAAGTCAAGGAACGTGGCGTATACAACCCGTTTGAGCAGATGTATTACGAAGGGAATGCCACGCTGTTCTACCGCGATGCTGGCGATATTTTCGACCAGATTATGGTGTCAGAACCCTTGATCCGCAGTGATCGTTCGTCATTCCGTTACTGGAAGGCCGGTATCTACAACAAACCCTTCCTCATACAGAAAGAAGGACAGTATAAAGGATATCCATTGCGACATTCGGCCAATGAGATCGGGTTCAGTGACCACTTTCCGGTGTATATCTACCTGTTGAAAGAAATGTAAATTGAAGCCGGACACGTTCCGGCTTTTTTACGGTTTTTCCGTAAAACGGATTAAGGCAAACCCCGTACCTTTAGGGCGTAAAAACAAATCGACATGAAACAGCTATGTTGCCTGTGTTTCCTGCTGGTAGGCCTCGCCGGTTTTTCACAGGATACCATCACCACCGCCGTTATTAAAGACTATGTGGGTCGCGATGTATGGGTAAAGGGAAAAGTCGCCTCGGTAAAGATGCCGTCTGATGACCGAGCACCTGCTTACATCAACGTCGACAAAGGATTCCCGAATAACGTCTTTACCGTCGCCATTGCGCCCAAATATGCAGAACGGATGAAGATCAAACTCGACGCCCTTAACGGAAAGCAAATTCTCGTCAAGGGAAAAATAGTGGTCGATGCCAAAAGCGGCAGTACCATTCCGCAGATGTTCAATCCGTCGAAGATTGTGGTGACAGAGGACAAGCCCGCGGCGAAACCAGATCCCAAGGCGAAGACCAAAGCCAAATCCTAACATTACATCATGGCTGTCTCCAAACCCTTTAACCTAACCAAATGGATTGCGGATAACCGGCACCTGCTTAAACCGCCTGTCGGGAACAAAAACCTGTTTGCCGATGCGGAGGATTATATCGTAATGGTTGTCGCCGGACCCAATGCGCGCAAAGACTACCATTACAACGAAACAGAAGAGTTGTTTTACCAACTCGAAGGGCACATCACCGTGGCGATACAGGAGGAAGGCCAACGCGTCGAAATGCAGCTTGGCCCCGGTGATATGTATCTCCACCCTGCCAAAGTACCGCATTCACCGATACGTTCTGAAGGATCGATTGGCCTGGTCGTAGAGCGCAAGCGGGCGGGGAAGGGCTTTACCGACGGACTTCTGTGGTTCTGCGAACAATGTAACCATAAGCTTCACGAAGTGTACTTTGAGTTGCACGACATTGAAAGAGACTTTTTGCCGCACTTTAAAGCGTTTTATGGGTCGATCGAAAAGCGAACCTGTTCCCAATGTGGCTGTGTAATGGAAACCGATCCGCGGTTCATCGATAAAGGAAATTAAAAAAGGGAGTACATTCGACTCCCTTTTTTCTCACGTAATCTGCTCTATTTTAGAAGACGACTTTCTTCGTCGTTTCGCCTTTGTTTCCAATAATTTTTAGGAGCACCATGCTGCCCGTAGGTAAGAACCCGTCAAGTTCAGCCGTTGTTGCACCGATTTGGTTTTTCTCATACAGCAGCCTGCCACGCAAATCAAATATACGCACGGATTTCAGGTCAGAACTTCCTTCTACATGAAGCTTTCCGTTTGCAGGATAAACCACTACATCCCACGGTTTAGATGGGTTTTGAGGAAGTCCAAGTGTTGGGCCTTGTTGATACACGATCTGCAGACGGTTAGGAAAATCACCGGTTTCCGACAGGAATTCATATGGCGATTCCGTCACATTATGCGTAACGCCAAGTACGGTGTCGTTGATATAGATTTGCTGCCCATCATCGAACAGACCGTCGGCGTGGTCGAAGCTGATAGAGTAGTTTCCTGCCTGTTCGATATGGAGGTTAAGCGGAATGGCACTTTCTGTCTCGAACGGCAGCGGCTTTGCCACGATCGCACATACATCGTCCTCCACGTTTACGCCCATATAGTTCCCGGCGGGGATCAGCGCACCGTCGTAACCTCCATCAAACTGATCGGTAGCATCGGGAAGGTAGCCCACCAGCAGTTGGCTCATCCTGTCGTCATCTTTCTTGAGGTTTAGCCAGTAACGGTGACGGTCGGGATTGGCGGTTCTAAAGAACAGATACGGCGCTCCCACACGCATCGAGTTTTTAAACGTTACATTTACCACGGCCGAAGTAGGTCGGTAGAGGAAACCCTGCCCCGGCTGTATGTAGCCAAGGGTCTCTATGTTGAGTGGCGAGCTAGTGCCCCCGGTCAGGTTGTAATAGATGTAATTGTAACCACCGCCCAGCAAACTTTGGTGTACGTAAAAACAAATGGTGGCCTTGTTATTGCTGCCCATTAACAGAAGCACGGCGTCAATTGTTGAGGGATAAGGATTGGACACGAGGTTATACCCTCTGTTGGTAGCTGATTTATAAACGGTTACGGTGTAATCACCGTTGTTGGGGACGCCAGTAAACGTTCCCATGAACGATTGTTTGGGAAGCGGATAATCCAGGTAGTTATTGGGTGCCCGAATTACATAACCTTTACCGGGCAGAAAGTTATTGGTAGCTGGGTTGATCGGTACAAAAGTACTGGTCGGCTCGTCAATCGTGTAAAAGCGATTCGACAGCGTGGCCGGTGAGAAGGCCTGAAGATTCTGGCCCGCGACGGGGGATCCCCAATAAACATAGTCCAGGCGGTTCACGAAGGCCTCCCGTTTCAAAATGATGTTTCCAACATTGGAGTTGACCTGAGTCGTTAATCCCTGCAGGAGGTTTGCGTCACTTTCGAGGGTCAGCGTCGAACCTGGGTCTACCGTTATTTCGTTTTGCACCGTCAGAATGAAATTGGACAACATCTTCACATCGGCATTATTTGTTACGTTTAGCGCGCAAGCTGCCATATCGCCGTCCATCAGGTAATCCTGGGTGAAGGTAACGCTCTTCACACCGTCCGGCGCCCCATTGCTCCAGGCGGTTCCGTTCCAAACAGTGGTTTCGGAAAGCTGGATCGTCATGGTTGTCGGAAGTGCACATTGCCCCGTTGTTGGCGTAAATGTATAGGTGGTGGTTTGGGACGTGTCTATTGCCGGGCTCCACGTGCCTGTAATCCCGTTAAGCGACGTGGTCGGTAAGGCAGATAGGGTCGTATTTTTGCATATCGGCGGACGCTGCGTAAAGGTCGGCACGATAGAAGGTGTTGCCACGGTTACCGGTACTGATACCGTATTGCCTTCAAAGGAAGTGTAGCTGATGGTCGTCGTTCCGGGGGAAATCGCAGTGACCAGACCCGTCTCGGCGTTTACCGTGGCCACGGCCGTATTGGAACTGGTCCAGGCGGGAATGGTGTAGCGGATGATCAGGATGCCCGATCCTCCGTTCTTACCACCTCCTCCGCCGGATCCCGTATTTGCGGCGCCGTCTGATACACCACCGATACCACCAACCCCACTGCCGCCTGCCGCTCCAACGTCGCAAGCTGAATACCCACCGCCTCCGCCGGCATACCATAGGGCGGTTCCGGAAATATCGTTCTGTAGACCTAAACCTCCCATTCCTGGCCCGGTCGCCGTGCCGCTCTGGCCGGGTCCTCCTGCACCGCCACCACCGCCTGAGCCGGTGCAGGAGTTATGGTATACAGAGTCGCCTCCCTGATAACCATAACCAGGTGTGCCTAACCCTCCGTTTACTTTCGTGCCTCCCCCGACGGAAGAGCCGCCACCAGAGCCGCCGCTGGCAGCAAAAAACGTAGAGCCTTCGGAGGCTCCGAATCCACCCCCGGCCGCAAAGGCCGATACGAAGGTGGTAGCGGTTCCGGATCCGGTGCCATTGTTGACCCCCCCAACACCGCCTGCACCCACCGTGACGGCCTGGCTCCCTGACGGGATGTCGCGGTCCGTCAGGTATACGTAGGCACCAGCCCCTCCGCCGCCGCCAGCCGCTCCGCTTCCGCCACCAGCCCCTCCGCCTCCGCCTCCAATCGCGAGGATGCGAGCACCATATATAGGTTGTGCGGAATTAAACGAAGTCGAAGCAGTAAAGGTGTGGATGCGTTCGTTACCGATAGTGGTAATGATACCTCCCGTGGGGGCAACGTAATCGGGGCGGCCGCTACTTAAATCGGATGTTTTGCCAGGGCATAACGAGGTAGTGCCGGTGATGGTCAGCGCCGGAGCCGGAGCTGTTATCGTAAATGAAACAGAGAATAGGTTGCCAGCATAGCTGCAGTTAATGGTGGCGGTGCCGGCCGAAACGCCTGTTACGACACCCGTTAGTGCGTCTACCGTGGCAATCGAAGGGTTGCTTGACCACCATTGCGGCAGCGGATAGCGCACCACGACAACTCCTGATCCCCCATTTTTTTCGGCGCCGCCCC
The DNA here is from genome assembly GCA_027490305.1 of Flavobacteriaceae bacterium. Lineage (GTDB taxonomy): Bacteria > Bacteroidota > Bacteroidia > Flavobacteriales > Flavobacteriaceae > Flavobacterium. The sequence continues at coordinate 39,301 of JAIXYI010000062.1, forward strand.
CTGATCCCGTGTTGACTGCTCCCGCAGTAGTTTCGCCGTTGCCGCCAACACCGCTGCCGCCGGGCGCACCGCCGGGACTAGCAGCCGTAGACGCCCCGCATCCTGGGTAGCCTGCAAGGCCGCCTCCACCCCCTGCCGCATACCATTGCGTCGTGCCGGTGATGGCATTTTGCAACCCTACGCCCCCTGTGCCTGCCGTGTCGTTGGAAGCGTTGCTTCCCGCACTCCCGGCACCGCCTCCTCCGCCTCCTGCCGCAAGACAGCCGGCGTCGAACGGCGTACCTTTTCCTCCCTTAGATCCATTTGTTCCTGATCCGGAATTGTCGCTGCCGCCCGCTGTACAATTATTAACAACGCCTGGTGTATTACTGCTCAGGAGTTGTCCGGTCTGGTTGGGACCATTATAAAATGACCAACTCAGACCACCGCTGGTGGTCGTAGTAATGGTTTGTCCGCTTTTCACAGGGAAATTCATCGAAGCTATTCCTGCGATTCCCGTTTCATCGATCTGCGCCGAAATAGTGCCGTACAGCGTGCCATCGATAAGAACGGACAATGAACCGACGCTGTGTGTTGCAATTGTAACACTATACGTGCAACTGGTTGAAGTAGCAACGCCACTACCTGCGCCACCACCACCGCTAGCGCCCTGTGCTCCGGGTGTGGCAAGGTTGCGGGTCGCACCGCCGCCGCCGCCGGGCATCGTAACCAACGATCCAAAAATAGTTGCGGACCCAGTTGCTCCCGTTGCAGAGGCACTTGTTGAGCCGAGTCCGCCACCTCCGATCGTAACCGGATAGGTGCCGGTGCCAACGGTGAGTGAGGGATTATAGTAGTAACCACCAGCCCCACCACCGCCCCCGCCATTAAAACCACCGCCCCCGCCGCCGCCTACAACAAGCAAACGAGCGCCAAAAAGGCTTTGCGCCGTTGTAAATGTGTCGTTCGAGGTAAAAGTATGAATCCGATCATTGCCCACCGTCGTAATGGTACCACCCGTCGGCAGTACGAAACTGCTGAAACCCGGAGTTGAAAGCGTGGCTGTTTGTCCCACCCGGACGGATGTAGGGCCTGAAATCGACTGGGCACTTGCAGAGGTGAGTGAGATTGCGAACATCGACACGCATAGTAAGTAGCGCAGGAAAGTGGTGATGGATGTATGTGTTCGTAGCATATTGCAACAATTTTAGTGACTTAATTGAAACGGCTAAAACAGGTGGGAACCGCCGTGACTTTTTGTAATGGTCTAATAAAGAACGAGTACGTTTTTTTAGGCGTGATTCCACTCCGTTTTCGCGGGCCAAAAATAGAGAACACGCGGGCGCCAATTCGGAGATTGTCCGTATTCGGTCGTATAACAGGCCTATCCGGTCGTATGATGTGTTTTTTTTGAAATAGAAGGAAACTTTATCAGGGTGATCCGCATGTCGACAGAAGTCACGCGAACGTTTTCGAAGAGCCTTTTTTAGTACCTTTGCGGTCAAAATCAAAAAGAACGTACGCATGACCACTACAATAGCCGAGCAGTTCGGTATGACAGCAGCCCTTTCACAACTTGGAATCCGAGAGATAAATGAGGGAACCTCAACCGGTAACCAGCAGTTTGCTTCCGGAGAAATTCTGGAATCGTATTCGCCCGTAGACGGACAGTTGATCGGAAAGGTGCGGATGTCAACACCTGCCGATTATGAAAAAGCTATGCAGGCGGCAACTGAGGCCTTCAAGACCTTCCGCCTTATGCCGGCACCCCGTCGCGGCGAGATCGTCAGACAATTTGGCGAGAAACTCCGCCAGCATAAAGAAGCGTTGGGCAAATTGGTTTCCTACGAAATGGGAAAATCCTATCAGGAAGGCCTTGGCGAGGTACAGGAAATGATCGATATCTGTGATTTCGCCGTCGGGTTGTCACGTCAGTTGCACGGACTTACGATGCACTCGGAACGTCCGGGCCACCGTATGTACGAACAATACCATCCGTTGGGTGTCATCGGCATTATATCCGCCTTTAACTTCCCCGTGGCCGTTTGGTCATGGAATACGGCCCTCGCCTGGATATGCGGCGACGTTTGTATTTGGAAGCCATCTGAAAAGACGCCTTTGTGCGGTATTGCCTGCCAGAATATCATCGCCGAAGTGTTGCGCGAGAACAACCTCCCGGAAGGCATTTCCTGCCTGGTGACCGGCGATTACAAGATAGGCGAGTTGCTTTCGAAGGATACCCGTGTTCCACTTGTTTCCGCTACGGGATCGACACGTATGGGGAAAATCGTCGCACAGGAAGTAGCGGCCCGACTCGGACGTTCGCTACTGGAACTGGGCGGAAATAACGCAATTATCGTAACACCGGATGCCGACATCAAAATGACGGTAATCGGTGCCGTCTTCGGTGCCGTTGGCACAGCCGGACAGCGGTGCACGACCACCCGTCGACTGATCATCCACGAAAGCATGTACGATAAGGTTACGGAAGCGATTGTAGCGGCCTACGGGCAGTTGCGCATCGGCAATCCGCTTGACCAGAATAACCACGTCGGACCGCTTATTGACAAAGACGCCGTGGCGATGTATGAAAAAGCGTTGCACGATGTAGTGGCCCAGGGCGGGCGCATTCTGGTAGAAGGAGGCGTGCTTTCAGGAGACGGATATGAAAGCGGTTGCTATGTGAAGCCGGCCATTGCCGAAGCAGAGAACCATTTCGCGATTGTACAACATGAGACGTTTGCTCCTATATTGTACCTGCTTAAATATTCCGGAGACGTAGAGAATGCAATTGACATCCAGAATGGTGTGGCGCAAGGACTCTCGTCTGCCATCATGACCAACAATCTTCGCGAGGCGGAGCGTTTCCTGTCAGCGGCCGGTTCCGATTGTGGTATTGCCAATGTCAATATCGGAACGTCGGGCGCCGAAATCGGCGGGGCGTTCGGAGGCGAGAAAGAAACGGGCGGTGGCCGTGAATCTGGTTCGGATGCGTGGAAAGTCTACATGAGAAGACAAACCAACACCATCAACTACTCGACCAGTCTGCCGCTCGCTCAGGGCATCAAGTTTGATTTGTAAAATCGACCCATAAAACGAAAGGCCACCCGAAAAGGTGGCCTTTTTTTATTCTATTCAGCGGAATAAAAAGTATTACGCTTTGACTTTTCGGAATGTTATCTTACCGAGCAACACAAACCCACCGTAGGCGATGGCAGTTGCAATCAAATAAAGGATACCATGATCGATTGGTAAGCCAGGCGGAGGTGGCGGACCTGCGGGTGGTGGTGGACCTCCCCCTGGGCCTGCCGCAAGGGCTGGCGTGGCAATCAACATGGCAGCCGATAGAATAAGAAGGGGCAAATTCTTATGTACGACTTTCATAGGCCACAAAAATAGGGAAAAATTCATTCAAAAACCGACAATTGTTTGTTCGATCAAACGGGTGCAAATTACAAACTTTCATGTAAACAAGACTTTAAATTCCGATGAAGTCCTAAAAATGCCTATAAACGGGTATATCCGGTCTGTTTTGTGGTATTTTTGGTATATACGTATAAACTTAAAAAAAGGCTCTAAGCTGTATACTCCCCGTATGGATGGCCTTTGTCCCTTCACTTTTTCGTCCTTGGTAACTGATATTTAAGTCCAGATATTGGGTAAGCGTTTTTTGTACCAGCAGGCGCCAGGTAGTGTTTTGTCCGGGCTGGAGTCCTTCGAGCATGGTATAAGCTACCGGTGACAATGTGTTTCCCGAGTAACCGTTCCGAAGCAGCGCCACTTCTCCATTTGCGGTAAAATCTTTGCTTCCGGTGAAGGAAAACGACGTCCCCCAACGCGTCTGCGACAGTTTTTCCTGGTCCCCAAGTCGGTTGGATACTTCTTTAAACTGAAGGAAAACGTCCCATGAGGCATTCTTTGAAAAAAGATACGACACCTTCGATTCGCCTTCCTTCCCATTCAGGCGGAAGTTGCGTCCGGCGTAATTCTCAGAGTAGGTGGCGGATGTATTGGCTTCGGTAGTAAGAGTGACGAGCCAGCTTTTTTGAAAGAGGTGCACATATTGCAGTTGGTGCAGGCCGTTGGTGTTTTCCTGTGCACCCACCGACAACAGGCTTCGCGCTTCGCTCTTTAGCCAGGTATACGTGAGGGAATGGTGCTGCTTTCCGCGATTGAAATACAGTGAATTGCGTAGGGTCAGCGCCAGTCCTAACAATCCATTTTCGCTGCCGTCGAACGGATTGACATCGAACTCCCTCGCTTCGGCTTTACGTTTCCGTTCGGTCGAAAACGACGCCTGGTCGTAGAAATGGGACAGCACTTTCCGGAAGCCCGTCGCATTCGTCCATTTCAGGGGATTGAGGGTCAAGGCCTGTGAAAAGCGGTTTTGGTGCGTGCGGATGAACACCTGGCTGGGCAGGAACACCCGTACGTACTTCGCCTGATCGGGAAACGGCGCGACCTCAAACTCCTGCAATTCCTGAAGGCCGTTACCATTGTAGTCGTTCCAGGTGTAGACACCGCGACCGGGTTCCACTTCCACATAACTGAATTCCTGTTGTGCAATGGTGCCCGCAAAGGTCTCGTAGGCCGTACTTACCTGTATCAGATCAGCGAAAAAACGGTCGTTGTATAGCAGGCGGGTCGTCAACGACGGTACGTCTTTTACTCCTTCCTTTTCAAAATGCAGGAGGCGGTAGTTGGTAAAAAGGCTGAGGTCGCTTTTGTCGGTTTTGAGCAATCGCGATTTCAGGTAATAGGAGTCGGATTGGTTGACGCGGATGAGCCGTCCGTCCTGCAAACTGTCGTTCACCCGACGAAGGTAACCCACTTCGGCAAATACCTTCGTACTGTCACCCCGACCAACGAAAGCACCGTACTCAAAGAAACGTTGGCTGACAGACGAGAGTAATCCGGTTTCCTTCAGGCGCTCCCGGTTGTCCTCGGCACGACTTCTGGCGCCGGCCCAATTGCGTCCGAAGCGGCGTACGATATCAGATTGCTGCCGAAAAAAGGTCGAAGACGCCCGCGTACCGTCGCTTTTCAAATAGCTCGACTGGTGCTGTATCCGCCATTTCTCCAGGTTGGCATAGGCGGAAAGCAGGTGGCGGATGCCCGAGAACTGGGTGGAGAAGTCCAGTTTTTCCAAACGGTACGAGATCGTGCTTTTTGCGGGAAGCGAAAAATCGAGTCCGGAAACAAACAGGCTTTGTGTGCCGGTTGGCGTTTCCGTCAGGTTCCAATCGCGGCTGAACTCAATATTGAAAAGGCGTTCGATGGCGCGAAAACGACTCTGTATTAATTGATAACCGGAAAATGCATCCAAATTCCATTTGCCTGAATAAAGTCGTTGCCGCCCGTCGAATTTTAGCGCGATGCCCTTGTTGTCACCGTCGTCTGCGGTTGAAAACAGGTTTTTGTCATTGTTGCTGACGGCGGCTTCAAATTTGACATCCGTTTTCTCAGACGGATGGAACCCACCCAGTACCGTCGCCATCTGCAGCTTGACGGGTGCCACCAACGGGATAATCGGAGCGTAGTTTCCCTGGGAAATGCCGTCGATAGGCGCCACATATTCGAATACTTTTCCCGCCGCCGTGGTCGTCAGAAATAGGTAATCGCCTTTCCCGGCACCTACATCCGTAAACCGGACATTATATAAGGTCTCGTCGGGGTCATTGGAGTAGGCATATACTTCAACACCACCTACAAATGTTTTTCGATACAGCACCCGGTTCTCTGAATACGTATCCTGATAAGCCGACGACGCCACCATCAGCGACGGATCGTCACCCGCAGCGACCAACGCCTGTACCTGCTCCGATGTGAGACTCTGCTGCAAGGGTTGGTTTTTCACATCGTTCTCGGAATAAACGTATCCTCCGATATCCCACTTTTTGGTTTCATGGGTAGCGCCGACATAGGTCACGAAACGCGTATAGTTTCGGTCGGAATACTGGTATTCGACATTGATCCGCATCTCGGATGTGATGGGGAATAACGATGTGAACGTGATTTCCCCGGCATTGTAATCGATG
>JAIXYI010000077.1 GCA_027490305.1 Flavobacteriaceae bacterium
GCGTCATAATTCCGCGCACCATAATCGTAGAAGTTCAATCCAAGTTCATCCTGCAACTCCTTTCCATTATATTTATACTTATACCCCATCTCCGCCACCGGCAGCAACTGCACCATCATACCGCCCAATGGGTCTTTTACGAAGTCGGTTTTGGTGACGTTGTAATTTTCGTGTTTGAGGCCAAACGGGTAGTAGTTGTTCTCCTCCATAATCTCCAACTGCTGGTTCTGCGTATCCCAGGCGTAACTCAGACGGTTGTTGCCCAAGTGATCCGTATAGTTGTAGACATAGTTGAACGCACCTTCCGTATGCTTCACGTAACCTTCGGTCGTTGGAAAGAACGCCAGTTCACCGTCCTTATATTGGAAGCCACCGAGGTAATCGGTTTTGGCATCCTGGTTGTTTGTGTCAAAGATCGTCTTTTGTAGTTTCACCCCGCTGCCATCGTAAAGATACGAAATTAGCCCGCCGTTGGTGAAGGTGATTGTTACCGGCAAATTGAGGTGGTTGTAGGTGATGGCGGAAATGCCTTTATTGGCATCGGAGGTCATGTTGCCGTAGTTGTCGTAGGCATACTCCTGTCCGGTATGCGCCCCGTCGCGAAAACCGTTGGTATAGCCAGTGGCGTCTTCTACCGCCCGTAGTTTATTGGTGTCGGCGTGGTAGAGATACGTCAGGTCGTCAATAGCCAATGACAGTTGGTCGTCGGCATCGCGGTAGCCGTTGCGGTCAAGTGACAGGATGTTGCCGTTGCGGTCATACCGCAGTATTTCGTTGTAGGCATTGGTTACTTTGCTGCTGCTGTTCTCGGGTCGTATATACACCGCTTCGCGCAGGCGGTTCATCTCGTCGTAAAAATAGCCATACTGCCGCAGCACGTTGTCATTGGCTGAGCGCCAGTACGTCTCCGAGATATTGCCGTTGTAGAGCTTCTGCTGTGTATAATCGCCGGGGTAATCGGTTCCGGTTTTGTTGTAATTGATGTGGAAGGAGAAGAGGTCGTCGTTGAGTTGCGCCACATCGTTAATATCGGTCATCCAACCCCGAATGTTGTAGCGATAGTTCACGGTTTGGTAGGGCCATGTAGTGGTGTTGTTTCCACCCACTTTCTTTTCAATCAGTTGCCCCAATGCGTCGTAGTGGTTTTCGGAAAGGGTTTCGGTGATGTCGCCGTTGATAATGTGGGTGTGCACCCATGGTCGGTCTTGGGGGGTGTAAGTAAATGCATCTGTCACTTGCAACCACGGATCGTTAGCCGTACGCTGCTGCTCTGTGATCGCATATTCGGTTTTGCCCGTAAAATCAAGCTTTGTCGACACCCGCTGCTGCCCCCCGAGGAAGTTGACCGCCAGGGTCTGCACGGGCCGTCCTTTCGTGTCATAGAACGTCACGGCCTCGTGTCCGTTTTGCTGGGAGGCGTCATCAAGCACCCGGTTCCAGGTATGGGTGGCGAGTCCCTTTACGTTGGTGGCTACGCTCTGTGTTTCCACCGTTGTGGGCGGCGTGGCGGCATTCGGATAATCATAGTAATCGTAATGCTGGATGGTCAGCACTTCCATTGCGGTGGGTGCACTCACCGAGGTATACCCCTGTACGATTCCGTATTTGTCGCGGGTCTCAAACAGCGGCGTGTTGCTGCGCTGGTTGCCGATACCCACCCGCGCATGGGGCCAATCGGTGAGGGTTTCGGCTTTCCAACCGGTGTAGACCACCCGCCCAAATACGTCGTATTTGGTAATGAGCCATCCCACGTCTTGCGAGCCAAATGGGTCGAGCGTGGGCCCTGTCGCCACTACGCGATCCAACGCATCGTAGGCCAGGTATTCCCACTGTTTACCGGGCAGCTTTTTGGCGGCCAGTCGGTTGCGGTGGTCGTAGGCATACTGGTAGCAAAGTCCGTCCAACTTGTTAGCGTTTATGCCTGTCGCCGCCAACGGCGGGATGACGTAACTGAGGTTGCCGAATGGGTCGTAGACGTAATAGGTATCGTGCGCGGTGTTGGTGTTGTCATGGTCTGACTTACCCCATACCCGTTTGAGCACTATACGACCTTCTTTGTCTTTGAACTCGACAGTCGATCCGTTTTGCTCTGTTGGGTTCTGACGGGAGTTCTCGTCATAGGTGATGGTTTTATAGAGTTGGCCGGCCGGGTAGGTGTTGTTATCGATGAGTGAGGGTTCATAGTATTCCTTTGCGCTAGACCACTCGGTATGGGCGGAGAACTGTTTTACTTCCCCTGCCAGATTGGTCTGGTAATCGAACTTCACTTCATGGCCGCTGCCCAACGCCCAGGCGGTGCCGGGTGCGGCTTGTTTCAACACGCGGTTCAGCGGAGAGGCTTCAAACTGTTTCTCACTGAAAGGACGCTCTTCGCCATAGGTCATGCCATAGAAGGCGATGACATCGGCCCTGACCACTTCGGGATCGATGAACGGCTGATCGTTGCGGTCGGATGGCAGCGGTAGCCACTCCTTATCCTGACGGCCAAAAGCATCGTAACCAATGGGCGTAATGAGATCGTACCCATCACCCGACATCCGGCCTGCGATCTGTTCGATTGGGCGACCGAGTCCGTCAAGGTAGGTGACGTTGATTTGCGCTTCTTCGGCGGTTGGGTTGGCGATCGAGGTGGTCGCCGCCACTTTATAGTTTTTGGTTTTCACCCAATTCGGGAGTCCGTAGTGGTATTCGTTTTCCGAGAGGATGTTGCCGTCATGGTCCTGCACCTGCGACAGCCGTCCGAACGAATCGTAAAGGTAGCGGGTGGTATAACCCCGTGGGTCGGTAACGGTGCTGACCCCTACACCGGGTTTGTAGGTGAGGGTGGTGACCATGGCGTTGGCCATTGCGGCATGGGCCCGCAGGGCAGCGAGAGCGGAGGCCATAGTAGCGGGTGTGGCATTTTCAATAGCCGTTACCAGGTTCGTCGGAATATCGGAATAGGCGATATTGTCGATTTTGGCGACGGGGTAGGCTTTGTTGTAACCGTACAAATATGTGACGTTTGGTCCGATTGGCTTACTAACCTGCAAAAGAGAACCGTTTCCTGTGTCATAGGCATTGAAAACAAGCCGATCCTCACAGGGGGCGCTCGCTTTTCCGATTCGTATGCCCTCCCTGTCGACGTACCCATTACCCCAATCTTTAAAAACGAAGTGTGTTCTTTCAATCAGCAAACCATTTCGCAATACTGTTTGCAGTATTGGTTCCGCAATACGGTTCACAGTCGGGAGTTTTAGCTTTTGGATCGCGGCTAGCTCTGATTGAGATATGGTTTCGGGAGCCAATTCAGTAACGGAATCGACATCACATGAGTAAATTGTCTGAACTTCTGTACTCTCTGTCGGACTTAGTTGGGTTACTACGCGCGAAAGTTTATGGTTAATGGCATTATACTGAAATTGCTTCGTTATGGAAACCACTTCGCTATTAGTACCGCTAGATAAATAGTCTGTATCTATGGTCTGATATAACTCATACCTGCCAGACTGCTCAAATGCCGCCTCCCAAGTGATATAGGTATAAGGTGCGCCACAAAAATCTCTGACATTTAAACACGGAATATTTGTGCAAAGCGGATTGCCTGGAGCAATCGCGTTTTTGTAGTCCGTGTATGTATCATAATGACTAGCCCATGGACAGTCGAGTCCTTCATAGAAAAGCGAGAATCCCGTTACTGTTTTCGGACTATCGAAAAACGAGTACAAGTTTGTAGTTTCACGCAATATCTCCGAATTGTTGTATACACGTTGTTTAAGAAGTAAGCCTCTTTTGTAGTCATTGTCGACTGCGGGACAAAACGGATATTTGTAGACTCGCGCTGACGCTGATACTGGGTAATCCATTGTGGTAGAATATTCTTGCTCCGTTTTGCCAAGTGTTTCTCCTGAGTCCGGATCGATGTCGGTTATTGTAATGTTACGATATCCTACTTCTCCACCTTTTGTTTGCAGACTACGAAGGTTATTGTTCTCCGTTGTAACAATGTAATCGATAAAAAAGTCACTTAGTTCTGGTAACGAGCTGTCGATAATCACACAAGGTGTTTCTGGTATTTTTAATTTTCGGCGGATTTCATATTGAAATTGAGGCTTCGGGAACACTAATACGCCACTCGAAGTACTATTATTCCCGAAAATTTGATAATTATGACACCTAAGTCTGTCAATCTTTTGTGGCATAAATTCGGCTCCAAAACGGGCTTCGATATCTTCGATCGGATCCGGAGTTGATGACGAGTGGTATATTTTTTTTATACGTATACCTCCGCCGTATAACCAGTTGTTCAGTTCGCTTTTTTTAACCCGTTCCTGAACCATAATCAATGGCGAAAGAGGTGGAGTAAGTTCAGAATCAAAAAACGAAAATGTCGCGGTATAGGTAAATCCGGGATCCATTATTATCTCTACAGGGCATCCGGAATTGAGTGAATAGCTTTCTATTAGATTCGTTCCCTGCCGCTTATCGATTCTAACCACAGCCGGTTCTTCAAAAACCATCGTTGACTTGAAAATAAAATAGCGCCTGGTAGAGACTGATGGCAGTACATGAGGAGAACCCAAGGTTAAACCAAATCCATTTACTTGTTGAATTATCCAGTTGTCTGGATTTTCATAAAATGAGGTGTCTCCTATGAACTCGGGTTCTGCCACAATTGGAGTATGATTGATGGCAGCATATGTATTAGATTCATATTCAAAAAGGGTCTGTCCGCCTGTCGGATAGGACATCCTGAATAATACGTCCTTAACGATATTAGTAGTATTGGTGTTTTTGTGCAGAAACATAGACGCACATTCGTCTACCCCTTTGAGGTCGCCGTAATAACCCCAATGGTCATCAAAATAGTCTTCCGGGTCTTTGATAGCATCGTTATATTCAAAACCATAAGATGAAGGGTTTTGTCCTGAGGGATCAATTATAATTGCTTTTAGAAATAACTTGTGATAGAAGTCATAATCAAGTTGATATTTCCGTACTGTTGTACCCTCCCAGTTCTTTATCTCAATTTGCTTTAGATAAGGGCTGGAAGAAGCGTTTTGTAAAAGGTCGTCAGACCGGCCTGTTACATTTGTAAAATCGATGATATAATTATCCAGAATTCTGATTCGTGACAATTTTTGGGTCGTAATCATAGACCTATTGATTGTTGTGACGAAGCGGGGAAGCATTCCACGAATATAACCTGGGCAAGTGCCCAGTCCTCCTTGATAATACGTGTTTACAATACGACTTTCGCGTTCCGGTTTTTTCATGCGGTTTATCGTGAGCGTAGCGTCCTGAGTGGTTTCAAGAAATGTGTTATATAAAAACTCAGCAACAAGTATGTTTCCATTGTATATTTTAGAAAGATGGAATGTGCTAATAAAAGAATAGTTGTCGTCCGCGTCAAGAGATTCCTGCACCTGTCCTGCTAAATACTCATTTTTTACATCCGTCTGATACTCGGTTGTTTCGAATATATCAAAAACATACCTCATTCCGCCGTCATCTAGGATTTCGAAAGACTTAGAAACAGGATCGAAAGTGATGATGTCGTTATTTTCTTCTAGTTTTACAATACCGTACGTATTAGAAGAGTTTTTCTTTATAATAAATCTTCCAGAGTGTCCGACAAAATTATACTGGTAAAGGTCATGTTGCGTATCAAATCGGTGCTTTTCTGATGCTTCAAAAAGAAATTTATTCACATCATCATCGTCACTTGCTGCTGGATTATAGGGATATAATTTTCCATCTACATCGTAATATGGATTTTCGCTCGCGTAAATTCCAAACTTCTCTTTTCCTTCAGGACAATTTCCTCCTGTACACACATATTCATCCGGGATATCTCGAACGGTGCGGGATATGGCACCACCAGCCATCAAACTCCAACCAAGGCCGGTATATGAAGCGACTTCCTTTTGTTTGACCGATGGATGATAATTTAAGGAAAGGGAAAGGGAAAACCCAGCCCTACCTGTACATTTAAAAAACGGTACTGTGATTTCGGGAATTCCAGTATAGGTACTAACGGGTGTTTCCTCAAACTTCATAAGTGCTGCGACCGTAGGGGACGGAGGAACTATATTTGGCATATCAGTTAAACTGGTATTACCCTGTGCTTCAGCCCAAAATACAATATTGAACATTATATAAGTAAAAAAAATCTTTCTCATGTTTTACTGAATGTTAGTTAAATCCCTTTAATCACTTTCAAACTCCCCTCCCCTTTATCCGTGACCACCGAAATGATGTATACACCTTCGGGGTAAGCTGCGAGGTTCACCGGCACGGTGCGTTCGGTGATGGGGAAGGTTTGTAGTTGGTGGCCGCCCAGGTCATAGACCGAGAGGCTACCTTTGGTGAAGTCGAAGCCGACGATCACGTTGGTGTATTCCACCACGGGGTTGGGGAAGGCTTCTATAGTTTTCTTGTCTTTTATTTTTTTGTCTTTGTCTTTGAGCTTTACGACCCAGAAATCGCGGTTGCCGTAGTTGGCTTTTTTGTCTCTACTTTGCTTTAGTCCTTTTTTGGGGCCCGTTTCTTCGTTGGAACTGCCATCCCCAGGTGTAACCGAGGGACCGCCTGAAGGGGCGAGTTGTCCGCCTAGTTTGAGTCCGCCGAGGTCTTGTTCTTTATTGAGGCCCAGGCCGTCGGTTTGGTCTTTGATGAAGTCATTGGCCTGCGTTTTGGCATCGGTAACGGTAGTGTCCATTTCGTTTTGCAGACGATCCGCACCGGCCAAGTTGCCGTCGTTGCCAACTGTCACGCCTCCCTTACCCGATTTTCCTTTCGCGTTTGACTGCCTACTGCCACTGCCTACTGCCAACTTCTCCGGGTCGCTCGTCCCCGCCAACACATACCCACCGTCGCGTGTTTCAATGGCTTTTTTCAGAATATCTTCTCCGTCACTGCCCACGCTTTTGCGCCACAGTTCGTCGCCCTTTATATCGATCTTTATCGCAACATAATCACCGGTGTCGTCCTGTGACTGCGACTCTGCCTTCGCGTACGCCCCAAGCAACACCGTCGCATCGTCGTTCTCTACGATACTCGCCAGAAAGTCGGCATTTCCGATGTCATACGTCTGCTGCCAGAGGATGTTGCCGATGCTATCGAGTTTCAACAGCCATATGTCGCTGCCTTTGCGGTTGGTCTGGCTTTTGTTCCCGGACGGGCCCGAAGCGGAACTGCCGCCAACGAGGTAGTTACCGTCTTGGAGTTGGAGAGCCGAGAAAAGCTGGTCGTCTTTATCGCCGCCGAGGGTGTTTTGCCATTCGACATTGCCGTCTTGGTCTAGTTTGAGGATCCAGTAGTCGCCACCGGCGCCCCAGGGGTCTTGGTTCTTGTCGGGTTTGCTTCGGCTGGCGCCTCGCAAGGACGTTACACTATTTGAAGCATTTTCTGGGGAGGTGCCTCGCGAGGACGCTTCGCTATTTGCGGGACTGTTGGAGTAGCCGGCGAGGAGGTAGCCGCCGTCGGAGGTGACTTCGAGGGCGCGGAGCAGGTCGGCGTATTTGCCGCCGAAGGTGCGCTGCCATTGGATGTGGCCGTCTTTGTCGAGTTTGACGATCCAGTAGTCCATGTTGCCGCGGCTTTTTTCGGTTTTGTCGCCGTTAGCATCGGAAGCCGACGAACCGCCGGCGATGTAGCCGCCGTCGCGGGTGGGGAGCACCGCCAGCAGGTCGTCCTGCCCAATGCCACCGAGGGTCACCTGCCACTCCTCCACCCCTTTGGCATTGAGCTTGATGATCCAATAGTCGTTCCCGCCCCGACAGGCCTCCTTTTTATCGCCATCGGGTTGTTCCAACTGCCTACTGCCACTGCCTACTGCCAACTTCTGCGACTGCGACTGTGACTGCGACTGAACAAGTCCACTATCCGACGTTCCTCCCAAAATAAATCCACCATCACGTGTGTTGCGGATGCTCATCAGGAAATCAGAGCCACTGCCACCAAAGGACTTCTGCCAGTCTTCGGCGCCGTGTTCGTCCATTTTCCAGATCCAGAAGTCGAGGTCGCCTTTGGCATCGGCCTGTTTGTTGCCGCTTTTCGCCGACAAGGAGCTTCCAGCGATGACGAATCCGTAGTCGGCCGTGGGTTGCAGGTCAAACAAATAATCGGCCTGCCGGCCGCCGAGGGAGTGTTCCCATTCGATGTCCTGGGCGGAAAGCGTAAAGGGAAGGAGGAGGAGGGGGAGGTGTTTATAGTTCATGGTTCATGGTTGTTAGTTGTTGGACATTAGAGCCGGGGAGGGACGTAGCGCTACGGGCGGACGAGGAAGTTTGTGTAACTGTATTCTCTTTTTGCAAGTAGTGAACCGTACCAATAAGAACGTAGGCGACAGGACGAAATGGTCCTGCGCGGGTGGGTATTACGAATTGTCAATAGCATCCCCATTGCGACGTACGCAAGGGTTGGTCTTTGTCTTTTCCTTCCGAGTAAAGACGCGAACCGGGCATCGTCCTGGGGTTGACTGAGGGAGGATGCACTCCCGGCCCGAAGGCCTGCGACGTATCTCCCAAGACTATGGTCTGGGAGACTCGTGCCGTATATCAACGCGAAGGTAGGGAAATATATTGTAGGAAAGTTAGGAAAAAGTTAACAATTGTTTTTGGGTTGTTGGCTTTGGGTTGTTCCTATTGTTACTGCATACTTGTGGCAAGGCAAAGCCTGATTCTGAGAGTTAAATGCCAACTACCATAATCGCAACCACGATTCCTTCCCTGTGATCCGAACGGCAGGTGGGTATACTGGGGTATCACATTCTGGCGGGGTGTTAGAACATCCGTGAACTAACAACCATGAACCATGAACCATGAACTATGAAACTCTCAAATTCCCTTTCTCTTTTTCCTTGCCCATTCCCGTATCATTTGCTAACTTCCCCTCTCGCTACTAAACGCCCCCATAGTGCTGCAAAAGCTCTTACATCAATTTGAATTCTTCATCGTCTGGGCCAAATTGCGGTTCACGCCGAAGCAGTTCATTTTCCTGTCGAGTGTGCTGGTCGGCCTGTCGGCGGCACTTGCGGTGATGGTGCTGAAGACGTTTGCCCACGGCGTTTTTTCTTTTGCCACTTATATCAACGGCATCCTGAAGTTGAGTTTCATCAACAGTATACTGCCTGTAGTGGGCATCCTTCTGACGGTTTGGGTCGTACGGAAAGTATTGAACGGTTCGATTGAAAAAGGCACCTCTCAAATCCTGTACGCCGTTGCCAAAAAAGCAGGGATTATCCCGAAGAAACAAATGTATGCACAGATCGTGACGAGTTCCCTTACGGTGGGACTGGGCGGTTCCGCCGGACTCGAGAGCCCTATCGTCATTACCGGAGCGGCCTTCGGTTCGAATTATGCGCAGCAATACAAACTGAACTACAAAGACCGAACAATCCTGATTGGTTGTGGTGTGGCGGCGGGAATTGCGGCTGCTTTTAACGCACCTATTGCAGGCGTATTGTTTGCAGTGGAAGTGCTGCTGGTCGATGTAAGTATCGCAGCCTTCACTCCTATCATGATTGCCGCTGCCACCGGTGCGCTGGTGTCGCAGTTGGTGTTGGACGAAACCATATTGCTGTCGTTTCGGCAACGGCAGGAGTTCGATTACCACAACATTCCGTTTTATGTCGTACTCGGCTTGCTCACCGGATTCATTTCCGTTTACTACATGCGGAATTTCACCCGTGTCGAGCACTTTTTCAGCAAATTAAAAGGTAATCCGTATCGGAAAGCCTTACTGGGTTCGTCGTTGCTGGCCGGCATCATTTTCCTTTTTCCGACC
The DNA here is from genome assembly GCA_027490305.1 of Flavobacteriaceae bacterium. GTDB lineage: Bacteria > Bacteroidota > Bacteroidia > Flavobacteriales > Flavobacteriaceae > Flavobacterium. The sequence continues at coordinate 9,769 of JAIXYI010000077.1, forward strand.
CTCTTCGGGGAGGGATATGAGAGCATTAAAGTGCTGTCGGATACCGACCCGGGGCAACTACTCGAAAACACCCTCTTCTCCGACTTCCGTGACAACCGATGGGTGCTATTGGTGTTTGTAGGTCTGACCGTGCTGATGAAAGCCTTTGCCACGGGACTCACCCTGGGTTCGGGCGGAAATGGCGGCAACTTCGCCCCTTCGCTTTTCCTGGGTTCGTATAGCGGTTTCTTTTTCGCGAGCCTGCTCAATATGACCGGATTGGTCAAGGTGCCGGTCAGTAACTTTACGATGGTCGGGATGGCCGGCATTTTGTCGGGACTCTTCCATGCCCCGCTGACGGCGATCTTCCTTATTGCCGAAATTACGGGTGGCTATAGCCTGATGATTCCCCTGATGATCGTATCGTCTATCAGCCTGGCGGTTTCCAAACGCTTCGAACGGCATTCGATGGACATCAAGCACCTGGTCAAGAAAGGCCAGGCATTTACCAGCAACAAAGACCGGAATGTACTCACGACACTTGATGTAGCGCAGATCATCCACACCGATTACCTTACGCTGTCGCCGGCCGACAATCTGGAAAAACTGGTCGACCTGATCTCGCATACCGACCAAGTCGTCTTTGCAGTCATAGATGGGGACGGAAATCTTCTTGGAATGATCTATTTCAACGACATTCGGGAGATTATCTTCAGCAATTTCAAGGTAAAGTACACCTCGATTGAAGAAGTGATGCGACCCTCACCCGAAATTGTATCGCCCGACGACAGCATGGAAACGGTGATGAACCGGTTCGAAAGTGGGAAAATCGCCTATCTTCCCGTCGTCAGGGACGGAAAATATGTGGGCATCATCGCGAAATACGAGGCATTGGAGGCGTATCGTGCGAAACTGAAATCGATGTCGATTGATTAACGGACCACGAGTTTTTTCGTAACGGTATGGCCTTCCGACGCGATGGTGGCCAGATATATACCGGACGGCAGCGTCAAGGCTACCGCACGATCGCCCACAAACGTCGTCTCCATCACCTTCACGCCTGTCATCGAATACACCACAACCGTACCGGATGCGACACCCGAAATTGTAACCGATTCCCGCGCCGGGTTCGGACGTACCTCAACGGCAATCGTCTCGGTGTCGGGAAGCGCCAGGCTATTATTCCACACCTGTCCGAAATTGCTGCCAAAGACATAACTCGCGAGTGCCGGCATATCCACAAAGGGATTCCGGTTGTTCTGCCACGTATAGACGACGTTGTTGTGGTGCATTTCGAAGTCGTCGGCGGGGTCGGATGTATTCCACGCCAAAAGCGTTGCCAAATCGCCGATGGATCCTACTGTGGAATCGGGTAGGTTGCCGTTCGACAGGCTCAGCGCGTTATAACGGCAGGCCATGTAAAACAAGGCCCGGGCGACGTCTCCGTGCCAGCTTCCGAGTGTTCCGGTTGGACCGTTGTAATCGTTCAAACCGTAGTCGCCGTTACCGCGCGAACTGTTCTCGGGGCCGTCTTCCGCCCGGATGTGATGCGCATCGCCGTGTCCGGCATCGATATCATCGGCGTTGGTCGTCGACCAGTTGTCGATGCCATCCGCCACTGAATTCGTGCCATCACTGAAGCCGCCACGCGACTGTGGGAAGATGTGTTCGCGGTTCCAGGATCCGGTATTGCTGGCCGTGCTCTGGAATTTGAATTTGGCGCGCGGCTGTTCGACATACATCAGCCACACCTGGTTGCTGTTCAGCGGGTTCTGGTCGGCTTCCTTTAGGATATCGGTCACATCGCCATAATTCTGTGCATGCACCGTCGCCGGATTGGCAATGATATCCTGGATGGCCTGTTTGAGTTGGGCACCGCTTTTTCCATTCAAAGAGTTGTAATAACCCGCAGGAGCGGTCGAGGCCACAAGTCCGTAGGTCGGATTCACCGGCGTTCCCCAGGCAGCGGTCGTGAAGTCGTTGTCGATTACCCAGAGACTGAGATTGGTATTCAACCGCACGTAGCCGACCGGAAGCGGCGCCACGTTAATCAGCAACTGTTCATCGCCTTCATTCGCCGTATCGTCGGTCAAGACGATGTTCGTTGAAACGGTAGTAAGTCCGGCAGGGATGGTAACCGTCGTAAGTCCCGTAAAATCACCAGTCGTAAACGTCCCATTCGCCAGGCCAAAATTGATCGTCACGTTTGAGGCCACCGGTGATTGGGCTGTAAAGGTAACGACCATCGTCTGTCCTTCTCCGAGTTCCGTTGCCGTAGTCGACACCGTAATACCATTGAACAGCACGCCGGTTCCGTCATTGTTGGCGCCGGGCGTCGGGGCTTTCACTTCATAGGTGCCGTCGGTTTTGCGTTGAATCGACTGAGTAGTCGGACTGCCGTTCGCATTCTCATCGTATTGCACATTGATGCCCAACGCCGTCATGAGCGTAGTGGCATCCGGATCGTTGGTTTCGTAAATCAAACCCGAAATCAGGTTGTTGGAGGTAGCCGCTGATCCGTAAGGAAAATTAGACGGGTTGCCGAGGTAAATTCCGATGGCATCGGCCCCATTCTGCATCAGGCTGTCATAGGGAAAATACTGCTGGGGAACCGGCGATGTAGCCGAACATCCGATGACGACGAGTCCGTTTACATCGGTTACGAGTCCGTCCAAATCCATCGTATAATACACGTCGGAGCTACTGCCCGAGCCGCCGTTCATCAGGACGAGTACGTATCCGTCAAGCGAAAAATTGGGCGTAGCCGACTTCAATTCGACGAATTCCGCGGTGTCAGTGCCAGGAGTGTCGGTGTCAAGCTCGTTAATGACGACCTGAGAGAAAACGGAAGAGACGGAGAAAACCCCGAAAATAAGCAGTAAAATGCGCTTCATGCCAGAATGATTACCCGACAAAGGTACACCTTCGATTGAAGTAGTTGAAAATTTAACTTTCGAAGTCTTCTTTGTTATGTTCTTGTATGCCTTACTTTTGCGCGAAATTAAAACGCATGAAAAAAATCGGTGAATACCGCAGGCTATTGGGCGTCGACGCCACCGTTACGTTGGCCGAACTGAAGAAAATCTACCGCGATGAGATGAAAGCCTGTCATCCTGACCGTTTTCAGCATGACGAAACCGAGAAAGAAGCGGCCGAATTGCGCAGCCGCGAGGTCATTGAAGCCTACCACTTCCTGGTGTCGATCAATCCGGCTACGCTGGAAGCCGAAAAGCCGGAATTCGAGGCGACGGTTACCAACCAGGCCATCATCGATTATAAATACGAGAACGTGCGACTGGAAATCACCTTCGATAATGGCATTACCTATGAGTACATCAGCGTACCGAAGGCGACGTATATCAAGATGATCAACGCTGATTCTCCTGCGCGGTTCGCGAAACGACACATCCTTCGCAACTTCCCGTACCGTAAAGTCAGCAACGCGTCGTAAGCCGGCTATTCGCTTTTTTCTGCCTAACTTTGCGGAAACCCTAGACGATGAAAATCGAACAGATTTATACCGGATGCCTGGCGCAGGCAGCGTATTATCTCGAAAGTGAAGGCGAAGCTGCCATTTTCGATCCGCTGCGCGAGGTACAGCCTTACCTGGACCGTGCAGTAAAAGACGGCGCGACCATCAAATACATCTTTGAGACCCACTTTCATGCCGATTTCGTATCGGGCCACCTCGACCTGGCACAGAAAAGCGGCGGAACGATTGTATACGGACCAACGGCCCAGCCCAAGTTTGAGGCACTTATAGCTGCCGACGAACAGGAATTCAAAGTGGGTGCCTACACCATAAAGGCCTTGCACACACCGGGACACACCCTGGAGAGCACCTGTTACCTACTTTCTGACGAAACCGGCACGATGAAAGGGATCATTACAGGCGATACCTTATTTATAGGTGACGTTGGGCGACCCGACTTGGCGCAGGCGTTATCAGACGACCTGACCCAGGAAAAACTCGCCGGACTGCTTTACGACAGCCTTCGCAACCGCATTATGCCGTTGCCCGATGACCTGATCGTGTATCCGAGCCACGGTGCCGGCAGCGCCTGTGGTAAGAATATGAGCAAGGAAACCACCGATACACTGGGCAACCAAAAGAAAACCAACTATGCCTTGCGCGCCGATATGACAAAGGCTGAGTTCATCGCCGAACTGTTGGACGGATTGGGAGCGCCGCCGGCCTATTTCCCTCAGAATGTACGCCTGAACATCGAGGGCTATGACAGCCTGGACGAGGTGTTGCGTTCGGGGAAAAAAGCGTTGTCGGCCGAAGCCTTCCGCCACCTCGCCGAACAACAGGAGGCCCTTTTACTGGATGTGCGCCATGAAAACGACTTTGTAGCCGGCCATATTCCCGGTTCGATTTTTATAGGTATACAAGGTGGATTTGCCCCATGGGTGGGAGCGCTGGTTCGGGATGTGCGCCAACCGCTGTTGCTGATTATCCCGGAAGGGCGGGAAGAAGAAACCCTGACGCGTTTGTCACGCGTTGGATTTGATCACGTATTGGGCTATCTCGAAGGGGGTATCCATGCGTGGAAATCAGCCGGCTACGAAACCGACACCATGGATTCGGTATCACCGGACGCGTTTGCTGCGGTATTGGCACCCGACGTCGTTGTCGTGGATGCCCGCAAACCCGGCGAATTCGAAGCCGAACACGTGGAAGGCGCACGCAACCTGCCGCTGGATAACATAAACGAGCGTCTTTCCGACATTCCGGACATGCCGTTTTACCTGCACTGTGCGGGCGGCTACCGCTCGGTCATCATGGGATCCATTTTAAAAGCGCGTGGCATCCACCATTTTACCAACGTAGAGAAAGGCATTTCAGGCATACGACAGGCGGGCGTTCCGCTTACTGCTTTCACCTGTAGTTCGGGCAACTGACAACGCCCAAAAATAGGTTAAAGTATAGCTTATCCTGAGTGATTTAGGCTATTTTTGCACACATTAAAACCAAATAAAAACTGATGAGACATTTAATTCTGGCGCTGTTTGGATCACTATTGATCGTATCGTGTAACAAAAACGGATACACCATCGAAGGTGAGGCGAAAGGCGTCAAAGACGGGACGGAAATCGTATTACAAAAACAGGACTCAACGGGCATCGTGCGCCTTGATACCGTCAAAGTGAAAGACGGCAAATTCAACTTCGAAGGCGAGACAGAAGGTCCGGGCCTTCACCAATTGACCCTGAAGGACAACCCTTCCGGAGGTGCTGTTCTAATCCTGGAGCCGGGCGACATCAAGGTAACGCTCGACAAAGATACTATCTACAAAAGCCGTATTTCGGGTACGTTCAACAACGACGAACTCGCATCGTATCTTGACAAAGACATCAAGATCCGTAACAAACAACAAGCGTTTGCCAAACAAAACATGGCCCGTTACCAGGAAGCCATGATGAAGAAAGACACCGTGACGGTCAACCAGATCCAGACGGAAGGGCAGAAAATGTATAAAGAGCATGAGAATTTGGCCAAAGAGCAGGTAAAATCGAATCCGAAAGCGTTTATTTCGGTATTGTTGCTGACCCAGTTCCTGAACGCCGGTGAAAAAGAAATGCCATTCATAGAAAAAAGCTACAACAACCTCGACGCTTCGTTGAAGGAAACCCAGGAAGGGAAACGGATCAAGAAAGCGATCGACCGCTATAAGAAAGATCTCGAAGCGCAAAAGAATACCTCGGTAGGCCATAAAGCACCGGATTTCAAAGCAAAGAACGCAGCCGGACAGGACGTTTCGCTTTATTCGTCACTCGGTAAAGTAACTATTGTTGATTTCTGGGCCTCATGGTGCCCTCCGTGCCGCAAAGAAGCGCCTGCTATGGTTTCATTGTATAATGAGTTCCATTCGGCCGGACTTAACATCGTAGGTGTTTCACTTGACGGGGACAAAGCCGCCTGGTTGAAGGCCATTGAAACGGATAAACGCACCTGGACCGACCTTTCCAACCTGAAATCATGGGAAGACCCGGTGGCACGTATGTATGCCCTTCGCAGCATTCCGACGATTATCGTATTGGATGCCAAGGGAATGATTGTAGCAAAAGACCTGCATGGAGAGGAACTTCGCGCGAAAGTTGCGGAACTCCTGGGGGCGACAAAATAATCACCATTTATGAAACGAATCCTTTTTCTACTCGCGCTGTCTGTCACCCTGTTCTCGTTCAGGGCGTGGCTCAAAAATGAATTTACCATCACCGGAACCGCGACGGGTATAGCCGATGGAAAGAAAGTATACCTGCAGTTGCAGCAGCCGGAAAAAGGAACCATCAAAATTGATTCGGCGAAGGTAATGGGAGGCAAGTTCACCCTGAAAGGTACGGCAACCGAACCCTCGATCCATTTTGTGGAAGTCGAAGGCATACAGGGAAAAGTGGCGTTCGTGCTGGAAGAAGGCGCGATCGAACTCACCCTTTACAAAGACAGCATAGGGAAGAGCCGCGTGGGCGGAACCAAAAGCAACGTAGAGTTGCAGAAGTTCAACTCGACGGCGATGAAAATCCAGCGGAAAGCGATGGAGTTCCAGCAGGCGAACAACTCCGTCTTTCAGGAAGCGCAGTCGAAAAACGATACCGCTACTGTCAATGGACTGATCCGGAAATTCAACGGTTTCCAGCAGGAAATGATTACCCTTTCCACAACCTATCCGGCGAAGAACCCCACGTCGTTTCTATCGCTGTTGCTTATTGACAACATGTTCAACAATCCAACCGTTGACATTACAAAAATCAAAGGCGACTTTGCGGTGCTCGACGCCAAATTGAAAAACACCAAGCAAGGACAGGCGCTCCAAAAACGGATCAACGACTATCATTCGGTAAACGTGGGCGACCTCGCACCGGCCTTTTCGGCACTTTCGCCAGATGGCAAACAGGTGTCACTGAAAGAATCGCTGGGTAAAGTCACGCTTGTGGACTTCTGGGCGTCATGGTGTGGCCCTTGCCGCCGCGAGAACCCTAACGTGGTCAAGCTGTATGCGGATTATCATGCCAAAGGCTTGAACATTATCAGTATCTCACTTGATCGTCCGGGACAGGACGCGGCCTGGAAAGGCGCCATCGAAAAAGACGGCCTTACCTGGACGCACGTGTCGAACCTGATGTTTTGGGATGACCCGATTGCGAAAGACTACCATGTGCAAAGCATTCCGGCCACGTTCTTATTGGACGAAAAAGGCACCATTATCGCGGTCAACCTGCGGGGAGAGGAGTTGCGTGCGAAAGTGGCGTCGCTGCTAGATAAGTAGAAATGACACCTTTTTGATACGAAAATCCCCATTTGGGGATTTTTTTATGCTTCATTGTGAAGGCATTAGAAAATAACTGGCATAAAAGCGCGATTTCCATTGGTGGAGACGGCTGCACTTTCTATATTTGCAGCCGTCGTTCGATACGGGAAGATACTCAAGCGGCCAACGAGGACGGACTGTAAATCCGTTGGGAAACCTTCGCAGGTTCGAATCCTGCTCTTCCCACAAACTTTTAGCCCTGCAAAAATGTCTGAGCTCGCTCAAGCATTTTTGCAGGGCTAAAAGTTTGGGTACATTTTCCCTACCAGGATCACGAAGTAATCCTGCCAGTTGAAAGGAAAATGTACTGACAAATCCATCTGGGTTCGAAAGCCCCAGGGGAAAACTGTTTTGTATATTTTCCCTTACCCGAATCACGAAGTAATCCTGCCAGTTGAAAGGAAAATGTACTTACAAATTCATCTAGGTTCGAAAGTTCCGAGGGAACTGTTTTCTTCATTTTCCCTACCAGGATCACGAAGTAATCCTGCTATGTTACAGGGAAAATGTACCTATATCTTACTGTCGTCATTGTTTGCCAAAGGAAGTCGGGTCTATTTCCGCGACCAGGATCACTGAATAATTCTGCCAGTTGAAAGGAAAATGTGGAGACAAATCCGGCGAATTCCCAACATTTCCAAGGGCCAACCGTTGGGTACATGATCCCCAATAAGACCACGAATTAACTACTGACCCGCGATAGGAAAATGTACAGACGAATCTGTCTAATTCCCAACTGCTCCGAGGGCTGACTATTGGTTACTTTTCCCTAACAGGGTCACGCCGTAATTCTGCAAACTCCGAGAAAAATGTACCACCTGCTCCGATGAACGCGCGCTCCTTTTGCGGAGGTACGGGTTCGGGTACCTTCCCCAGTCGCGAACCGCGAAAGGCATTTAATGCGATACTTTCGTATGAGAAAGGCATCCATGTGCTCTCTCGATTGCGCCCAGGTTTTGCTTTTATTTGAGTCTTTTTGGAGCAGCCCACACCTTATATCAAAGGGTGCGAAACTAACGTGCGAACATTTAACAATTACTACGGTTTTCCCGTATCACGTGCTCATTTTTTTTCGCTAAGGGACGCATCCGCCCCTCCCCTAACCCAATCTACTAATTCCCGGCGACATAGCAGTACGGGAAAACCGCACTAATTGTTAAAGTGTTGGTGGAGAGGGAAGGGTTCAGAGTTCAGAGTTGAGGGTTGACCGTGGAAGATTCAGGGTTTAGGGATGGCTGTTCATATGTAGCCCACAAATCGGCAACTAGGTTTTACCCTGCACGTCAAAGAAAAAGTGCTGCTACAGCCAGAGAATATGAAAGCTGGTACTTTACTTCAGATCGATGTACATGCCATCGAAATTTATAACCAGGCTATTGAACTTCATAAACACGTCCTGACCCAAATTTCCATCAAAGTATTTATTGAAGTCGTATTCTTCGAGGGTTACGGGAATGGTATTCACCCTCGTTTTTTGTTTTCCAATTTGCAACGGAAAATCCGTAAGCATAAATTCGTTTACCGCTACTTTCCCTCCGACACCTCCCCTTTGATTGGTCTGCTTTTTGCCTTTTTCTTCTACGGCCGATTTATGGTCATTGAAATATTTGAAGGATAGCTCTGAACGGCTTGCACCTGTATCGAACGTAAAAAGTAATGTCTCACTTCCCGAAATAACCTTAACCACCGGATTCAAGCCCTCAAAAAACATATTGGGATCCGCCTTTTTTGTCGCGGTTTTGGGCACCCAGATAGTGCCGTTTTTTTGCAGATGCACTTCGCCCAATTGATGTATCACGGGGAAACCAATGATCCCTTTTATCGTGTAATTGATTTCAGGGAAAGTCAACTGATTGTCCGGCATTACAATAAATACCACATTTTCAAAAAGTATATCCCCTAAATAAAGGCTGTCTGCGACCGCAAGTCGGGATGCAACTTCTTTTGAGGTAGCGGAACCGATGTCGACGCGCTGTTCGAATATCTTCAACTTCATCTTCCGGGCCTGACTTTCCGAAATGGTCGACAAATTGGCACCGGTATCAAAAATGAAATCTTCGTGTGTGGCAGCCACTTCGACGGGTACCATCAAATGGTTGAATTTATTTCGATGGGATTTGAGCAAAACATCCTTTTGTTTCTGCATCTTCTGAGGTGGAGTATTCCCAAAGGTTCCAAAGAGCGCTTCGGCCGTACTGTAATCGGCTACATCACTGCTATCCAGCACGTTTCGGTAATGGGTCAGTATATCTTTGTAAATAGCGGCTGCTTTCCTGTACTCATATAAATACAAATAGTTAGCGGCCTGTGCATCCAATAACTTCACAATAAGGGTGTCATTCAAGGTGTTTCGATGACGACTAAACAACGTATTAATGTCCTCATTGGATTTTTCCCTTTGCCCAAATGCTTTATTTACAAACACACGGTAGAATAGCAGCCGGTCTTCGGAAAGTTTATCTTTATTTTCTTTCAACTTTTCTTTCAGACTGAAGTAGTCTTTTTGCTCGAGAAGTGTATGCAAAGCGTCATCTGCGGCTTTGTCGTTCTTTTGGGGGGTACAACTGACTGCTATAGCCAGTACCATCATATACAGAATACAGTAGGTGGGTTTCATCGTCAGGTTCTATCTTGGTTTTTCTACTTTTTTGAGCAACTATAAAATGGGGAAGCTTCCAAAGGCTGTTATCGTTTTAACGCAAAATGGGACCTGAACTGCCGCATCGTATTGTTGTATTCGTATTCGACAACGAACCAATAATCGTCAGAAAACATATCGTTGTTATTATATCTTCCGTCCCAGCCGCTTTGAAAAGGAAAAATCTGTTTGAGCAGCTTGCCATATCGATCGAAGATATAGATTTTCGAATTCCGCTGCAGAAACAAATCACGGATATTCCAGGTGTCATTATATCCGTCTCCATTCGGTGTAAAGAACTTGGGATACGTGATGACCAGTATGTCGTCTTTGATCAGCACATCCGAACAACCATTGGCATCACGCACCTGAACGGTATGAAAACCCGAACTGACGTTCTCAAAAACATTGGATGTTTGAGGCGAACCCCCATCTAGTTGATACAAATAATTACCGGGAGTGTTGGGCGTAACCGTGATGGTAGGTTTGTCGGCGAAAGGTTCACTTACCTCCCAGGTAAAATCGGTCAGGCTACTGGAGTTAATCGTGACCGATATGGTCTGTGGGGAGGCACATTGTCCGGCGGAAGGGGTGAACGTGTAGTTTCCGCCCGTTACAAAGTTAATGACGGTCGGTGACCACGTACCCACGATACCGTTAGGTGACTGATTACGCAACATATATCCTCCCTGGTTTTCACAGAAGCTCAGGTCTTCAAAATCAGGCTCCGCTCTTGGCAATACCGTAACGTTGATTGTGCTTGTGGCAGCGCACTGACCCGCCACAGTAGTAGGTGTAAACGTATACGTAGCGGTTGCCGTATTGTCTACCGTCGCCGGTGACCAGGTTCCGGTTATGCCGTTCAACGAAGTGGTGGGCAATAAAGGCGCCGTCGTGCCCGAACAAAAAGACGCAATCGGATTAAAAGTGGGAGTGATCAAAGGGGAAACGGTCACAAAAATCGGGATGGGCGTCGGGGTGGTACACTGGCCTGCATCCGGCGTGAAAGTGTATGCACGGCCCACGGCGTTATCGATCACCGACGGCGACCAGGTTCCGGTGATACCGTTCAATGAAGTGGTGGGCAGTACCGGAGCCGTACTACCCGCACAAATAGGGCCAATCGGATCAAAGGCTGCGGTAGTCAACGGAGTAACCACTACCGAAATCTGAACCGGGGTTGTACTGACACACTGGCCTGCTGTCGGTGTAAATGTGTACGTACCGCTGTTGGTCGTGTTGACGGTCGAAGGCGTCCAGGTGCCCGTTATGCCGTTCAACGAAGTAGTGGGCAATACCGGAGCCGTCGTACCACTGCAAAGCGGTGCAATAGGGGTAAATGTCGGTGTGATAGGAGTCGTAACGGATACCTGTATCACAGCCGGACTTACACACGGCCCCGCCGCCGCGTCTGGCGTAAACGTATAGCTGCCGCCGACCGTGTTACTGACCGTTGCCGGTGACCAGGTGCCGGTTATGCCATTCTGCGAAGTGGTGGGCAGTACCGGGGGCGTAGTGCCGGCGCAAAACGGGGCAACAGGCGCGAACAAAGGGGTAGTTATAGGCGTTATGGTGACAATTACCTGCACAGGCGTCGAGGTTGTGCACTGGCCTGCTTCCGGTGTAAAGGTTTAGGTACCGCTCGCGGCGTTGTCTATTACCGCCGGTGACCAAGTGCCGGTTATGCCGTTCAATGAGGTGGTGGGCAGTGCCGGAGCCGTGGTGCCTGCACAAAAAGAGGCAATAGGATCAAATGTTGGCGTAACCAACGGAGTAACGGATACGGACAGTGGAACGGGGGTTGGCAGGGCGCATTGGCCTGCATCCGGCGTGAAGGTGTAGGTGCCACCGGTAGTCGTATCGATGGTGGAAGGCGACCAGGTTCCGGTTATGCCGTTTAAGGAGGTCGTAGGTAAAACGGGAGGTGCCGCTCCTGCACAAAGTGTCGGAATGGGGGCAAAATTAGGCGCACCGAGGGTGGAATTTACCGTGATCGCGATGACTTTTACGGCGGCACATTGCCCCGCATTTGGAGTAAAAGTGTAGGTTCCGTCAGTAGTATTGCTTATGACCGCCGGTGACCAGGTTCCGGTAATGCCATTATTTGACGTTGTCGGAAGTATTGGGGCGGGTTGCCCGGCACAAATAGCGGTTGGAATGGAAAACCCTGGCTCCGTCAAAGGTATCACTGTGATGGTTCCGCTGATGCTTGCATTACCACAATTACCGCCTGTGGTATTGATGGTAAAATTATACGGCGAATTGTCACCCGACAGGACGATTCCGCTGAACGTCAACTCGGTTCCTGAAATGGAGCCAAAGACACCGGGCGGTAAATTAGGCGCATCCGCTCCGACTGCCGCACCGCCCAGATCGATTGAAATATTCTGGATAAACTCGTTTACGCAAACGGTTTGATTTAACGTGGCAATGGGCGACGTCAAGACCAAAGTTGGTGGCCCGGAAGCGACTTCAATATACATGCTGGCGCCAGCACAGGCATTTTGGCCCGCGTCGGGCGTAAAGGTGTAGGTAGCACTGGCCGTGTTACTCACGATAGCAGGAGACCAAACGCCGGTAAAGCCATTTAAGGAAGTGGTAGGGAGTGTCGGCGGTGGTGTATTGGGACAAATTTTTACGATGGGCGTAAAGGTGGGCGTCAAACAGTCCACAATCGAGATAAAGACCTGATTGTCGGCATAACAACCCGGAACCGATGGTGTAAATACATACGTGCCACTATTGAATGCATCGATAATAGTCGGAGACCAGGTGCCCGGTATGCCCTGACTGGAAGTGGCTGGCAATGCAGGTACCGTTGAACCGGTCAGGTATTGGACCGGGAAACCAAAAGTGAGTAATGTCGTCGGTTGGATGGGGATAGTCACCGACAATGGGTAACTGCCTGACGTTGTCGTTACGGTTGCTGTAACCACATAATCGCCTGCCGTAACGAACTGGTGCAACGGGGTGAGTCCGATGGCAAAATTGTTCACGCCTGATGGAACGTCGCCGAAGTTCCAGTTCACCGCCACTACATCTGTGGTACTTTGCAACGAAAAAGTGACGACCTCATATTGGCAATTCGCGCTGTAAAGGATTTGATTGGTGGCACAGGAAGTCACCGATGTCGTCAGGGTTGCGACGGCGGCGCATTGTCCGGCATCCGGGGTAAAGGTATAGGTAGCACTTGCGGTATTGCTCACGACGGCGGGTGACCATGTACCGACGATACCGTTGTTTGAGGTAGTGGGCAATACGGGAGGCGTACTGCCGGCGCAAAATGACGGAACGGGGTTAAATGTCGGCACAACGGGTGGATCAATCGTTACGGTTGCAGGCAGATTAATGGAAAAACAATCGTAATTAACTACCACATTTACGTTGTAAGTGCCGGCGGATGCATACGTGTGTTGCGGTGTCAGGCTATTTGACGTGTTGTTGGCTGCTCCGGAAGTCGGGTCGCCAAAATCCCATGTAACACTCACAATACCGTTAACGTCCTCTAATGAAAACAACACGGGAACTCCCGCGCAGTTACCGGTGCTTTTAATAGCATTCGAATCGCTTAAAGGCGCGTCGTCGGGATAGTACACCCACTTTGGCAAGCCATATCCGCCGCCGCCCGTTTGTCCGGCAATGGCATTTTGCTGAAAATCGCACAACACTCCGAGTTTATTGGGACAATTTATGACATCAACCGTGCCGGAATTGATATAGATTTTATCGTCAGGTCCTAATTGCAAAGAAGCTGCCGCATAAAATCCGGATGACAATTGAAGCGCAGAATTCCCAATAGCCGTGCCGGTCGCCTGTGTTAGGTCATACTGCACCAGCCTTTCCAAATTGGAGACATACAACACATTGCCGTTGGGTGAAAATTCGATACCATACACCAAAGGCAGGGGAAAATTGGTGGTCCAGGTGATGAGATTGGAAACGACACCGGTAGCATTATTAAAATCAAATAGTTCCATTTTGCCGCCGGGCGTGACGCCAATGGCAATTTTAGTAAACTGTTTGTTGATTTTCATATGGCCCGCGCCGTTTGACTGTGTACTTCCTATAGTTGAAACGACGGGTGTATTCTGGATCCCGGCACTTGTGATTTTATAGGCATAAAAGGTATTACCCGGTTCGTCATGCGCCAGTAACCAGAAACTCTGGCCATCCGCAGCGGGAACCACTTCCAGTTTTTCAGACGTCGTATTTAATAGAAATACATTTTTCTGCGTAGGTAAGACGTCGCCCAGGCCACCATTTAAGCTCATATCCACCACACTATACCGGACGCCGCTGGGCGAAAATTGCTCATCTACGGTGACGATATAAAACAAGTTCGCACTGGAAGGCTTCGGAACGATAACGGCCGCGGTTGTGGACGACAAAGCCGTGCTTCCTCCATCCAAACTGGTTCCGTTGGGCATTACCTGATTCAGCGCATTCCAAACCGTTACACCATCCGTATAAAACAAAAGCGCACCGGTTGTTTTATCGGCAACAGACGCGCTGCCTTCATTGGTCGCTATGGCGCTACCCGCCACAAAACTGGGCGGATCGGTGTTAAAGTTGACACCCCCACCTGCCCCAAAACGCCATTGGTTGTTCTGCTTCTGGGCAAAACCGGATGCACCCAGTAACACAAAAGAAACCACCAAAACTACTTTCTTCAACATAATCCGATATTAATGAACCCTCTATCGATGTTTCGACACGCCGTTACTTCACGAGTACGATCTCCGTCCTTCTATTTGCACGGTGGTCTTGCTCGGTGCAATCGTTGCCGCAATCCACTTTTACGCTTTCCTCACCGTAACCCCTGTACTGTATCCTGCTTTCCGCAATACCTTTTGACCGCAAGTAGTCAGCCACAGCTATGGCCCGTTTGAAAGATAAGGCAAGGTTGTAACGGTTGCTTCCCCTGGTGTCCGTATACGAGTTGATTTCGATCTTTCGGGCGTCCGACTTTACCAACAATATGAGGGCATCCAGAATCCCGATGTCATCCCTATCCAATGCAAAACTATCTACTTCAAACCAAATCTCTTTCTTCGTTTCCGCCATCACGGTCGGTGTTTCGTTTCGGCGATCAGTGGCCGCGACTGCCTGCTCTGGCGGTGCTACGTTTGTTACTACACGGGTTTCTTTTTCACTTGTAGCTTCAATCGGTTGGGTGAGTGGCGTCACTTTAAAAATATCATCATCCCCCTTCCTGTTACTGGTCACAAAGCCCAATTTGCGGTCGTTATAGTAAGAGAATGAAAAGTCATCCTTTTCAGAATTGATGGGAATGCCAACGTTTTCCGCCTGCGAGGGGACGTCCAATCGTATCGTAAAACAATCATAGCCACCCAGTCCCGGATGTCCTTTGGAAGCAAAAGAAAGCGTCCCATTATCGTCCGAAATAAACGGGAAACTCTCATCACCGGGCGTATTGACGACCGGTCCGAGGTTTTCAGGAACGCCTAACGTACCGTCGCTTTTGAGGGCTACTTTCCAAATATCAAGTCCTCCGTATCCGCCTGGCCTGTCGGATGAAAAATACAAGGTTTTCCCGTCGGCGCTCACCGACGGATTTCCGGCCGAATACCCTTCTTCCGTAAGCACCAAAGGCTTAGGAGTCGTCCATTTGTTGTCCTTATAATTCGAAGTAAAGATCCAAACAGCGCTATAGCGTGTCTGCTGTTTTCTAAAGCCTTTACCGGCCCTGAAACTCTCACTTGCAAAAAAAAGCGTCTTCTTGTCGGCTGAAAAAGACAACGGACCGTCGTTCCAATCGCTATTGAGATCTGTAAGGGATGTGGGAAGGCTGAGTTCGTTAGTGGCAGACAGCGTGCTTGAATACAAATCCAAAAAAGGTTCGTTGGCCTGGGTAAACACTTTTCCGTTGGCGTTTCGGGCGGACGTAAAATAGAACTGGTTACCCGTCAGTACTGCTCCGAAATCAGATCGGTTCGAGTTGATTTTCAAGCGACTTACCTCATAGTGTGGCGCCCTGTTCCTGATTTCGTTGACATAGTCAGGATGTGCCAAAAAAGCCACTGCCCTCACATCCTGGGGAAATGCACGGGCAAAACGTCGCATGATTTCGTTCGACGCCTCCACCTGGCCCATCGACTTCAGTAACGACGCATACTCGCAAAATACACCCGGATCGCGGGTTTTGTCGATCGCTTTCTGGAACCATTTGGCCGCTTCACGGTCGTTGTGTAGGTACAAATGGCAGTACGCCAGACGTTCCAATACACGGTTATCGGTCACCTTCCCCAGAACATTGGAATAAGCCGTCAGTGCACGACCATAGTCTTTCTGCATGAAATAGGAATCGGCCTTCCGGGTCGCTTTGGTCTGCGCCTGAGTGGAAACAGAAACGATCAAAAAAAGGAAAAAACAAGTTGTTGTTATCTTCATCATTAGGTGGCACTTTTAAAAAAACCGGGACGAACTAGACACTTTTTTGGAAAAACCCACATCGATCAGCAGCATAAATTCATGCGATGACCGCGCACCCGCGCTGAGATTGGAGATGATACGGTCGTAAGCGTAACCGATGCGGATCGAATTGGACACCGCGATATTTACCAACCCTGAAAAACTGTCATCCAGGCGATAGGAAGCGCCTAGTTCCCATTTGTTGTAAAACAGAAAATTGGTGGATACATCGAAAGACAAAGGGGCATTGAAGGATGATTTCGCCAAAGCAGACGGCTTGAACTTCAGGTTGTCATTCACGTTAAATACATAGCCCGTGGTGATGAAAAAGTGCTTCTCTTCTGAACCGTATTGCCGACCATTGTAATCGAGTTGCGGGGCTTTTAGGATGTTTGGAATAGAAGCACCGACATAAAATTGGTCGCGGTAGGTATAAAACACCCCGGTACCGACATTCAGGTTGCTGTTGGCGGTGTTCTCCCTGAACGCATTGTCTGAACTGGGTAAAGTAGGAAACACGCGCGAATAAAACCCGATCTTTTGGAGCGTCAGACCCGCTTTTATACCGAATGCGATCTTGTTGTTTTCGTTTATATCGACAGCATACGAAAAATCGCCGTAGATATTTTGTTCTTCCACAGGACCAATCTTATCAGAAACAGCCGACAACCCCAATCCCACCCGCTTCCCAACAGGTGAATGGACGGAAAAGGTGCTGGTGGTAGGGGCTCCTTCCAAACCGACCCATTGTTCCCTGTGCAACAACGAAAAGGCAATACCTTCTTTGCTTCCTGCATAAGCCGGGTTTACCACGTTCATGTTATACATATACTGGGTATAACTGGGGTCTTGTTGTGCCTTCGCAGCAAAGGATACGACCAAAACCAACATTGATACAATGCTTTTTCTCATTTCAATATTCTCTGTTTAGGTAGATCCAGCCCGTTTGTTCCTCGTTGTTGTCAAATACCACATAGTAGAAATAGGTGGCGGAAGGAAGTTCCTCCCCGTCACTGGAATTTCCATCCCACTGATTGGTATAATTTTCTTTTGAATAAACGACACGCCCATAGCGGTTAAAGATTTCAATCCTTTTGACCGAAAAAGACGTCAGGTCCAAAACATCGTTGTCTCCATCGCCATTGGGGGAAATCCCTTTCGGAATGTCCGTGACTGTGCTGCAGTTCGTATTTGACACCGGTACTTCTACACGATTGGTACACGTTCCGTCTGAGACCTCAACCGTATACGTCCCGGTCATAGTGACGCTGATGGAAGTCGCGCTTCCCAACGGGTTGTTTAGTGTATCGAACCATTGATAGGTCAACCCTGCGCCCGGTTCACTGATACGTAATTCATAATTTCCGCCCTCGCAGCCCTGGTTGACGGTTACGTCCGGTAATGGCAGCACCGTAATGTCGATGGTAACAGGGGACGCACACTGGGTACTATTCGGCGTAAAAACATAGCTTCCTGACGTTTCGGTGTTTACGGTAGCAGGTGACCAAGTACCCGGAATCCCGTTATCGGACGTGCCGGGCAATGCAATAGGCAAATCTCCCCCGGCGCAAAAAGACGTATCGAAACTAAAGGTCGGTGTACTCGCATCGGTGATTGTCACTGCCAGGGTAAACGATTCCGGAGACACACACTGGCCCGGATTGGCCGTAAAAACATAGTTGGAAGTGCCCACCGCCGTTGTGGCAATCACGGCCGGCGACCACGTGCCGGTGACCGTAGTGGCAGGGATCGTGGCAGGCAAAGCAGGTGGCGTGGCCCCCAAACACAAACTGATCGGCGCTACTGATATGCTTTGCGGACCGGTTATGGATACGTTGGCGGTGATTGTTTCGGTGGTACAGGCATATGTTACCGTTGCGGTTACCGTATAATTGGCCGTGCCCGTAAACGTATGCGAGACGTTCAACCCGCTGGCGGTGTTCAGGGCACCCGACGGCAGATCGCCGAAATTCCAGGAAACACTCTGCACTCCGGCTGTATTCTGAAGCGAGAATTGGGTGTTGCTGTTTAGACAGCTTCCGGTAAAGTTGATGCTGTTCGCTGACGAGGCAATAGAATAAATCCAGTTGGGCAACCCGGCTAAAATCTCGGCATTAGGGATGGTAAGGGCATTTTCCTGGAATCCGCACGCCGCACCACTTAAATTTGGAGAATTGATAACGGAAAGCGGATTGGAGGCGACGTATATTTTGTTATCCGGACCCAATTGTAAAGCCTGCCGGGTCACACCGGGCGTGATACCCACTACATCAAAGCCTGTAGTTTCGATGAGGGAACCGTTGTTTGACGTGATGTCGAATTGCCGGATGGTAAGCGTGGTAGATATGTACAATTTCGTGCCATCGGGCGAAAACTCTACTCCATAAGGGTTAAACCCAGCGAAACTGCTGTATTGCCATTGGATCGGATTCGAAAATACCCCCGTACAGAAATTGAAATCGAACAACTCCGCTGTGCGGGAGAACACATCGGTAATCGCCATTTTGGTAAACTGTCGGTTGATCTTGAAATGGTTAGGCTCGAAGGTCTGTATGTTCCCGACGCTACTCAATACGGGTGTGGCGGAAAACCCACTTTGTGTTACTTTGATAGCAATGAAGGTGTTGCCCGGCGCGTCATGCGTGATCAGCCAATAGCCGAGGTTGTCACCCGACGGAACCACGGTCATTTTCTCGGTGACTACGGCATATAGAAAAATATTCTTCTGTCCGGGCACGACATCGCCGAGGCCGCCATTAAGGGTCATATCCACCACGCTGTAATGGATGCCCTGGTTAGGAGTAACCTGGTTGATTGTCACCACATAGTAAATATTGGGCGTAAAAGGTTTGGGAATGATTACTACCGCCGATGTAGACGAAAGGTTCGGATCGCCAAAAAGATTCGACCCGTTAGGCATGGGTTGGTTGTTGGCATTCCAAATGGTGCGGCTGTCAGAGTAAAAAAGCAGATTGCCGGTTAGATTATCCGATACGGCCGCACAACCTTCGGTCGTGGCGATCGGCGATCCGGTTACCGCTGTCGGGGGCGTGGTGTTGAAATTGATTCCGGCGCCGATTCCAAACCGCCACTGGTTGTTTTGCTTTTGGCCGTAGATTATGCCCAGCCAGAAAAAGAAGCAGAGACACAAGCCCGTCGTGAATTTTACCATGTGCTATTTTTTGGTAAAAGTAGCGGGAGCCGTGCGGTTATGAAGGAAAACAACCCGGCTAAGAAGTCTGAAAAGACGTATTTCAGACTAAATAACGGGGTCAGATACGCTGAATCGTGTAGACTACGTCCGTTGCGACTTCTTGAACTCTGCCGGCGTCATGCCCGTGATAGACTTGAACGCCGCGAAAAAGGTCGACCTTGAATTGAATCCGACTTCCTCTGCAATCCATGTCAGCGTATACTTGTCGGAGTCGTCGTCGGTAATGAGAGACTTTGCCTCCTCTACCCTGAACTCATTCAGGAAAAGGTTGAAATTTTTATTGGCGAACTTGTTGATGACATTCGACACTTCCCGATACGGCATTTGCAGGAGATTGGCAATCGTAAACAGGTTGATTTCTTTGTCTTTATAAATCTTCGTCTCGTTGACGAACGCTACTATTCTATGGTATTTCTCTTCATAGTCCTCGTGTTTGAAGCTGTTTTGCGCCACAAATATTTCCTTGTGATCACTCACCGGCTTTTCGACGGTGATGGAGGGGGCATCCTCTTCCCTGATTTCCAACAACAAATTCTTTTGGTTCAGGCCATAAATGCTGATCCAGTACACAATGAACGCGATGGCAAGGGTGATGACCATATAGGTGTTGATTTCATAGCCGTTTTTGATCAGGATTAAAGATGCCGACGTATCAATCACATACAAAAAGATGGAGATGAAGTTGGTGATGTAAATCCAGTTTAGGCGGCTTTCTTCCGCACTTGAATAAAAATTCTTTACCGAGGCTTTGTATTTTCTCAGGATGACGGTGGAGGCAACCAAATAGGACACGCTGTAAATGGGAACCACACCCACGAAAATCAGAATTTTATTGGGTATCAGCAGGTGACGATAATACGGTTCCGCCAACTCTTGCGGATACAGGAACAAAACCGTAAAAAACACGAACTCCAGTATACCCAGCAAAAGATGCCAGTAGTCTTTTTTACGCAACACACCCAATACGCTCCGGGTGTAGAGGTAAAACAACGGAGGCGACAGCAAGTAAAAATTCGTCGGGAATTCATAGACAGCCTTGATATTGAAGTTGTCGAGTATGAAATGTAAGCCCGGCCCTACAATGGTGAACAGGTATAACCCCAACAAAATGAGCGAGGTATTCCGCTTCTTGTTTAAAATAAAAATAGCGGAGTATACAACGGCCTGCAATATGGTTAAGGACGTAATGAGGTTAAAGATCTTGTCCATGGTTGGGTAGGATATCGACTTCAAAAATAAAAGAAAAAGCCGATTTGTGGATGGTGGAAAATGTCGGTCTTTTGGTAGCGGATTAGTGGATTTGGTTACACGGTGTACGACGGCACTAAAGCCCGTTTCCTCCTAATGAAAATCACAAGTCAGGAAGGACGTCAGACCCCAAACAGAAAAATGGTCAAAAACAGCATTATCCGGTAGCTGGATCCGTTACAAAGATACCTGTGCCGTACCGCGCAACGGCTACATCGATTTCGAAAGCAGGGGCCACAATTGAAACCCTGCCCGATGGAAGATTTAACAATAATTTCAAGCTGTTTTATTAGGAATGCTACGGTTGAGTGGATACTTTTGCCCTCATGAAACACGTTCGCCATAACATGACCCGCACCGCTTGCCGCATGACCTGCTGCATGTCACACCCGTGGTATGAAATGGCTTTTGGATAGGAAATGTAAATTTCAAGATTCGATATAAAGCCTTTCATTTTTGAAAGGCTTTTTTTATTTCACCCTAATTTTAAAAACGATGAAAACGCAAGTACGTAGAAGTTTCGAAACAACAGGCATCCGAATGAATTGTTGTCATATGATGACCCGCGTCCATCGCTGCAGGAACGTATCTTCTTAATTATCCCGTATTATAATTACCAAGGTCCTTCCTCAACACCGAGCAAGGGCCTTTTTTTATTTCACTTTAATAACCGTAATCATGTCTTTTTTTCAAAATAAAACCACCTTACTCGTTATTCTCGCTTTCGCGGGAATCTACGTCATCTGGGGCTCTACCTTTCTTGCCATCTCTTATGGCCTTGAGGGTTTCCCGCCCTTTATTCTCTCGGGCCTGCGATTCCTGATTGCCGGAATCCTGTTGCTGCTCTGGCGTAAGAGCAAAAAAGAACCTATCGGCACTGCCGTCGATTGGAAGAAAAATGCCATCACGGGCATCCTGATCCTTACCGGCGGAACCGGCCTCGTAGCCTGGGGCGAACAATATGTAACCTCTACCGAAGCCGCTATCGCCATCGCAACCGGACCCTTCTGGTTTATTGCGCTTGACCGGCAGAACTGGAAAACCTACTTTTCCAATAAATGGATCACCAGAGGGTTATTGATTGGGTTCGGTGGACTCGTGCTGTTCCTTCAGGGCAGCGTCGAACCGGGCGAAACTGAAACAAGCGGCGACCTGAAACTGCTCGCGTTCTTTATCCTGGCACTAAGCTCCATCTCGTGGGTCGTCGGATCGCTCTATTCAAAGAACCACCCAGCCGGCAATTCGACCTTCATGAATATTGCGCAACAGTTGATTATTGCCGGGACAGCGAGTCTTATCGTGGCCTTTTTCCGCGGTGAATGGGGTTTGCTCGACCTATCGGAGATCCCTGTCTCTTCTCTTCTCGGCTTGCTGTTCCTGGTGTTCTTCGGTTCGATTGCCGCCTATGTCTCGTACATCTGGCTATTGTCGGTTAAAGATCCGGTGTTGGTAAGCACCCACACCTATATCAATCCAATCGTAGCGGTTGTTATTGGATGGATCGTAGCCGGAGAAACCATCTCTGGCGTACAGTTCGCCGGATTGGGCATCATCCTGTCAGGCGTGGCCCTGACCAATCTGTCGCGGTACCCGTTTGAAAAACGCACGCAGGTCAAAATCCGCAGGTTCAACCAAGTGGTAGCACGCATCGTAAACCCTTACAAATACATCACCTCTTAAATCATGCCCAAAAAATCAATTGCCTTATTGAAGCGCGAGGCCGCACAGACAGGCCAGGGAACGCTGAAGCGGAGCTTAGGAGCGGTTAATCTCGTGGCGATCGGCGTCGGTGTCATCATCGGCGCGGGATTGTTCTCCTTAACCGGTATTGCCGCCGCCAACAATGCCGGTCCAGCCGTTACGTTATCGTTTGTCATTGCCGCGGTGGGCTGTGCCTTCAGCGCGTTGTGTTACGCGGAATTCGCCGCGATGGTGCCCGTTTCGGGTAGTGCCTACACCTACGCCTATGCCACACTGGGCGAACTGTTTGCCTGGATCATCGGCTGGGACCTTGTATTGGAATATTCCGTAGGCGCCGCTACCGTTGGCATCAGTTGGTCGCAATACCTGGTGAAATTCCTCGATACCTTCCATATTCACCTGCCGCCACAGTTGGTACAATCGCCTTTTGAGTCGGTGACATTGCAAGACGGTTCCGTCGTGAGCGGCATTGTGAACTTACCGGCGATGCTTATTATTTTCCTAGTCACCTCCGTCATCATTCGTGGAACCAAGTCGTCGGCCCTCTTCAATGTGATCGTCGTCACCCTTAAAGTGGGCGTGGTGCTGGTGTTTATCGGACTCGGATGGCAGTACATCAATCCGGCGAATTACCAACCTTATATTCCAGACAATACAGGCACATTCGGTGCGTTCGGCTGGAGCGGCATCCTGAGGGGCGCCGGAGTAGTGTTCTTCGTATTCATCGGTTTTGACATTGTGGCGACTATGGCGCAGGAAACCAAGAACCCACAGCGCAACATGCCGATCGGGATTTTGGGATCGCTTTTGGTGTGTACGGTTTTGTTCGTGCTGTTTGGGTATGTGATGACCGGACTGGCGAATTATACGGAGTTCAAGGACAGCGCCGCTCCGGTGGCGGTTGCGATTGCCCACACGCCCTATCAATGGCTGTCGGTCGCGGTGATTCTTGCGATCTTAATCGGGTATACGTCGGTTATATTGGTGGACTTGCTGGGGCAATCAAGGGTGTTTTATGCCATGAGCAAAGACGGACTTTTACCTGGCGTATTTTCAAAATTGCATCCGAAATTCCAAACGCCCTCTACCTCAAACGTGGTATTGTGCCTTTTCATCAGCGCATTCGCGGGGTTTGTACCCATTAGCGTGGTGGGTGAAATGACGAGCATCGGTACCTTATTAGCCTTTGTGATGGTGTGCCTCGGTATACTGATCCTGCGGAAACGCCAGCCGGATGCCGAGCGGCCTTTCAAGACACCGTTTGTGCCCCTGGTTCCGATCTTAGGTATTGTTACGTGCCTCGTCATGATGTTTGCGTTGCCACTCGACACCTGGATTCGACTTGTCGTCTGGTTGCTGATCGGGTTTGTGATTTACTTCCTGTATGGCCGGAAAAACAGCAAGTTGCGACGGGAAGCCGAAGAGACGGAATCCTGACCAAGTTACGAAGGCACCTCCCACTACGAAGGAGTTGCGCGAGGGATCGCAGCGATTGTCTGAGCTCTTTTTGACGAGGTACGAGGCAAAAAAGCGAGTGCGGAGAGCCCGACCCGCAGGGGCGCGCCCTTGTTAGTCGCAGTCGCGGTCGCAGTCGCAGTCGCAGTCGCAGTGGCGGTCGCAGTTACAGTCGCGGTGACGGTCGAAGTCATGGTCGCAGGGAGGTGACGGGCGCAATGGCAATGCGTAATCAGCCGGTACGTTACCTTCCGCGTCGGCGGTTTCGTTCGGTTTTGAGGAGCATGAGTTCGCGGGATGTTTGTCCGGCTACGGAGGTATTTTCTTCGGCACGGCGGATCAGGTAGGGCATCACGTCACGAACGGGGCCGAACGGCAGGTATTTGGCGACGTTGTAACCGGCAGCCGCAAGGTTGAAACTGATGTTGTCGCTCATGCCGTAAAGTTGCCCGAACCAGATGCGCGGGTCTTTTTGGTCGATGCCGTGCTGCGCCATAAGTGCCATGAGGCGGTACGAACTGTCTTCGTTATGGGTACCGGCGAAGATCGCCATGCGGTCGAGGTGCGTCACCATATAGGCGATGGCCTCGTCGTAGTTTTGGTCGGTGGCCTCTTTCGACGCGCAGATCGGCGTGGGGTAGCCCATTTCATCGGCGCGTTTGTGCTCTTTTTCCATGTAGGCGCCGCGTACGATCTTCATGCCGATATGGAATCCGTCGGCCTGGGCGCGTTGGTGCAGCGAACGGAGGTAGTCCATCCGGTCATGTCGGTACATCTGCAAGGTGTTGAATACGATGGCCTTTTCGCGGTTGTAGGCGCGCATCATGGTTTCGACGAGGGCGTCGGCGGCGTCCTGCATCCAGGATTCTTCGGCGTCGATCAGCAACGGCACATTTTTATCGTGGGCGGCTTTACACACCGTATGGAAACGCGCTTCCACCCTGCTCCATTCGGCCTGTTCCTGCGGATCGAGGGTTTCGTTTCGCCCGAGTTTTTCATAGAGTTCAAAACGACCAAAACCGGTGGGTTTGAAAACTGCAAACGGAATGGCCTGCTTTTCCTCCGCGAATTCGATGGTTTTGAGCGTCATGGCGAGCGCCGCGTCGAATTGGGCCTCTTCTTCCTTTCCTTCGACGGAGTAGTCGAGTACGGACGATACGCCCCCCTGGGCATACATACGGTCTACTACCGGAAGGCAATCGGCTTCGGTCACGCCGCCACAAAAGTGGTCGAATACCGTAGCCCGGATCAGCGACTCGACCGGTAGGTGCGCTTTGATGGCGAAGTTCGTTACCGCCGTCCCGATGCGCACCAGCGGCTCGCTGGCGATGAGTTTGAAGAGGAAATACGCCCGTTCGAGTTCAGTGTCGCTCTTGAGGGCAAAGGCCGTTTTGGTATCGTCGAAGATCCGGTGCATAAAAAACGATTTGAGCACAAAGATACATTCCGCCGACACAGCACGAAAACGTTTTTTTAGGAAAAAGCCGTTCGGACGGTTCTGTATTTTATTCGCCAAATACCACATTTTAAAATCAAAAACTCGCAATCGGAGACTATTTACCCACGAATGCCTTCCATCTACCATATTTAAGAATTATTCAACCTAAATTTCGGTGGTCTGGCACGGGCTACATGCCCGTCGCTCAAGGAGCGCATGCGGGTATACACCGTGCGAAAAACGTCTTGGTTTTTATACCGTATTCTGTTGTTCGGTCGGTAAAAAACACCGAATTTTGCAACCATTTCCATCTTATGCACCCCATTCAGGCCAACGGCTACGACATACATTTCGGAGAACACGGTTACGAGGCGCTGAACCAGTTGCTGCGTGACGGTAATTTCACCACGCTGTTTGTGCTGGTCGACTCGAATACCAACGAGCACTGCCTTCCTTATTTCCTGTCGCTGGTCGAAACCGAACTGGCCATTGAGATCATTGAATTCGATGCGGGTGAGGATGTGAAGAACATCGACAGTTGTATTGAAATCTGGAACGTGCTGACCGAATTGGGAGCCGATCGGAAAAGCCTTATACTAAACGTAGGCGGTGGCGTGGTGACCGACATGGGCGGCTTTGCGGCGGCGACCTTCAAAAGGGGCATCCCGTTTGTGAACGTGCCGACGTCATTGCTGGCGATGGTAGATGCCTCGGTAGGCGGTAAAACCGGTGTTGACCTGGGCCCGTTGAAAAACCAGATCGGGGTCGTTGCGACGCCTGTGATGGTGCTGATCGATACGGTTTTCCTCGATACACTCCCCCAGCGTGAGATGCTGGCAGGCCTGGCGGAAATGCTCAAACATGGGCTTATCGCCGATAAGTCGTATTGGGAGAAATTCCTCGACCTGAAGAACCTCGACTCGGCCGATCTCGGCGGGTTAATCTATGAATCAATCGTCATCAAGAACCAAATCGTGTTGCAGGATCCGGGCGAACAAAACGTCCGAAAGGCGCTGAACTTCGGTCATACGCTGGGCCATGCCATTGAGAGCCTTTTCCTCGAGAACCCCGACCGCGGCCTCGTGTTGCACGGAGAAGCCGTGGCGGCCGGAATGCTTATGGAGAGCCACCTTTCGATGTCGATGCGGCTGTTGTCGGCCGAGGAATATTTCCAGATACGGTATGTGATAAAGGAGCTCTACGAAGATGTGCCGCTGGATGAAAATGACCTGGAACGGCTTATCGGGTTCATGGCACACGACAAAAAAAGCGAGCAGGGAACGCCCCGGTTCACACTGTTGCGGGGAATTGGGCAGTTTGAAATCAACCAAATAGCTGACAACGAAAGAATTACAAATGCAATCAGGAGCTATCGCCCTTAGCGTTTTTTTAATGAGAGAGGTTCGTCTTACACATGCTATTTTTTTTACTTTTGCGGAATGAACAAACCCACTACCAGTGACCACACAGGCCGACGGGAAGGCACGAACCGTAACTTCCCTCCTGGCAGCCGATGGCACTTCGTACCGGCAGGACAGTATGCCCTGGAGGTGGATCCGGCGTTGTTCCATGAAAAGCTGCCGATCATTTACGCGAATATCCGGGTGTGATACCATACGATTAAACTTTTTCGACCCCTAAAAAATTTAATCCCACACTTTTACGCGAAATGAACACCAAATATATCGACCTTATCAACCAGACGTACTATTTCCCACAAGAGGAATTTACGCTCAATAAGGACAACCATCTTCTCTTCCACGGTATCGATCTTATGAAACTGGTCGAACAGTATGGATCGCCGTTGAAATTCACCTACCTGCCCCAGATCTCGGCCAACATCAAGCGGGCCAAGAACTGGTTTAGGAATGCGATGGAGAAGAACAACTACGACGGCAAATACTATTATTGTTACTGCACGAAAAGTTCGCACTTCAGCTATGTGATGCACGAAGCGCTGAAGAACAACATCCATATCGAGACCTCATCGGCTTTCGACATCAACATCGTGGAGAACCTGTTGGAAACGGGTAAACTCGACAAGAAGGCGTTCATCCTTTGCAACGGATTCAAGCGCGATGCGTATATCTCGAACATCGCCCGCCTGATCAACAACGGCCACAAGAACACCATTCCGATCATCGATAATTACGAAGAACTGGATTTGCTGACGGCGGAAATCAAAGGAAAATTCAAGATCGGCATCCGTATTGCCGCGGAAGAGGAACCTAAATTCGAATTTTATACGTCGCGACTCGGAATCGGGTATAAAAACATCGTGTCGTTTTACAAGCGCCAAATCCAGGAGAACAAAAACCTGGAGTTGAAGATGCTGCACTTTTTCATCAACACGGGCATCAACGATACGGCGTATTATTGGAACGAGCTTGTGAAGTGTATCAAGGTGTACATCCAACTTAAGAAGGAGTGTCCGAGCCTTGACAGCCTCAACATCGGCGGTGGTTTCCCGATCAAGAATTCACTGGCATTCGAATACGACTACCAGTACATGATCGACGAAATCATCAACCAAATCAAGATTGCCTGCGACGAAGCGGAAGTTGACGTACCGAACATCTTCACCGAATTCGGTTCGTTTACGGTGGGTGAAAGCGGCGGCGCGATTTATCAGGTGCTGTACCAAAAGCAACAAAACGACCGGGAAGCGTGGAACATGATCGATTCGTCTTTCATCACCACCCTACCCGACACCTGGGCGATCAACAAGCGCTTTATAATGCTGGCGATCAATCGCTGGAACGATCTCTATGAGCGGGTATTGCTTGGCGGCCTTACCTGTGACAGCGACGATTATTACAACTCGGAACAGAACATGAACGCCATTTACCTGCCGAAATACAACCGCGAGAAGCCGCTGTATATCGGGTTTTTCAACACAGGTGCCTACCAGGAAACGATTGGCGGTTATGGTGGATTGCACCACTGCCTGATTCCGCAGCCGAAGCACATCCTGATTGACCGGGATAAAAACGGCATCCTGGCCACGGAAGTGTTCTCGGACCAACAGACATCCGAAGATGTCATGAAGATCCTCGGATACGATAAAAAATGATAGATTTTCTAATGAGAATGTAAAATGCCCTGCACCCGGCGCAGTAACTTGTGCGCGGTTGTAAGGCCCAACCACCTAATATAACACACAATGAGTAAAGGACCTATCAGCCAGTTCATGCAGAAATATTATTTGCATTTCAATGCGGCCGCTTTGGTAGACGCAGCGAAAGCCTACGAACAACAGTTGGAGGATGGCGCGAAGATGATGGTGACGCTGGCCGGCGCCATGAGTACGGCAGAATTGGGGAAAATATTCGCGGAAATAATCCGTCGCGACAAAGTGCAGATTATTTCCTGCACCGGCGCGAACCTCGAGGAAGACATCATGAACCTCGTGGCGCATTCCCATTATGAGCGGGTTCCGAACTACCGCGACCTGACGCCACAACAAGAGTGGGACCTGCTTGAGCGTGGACTCAACCGTGTAACCGACACCTGTATTCCGGAGCACGAGGCGTTCCGTAGGCTGCAACAACACATTTATAAGATATGGAAAGACGCCGACGACAAAGGCGAGCGTTATTTCCCGCATGAATTCATGTACAAAATGCTGTTGTCGGGCGTGCTCGAAGAGTATTATGAGATCGACCTGAAGGATTCGTGGATGTATGCCGCAGCCGAGAAAAACCTGCCGATTGTCGTACCCGGATGGGAAGACAGCACAATGGGTAACATCTTCGCTTCCTACGTTATCAAAGGCGAACTGAAAGCATCGACGATGAAATCGGGTATCGAATATATGACGTTCCTGGCCGACTGGTACACCAAAAACAGTTCGAACGGCGTGGGCTTCTTCCAGATTGGAGGCGGCATCGCAGGCGACTTCCCGATCTGTGTGGTGCCGATGCTTTACCAGGATATGGAAATGCACGATGTGCCCTTCTGGAGCTACTTCTGCCAGATCTCTGATTCGACCACCAGCTACGGATCGTACTCGGGTGCGGTGCCGAATGAGAAGATTACCTGGGGTAAACTTGATATCAACACCCCAAAATTCATTATTGAATCGGATGCCACAATTGTAGCACCGCTCCTATTTGCTTATTTATTGGATTTATAATATAATTGCTGTATGAAAAGAGTAATTGTCGACTACGCGAAATTGACCAACGAGATCCTGAATCTCCTGATTGAGAAATTTCCCGATGGGTACGATGATTCCAACATCATCCGGTTCCGGAACGCCAAAAACGAGCTTGTAGAAGCCGTTGAAGTGCGCACGGAGGACACGATTTATTTAGTGAAAGTCAGCACGAAGCTCGCCACACGACTGGAGAATTTCGATGAGGATGAAATCGAGGATGTAGCGGAACCAATCGATACCATGAAGGAAATCGCCATTGAGGATGACGATGCGCCGTCGACGGAGGAAGAAGAGGAAGAAGAAGATACCGACAAGCCCGAATTCGACGACGAAGACGATGAGGACGGTGAGCGCGAACCTTCGGATAGTGACGAAGACGACGAGGAAGAAGACTATTGATTTTATCCCTATCTGAAAATAAAAAAGCGTCCGGAATTCAGCCGGACGCTTTTTTTATGGCAATGGGAAGGGTTTTAGCTTAACTAAGATAGCGTTCGCGGTATATTTTCTGATGATGCTTCTGGTGGCCTAGTATCATAAAGCCCAAGGCAGCGGTCGTCACCGGATGGCCCGAAGCGGTGCCCCGACGTTGCATCCGTTCGGCGCCGAAACTGCGGAACAGGGAGAGTGTCGCAAACCGAACCTCCGAAAACTCGGAAAGCAATTCGTTGATCGTGCGTTTGTGCGCCATGGCATCGTCAGCGTAGTCGTTTTCATCGAACCCGGCTAAGGGCGTGGTGTCGCCGCGACCGATCCGAAGGGCGCGGTAGGCGAACACCCGTTCCGAATCAATCAGGTGCTGGATGATGTCTTTGATCGACCATTTCCCCGGTGCATACCGGTAATCGATGAGTTCCATCGGAATCTCGCGCACCATGCGGATAAAGGCATGCAGGCTGATTTCCAGTTCTTCGAATAAATCGACGCTCTCGTCTATGGCGTCGATATACGGACGGCAATACGGAGCGTAATCGTTTGGGTGCAGAACCGTTTTTTTCATGTGTGTTTTGTTTAAGATCACGCCGAGTTACGGGCGGCATTCGTGTTTCCGAACAGCGAGCGTGTCACGAGCTTTTCATACACCGCCACCAAATCGTCATCGGTCTCGCCGTTTAGCTCCTTCAACCGCAGTAAGGCATACTGCTGGATGGTCAGCAAAGGGCGTACGATTTTCTCACGAACGGCAATCGACGCCTTTCCATCCGGATAGTTTTCCATCAGTTCGGAATGGCCGGCAATCTTGAGCAACAACCGCTTGGTTTCGTTGAACTCAGCTTCAATAATCCGCCAGAAATCCCCAAACTCCGGATCTTCGCCGATATACGCCGTTAATGGCAGGAACGACTTCGCGAGCGACATCATACTGTTCTCGAGCAAGGTACGAAAAAAGAGGGAGGAGTGGTACAGGTCCTGCACCTCCTGCCAGCGTCCTGATGTTTCGTAGGCTTTCAGGGCCGTACCCACTCCAAAGAAACCGGGTACGTTGTGCTTGAGTTGGCTCCACGAACCGACAAACGGAATCGCCCGTAAATCGGAAAGTTTCAGTTGGTCAGAGGCGGTTCGCTTCGAAGGGCGGCTGCCGATATTCGTGCGGGAATAAAACCGCAACGTACTCATCCTTTCCAGATAAGGGATGAACTTCGGATGGTTTTTGAAATTGGTATATTTCTCATATCCCAATTGGGCCAGGTCGTCGAGCAGGGCTTTATCACGCTCGGACAACGCATTGTCACCTTTCTGGAAAATATGGTTGGCCACACCCGCGCTTAGCAGGTTTTCAAGGTTGTAGCGGCAGGAATCCACCGTCCCGAAATTCGAACTGATTGTTTGCCCCTGCACGGTGACCTGTATTTCCCGGCTTTCGATCTCGGGCCCGAGCGAGGCGTAGAACTTACTGGTCTTCCCTCCTCCCCGCGCTGGCGGACCGCCCCGTCCGTCAAAAAAGATCACTTGGATACCGTAGCGACGCGACACTTCGGTAATCGCCTCTTTGGCGCGGTAGATACTCCAGTTCGCCCGCAGGTACCCGCCGTCTTTCGTACCATCTGAAAAGCCCAACATCACGGTCTGCTCGTTTTTGCGACGGGCAAGATGCGTGCGGTAATGCGGCGTGGCGTAAAGACGCTCCATGACTTCCGGCGCACGGGCGAGGTCGTCAACCGATTCAAACAGCGGAACAATATCGACGGCGGGTTCGTTCCATCCGCATAAACCAAAGAACGCGTAGGTTTCGAGCACGTGCAGCGCCCCTTCGTTGTTGCTTATGATATACCGATTGGAGCCCTTCTCGCCATTGTTATCCTGTATGCGCCGCATCGCCTGCACCGAATCGAGCGTCATGCGGGCCGTTTCATCCGTAATGTCATTCCAATCCAACGACTTTGTCAGGTTCGCAAGGGCGGCAATACGGTCGGCTTCCGGAAGGTCCAAATAACCTTTTGGAAGCAAATCCGGGTACTGATTGGCGAGAGTCCGGAACACGGCATCGTGTATTTTACTGTTCTGGCGGATGTCGAGCGTGGCGAAGTGGAAACCAAACAGCCGGATTTTGTTGAGTACGGAATGGATATCGTCCAGGTAGAGCGACTGGTGTTCGCGGATGACAATGTCGCGGATGACCTCCAGTTTCTCCGTCAGTTCGGATTGGGTAATGAACAGCTCGCCTTTTGAGTAGAAGACCGAGCGATAGAGCTTCTCTTCGATTTCCGCCACGAGATCGCTGACGTGTCGGAACGTGAGCTTGCGCTTCAGTTTCCGTATTTCGGTATAATAGGCTTTGAGGATGCAACTCCGAAGCCGATCGGCCACTTTCAACGTAATCTCAGTGGTGACGAATGGGTTGCCATCGCGGTCGCCACCGGGCCAAAAGCCGAGTTGGATGACCGGATTTTCCACGTTTTCATTGCCAAATACATTTTTGTGGATGTAGTCGATCATGTCGCCCGCGGTGGGATAGAAGACATTTTCGAGGTACCATGTCAGGCTGACGGCCTCGTCAAAAGGCGTCGGTTTCTCTTTTTTGATGAACGGGGTCTTGCCCAATTGGGCCAATAACTCCTTGATGGATAATAGGTCGTCATGGCGGATGGCTTTGGTGAGCTCGGTCATGATGCCCAATACCGATCCGGGATAAAACTGGGTGGGATGCGCCGTCAACACCGGACGCACGTTGAATTCCGACAGGAAGGCGCGCAGTTCCGGCAGTCGTTCCGTTGCTTCAGCCGTTTCCTTGATATCACGCAGCGATCCTTTCCCTTCGAGGTTGTTGACACTGTCGAAGGCCGCGTCTTCAATGGCATCGAAGAGCACCACCTGTCGCTCAACATATTGGATGAACCGGAACATCAGGTCGATCTTCTCCTGTTCCGTCGGTTGTTCGAGGTATTTGGCCGCAAACCGCTCAAAAATTTCTTTTGGATTAAGGCGTTCCTGGTAGCCCTGCTCGCAAATGTCGCTGAACAAGGGCAACAGCGTCCCCGTATTGTCGATAGCATCGAACGGAAGGGTAATGAAGACACTATTATAGATATGGTAGCGTGACAGCACGTTTTGGTTGAAGCGTTCGAGCTTCGTTGGCGTATACATGGCAATGGGAATTTGTCCTAAGATAATAAAAAAACCCCGGCGTCAATTCCGGGGTTTTTACATATTTTGAAGCGTCGCTTACATATTTTTGAAAATCGTATGCATCAGGCGCTTCTTGTCGTTGATGCTCTCTTCCAGCGAAATCATCGTTTCGGTGCGGTAGACGCCTTCGATGTCGTCGATCATAAAGATTACATCCTTGGCATGTTTGGTGTCTTTCGCGCGGATCTTACAGAAGATGTTGAATTTACCGGTGGTTACATGGGCCACGGTAACAAACGGAATCTCGTTGATGCGCTCGAGGACGAATTTAGTTTGGGACGTGTTGTTCAGGAATACTCCAACGTAGGCGATAAAGGAATACCCCAGCTTTTCATAGTCCAGCGTCAGGGAAGAACCCATAATGATGCCGGCGTCTTCCATTTTCTTCACACGTACGTGCACCGTACCCGCGGAAATTAGGAGTTTCTTGGCGATATCCGTAAACGGTACCCTTGTGTTATCGATCAGCATGTCGAGGATCTGGTGATCGACTTCATCTAAACGGAATTTGCTCATAACCTGTTTGTTTTTGACTTCGTTTATGTTCGTGCGTGTTATCCAATGCTTCCGTTCACGAAGTCAAGATTACCGATCCGAAAATCAGCCTTCTGGCCCACCTGTAAGGGCCGACCATCAGGTGTGGTGAGCCACGCACCCTGCGCGTCAAACTCGGTGTGCCCGTGATACTCGTCAAGATTGTCGATTTTAACGATAAAAGCCTCAAAAACTACTTTATCTTCAATCAATCTCTCCGTGAACTGAGCAGCAAAAGTGGCGATTATTTCTGAATTATCATAATTAATACCGACATTTTTGTATACAAAATCAAAAAAAACGGTCTTATTTTGAGGAATATCTACATATTTCTCCAAAACCTCCTCTACTATATCGATTTCGTGAATTGTTTGAAATGACGTCAATAATGCTAAAAAAATGCATTTTCGTGTTTCCTCGCGTTCATAGTCGCCTGGAAAATGTCCGGCTTCTATGAGTATCGTCGGCGTTCCCAGGTATTGGAACGTATCACCGGCACAGTTCAGGTTGAAACCGTCGTCGAAGCGGCCTATCTGTCCGGGAATGACGTTCTGCAGTGCCTCTGCCATTACATTGATGACCGCCATGGCCTTCAGGCGGCACTCGTTCACAGACCGCGCCTCGTCAAAAGCCGGCGACAGAAACGATACCGTGGCAGGCTTTCCGCTGTCGCCGGCGCCAAATATCGTACGCTGGTCGTGTAGGTTGAAACACCAGTCGGGAGCAAATTCCTCGTAAAGTCTCCTCAGTAACGTCGATTCCGGTTGGGTACACGCTTGCATGTCGCGATTGAGATCGACGCCGTTCGCATTTTCGCGGGTGTAACGCCGCGCGCCATCCGGATTGAGCAGGGGAACGAAACAGCAGGTATACCGCGAGCGGGCCGTCACTGCCGATGCGTCATCTGAGGTCAGCCAGTTCAGGATGTCAAAGACGGCCTTCGTGGTCGTGCTTTCGTTGCCGTGCATCTGCGACCATAATAAGATGCGGATGGGTCCGTGACCGACCACGCACTCCGATATCGGTTCTCCTTCCACGGAGCGTCCTGCCACCCGAATCTCAGACTTCGGTTGCAACGCTTCCAACAGGGGTGCGATATGGGAGAGGGTGAGGTAGCGACCCGAGAGCGTTGGCTCTTTATAGGTAGTAAATAACGAATGATTCATAGCGATACTATAGGCCCAAAGGTAGGCTGTTTTGTGTGTAGGTTGGTAAACAGGGCGTGATAATTACATTTGTAAACAACGTAGAATCCATCTATAGATACTGCTTCATAATCATATATTAATGAATTAATAATCAGAATAAAATGATGTCTTATGTAAAGTAATTTAAAACATCTATCGCAGTTAATCTGTGTGTTTACATATGTAAATATTCACCGTTCGGCATAGTTGTTTACGATTGTAACCTCTACATTTGTAACATGCCCCAAGAGCCTGATTTCGTCGCCCGACTTGCCACCTTAATGGCCCATTACCACCTCTCCGCCTCTGCCCTCGCCGACGCGATCGGGGTGCAACGATCGGGTATTTCGCATTTGGTTTCGGGGCGAAATAAACCCGGACTCGACTTTATCCTGAAACTGAGCGAACGCTTTCCGGAGGTGAACCTGTATTGGTTGTTGAAAGGAGAAGGACCTTTCCTTAGAGACGATATCCAACATGCACCCACTATCCCCGCTCCTGCCCTTCCTGCGCCCGGAACAGCATTGGCGCCGGAACCGACAGGCGATTCTCTCGCTGCAACCGACGAACTTCTCGTTTTATACCCTGACGGCACCTACAAACGCTACCGCTCCAGATAACGTGAGTTCGATATAAGCATTTTGTCAGACGCGTTGTAACTAACTCAAAAACAACACCTGCCTTACTCAAGATTTGCAAAATGCTTGTTAGCGGGGTAATTTTCGGCTACTTTTCCGAGGCTGATGACGGAAACCACCCGTCTGCTTCGTTGCATTTCCTCTCGATAGCGCCGCTATCGCTGCGGAATGCGCCTTGCATCCAAGTGCTTTCCGCCATCCTGACTTCATGCTTCTATCGAACTCACGTTAAATAAGAAAACCCCAGTCGAGTGACCAGGGCTTTCCGAACCAATAAAACAAACACAAAAATCTGTCTGCTTGTTTTCAATTATCGTGCCGCAAATCCTTCTTTTCAAAAGATTTAGACAACTTTAACTAATGCTCACGACGAGGTGCCGATGGCGCTCAAATAAGCGGAAATCCAGCATCGGGAAGCTTGCCCCTGACGCCCGCATAAAGTGCCTGCAAATGCGTCATATCTTCCTTTATATCGCCTGTCGGTGTTACGTACGGAAACAGCCGCACCTCGCGTTTTCGATAGTCAAATGCAATCGGTAGTATCGGAACGTCTGCTGCCTGGGCGATGTAGTAAAACCCCGTCTTCCATTCGCTTACTTTTTTTCGCGTGCCTTCCGGGGCGATGGCCAGGCGGAACACGTCGCGCTCACGGAAAATCGCGGCGATCGCATCGACCGAATTGCGGTTTCCGCTCCGATCGAGTGGTGCCCCGCCCATCCAGCGGAAATAGAACCCGAACGGAAAGCGAAACAGTTCTTTCTTCGCGACATAATGCATCTCAAGACCAATGATGCCGCGTGCGAATAGCCCGATATAGAAATCGTGCCAACTGGTATGCGGAACGACGATCATGACGCATTTCCGAACGGATGGATCCATTTGTCCGGTTATACGCCAGTCCATCAGCCGGTAAAAAATCAATTTGTAGAAAGCGCGTTTCATTCGTAGCGGTTTGCACAAATGTAGGATTATTGATGTACTTTTACCGCCTATGTCTCGCTGGAAACGCTTCCTAAGCCACTTCTTCCCTCTCACCATTCACCGTCAGGCATCGTCGATCAGCGGGTCGTTGGAGGTGACGTGGACCAATGGCCAACTCGTACTCGATTCCCAAAACACCAATTATTCCTACGGCAGCCTGCAGCGCGTGTTGCGACTCGGACTCGAAGACATCGGTTTTGAAACCATCCGCAAGATGGAGCATATTCTCGTGCTGGGAGTAGCCGGTGGCAGTGTGATCCATACCCTTGCCGAAGAGGTTGGCTTCAAAGGACGCATCACAGGTGTGGAAATCGATCCGGAGGTGCTGCAACTCGCCGAGCGGTATTTTGACCTCGGACGGATTCCGACACTCGAACTGGTTTGCGATGATGCCTTTGAGTATGTACTGAAGACCAAATTGCTTTACGACTGCATCATCATCGACATTTTTCGCGATACCGACATGCCGAATTTTCTGTTCGAGCATTTCTTTATACAACGAATCGGAACTATCACGAAGCCAAATGGTTTTGTTATGTTTAATACGATGATACTGACACCAGCCGACAACGATCGGAACCGTACCTATGCCGCGCAATGGGGAGAAGGGTTTGCCGTCAAGAGCCTGCCGCGTCTGGAGCAGCACAACGAATTATTTGTGGTACGTAAAGAGACCTCCGGTACGTTTTAAAGCATTTGCCGGGCCCGTTCGAGGTCTTCGGGTGTGTCGATACCGATGCCTACGTGGGTTGTTTCCACCATCCGGATACGGCGGCCAAATTCCAGATACCGCAACTGTTCGAGTTTTTCGGTGGCTTCGAGTCCTTTCATGGGTAATTGGGCGAAATCCATCAACGCCTGTTTGCGAAAGGCATACACCCCAATATGCCGGTAATAGTGGGCCGTCGTGCTCGGATCGCGCAGGAACGGAATGACCGAACGCGAGAAATAAAGGGCAAACCCGTTCTGGTCGGTGACCACCTTCACATTGTTGGGATTGTGGATGTCCTCGGCGTCGGTGATCTTAAACATCAATGAACCCACGTCGACGGTTTTGGCTTCATCGTTTCGGAATACGTCAATCAGAGCAGCCAGGGGCGCAGCGTCGATAAAAGGTTCGTCTCCCTGTACATTCACCACGACATCCACGTCCATATCGGCTACGGCTTCGGCAATGCGGTCACTCCCCGACTCGTGTTCCTTCAGGCTCATGACCGCCTTTCCGCCGTGCGACACGATTTCATCGAAGATCAAACGGGAATCGGTCACCACGAACACCTCGTCGAAAAGGCCCGTGGCAGCCGCAGCTTCATAGGTGCGACGGATGACGGTCTTCCCTCCCAAATCCTGCATGAGCTTGGCAGGAAAGCGGGTGGAGGCGTAACGGGCGGGGATGACGGCGATGGTTTTCATGAGATGGAAGTCAAAAGTCAAAAGTCGAAAGTCGGGACGCAAGATACAAGCCTGTGGGAACATTCGCAAATGAGGTCGGCGAAGCAAGTGCTATCGCTCCCTCCTCTTTCCCCACTCCTATCTCCTGATTCCCAAGTCCTAAGTCCCAAAAAACTCATCCCCAAACCCAATCAGATATAACCTTCGCTGGGCGCGGGTGACGGCCGTATACAGCCACCGCAGGTAATCCGCGTTCGGGCCTTCGGGCAGGTAGGGTTGTTCGATGAATACCGTGTCCCACTGGCCGCCCTGGGCTTTGTGGCAGGTGATAGCGTAGGAGAACTTAACCTGTAACGCGTTGAAATACGGGTTCTGTTTTACTTTCTGCAACTTGCGGTACTGTGCGCGTTCATCTTCGTAATCTTCTAACACAGCCTGGTAGAGGCGGTTTGACTCGTCGTAGGTAAGGGCCGGCGATTCGCTGCGGGTCGTATCGAGTAAAAGGATAGTTTCGAGCGGCAGTTGGTCGGGATAATCGATCATCCGCACCTTGACCTTCGCGAAGGTGAAGCCATAGAGTTCCTGTATCCGGAAAATCTCCAACACCTCTATAATATCTCCGTTCGCGATGAAGCCCGCCTGTGATTCCGGCGGCAGCCAGAAGTAGTTGTTCTTGACGACCATCAGGTAGTCGCCCGTCGACAGTTCGCTTTCCTTGTCGAGGATGCGCATCCGGATCTGCTGGTTGTATTGGTTTGCGCGCTTATTCGACCGTACGATGAAGGCGGTGTCTTCGATACTGTATTGCCCGTAGGCCTGTGTGATCGCATCTTGGATGTCATAGCCGTCAGTCAACCGAATCACATCCTTAAAGCCCGACAGTTGGAACCGAAGTTCCTCATAGAACTCGGCTTCCAGTTGTTCGCGGAATTCCGTCGCATTGTACAAAATCCCCGAATCCTGTGCCTGTCGCATCACTTCATCAAGTTCGATGTGGCGCACGTCCATCCCATAACTCCGCTGCAACGAACGGATATCGAGTGCCGGTGATACCTCCATCCCTACCGGAGGTAACTGG
The DNA here is from genome assembly GCA_027490305.1 of Flavobacteriaceae bacterium. Classification (GTDB taxonomy): domain Bacteria; phylum Bacteroidota; class Bacteroidia; order Flavobacteriales; family Flavobacteriaceae; genus Flavobacterium. The sequence continues at coordinate 48,783 of JAIXYI010000077.1, forward strand.
GCCGTATCGCCCAATAAGAGAAGCTTACACCCGTCGCCCGTATATACATATTCCACTAAATCGTCGAGCAGTGACCCGCTGTTTTCGGTCCCGGCGTCTGAGATCATCGACGCTTCGTCGACGAAGAAAATGGTGTTGACGTGTTTGTTCGGCATCAGGGTAAACCGTACGCCCCCACTCGCGCCCTTCTTCGGGTAATAGATTTTTCGGTGGATGGTCTGCGCCGGTTGGCCCGAGTAATTCGCGATGACCTTAGCCGCCCGGCCCGTAGGTGCCAGCAGCACGAACCGTCGCCGGATGTGGGGTAGTGCCTCCACGAGGGCCGAAACCAGGGTCGTCTTACCCGTTCCGGCGTAGCCTTTCAGTACGAAGATCTCCTCGCGGTCTGACGTGGCGAACTCGGCCATCATCTGGAAAAACAGGTCTTGTTTCACCGTCGGTTCAAACGGGAAGGTTTGTCGCAGCAGCCGGTAAAAATCACGGGATAGCATGGTGCAAAGGTGGGGTTTAATTTTGAAGATCGGAAGTTGGGGAGATCGGAAGATGGGAAGTTCGGAAGTGGGGAAGACGGGAAGTTCGGAAGACCTGAAGTGAGGAAGACGGGACGTTTGATGCCTTCAACCAAGCTACCGCTAACATTTCAGGTTTCTTCCGCCATGGTCTGAGCAATCCATTTTTTTAACAAAATATGCGGTTTTCCCGTACTGTCAGTTCGGCTGTTTTCGTTAAGGGATGCAGCCGCCCCTCCCCAATTCCAAGGTACGGGTTCCCGCTGAAATGGAGGTGTGGGAAAAC
>JAIXYI010000081.1 GCA_027490305.1 Flavobacteriaceae bacterium
AAAAAAATACAGCGTCAACATATTGAAGCCGAAGTGCATAATGTCGGCATGCAGAAAGCCCGACGTCAGCATCCGATAGTGTTGTCCGGCCCGGATGCTTCCGATGTGGAACTCATATTTGCGAAAAAATGAAAGGTCGTCGAAGCCCTTGAAACTGACGAAAGCCGTCACGGCAATGATGACAAGTAAGGCGGGTTGTAGGAGTTCATTCATACCGGGCGAAGGTATTACATAAGATGTTAACTACATCGGAATTTAAGAAATTCACAAGAAATCGACCTATATTTGCCCCAAATTATGATTGCATGCAATTACTCGCCTTTTGGTTGCTGTATCCGCTGCTTTGGTGCATTTCCGTCCTTCCGTTTCCTTTGCTCTACGCGCTCTCTGACCTGACGTACTTCTTTGTCTATCGTGTGTTTGGCTACCGGAAGAAAGCCGTCCGTAAAAACCTCGACATTGCCCTTCCCCATCTTTCGGTGGCGGAACGTCGTGTGGTGGAACGGAAGTTTTATGCCCATATGTGCGACATGTTCCTCGAAATGATCAAAACGCTGACCATTTCCACAAAAGAAATGAACCGGCGCTTTCGCTATACCAATATCGAATTACTCCATGAGTATGAGAAAACCGGCCGGAGCCTGATTCTCATGTGCGCCCACTACGCCAGTTGGGAATGGCTGATCGTGATGGCCGAGCATATCCATGTGTATCGTACGGTTGCGATCTATAAACGCATCGCCAACCGCCGTTTCGACAAATTGGTGCGGGATATCCGCGCGCGCCTCAATACCGAACTCATTGAGGCCCAAAAAGCCATCGAAGTGTTGCACCAACAGAAAGAAGAAGGTATTCTGGCCGTCTACGGTTTTCTCGGTGACCAATCGCCCCAGCTTACGAAGGCGCGTCATTGGGATACGTTTATGGGCCAGGAAGTTCCCATTCATACCGGAGGGGAGATGTTGGCGAAGAAACTCAACCACAACATTGCCTATTGCCGCGTCACGAAGAAGAAGCGTGGTTATTATGAAGCGACTATTATCCCGTTGGCGGAAAATCCAAGGGAGTACCGCGATTATGAGATCACGGCGAAGTACCTAAAAGAGGTAGAGAAACAAATAATGGAAGCGCCTGAATTCTATTTCTGGACGCACAAGCGCTGGAAGCACACCGGTAAAAAGAAAAAGCCGGTTATGCAGGAAACCACCGTGTAACCAAATCCCGTTCAAACGAACCGGCCTGATGGTGGCGAAACTCGTTCGATTTTGGATCGTAGTGGTAGTCGGCCGCCCATTCTTCATGGTGCGCTGCCAATTGCCGAATCGCCTCGCACACATAGCGGATTTCATCGTTGGTGGTGGTAGGATGAATCGACATCCGCACCCATCCCGGTTTTTCATGGAGGTCACCTGAATCGATCCTACACGTCAGGCTGTGCGACGTTTCCTGGTCGACGTTCAGCAGGTAGTGACCATAGGTGCCGGCGCAACTGCAACCGCCCCTGGCCTGTATCCCGAAACGATCGTTCAGCAACTTTACGGCAAGGTTGAAGTGGAGTCCGTCGATGTAAAAACTAAAAATCCCCAATCGGTCTTTTTGCTTTCCGGCCAATATAGTTAGGTGGGGAATCGTCTCTAATTCATTGAATACGTAAGAAATCAACTCCTCTTCCCGCTCGTGTATCGTGTCGATGCCCATTTCTTCTTTCAACCGGATGGCAAGGGCGGCCCGGATGACTTGCAGGAAACCGGGAGTTCCACCGTCTTCACGCACTTCAATATCACTGATGTATTTGTGTTCACCCCAGGGGTTCGTCCAACTGACGGTGCCCCCTCCCGGATTATCCGGCACGAGGTTGTGGTAGAGTTTGCGATTAAAGACGAGGATGCCTGTGCTGCCGGGTCCTCCGAGGAATTTATGTGGGGAGAAGAAAATCGCGTCAAGGGCCATTTCGGGGTCGTCCGGATGCATATCAATCGTGTCATACGGCCCCGAACACGCGAAATCAACGAAACAGAGTCCACCATGGCGGTGCATCAACTTCGCTACTTCATGGTAGGGCGTTCGAATGCCCGTGACGTTGGAGCACGCTGTAATCGATGCGATCTTCAGCGAGCGTTCTTCGTATTTACGCACTTCGTTTTCGAAGGTTTCGAGGCAAAGGAGTCCTTCCGGACAAGACGGCACCACCACTACATCCGCCGTTGTCTCCAACCAGGACGTTTGATTCGAATGGTGCTCCATGTGGGAAATGAACACCACCGGACGTTCGGTCGGTGGCACGGTAGCTTTGAGGTGTTCGGGTAAGCGCAGGCCCAGAATCCGCTGGAACTTGTTGACAACTCCCGTCATACCTGTTCCGTAGGTAATGAGGACATCATCGGATCCGGCGTTGACGTGGCGTTTGATGATGTCGCGCGCTTCGTGGTAGGCCAGGGTCATGGCCGTTCCGGACACGGTAGTTTCGGTATGGGTATTCGCGACGAAAGGTCCGAATTCGTTTAGTATTTTTTCTTCGATCGGACGATACAGGCGTCCCGAGGCCGTCCAGTCGGTATAAATGATGCGACGCGTCCCGAAAGGGGACTCAAATTCCTGCCCGACGCCTACGATGTGTTGGCGAAATCGATTGAAATAGGCTTCCAACTCGGTAGACAAAACAGGTGCGGCGATCATCGGCAACGTAATTAGGAATAGCGCAAAGATACTTTTTTGCTTTGAAACAACACGATTTTACAACTCAGGTCTTGCAGGAAATACCGTCGCGAACCTACGGAACCCACAAAAGAAAAGCGGCCTTCAAGCCGCTTCCTTTTTTAGATTCCCGCGATGTCTGCGATTTCCTTCAGCACCTTCTCCGCCAATGCATCGGCGGCAGACTGCGTTCCGGCTTCGGTATAGATACGGATGATAGGCTCGGTGTTGGATTTTCTCAGGTGTACCCACGAATCGGCGAAGTCGATCTTCACCCCGTCAACGGTCGAAAACGTCTCATGGGAGTATTTGCGAAGCATTTCCTCAAGGATGGCGTCTACGTCAAGTTCTGGCGTCAGTTCGATTTTATTCTTACTCATAAAATACTGCGGATACGACGCCCGAAGTTCCGACACCTTCATTTTCTTATTGGCGAGATGTGTCAGGAACAAGGCCACGCCCACGAGGCTGTCGCGTCCGTAATGCAATTCCGGATAGATGATGCCGCCGTTACCTTCCCCTCCAATCACCGCATGGTTTTTCTTCATCAATTCCACCACATTGACCTCGCCCACGGCACTGGCTTCGTAGGAACCGCCGTGTAGTAAGGTCACATCGCGCAGCGCACGGGAAGACGACATATTAGAGACGGTATTGCCTGGTGTTTTGGAGAGTACGTAATCGGCAACGGCTACCAATGTGTATTCTTCCCCGAACATCTCTCCGTCTTCGCTGATAAACGCGAGGCGGTCGACATCCGGATCGACGACAATACCAAAGTCGGCTTTCTCTTCCACCACCAATCGGCAAATGTCGCCAAGGTGTTCTTTCAAAGGTTCGGGATTGTGCGGGAAGTGTCCGTCGGGCGTACAATACAATTTGACACACTCGACGCCCATCTGTTCCAACAATTTCGGGATGATGATGCCGCCTGACGAGTTTACGCCATCGACCACCACCTTGAACTTAGCCGCTTTCACCGCTTCGGCATCGACCAGCGGCAGGTTCAGCACTTCATCGATATGGATGTCCATGTACGCATCGTTTTCGGTAATCGTGCCGAGGTCGTCTACGGATGCAAATGCGAACGCGTCGTTTTCGGCAATCTCCATGATTTTGGCTCCGTCGGCTCCTGATAAAAATTCCCCTTTCGCGTTCAGCAGTTTCAGCGCGTTCCATTGTTTAGGGTTATGGGAAGCAGTGAGGATGATACCGCCATCGGCCTTTTCGAGTGGCACCGCGACCTCAACGGTTGGGGTAGTCGACAATCCAAGGTCAATGACGTCGATACCAAGTCCAATCAGCGTGTTGGCGACGAGGTTATGGATCATCGGACCAGAGATACGGGCATCACGACCGATTACGACCGTCAGCTTTTCTTTTTGCAGGTTTTGTTTCAGGAAGGTACCGTAGGCCGACGCGAATTTCACGGCATCAACCGGCGTCAGGTTATCGCCCGGCGCACCGCCGATGGTGCCACGAATGCCGGAAATGGATTTGATCAGGGTCATGTTTTTGGTGTTTTCGGCAAAGATACAGGAAAGCCATTATTTCTGCCGACACATAGCCGATGAACGTAACCATTTCGTAACTTAGTCGAAAATTCCTCAGTATGAGAAACTTCTACCTTTTTGCCTTTCTGGTATCCGCTACCCTTGGCATGGCCCAACAACAAGTCTTACTCGAAACGCAATGGCAGTTGACGGCTCTTACGATGGGGAATAGCTCGTATGCCGTGCCCAGCAATCAAGAAGCCAATCCGGCGCCACTTGCGTTTGTGGGAAGTGAAGGAAGTTATATGTTGGAAACCAATCTTTGTAATACGCTGTTTGCCAATTGTGCCGCGGTCGACGATACGTCCTTTACGCTGTCGCAGCCGATTAATGCCACGCTCAGTCTTTGCAATTATGGTGAGAACAATTTTTTTGAAGGACTATACTTCTCCTTTTTCTTCCAGACTTTAGAAACTCCGACTGCCTATACCTACTCTATCGTCTACCTGGGCGATTCCCCTACCCTCTTTGTAACGGCACCGAATGGCGACCAGGCGCAATATGGCGCTTATTTTGCGGGCACCGATTCGTTTGTGCGCCAGAGCCTTACGATTACGCCGAATCCGGCAACCTCTTATGTAGATGTTGCATTATCGGGCGGTCAAAGTGGGGAGTTAGCCGTCTACGACCTAACCGGGAGAAAATGCCAGTCGCAACGTGTTTCCGCCACCGAACGGGTCGATGTCAGCCGTCTGTCTGGGGGATGTTACCTGTTTTCGGTGACGACGCCTTCTGGAACAGTGACGGAAAAAGTATTGATCCGCTGAAACGGATTGTCGGATTGGAAGCGCCTTCGTATCTTTGAGGAAACCGCCTCCATGAATTTCCTCGCCCACATCTATCTTTCCGGCGATAACGAGTTGGTGCAGATCGGCAACCTGATGGCCGACGGCATCCGCGGGAAGCGGTACGACGAATTCCCCCCTGACGTTCGGACCGGTATTCTGTTGCATCGGGAAATCGACACCTTTACCGACGCACATCCCATATTTCGCGAAAGCACCAAACGGCTCCACAGCCAATATCATCATTATGCCGGTGTGATCGTCGATGTATTTTACGATCATTTCCTTGCACACAACTGGGCCTTGTATTCCACCGAACCGCTTGAAGATTTTGTAGCCCGTTTCTATGACACCCTTGAGCGGCATTACGACCTGCTGACCGACCGCACCCGCGACATGATGCCGCCCATGATCCGGCACAATTGGCTGCTGTCGTACCGCGATGTCGACGGCATTGCCCGCATCATGACCCAAATGGACCATCGAACCGGAAACGTTTCGGGCATGCGGAACTGCGTGGGAGAATTGCTGGAGTATTACGAGGAATTTGGCACGGAATTCCGGGTTTTCTTTGAAGAACTCCGTACCTTCTGTCGCCAAAAATTACCCCTGTTATGAGGCGTGTCTTTGTCGTTTTTTTACTGACCACACTGTCTGTCTATGGCCAAACCGGACTCGTAAAACCGCACGCCATGGTCGTATCGGCCCGCAGGGAAGCGTCGGAAATCGGCGCAGCCGTCATGCGAAAAGGCGGTAATGCCTTCGATGCTATGGTCGCGACAGAACTGGCACTGGCCGTTGCCTATCCGTATGCAGGCAACATCGGCGGCGGCGGATTTTTGGTCTTCCGCAAAGCGAATGGTGAAACGGGTGCCCTTGACTACCGCGAGAAAGCCCCGATGGCAGCCCGACGCGATATGTACCTCGACGCAAACGGTAACGTTATTCCAGGTAAAAGCACGGAAGGCGCATTGGCGGTCGGTGTGCCGGGCACGATTGCCGGAATCTTCGCCGTACACGAACGGTTTGGGAAGTTGCCCCTGCGCGACCTTTTCGAGCCCGTTATCGCGTTGGCGGAAAAAGGTGTAATCATTACGGAGAACCAGGAAAAACAACTTGTCACCCACCAGAACGCCATCGTACGGGCGAGCGGACCGGATTGTTATATGGCGCAGAATTATATTGCCGGCGACACCCTGAAATATCCGGCGTTGGCAGCGACCCTGAGACGCATCCTTCAAAACGGCCGTGACGAATTCTATAAAAAAGAGACGGCGCAGAAGATGGTCACTTTCCTTCAGTCAAAAGGCGGTATTCTCACGCTGGAAGACCTGGCAACTTACGAAGCAAAATGGCGTACGCCGGTCGTGTTTACATATAAGAATGTGAAAGTCATTTCGATGTCGCCGCCGTCAAGCGGAGGGATTACGCTGGCGCAGATACTGAAGATGCTGGAACCGTATCCGTTGGAAAAATACCTTCCGAACGGACCGGAAGCTATGGCCCTGATTACCGAAGCCGAACGACGCGCCTATGCCGATCGCAACCATTTTCTGGGCGATCCTGATTTTGTCACGATTCCGCAGACCGAACTGCTCGATCCGAAATACCTGAAAAGCCGGATGAAGTCGTTCGACGCGCAGCGCGCTACCCCTTCAACCGATGTGGCACACGGCGCGATCACGATCTCCGAAAGCAACGAAACCACCCATTATTCGATTGTAGACCCTGAAGGCAATGCGGTTGCGGTGACCACGACACTAAACGGGGCGTTCGGCAGTAAACTGTATAGCGACGAACTGGGCTTTTTCTTCAACAACGAAATGGACGATTTCAGTTCGAAACCCGGTGTGCCGAATTCTTACGGATTGGTGGGCGCGGAGGCCAATGCCATTGCGCCGGGGAAACGCATGCTGAGTTCGATGACTCCGACCATTGTGGAACGAAAAGGCAAACTGCTGATGGTGTTGGGAACGCCGGGTGGCTCTACCATTATCACCTCAGTACTACAGGTACTACTGGACGTATGTGTCTGGGGGATGAACATGCAGCAAGCCGTCAACCAGCCCCGCTTCCACCACCAATGGCTACCGGACGAAATCATGGTGGAACCGGGTAAATTCCAACGCGAAACCCTTGACGCCCTGACGGCGAAAGGCTATAAAATCAATGAGAAGAGCGCGCCGGTCATCGGAAAGGTCGATGCCATCCTGGTGCAGCCCGATGGACAGTTAGAAGCCGGTGCGGACCGAAGGGGGGATGATGCAGGAGTGGGGTTTTGAAGGAGGTTGAGGGGTGAGGGTTCGGTGCTCATCTTTTGGGAGCCCGTAAACTGTTATCCGGACGTTGTGACCCTTACCTATTTCTTGGCAGCAGTAACCGATTTGGGAGACCGTCATGCTTACTTGCATGCTGTATTCATGCTTTATACATGCTTTATCTATGGTTGAAGGGGGAGGTTGGTGGTTCATAGTTCCTGGTTCAGGGTTCAGGGTTGTTGGCTCCTGGTTCGGGGCGATACTTTTTTATTTGACGGGTTTATAAAATCGTTCCCAAGCGATTCCCAAGTTGTGAAAGAGCGTTTTTCCTTATTTGCAATTTTGCGTTGCAGAACTGAAGTACTGTGGCCCGATAAGGGTATATCTGCTGCGCGGCCTGACAGGCCGAAACAGCAGCCAGGACTGGAAGTAGGATTATGAAATTTTGCAGGATTATGAAAAAAGTGGTGTTGATTGTTCCGTCTGACTCCCAACCCGTGTAACGATGGCACGTCAGACAGGTATTATCAAGCTGAAGGGGACGTTGGGCGACCTCACGTTCTATAAGTCGGGTGGGCAGTACCTCGTGCGCCAAAAAAGCAGTCTCGATCGCAAGCGTATCGCGACAGACCCGGCTTTCCAGCGCACGCGGGAAAACGGGGCGGAATTTGGATGTGCGGGAAGAGCCGGGCGTGTGCTTCGTACGGCGATCCGTCCGTTGTTAGGGGTTGCTAAGGATCGCTTTGTGACCCAACGCCTGACCAGTGCCCTAGTTCGGGTTTTACAGGCGGACAGGGTGAATCCGCGCGGTCTTCGCAACGTCATCGATGGGGATGCGGAATTGCTCACGGGATTTGAGTTCAACCGGAACGCTGCGCTGGGCACTACATTACACGCGCCTTACCGTACTGATATGGATCGGCAGCAGGGTACGCTGACGCTTTCGGTTGATCCTTTCGTTCCTTCGCAACGGGTGGTAGCTCCGTCGGGGGCGACCCACTTCAAGATTGTTTCGGCGGGCACTGAGATCGACTTCGAAGGCGAGACTTTTACCACCGACTGTAAGGAAACGGGGTACCTGCCGTGGGACCATGATGTGACCGAGGCCATTGTACACGTGCACCAAGTGACGGCTGGAAGTGTGCATCCGCTTTTTTTAGTGATGGGGATCGTATTCTTCCAGGAGGTGAATGGGGTGTTTTATCCGTTGCACGATGAGGCGTGTAATGCGTTGCGTGTAGCGGCGGTGAGTGGCGGTGGCAAAGTGGGAGACGTTGGGGACCAATCTAAAGAGGAACTCTCTGCTGTTGAAGCATCTGGTGGGTTTTCTTCTTTTGTGTTGAAACAAACCGAGGACCAAGTCTGTAATTCTATCACTAAGGGTTCTTCTTTTGTCTTGACACAAAAGAAGCAAAAAGTCAAGCGCAGGGTTCGTTCGGCGACCGGCCTATCCCTTGTTCCTAAAATAACGTGAGTTCGATATAACTACAAAGGCAAATACAATTGTTTAGTATCAACGAAGTTGATTTTCAGGGATGGCTTTTTGTCGTTGAAGTTGTAGGCAATCAATGCTGCGAATAGGTTG
>JAIXYI010000019.1 GCA_027490305.1 Flavobacteriaceae bacterium
AGATACGGCATTGCCGTGTGAGTGCAAGCGGAAAGTGAAAATCTTTTTCGGAGGTCAAAACGGGCCAGAACAAGCCGCCGATCCGAACACGGCTAAGGCCGTGTCGGATGGCTTAATCGTTCTGTGAACTCAGCCAGTCGCGGGCGGCATCTTGTGCAGCGTTCCATTTGCGGCGGGCTTCCATCATCGCTTCGTGCGTGCAGTAGGCGTCCATTTCTTCGCGGGCGACTTCTTCGCTTACCCACTCGCGTTCGACTTCTCGGCGGATCGCCATTAGATCGTGCGGGTATGGGTTGGATAGCAGGTCGGCCACGATTTGCACAGCCGTCACAGAACCAGCGCGTGCAGGCAACGGCTCGAAGTTAGTCTGTTCTGTATTCATGGCTGAGTGCTCGCCGTCGCCTGACGCTGTATCGTTCTGCTTCAGTCGATGGAGTTCATCGAGCACGAGCCGGTCAACAGGTTCGCCACCGAGGCCAAGGCGGTATTTTTGCGCGGCTTCTTGGAACTGTGAGCACATGTGTTTGTGCCGTGCCAGCAAATCCCGACATGCTTCGAGGATGTCCTTTTCCGTCCACTCACGTTCAGGCATTTGCAGCAGCCTGCCGAGCTTTTGCACCAGGAACGCAGAACCAGCGGATGATGCCAATTCGCTTTGAGCGCAGGCTTGGCACCTTGGATCATGTTCATTTTCACATCCCGGCGGGTGTCCGTGGTCTTTGTAAGTGTCGATCATGGCATATCCTTTCCGTTCTCCGCCTTCCGTTTCGGACGCTTGGTGGACTTCAGCGCGCTAAGGGCTGCCGCCTGAATCGTCGCGTGTGGGACGTTCACAGCCTGCTCCCACTTGCGGAGCGTGGAAGCACTGCGTCCCATGGCAAGAGCCGCCTGACTCTGGGAGAGTCCGACGGCAGCGCGGGCGGTTTGGAGTTGTTCGGAGAAGATCATCATTAGATGTTGAAATAACGGGAATAAGTTACAAAATGAGCGCCTGACTTTTCTTTGACCCGCTCAGCCAACTTGGACCGAGCATCTTCACCGAAGCACTCAGGCCAGCTCACATTTCCGCCTTGGCCTAACTCAAAAGAGTAGCGCACGCCTCCGGTAGATACATCCACGGTGCGGTTTGGCCCATAAGGGGCGGTGATTGCCTCAATCACTGCGATTTCAACATCTTCTTCTTCAGCATACTGCATTTCAGCATCTTCCAGTGAGACGGCAGTCCATTCTTCCTCTCGATTGTAAAGACTGTCATAACCTGTGCGGTCACTGGCAATCTTATCGGCCTCGGCTTCGGTGAAAATTCCAGCTGACTTTAGTTCGCTGGAATATCCGTCCCTTGTTGCATACACGCGTTGATTATCAATGACTGAGATGACTAGGTGGTTTTTCATAATGTTTGAATTGAGTGGCGTGATCCTCATTGATCACACTGCATATTATATCCGACTCGGATATAGTCAACAGGAGATTGTATTTATTTTCGCTTTTCTCTGCAAGCCCCGTCACAGTTAAGAACGGTGAACAAGTGCCTGATCCCAACGGGGACCGCTTTGTTGTCAAAGTTTTCATTTTGATAGATAGTTGTGTGAGCATTCAACGCTCGCTCTCGAGGGGCGACGAGGCTTCAATGTCACTTTGTATTCAGCCGGTGTTTCTGCGAGAAGCGCGATGTCTTTCTCTGATGAATGGCGCTCAATTAGTATTTCAGGCGTGTGCATGTAGAGATCCATGCCCTGCCACATAGCCATGAATTCAGCATCTGTGCGGGCTTTGGCCTCCCAACGGTGGGCTAGGCTGCTGTAGCTATCTACGGAGGGTTGTCCGGTGGTATCTACGGGCTTGATGCTGACTGCATCTGCGTGTGTGGCTGGTGTCTCATCGGTTAGGTAGGCGATGAGCAGGGTGACGGCTGCTGCGCGGCTACTGTGGCGCTCGATTACTGGCAATAATTTTGCAATAACGTCATAAGTGACGCTGCGTGTGCCTGCTCTGTATTGGGATAGATTGGATGTCTCTGCTTCGAGGGCAATGGTGCGTAAACTGACATTTTCATGGTTATTGCACCACGTTTGAAGGGCTGATGCGAAGTGATTTGTTTGAAGCATGATTTCAAATTGACTCTATTTAATCAAAAGTTCAAATTATTTCTTGATTAATTAATTTCAATGTGAAATCATTGATTCGTCATGAATTCACGATTAATCTTTCTCGAAGCGCTACTGCCGATCCTGGCGCAGTTTTCGCGCTCTCCTAATCCTGCTCTAGCTGCTGAAGCTGCTGATGAGGTGGCTAGTAAGTCTAAGGAGTTGGCTAAGCTTAAACGGGCAGCTGCTGAGGCTGCAACGGAGGCGCAGGCGGCAACGCCTGCGATGGCGGCGTGAAGCCTTCTCTTGTCACCCTTGAACTGATGATGTTGGTGAGCTTCATCGCGGGTGCGGCCCGCGCTTGGCGTTCTGCCCATGAGTATGGTCTAGAGAGGTCTGAAGGGTTGCTGGGGATTGCTCGGGGTCGCTCTTATGCGGCGCGGAGCTGCTACCGGTCATGGCTCTATCATTCACGGAAGCTGGGATGCTTTGCTGAGGAGGTGCTTCCATGAGTGTGCCAGCTCCATTACCACAAGGTAAACTTCCGCATGTTTCTGCGGAGGATCTCTTTTTGACGGCTGGCTTTGAGGCTGCGTGTGGGTTTCCTTTGCCTGATGGCTCTTTGCCTGTGGGTGGTAAGGGCCTGACGTCTATGTGGCTGATCACGCCTGCGGAATGGCAAGCTTACCGCGCTAAATGCGAGGGTGAACGTGCTGCTAACCCTGAATTCTCTGCTGCTGCCTGATCATGCCGCGCTCTGCTGCCAACACGAATCTGGATGCTGCTGCTAAGTGCAGGCCGCGTGTGGTGCCGTACTCTGTCGATGAGGTGGCTGAGCTGCTGTGCGTGGAGTCTGAGATGGTGATGAGGGCGCTGAGTGGTCGGTTCCGTGGAGATTTCTTTCCTCATGCCTTTGAGAAGGATGGTGCTTGGTGCATTCCACCGCGTGATCTGCGGGCTTTGCTGGGTCCGGGCTTGCCGCGTCCTTTCTGGGTGCGGGAGTTTGCGGAGCTGATCGGTTTTAGTGTGCCTTACACACATGAGCTGATCCGCGCCGGTGTGATCAAGACGCGGATGATTTTGGGCTCTGTGAGGGTGCCTGCTACGCAATTCTGGGATCTTCCTGCGCATCGTCCTGATGGCCTAAAGAAGCGCCCAAAATCGAGCACTAAGGGTGCTGCCGCGCCTGCCGCCCCTTCTTTTTTTTCTGAGGAGGGTGCTGGTGCGTGAGTGCTCTAACGGAACAACTGGCGCTGCTGATGCTGTCTGCTGATGAGAGTGGACGGGCGAATCATTTCCCTGTGAGGCCGCGCCTGCTGAAGGTGAAGTCTGCGATGAAGGGCCAAGCGCGTGCTCTGATCCGTGCGGAGCGTGCTGATGAGCTGGTGTCTGCTTTGCCGAAGGATGAATCTGAGAGCGTGCATGCGCTGCTGTCGGGTGAATTTATCCTGGGAGATGTGATCGACCGTGTGAGGGCGCTGCATGGTAATCCACGAGCGCTGTGGATCGCGACGCTGAGTGTGGGGCTGCCAAATGTGGCGACTCTGCGCGCTGCGTGTGATGCGGGTGTACAGGTGACTTTGCTGGTGTCTCACTATTTCCAATCTGCCGACGCTGAGCTGTATGAGGCTATCGAGCGTGCTATGGCGGATGCACCTGGCTTTCGGCTGATCGTGGGCCGTCTGCACTGCAAGCTGCTGCTCTTTGAGTTTGATAGCTGGCTGCTGACTCTGACAACGAGCGCGAATCTGCGCTCGTCTAACAATCTTGAGCAGATGGACGGCTTCGCGGCCCCCGCTCTTTTTTTTTTCCATCGTGCCTGGATGCAGGAAGTCTGTGACAGAGCCGAAAGTGGTGCAAATCCGAGTCATTACGTGCTCTTTGGGAAAGGAGGCTCCAATGCCTGAGCTACCCACTCTAAACGCTGCGCAAAGGGCCAAGGTCGAAGAGAAGCTGGTAAACTCTGGCCTCGCAAAGCTGAACACGGGCCTAACGCCGTCCAAACTGGAGATGGATGCCATCAATCGAGCTGGTCAACGTGGCGAAGCTGATGAGGCTCCGAGCGAGGAACTGGCGGTGACTGAATTGGGCTTGGAGGTCTATGTGTCAGAGTCTCTGGAGAAGCGTGGGATCCACGATGCGTCTCGGATGCTGGAGAGGAAGCCGGAAGTGTTTCGGATCATCGCTGGCTTGCTGTCTCGCGCGGTGCCTGTGCGTGACATTTGCTCGATCTGCCGTGTGTCTGCTAGCACTGTCCAAAGCATTGCGGACCATCCTGATGCAAAGCTTGCTGCGGTAACACAAAAAGAGCAGTTCACTGCGAAGCTCCGACTGGCGGCGACTCTGGGGCTAGAAGCGCTAATTGAGCGTTTCCGAGCCGGTGAGGTAACTGCCGTGGAGTTTGGGATTGTGGTGGACAAGCTAGCGCTTGCTGAAGGCGGTGTGACCTCACGCACAGAGATCATTCACTCTCACGAAGAGGAAGACGATTGGACACGCATGTGCCGTGAAGCACGCGCAACCCAACAGCGCGATGTCTCCGCAATGGTTATCGACGCGGAAGAAGTTTCGCCAAAGGCCGCGCTCGCGCCCCTCGGACTGCCTGAAATGCGCCTCAATTCGCCTTCTAAGGATATCCAATCCCCTGTTTTAGACACTCAACACGTTGATTTTCAGCTATGACAGCAAACGCTATAACGAATGCAATCAGAACCGACGCCACCGAACCACGCTCAGACCTGCATTTTCAAACAGGGGGGGAGGGGGTCCGAAATCATGGCGACCGCGGACTTTATAGATTCATTCTCACTCAGAAAATTTTTCGCAAAGGAGGTTTCGATGGCCTCTGCTGATATCGCCCTTGCCGAACAATTTGGCGTCTCTCCACGTGTCATCGAGACTCTTCGGGCCTCGGCTCTTAGTTGTCCGCAAGACTGGAAAATGGACGGCCACGTCTTGAGCTACACTGATGCAGGCATTGCACAGCTTGAACGCCTGCTCAGCACCAAAAAAAAAGAGGAGGGGGGCGCGCCAACATCCTTCACGCCGCGAGTCGTTACGCTGTCCATCCTCCGCCTCTATCCATCTCGCATTTGGGTATCAGTGCGCACGCCAGACGGAAAAGGCGCAGACGTGCAAGTCAAAGATAATACCCGCCTGCGCGAACGCACCGGATTGCAATGCCTATACCACGATGGCCGCTGGCATTGCGCACACAGTAGTCAAGGCCCTGCAAAAATTTTGGCGCTCATCACCAAGGCCACAACCGCCCCGGCAACGGACATCCGGTAACACAAACCCACCCACCCCATGAAGCAAAAGCAATATCAAATCATGATCAAAGCCAGTGGCCCACACCACGAAGGCCACGCCACCGGTAATCGCAGTCGCGATGCCGATTTTCTACTGAGTGAATTTTTGGAAAAAATGCGGGCCTCAGGCCAAGAAGTTACCGTCGCGTCATTCAGTGCTGACAATACCACCCAAATGCTTATCGGCAGTCCTCGCGACATCAACACCCTCGACGAGCTTTACGGGATCAGCAGCAATACCGTCGAAGATGAAACCGCAGAAGACACAAACGCTGTCACAATGACTGATCTCTTGAATGAAATTCAAGGCCTGCGTGAAGAGCATGCGCATACGCATCAAAAGCTTGTGTCTTTCATCGACTACGAGAAAGACGAAGACTCCGACGATCCCAAAGCCGCGAAAAAGCGTAAACCGCGCGGCAAAAAAAATGAGGAGGGGGGCGCGCCGTCACCCGAGATCATCACTCCTGCAGCTGCTGATGCAGCATCCCCTCAAGAAGGTGCAACCGGAGCGAGCGCGCTGACTTCGGACCCCGAGGTAAAGCCAGCAGACGAGCCAGCCCAGGAACCCGACCTGAACGCGGAGCCTTCTGACATCCCTGCCTGATCCATCCCGCCCGATCTGGGCGGCGTGTGCCGCCCGGTGAAGGCATCCACCCAACAACAACGCTATGTATACCACATCACCAGCTTGCGCTAATTCCCTTACCGAACGCGAGGGAGAAATCACAACTCTATTGTCCAGCCAACGGGCACGAATCGAAGAGCAACAAATGCTTACTGATCGGCTGCACGCAAAATTGGAGCCAATCATGAGTCCACCGGTCCCCAATAAACAGGGCGCTGATCCTTCGATGCCTGTGGCTACAGGCCTGGGCAATCTCATCGACAGAGCCAATCAAGAGCTAGACGCCACTAACCGCCGCCTCCGCGAAATGATCGAGCGAATCGCGATCTAAACCCCTGTGGCTGGATGGTTTCACCCTTCAAGACGGCCAACCAAAAATGTCCACCAAGGGTCACTCGAACGCGGGAGCGATCTGCCAAGCGTGACAGCCGGAAAGACGGCACCAACAACAGCACACTATGAAGCCCACTGATTTTATCGCCATTGATACCGAGACCGGAGGACTGGACTCGACAGAATGCGCCCTGCTCTCGATCTCTGCTGTCCCTTCATGGGATGCCCCACCATTTCACGTTTACATTTTGCCCGTGGGCAGGTTGGAAAAACGGGCCATGGAGGTCAATGGCTACACGCCAGAGCTATGGGCAGAACGCGGAGCTCTACCCGAAAAGCAAGCACTGTGGGAATTGCAGCGATGGGTACACGGCATCAGACGCCGCTACCAAATGGCCGCGCACAATGCTGGCTTTGACCTGCTATTTATGGAGGCTGTCCAGGCACGCACGGGCATTTTCTTGGATCTGCCTAAAGTCTGGAACTGCACAAAGACCAAGATGAAGGATGCCGAAGAAGCCGGGCTTTATGTGCCGACTCAGGGCCGTGAAGGTAAGCACCATCTCGATGACCTTGGCCGCGAATCTGGGTACTGGCAAATCGACCCACGCAATGCAGAGCATGACGCCCTCCAGGATGCCAAGTGCTGCAAACACGGCCTGCTCTGGATCAGATTCCTCAACGAAAAAAAGGAGGACCGCACAGATGACTGTATCCCAACGCTGTGACGACATTCGCGCCATGGCTGGCGTGATTCGGTGCCATCTCAGCGAGCTGCGCGGGATCGTGCCTGCGGATGAGCTAATGGAAGCACAAAGGCATCTACTAGGCCTGACAAGTGAGATCAATCAAGCGGAGGCCAGGCAGCATCTCACAACAAGCCCAGCCAATCCAGACCGCAAACGCTTAGCCGCAAACGACACCGACTAAATTTATGGACCTTCCTCAACCCATCATCCTGCTGCGGTTACCCCAGCCAGCCACATTCAAAGAGCTTCATCTAAATATGAATGCTCTGTCAGCTAAGCACCCAGAGAAGCTCGTCTATGTGCGCGGCACTCAGGACCGAGCTTACGTTGAGTTTTATATTGAAGGAAAGGAGACCGACAAAAGTGAATAAACATTTCCTCCTGATCTACCGCGACTTTAAAGGCCAGCGTGTGCAAAAGGCGTGGAAGGCCAAGATCCCTTCTAAGATCCGCTACAAGGCGACACAGCGCGCTGACTACCACTCAGTCATTTCGATCACGGAGATCACTGAGGAGCAATACACGGCGCTCCAGGTAGGACAACGCCGCGCCAAACAAATAGTTGTCAATCGCACCCACCAAAAATACGCATGAGTGAAGACCTTGAACCCAAGTCCGAGTTACCCGTCGATTTTACCATCGTCGTGAACCATTACCGATCAGGCGCGCCATGGCCTATAGCTACGCTGCATGTGCGTAGTGATGGCCATGTGAAGATCGTGAGCAGTGTGGCTAACGTGGCAGGCCAGCTCCTTTCACCCATGCTAGCAGCTACCAAAAAAGTCAGCAGTGAACTCATGCGGCATAATCTCCGCGAGGCGCTGATCAATGCCCATTTGCTGAGCAAAAAAGAAGAGGAGGAACGCCAGTAATGCATACTTACACCCGCCATTTGGGCGACTACGCCAAAGACACTCGCCAGCTTTCACTGACTGAACATGGAGCGTACAATGTGCTGATGGATTGGTGCTATAGCACCGAGCGCGCACTACCGACTGATGAGAAGATGCTGTTTCGTTTGTGTGCTGCTTTCACCAAAGAA
This sequence comes from Flavobacteriaceae bacterium, assembly GCA_027490305.1. Lineage (GTDB taxonomy): Bacteria > Bacteroidota > Bacteroidia > Flavobacteriales > Flavobacteriaceae > Flavobacterium. The sequence goes on from JAIXYI010000019.1 coordinate 8,151, forward strand.
GAACAGCAAGCCGTACTGAGTGTGATCGATCAATTCTTTCAAGAATCTTCGGCTGGCTGGGTTCAGAAACGCATTGAGCGTGAACTCATTAAAGCTCACGAAAAAAGAGGTAAGGCTAAGGATGCTGCGTTATCCCGCTGGAATGCAGACGCAATGCCAACGCATAACGAACGCAATGCAGACGCAATGCCAACGCATAGCGAACCACATGCAGACGGTATGCCTCGCGCGCGCGCACTCCGTAATCCTGTATCCTTATCCTTATCCTTATCCATACCCCCTAACCCCCGTGAACGGGGGAAGTCAGGCAAGCTGACAAGGCCAGTCTTTTCGGAAGACGTTTCCGAAGGGCATCAAGAGGCTCTGAACCGCTGGTTTAAATACAAGCGAGAGCAACGAAAGAGCTACACTCCCAGCGGATGGGAGGCACTTGTCCGCCAACAGCTGGCATTTCCGGCGGAGATCGTCGCCAAATCCGTCAATGCTTCCATGGCTTCGAACTGGCAGGGACTATTCACGGACAAGGTGCAGAACCCCGTGAATTCATCGCAAGGTTTTAGCCCACAAAAAAAAGAAAAGGGGGGTGGGGAGCCGGATTGGAATTGGAGAGGCTTTGCGGCGGATCGACTGGAGATGTCAATCACGGTGAGTTGGGATGTGCTACTTGAGCGGATGCAGGAGATGATCCTCCAGGCTTGGGATGCGGCAGATGCAGACACGAAGGGAGGCTATACTGTATGACTCCAGTAGAATCAAAATCACCGAGCGCTTTCAGGAATATGACGCGTGCTGATGAGTTGTTAGGCAAGGCCATCGGCGCATCTATTCCGTTCTCAGATGAGGCGGAAAAAGGATTGATCAGCAGTCTGCTACAAGATCCGACTGAGCGCATGGCGGATGCACGTCTGGAGGTGGCAGCGGAAGCGTTTCACCACGAGGGCAACCGCCTTATTTACAGCACCATGTTGGCGTTTTACGATGCGGGCCGTCCGCTTGATCCTGTGCTTTTAGGGGATTTTTTAGCTAGCTCCAATCAGCTTGAAATGATTGGAGGTCGCGCTGAGTTGGCTGAGTTATTTTGTTTTGTTCCGAGTGCGGCGCATTACCTGAATTACAAGGCGATAGTGTTGCAGAAATGGTTGGCGCGGCGGTTACTGAAAGCGACTGCGGATGTGCAGGCTATGGTCATGGAGCATGAGGCCGCTGGCTTGCAGCAAGATCCTCTGTCTTTAGTCAGTGCCGCTCAAGAGTTATTCTTTTCCATCACGCCTCAAACAAAAACGGGGGATGGCGGTCTGGAGTATAGCGATGTTTTAGACAACGTGCTGGATCTGATCACCAATCAACTTGATCACGCGGCAATCATACCAGAGAACCGGATACCGTTTGGCTTCACAGACTTGGACCGCCGCGTGTGGGGCTTCCAGCGTGGGCAATCGGTTGTCTTGGCGGCACGTCCAAGCATGGGTAAAAGCGCTCTTGCCAAAGATATTGCCTGCAATGTGTCATCGGGCATGGGCCATTATACGCAGTGGAATGCTAATGCTTGGCCTCACCAGAAACGGAAGCGCACGATTTATTTCAATCTTGAAATGACCAACGAACAGCATGGCACGCGTGATTTAGTTGGCGGGGCTGGGCTGGATCTGCAAGCGATGCGCTATGGTTTCCCTGTGCGTGGTGCTCAGCAAGCTTTGACGGAGCGCATGAAGTTGATCAAGGATTGTAATCTGCGGATGTATGATCGGCCAGGCATGAGCATCCAGAAAATGCGGGCTATTTGCCGTGCGCAAAAAAGAAAGAAGGGGGTGGATTTGATCGTCATTGATTATCTCCAGCTCATGCACTCCGAAACGACACGGGCTAAGGGAAATCGACAGTTGGAGATTTCAGAGATCAGTGCAGGCCTGAAGGAAATGGCTAAAGAACTGGATTGTGTGGTGCTTGTGCTGGCTCAACTCTCGCGTGCCGTTGAAGAGCGTGCAGATAAAAAACCGCAGCTTTCAGACTTGCGTGAATCAGGTAGCATCGAGCAAGACGCGGATGTGGTCATGATGCTGCTAAGGCCTGCTTATTACTTCGAGGAAGCGCCCAAAGATGAATCTTGGCTGATCCTAGCCAAGGGGCGAGATGTCGGCATTGGCGAAGTAAAGCTGCGGTTTGATGGTCCTAAAACGACGTTCCACAGCTGCACGGATGATCTCATGAGTAACAACGAAGAGAAGCGAGAGACCGGCTATAAGTCGAAGCCTCAAGCAAGCAAAAAAGAAATGGCATCACGGCGCGAGCTTGATGATGCGATTCCAGATTGATTCTAACCAAAACTAAAAAACACTGATGAACATTATTATTTTGAAAGGCAATCTGACTCGTGATCCTGAGGTGCGATACACGCCCAGGGGGATGGCGGTCTGTGAGTTTGCTATGGCAACGAATCGCCGCTGGCATGATGACAGTGGGCAAATGAAAGAAGAGGTCACTTTTCATGAGTGCCGGTGCTGGGGCAAGTCGGGTGAGTCGATTGGCCAGCATTTTAACAAGGGTAAACCTATCCTGCTGCATGGTCGCCAAGCTCAAGAGCAGTGGGAGGATAAAACCACGGGCAAGAAACGCAGCAAGACGCTGAACATTGTGGAGCATTGGGAGTTCTGCGGAGAGGCCAGAGGCGCGGCTGGTGGCGCTGCGCGTGAAGCGGCTCCGGCTCCACGGCCTGGAGTGGGCAATGCGACGGGCAGAGAGACGATGGAGGATGTCTTCACTGAGGGTGATGACATTCCGTATTAAAATTGGATCAACCTATCAACAACAACACACATGAAAGAACGTCCTATTTTATTCAGCGGCCCGATGGTTCGGGCAATCCTTGAGGGTCGGAAGACTCAGACGCGGAGAGTGGTGAGACCGCAGCCAACACACATTGAATGGTTTCAACACCAGCAAGGATGGCTGGGCAGCTTTGGGGTTGATGCTGGAACAAAGAACAATCCGCATCGAATGGTTCCTTGTCCCTATGGTGTGCCAGGTGATCGGTTGTGGGTGCGTGAATCGTTTCTTTGCTTTGGCTCAAGTGACTCAATCACGCCTGCTGTGCAGCGTGCATGTCAGATTCGCTACAAGGCTGATGATGGTCCAGCTGTATGGATACCGATGCCTGCGGAGGCCAAAGAGCCAACGCCGTCGTTGAAGGGCAAGCCATCCATTCACATGCCGCGCTGGACATCACGCATCACGCTGGAAATCGTGAGTGTTTGGGTCGAAAGACTGCAAGACATCACGGAAGCGGATGCTATCGCAGAGGGGATCGAGCGGGATGCGGAGAACCCGGGTCGATTTGTGGACTATAGGCATGATGAAAGTGCTATGCCAGCTCGTGCTAGTTATTGGTCTTTGTGGGACAAGATCAACGGCGATGGTTCGGCAGCTCTTAATCCCTGGGTGTGGGTAGTGGAATTCAAACGCGTGGATTACGGTAGCGATGGATTCCCTGCTGAGCTGCCCATCTGTATGAGCGGCACAAAGATCAGTGATGGCGCGGATGGCGATGACTGGAAAGACGATGGAAGGGAGGGTGCAGGTCTATGACGTTAGAAACAGTTCTGCGCGCTAAACTAGCGAAACAAACAATCCATCCCGTTCATCCGATCATTGAACTGCGAGGGATTCTGCCTGCGACACTCGAAGCGGTCATAAACCTAGACGGGATCACGTTTACGTTGCCTATTGAAGCGGTCGATAAACTTAGACGCGATCGCGAAGCCAAAATCACTCGCGAGAAGGAAGATCGTTTCCGCTATCGATCCGAGCCGGAGATGTGGAAACGCATCGATTTGCAGATGGCTAAGAAGCGCCGAGAGCATCCAGGTGTGCAGCTTGAATTACTCGTCATGGGCGGGATTCGTGGATCTAAAACAGACTTCACTCATCACCGGGTATTGAATCACTTTTTCTACACCGAAACTTCATGGTGCTGGGGTTTGCACGAAACTCAGGGAAGCTCAAAGACGATTCAGCAACGCCGCATGATGGAGTTCTTTCCCCCGGAGTTGAACCCATCCTCGGGGAAGTTTCGAAAAGATCGTAAAACGCGCCTGAGCTACTCGGACGGTGGCGGTTTCACGAGTGACATGTTCAATCTCACCTGGGAGTGCCAGGATGAGACTGGGAGAAAGTTCCTCGGCGGTGGACTCTTCGACTTCAAATTTTACAAGTCCCAGGACTCCACTCTGCAAGGAGCAGAACTGACCTGCGCAGTGTCTGACGAGCTAGTCCCGCGTGCGACCTGTGACACCGTGCGTGAACGTCTGCTCTCTCGTGCTGCGGACACTCGCCAGCCTGCCTTTCTGGCGCGCATTGATCATGCAATCGAGTTGCTCGAAGCTGGAAAGGAGCTTCCCGGAGCTTTGCTTGCCGCGATTTACCATGGCGTGCATCTGATCGGCTTCACACCCAAAGAAGGTTATTCGTCCACCGTCGCTGACTTCCTGGATGGAGCGATCACAACGGAAGAAACCACCACACACGTCTGCAAAGCGGAGATGCGCGGACTCGATGCCGGATTCAAGTCCAAGTGGGGCGGTCCCGAATGGGGGCCGATGGGTGCAGAACTCATGCCTGGGAAAAAGGTGCCACGGTTCAAACAGCCAAAGAAGCCCACGCGCCTTGTCGCGTACCTGCACACCTACGACAATGCCCACAAAGGGAATTGGCCGGCCATGGTGCAACAATGCCAGGGCGCGCCAGAAAACTACATCCGAGTCATTGCCTACGGCGATGTGTCGAAAGGTTGGAGCGTGCGCTTCCCAAAATTCTCAGACACGGTGCATGTCTGCACTCGCGATCAGATCCCACGCGAGGGAACGTGGTATCAAGTCGTCGATCCTGCTGAAGAGCGGAACTGGTTCATGCTTTGGGTGCTCGTTGATTCCTTCAATCGACTTTGGTTCGTGCGTGAGTATCCTCAGGAGGGTGACTTCATTCCCGATGTCGGAGATCCAGGTGCATGGGCGATCACGAGCGAACACGGTAAACGCAACGGAGATCCTGGACCCGCCCAAAATGGTTGGGGCTTTGGTTACCATCGTTACAGACTGGAGATCGAACGAGTCGAACGCGAGATCGGTGAATGGTGGAATGCGGACAAGTCTCCCATCAAAGTTTCAGAGCGCATCATGGACTCCCGTTTGGGCTGGGCTGAAAAGCTGAGCCAAGGTGCCAGCACTACGATCATGGAAGGGATGCTTGACGAGGGCCTCGACTTCTCTCCAGCCTCAGGAGATCGACTTCGGGAAGGTGACCAAGCGCTAAACGACTTGCTCGACTTCGATGGGAGTGCAGAGAAAGGCTCGCCACGCGCAGAGCCAAAGCTCCGAGTCTGCCGAGACTGCGGGAACCTGATCTTCATGTTCCAGAACTACGGCGATCCCGCCAAACCTAAAGATGATGCGTGCAAAGATGCCCGCGATGTCTGCGCCTATGCCTCCCTCGCAGATCTGTCCTATCTCGGGGGCGATGCACTCACAGCCCACGGGGGCGAATCCTACTGCTAAACCATGAACTACACAGCCACACAAGCCCGTCACGATTACCCGCCTAACCTGAAGCGCGCCGCCGTCATCCAACTGGGTGAACGCTGTGGACTTTCGAAATCCACCGTGCGCACACTCATCGAAGGACCAACAGCCACCTTCAAACCGCGCCCCTTAGCCGGTCAAAAATATGGTTATTTTCTGCTTGAAGATGCCATCAAGGCTTTCTTTCCAGACTCGACAAACTGAAATTTCAGAACACTTTACCCACGCCCTGGGCCTTCATCGGTCAAAGCAATGCAGCTACAGGGTGGCTGCGGAACACGACGCACAGCGTCACACCAAACTCCGCCATGCCTGCCAACGATTCCTCTCCATTCAATCAGCTCAATCCTCGCGCCTCACTTTCTGAAGATCACATTGCAGAAATGATTCAGGAGATCGAGGACGCTATCAACGAAGCGCACGGGCTCAATTACTTCACGCGAATGGAGTTGAATCACGACACCCGTTTCGCTTGGTGGCCTGGTCAAACCAATGACGGGCGCAAGTGGAAGAACGATGAAAGGATCAGCGCCTTTTCAAGACTGACCCCAGGACAGAAACCGCCTGAAGTCTTTCCGTGGAACGGATCCAGTGATGTGCGTGTGAGATTGGTAGAGGAAGTCATCCGCGATCACAATACCTGGAAGCGCCTTGCCTTACAGCGTCGTCAAGAGCGTGTGGGACCGCGCAATCTCAGCCCAGAAAAGAATCCACAAGCAGCCTCTTCTTTGTGGGCTCAAGTCTCCAGCTACTACGACGATATCACCAAACGTGAATCGCGTAGAGAGGGCGCTCGCTTTGCGGACATCACCCATGAATACGGGCACTCGCTCATGCACGTTGGTTGGAATACAGAGCTGCAAGCTGTCAAGAAAACCCTGACAGCTGAGCAGCTACAAGAAGCCATTCGTCAAGCGTCTGTCGCCAATGCGGAAGCCGTAGCGCTTGCCGATTGGGTGACAGCCGGTGGCGATGAAGCCGAGTTTCCTGGACTGGATCCAGAGCAAACATTGCTCATCTCAGAGGATGCAGACCGCCAACTGATCTACCTGCTCGAAGCTGAGGACAACACGCGCCTCGTCGAAGAGCTACTCAAGTTTGATGCAGAAATGCCGCCCGATGAAGCTGCCCGCCTTGCGCGCTCTTTGGAGTGGGGAGAACCAGCCGAGTATTACGCCGTCACCACCATCCATGCGCAGCCCTCCTATCGTGCGCTGACTTACGGGATCGATGTCCTATTCCCCCCCACCTCTGCAAACGTGCCGTCCATGCGCTGGATCGTCATGCCGGAATGGGTGAGTGAGGTGGACTTGCGCGGACGCATCAACGATCCTCACTTCCCCTACAACGAAGAGGCTGTCGATGCCGTGCTAGAGCATCCCGGTAAATCATTCCAGGACTTGAATGGACTCGGAGCTACCGCGCAATGGCTGCTCAGTGGTGGCGGAGTGCGTAGCGGGATCGATGAAGACGATACCAAAAAGAACGAATTTCAGATCCTTCACGTCTATTACCTCGCTTGTGCTGTGGGCAATGTGCGCGCTCTTTATCACACCGTTCTTCATGCTCAGGTGAAGGATCAAGCGCTGTATCACGAGTGCTGTGAGCACGCCCATGGTCGCTATCCTTTCTTCAGTCACCAGACTGAGTTGCACGCGCCCTACCTGCTCGCCTCTCGCGGATATGGAGAGCAGAGCTTCACCGATCAGGAAGAAATCAAAGACCAGCGCGATAGCTGCTCAAACAACGCGCAGATTCGTATCAAACCCCCTATGCGTGTGCCGCTGAATCTCTCTGGAGGAAGTTCCGGTGGAACTGCCGACTTGCGTCCAGGGCTGCGGATCCCGATGAAGCAAGGAACCAGCTCGTATGAGAAGATCGATGTGGGCGGAGATTCCGCCGATTCTCAGATGGTCCAACAAACCACACTCGATGCCTTCAATGCCTATTGGTGCCGAGGCTCCAAAGTGGATCCCGAACTAAAGCAAGCTTTCCGCCAAGTCATGGTGTCCGAGTTCCTCACTGACTTCGAAGCCATCAAAGAGCAAGCCTTCCAGCTCGTGCAGGAATTCAGCCCCACACGCATCCGCTCCAGCTTCTTCAATGGCCTGCCGACATCGCTCGATGTCTCGCGTGAAGAGATTCAGGGGCGAGTCGGTATCGAGCTCGATTACGATGTCGGAGAATCCATACCCGAGATGCAAGACGCCCGTTACAAAGGTCTCTCCACGGTGCTGCAATTTGACAATCAAAACCTGATCAATCGCGAGCCCATTCTCAAAGCACTTGTCTCCAGCTTACTGCCATCTCATTTCCGCCAGATCGTCGCAGACTCAGCCGAACGCGGAAAAGAAGAAACCTCTGATGAACAAGACATCAATTCACGCATCCTTTCTGGGACGCTCATGGACGAAGCTTCCAGCCTCATTCCTGGGACCAATCACGCCTTGCGCCTGCAAGTCATGCAGCGGATTTACGGACTGCAAACTGACAAGAAAGGCGCAGTCGTCGCCAGCCAGCCAATGGGCGCTCAGGGTCAAGCCAGCCGCGCCCAGCGCATCTTTAACGAAGATCCCGAGGTGCAGCAGCTCGTGCTCAATCGCCTCCGCTTCCATGCCTTCCAGCTGACGCAGCAAGAGAACGCGCAAACCGGAAAACTCGGAGTCGAACCCGTCGCAGAACAACAAGCATGAGCCCCACACGCGAAGCCTTCCCCCATGACATCGACCTCGGTCCCCTCATGACCGATGACGAAATCACGCTGCAACTCTCCAATGCACGCGAGCATCCCGTTGTCCGCGCCATCCTCCAGCACCTACGCACCAAAGCCGCCAGTCTGGGGCGTGAGGGGCGCACCGTGCCCACAGGTGTCGATCCTGCGGACTTCCGTTCCTTCCACGATGGTGCTGAGCACGGACTAGAGGAAACCTTTTGGGAACTCGTCGCCATGCGGAAGACGGAACTGGATAAAGAGCTTGAACACGACTCGGAAACGGGCGAAGAAACCGCGTCAGATTGACAGGCTCCTGTAGCTCAGCGGTTAGAGCAGGCGACTCATAATCGCTTGGTCCTCGGTTCAAATCCGGGTGGGAGCACTCATTATAGCGCTAAATCGCGCAATATTGCGCGGATTCGCTCAGAATCGCGCCCCGCATAAGCTGACATCCCGCCGCCTGAGTGAACTAATGGCGTCACTTGCCCAAGGGCATGCTGACACTATGGCTGATACAACGCAGAAACAGACCGCTGCAACGGGCGCAACCTCGGGCCAAAAGCCTGCCGTGGTTGCTAGCAAATCGTCCCCCGTGACAACCCCAGGAAAAGGCACCTCGTTCTCTGAACAGGATCTCGACTCCATGCTCGAAGGTGAGCTTGGAACCACCGTTGAGGAACCTGACTCTGAACTCGACGCTGATCTTCCCGTGCGGAAATCCAAAAAAGACAAACAGGCACCCACCCCCAAAGAGGAGGAAGAAGACGAATCTGAAGTCGAAGACGAAACGGAGCAAGACTCCGACGAGTCCGAAGACAACGATTCAGAATCTGACGACTCTGAGGACGATGCTGAAACCGAAGACACCGACACCGAAGAAGCCGAAATTGGCGACGACGAAGAGGTTGACGCGGAGAAGCCACCGAAAGGTTTTGAGAAAGTTCCCAAGGGGATCTGGAAGCGTCAGAACAAACTGATCCAAACTCAGCGCGATCTGAAAGCTCAGCTTGCCAAAGGAGCCATTCAGGTCACACCCACAGACGCCACACCTCTGGCCGATGTCGATAGCCTGGAAACTCTCGAATCACGCATCACCACTGCGAAATCAGTGCGCGCCTGGTTCAAGTCAAATCCTGACGGCGGAACCTTCACACTCAGCAACGGAAAAACCGTCGAACTCGATCAAGCCACGGCCGACGAGCACGCTGAAAAAGCTGATGCCATTTTGGAATCAGCGCCGGACGTAAAACTCCGCCTCATGCACCGCGAGAAGTCAAAGCCATGGGAACAAGCTCAAAAGCTCGTGCCCACACTCTTTGACAAAGCCAGCCCAGATCACGCGTTCATGGTCGAAGTGTTCAGCAAAGCCCCAGGCCTTGCCGATCATCCAGACTGGGAACTGATCATGGCCTATGCCGCCCGTGGTAAAAAAGAGTTCGAAGAGGAAAGCTCAAAGAAAGCACGCTACGTGCGCTATGAGCTGGACAAAGACGGGAAAATGATCCCGCTGAAGTCCACAGGTGGAAATGGCAAACAGGAAGCTGGTAAGCCTGCTCAAAAACCAGCGCCCCGAATCGCCCCAGTCACTCCGAGCGCTCAAAAACCAGCCCTCAAAGCCAAAGGTAACCAGCCGGACAAACGTCCAGCTAAAACCGATAATGACTCTGATCTGGCCCGCGCACTCGCTGATGAGCTAGGGGACTTCTAACCAAAACTCTGTTTCCCCTTTACCCATATGCCTGCCCTCCTCGATAAAGAATTAAATCCCCAGCTCCGTCGTCGTGACGTGAGCGCTACCTTCACAGTCACCCGTGCTGAGGAGACACCGTTTGTCTCCATGGTCAAAAAAGGCCCCCGTCCGAAAGCCACTCTCTACGAATGGCTCATGAAAGTCCGCCATTCGCCCTCGGATAACGCCGTCGCAGATGGCGTCGATGTGGTCGATGGTGACGTCATCAACAACGAAGCCAACAAGAAACCGCTTCAAGGTCGCGTCCAAAAAGGTCGCGTCGCCTTCGGTGTCTCTGACATGGCTGAAGAGCTTGGTGAAGAATACGGTGTCTCGGGTGGTCTGCTCGCAGACAACCGTGTCGATGCTCTCGTGCTTGCCAAAGAAAACATGGAAGTCACCTGCCTTAAAACAGGCGACTCTCAAGCCCACATCGACAACAGCAACCCCATGAAAATGCGTGGTCTGTGCTCGTTCATCCGCACCGCCAATCCCAGCGATCCAGATCTGCCGATTCCCGCCATCGGTCTCGCTCCTTCTGGGAACATCCTCACGGGTCAATCCACCGCTGCTGCTGTCACAGAAGAGGAAATCCTCGACGTGCTCCAGAGCATCGCCACCGCTGCCCGCCAGATGAAGACGGTTCACGTCTTTGCCTCGCCTGCCATGCGTCGTCAGATCTCCGGTTGGCTCAAGTTCACGCCGGAATCCTCGGGCAATGTCCTCGTGCGTCGTTTCAACAACGATGTCGAAAAAGGCAAAGGCACCGAGATCACCCTAACCGTGGACCGCATGACCTGCGACTTCGGGAAGTTCTTCCTGCACACCCACTTCAGTCTCCCTTCCGGTGTTCACGCCGTGATCGTTGATATGGATATGGTCAGTCTGCGCCAGGTGCGTACACCCAAGCTCACCAAACTCGAATACCGTGGTGGTAAGAACACTGAGTTCTTCGAATACATCACCGGTCTCGAAGTGAGCAACCCACGCTGCCACGGAAAAATCACCACCTAGTCCACGGGGCGCTCCCGTGTTGGGAGCGCCCTTGCCTTCAACTTAACTCATTCAAAAGGAGATCCCAATTATGCCCATGACCACTGCCCAAGGAACCACAGCGATCGATACCGCTGTGAAAGAAGAACTCAAAGAGTTCGCTCAACTCCGCGCCGGTCGCACAGAGCTGTCTCAAGACGACACCTTTGAAGTCAATGCAGACCTCGTCACCAAGATCAAGGCCCGTCTTTTGACAGACCTTGATAGCGCCTGGAGCGACTAACCCTCACCCCGTTGTTGATGGTGTAACTCCGCTCCTGTTTCACACTGATGAATGCTCACAATCAAGCCCTCGATTTAGACATCGACGCCCTCGGGAAAGCTCTCGGTCCCGCCGGGCTACATGCCTTCATTGATGAGGCTTTTGTGCAGCCCGCATTAGCCCGTGAAGCCGGAGCGGAACGCCGCCAACAAACCATCGGAGCCGAAGCCAACACGGACGCCACATTCTCGCCCAAAGGGCTCTTTGCCCTTGAAGAACGGTTCGATGCCTTTGCCTTTCATGACATCGTCCAAGCCGAAGGCCGCGAGGCTTTTGAAGACGGAGACATCATACGAGATCTGCGCAAAAAGCACGGATCCTCTGTCATTGTCAGGAGCAAGTCACGCCGTAGCTCCATCATCGTGCCAGCCACCAAATACACGCGGATTCCTGCATGAGTGCTGCCACAAAAAGCTTCAGCCGTATCCTCGAAAGCGTCTGCCACCGCCTCGACTTAGATGTCCCATGCACCGATCGCAACGCAACACGGTTTGCTGAATACATCAGCGCAGCCTGCAAGCTAGCCTGGGAATACTATCCATGGCCAGACGCCATGCAGCTAGTGCCAGAAACCGTCTTGGCGCATCCCACGCTCACTGGCTCTAAATACATCCCCAAAGTTACCGCTACGCGCACGATTGGCACGCTCGCAGGTGTTTACACCGCCAATCCCCTGTGTGACCCAAACGCCCGCCAACTGACAGTCACCAAGCGCGCCGATGGTTACTACCTGCCAGCTGGAAGCACCGCCGCAACCGTCTGGCTAGACTACCGCCCCGCGCCCCCAGAATACAGCGCCACGGTACATGTCCTCACCAATACCTATGCAGTCGGAGCCCTCGTCTGGGACAAAACCGGAACCGGTCACAATTACAAAGCCCGTGCCGCAGTCACAGCCAACACCGCGTTGTCAGACACCTCTAAATGGCTCGTCACTCCCGTGTTGTCTTGCCTTGCAGAGCCCATCATCGCTGGAGTCGTCGGAGCCAATAATGCCTCAGAAGGCAATCACGGAACCGCCCGCGTCAAACTCGACTACATGCTCGAAATGATCGAGCACGAAATCACCCTACTCACCAATCAGGAGGCCCAATAATGCCAAAAATTACCGTCACTGACACCGCTCAAAACCTGACACTGCCAAACGCCAAAATCATCGAACTGGTCAATACAGGAGCCGCCACCGTTTACTACGGCTTTGAAAAAACCGTCACCGCCGCCGACAACGCCAATCAAGGCATTCCCATGGAGCCAGGCGTCAATAAATTCCTGTCTGGAAAAGAAATCTGCAGCCGTGCCATCCGCCTCGTCTGTGCCACCGGACAAAGCACCGTCATTCATTACACCCGTGGAGCTTAATCATGCGCCGTTTACTTATTCTTCTCCTTTGCCTGCTGCCTCTAGTCAGCAGCGCTCAAAGTTTTAGCGGTAGCAGCCAAGTCCGCCTAAACCAACTGGCTCCTAGCGGGGCGACCGAGGATCAAATCATTAAGTTTGATGGAACCAAGTGGGTGCCCGCAACTCCGAGCTCGACTGGCTTAAGCCTCACAGGAGGAACGTTGACGGGGGCTCTGTCATTCTCTGGCACAAATCATTCAGGCTTGCGCTTTAACAATCTGACAACGGCTCAACGTGACGCTCTGTCAGGAAATGCCGCAGGAATGGCTGTTTGGAATACGACCACCTCACGATTGTCAATTCACGATGGCTCTGCGTGGACCTCAGGTTTTGTGCGGTTGAATGGAGACACGATGACCGGCGCTTTGACGAATGCAACCAATGGAGCTGTTTCAGCACCTGTTGTGAGTTTGACTGGATCCACTTTTGCAGGGGGGACGGCGACAACAACCAAGCCCACTCTGTTGATTGAGCCCACCGGAACCACCTCTACAGGATGGTCAACTAGCGGCACGCTTATAGGAGCAAATGCCGCAACGGGATTTGTTGGGCGACTTATTGATTTACAGTTAGCCGGAGTCTCTAGATTTTCAGTAACATCGGCTGGCGTTTTATCCCTGGGTGGAAATTTTAACTTAAACGCCTTTAGCGCTGCCAATGATTTGTCTTTTGGCACGTCGACAAATACAATCTTGACGATGTATGCCGCAACTTCAAGCGAGCAACTGCGGCTAAAAGTCGGAACCTTGTTTGGTTGGAGCCCATCCAGCACAGACGGTTTGCTTGATATGATATTAACAAGAGCGTCTGCCGCAAATCTTCAGCTTGGAATCAACGCCGCCACGGGAACTCCTGTTGCACAAACTCTGAAAGCCCCAAACGGGACGGCGGGCCAGACCAATCAACCTGGTGGCAACCTAACAATCAGCAGTGGTCTCAGCACAGGCAACGGAGCGGCTTCAGTCATCCTTGCCAGCTCTGCCAATTCCGCCGGCAGCACCACGCTGAACACCGCTGTGACTCGCCTGATTGCAAACGCGTCTGGAATTGCTATCGGCGCAAACGGCACACCCACGCCTACAATCAAGCACGGCACCGCAACACTTACCGCAGGAACAGTCACGGTGTCCGATGCTGACGTTGTCGCAGGATCCCGCATCTTTGTGAATCGCCAGACCGATGGCGGCACTTGCGGAGATAGTTACAGCATCACGCGCAGCGCAGGCGTGTCTTTCACGATCACCAGCAAAACAGCCAGTGCAACTGTCACCGGCGACACATCCACTGTCAGTTATCTCCTCATCAATCCCTAATGTTTTATGATCACGCTCGAACCAACCGGACAGATCAAACGCGATGGACAGTCGCTCAACAATGCAGGGGATGCCCTGCTGAATAACCTGCTCACCGCGGCTGAGTTTCAGACCGCGCTACAAGCGTTTTTAGCAGATGCGGAAGCCCGCGTCACACAAGCTCATGACGCCAAGACGCTTGCGGAAACCCGCCTGCAAGAACTCGTCACAGGAGCTAAAACCGTGTTAACTTTGGACTCGACGCAATCGCGCGTTGCCGCTGCACAAGCGTTACTGGCGCAAGTCGAAGCCTCCGAAACAGAACGCCGCCGCCAAACCCTAGAAGCGGAGATCGCACGGAAAGAAGCTGAACTCGCGGCCCTCCAGTAACATGACTCTCGCCGCCCAGATCATGCAACCTTGTCACTCTCACCTCATGGCGGTGGCGTTTGCGCGTGGGCTATCGTATGACGAGGCCAAGTCTGCGGTGGAAGCTGTGATGGCCAAGGCTGAAAAAGGGCGCATGACAGTGGATGAAAAGGGCTCGCCAAGAGCTTGGCTAGTGGTCGCTTTAATCGCGCACATCAAGCAGCTGCAGCGACCATCTCTGTGGAAGCGAATCAAGAAAGCCTGGAATCTTTTAGCAGATTATTTCAACTCATGAGTACTGATACCCTTGACCACGCTGAAATGTTGATCGGACGTCTTGAGCGGCTGGGAAAGCTGCTTGTTGGGGCGCTTGTTTTGATCATCTCTGGCGCGGTGTGGGCCACTCGGCAGGAAATGAATATGTCCGAGCATGATCGCCGCCTGACTGATGTGGAGAAGACAAGTGCCACACTAAACACCGAAGTCAGCGAGATCAAAGGCCGCCTGCATGGCATCGCTTCCCAAGTGGGAAAAATGCCAAGTCGTGTAGCTCAGCAGATCAAAGACGGCGCTGAATGAATTTTGTTAGTCGAACCAAACCCTGAAAACCATACTTATGAACCCGATTACCAACTGGAAAACGACGATTCTTGGAGCTGTGTTTGCGGCTCTTGTGGCTGTGCAGACTTTCACGTCAACCGGCGGTGATTTGACCGACTGGAAACAATGGCTCATTCCTGTGCTGATTGCTGGCCTGGGTGCTCTGATGCCTGATCCGAAGTCGGGTAATGGTGGCATGAAGCTGCCGCTGATCATGCTGTTTGCCCTTTGCCTGTGCTCCTGTGAAAGCTTGACGCCTGAACGCACGCGAGCGCTGGCTGATGTCGGCTTGGCCATCTTGGAATCTAGGGGCCACATAGCGCCCAAGGATGCTGATGATATTAGGCTGCTTGGGAACACGGTGCTGCCGCTACGAGCGCCCGTGGCTTTGCCGAGTAAATAAATCTTGGGGTGCCGTTCGTGTGTCGGCATAGGACCTAACCGCAAAGGCCTCAGGAGCGGTAACAGCTGGAGAGACAGCGCCAAATGCAGGGAATGGAGCGGACTTGTAATCCGTGGCCTACACTGGGTTCGAGTCCTGGCCTTGCTCCAATTTCGTTCCACGGTTCCACATGGAACAACCAAATGTTCTACACTTTCTATGAACTCGACCCGCATCTTACAACACGCGCTCAAAGACAATGGTCTGAGCGAGACGCCAGGCGCTAAAAGCACTCCGCGCATTCAACAAGCCATCACTGCGGCAGCAAGCTGGCTGGATAAAGATGACAGCAAGACGGCTTGGTGCGGCTGCATCCGCGGACTCTGGGGCTTGGAGACTGGCACCGGCGTGCCGAAAGAACATTATCGCGCAGCCTCATGGGCCAAGTGGGGCAAGCCGGTGCGATGGGAGACAGCGATGGCGGGTGACACCATCGTCATGAAGCGCCCAGGTGGCAATCATGTGGCGCTCTACGTCAAGCATAACGACACGCACGTTTGGTGCTATGGCGGTAATCAGCAAGACACCTGCAACATCACGCGCTTCAGGCGTGAGCTGGTGACTGACATCCGCCGAGGTTAAACCAATGACTGACAAAGCTGCACAACTTTTAGAGCTAATGGGCTTCACTGACTTCGGTGCGGATCCTGCCCGTCCGACTCAGCGTCGGTGGCTCTGTCAGAAAGGTGTCGTGGATCTGGTCATTTATCTGCATGCAGATGCGGATGATTGGGCGGTCACAGATGCGATCTACGACGCTGGCAGACGTGCCATGGCCTATGACCTAAACCGCAAAGAAGCCGAGTTCCGCGATCTGTTCCGCCATGCAAAATCCCTGCCTGAGGACATTCCGCCACGGCCTAGCGAAACTGTTTTAATTTGATCCCGATGCAACTCGAACCCCTAGACGCTAAGCGCAACCCGTTAGAGCTGCTAACGCCTGCCAATGACTTTGCCTTCCGCGAAGAATGGTCGGACGAAAAATCCATCAAGACAGCCAGAGGCACACTGCATGAGAACCAGAGCAAGTATCCAGGCTTTAAGCTAACAGGCTACCAGCCTGCACAGCGTGGCACGCAGTGGGCCTACTTCTGCAAAGATCGAGCAGCTCAAGAAGCCTACAACTGGGAACATAGCCAGGTGGTGTCAGACGAATTTCCGACCGTGCGACAGACGTGGGTGCTGCTACGCAGTGAGTATGCCGAAACAGGCAGCGTAGCACGCATGGAGCCGCCAGCGCTGGGGGGGCACACGTGGACATTCATGGGAGCTACTCAACGACAGTTGCCGGATTACCTGCAAGGGCTCTTTGTTTCTGTTGAGCATTTGTATTGGGACATCACTCAGCCACTGACAGCCGAGGTGATCGATGCCGATACGGGAGATCTGCGGGACGTGGTGCGGTCTGTGGTGCCTGCGGGCACGCATGGCAGCACGGCAAACGATCAAGGCCAAGTGGGAGAGACCCAGCCCATCAACTCGCTCTGGAGCTGGCTGAGCACGCGGAAAATCAACGGGCTAGCAGGCCGCGCCGTGAATGGTGTGGCAACACGGTTAGTGCGCGGAGTCGATCAAGCCAACTGGCCAGCAGTGCTGAATTACGTGGCCATCATTCCCGATCACAGTGACGACACGGATGTTTATTCGCCGGTGGTGAGCTACACCATTGTGCCCATCTTCAAAGCCGAGGAATACAACGGCCCATGTAAAGTGACGCTCATTGAACGCTGGACGCTGAAGAAGCCAGACTTTGGCGGTGTGACCAACTGGACAACAGCCAGTCCAGAAGGGGATTATCCAAACATCCCCGAGCCCACAGTGATGCTGCCGCGTGGGATTCGTTTCTCCGGCCGCCGACTCAATATCAATGTGCAGCCCTGCCTGCGTCCAGATTACACATTCTGGGATGGCGGCTATTCGCAATGGTATCAAGGTTCCGACCCTGAGCAGTGGCCGGGAACGCGCGTCGATTACGTCAAAGTCATGGAGGAATCGGGTGGATGGCTGACAAGATGGTTGCTCGTGGATGCTCCGACGATCAAAGGCCAAACCAGCGGCATTGACGTCAAGATTTACGGGGAGCCAACCGCGACAACGGCGCAGATCCAGTGGACTCCACAATCGTCCGGTGCTGTGTTAGAGACGCGCCTAGATGTCAGCACCGACCCAACTTTTGAAGGGGACTTCTTGTTGGGCTTCCGAAACAAGCTGATCACGCCGCTTAGCAACACTCCCCCGCTACTGACGACGATCACGGGCTTAGTCCGCGGTCAACTCTACTACGTGCGCGTCAGGCGCGCCAACGTCACTAGCAACACACTGCCGCTACTGGGCAAGCCGTTAGCGGAAATGCAAGTGACTCGCGATGGACTGGCACAACTCAGCGGCAGCACATTGGCGTTTGGTGCAGTGCCAGTAGGAGAGCAGGCGGTTATCACGCTGAAGGTTTCGAGCATCGGTCTGAAGTCGCTCAATGATTTGAGTGGTCAACTCTCTGGCGCTGGAGCCGGTGTCTTTGGACTTGCGGACTTGACGAGTCGCCTTGTGCCGGGGTCCTCGGCAGACTGGCAGCTGCGTTTTGATCCTGTAGTCGTGGGCACGTTCACTGCACAGCTCGAGCTCAATAGCAATGCGGTCGATGCGCCCTATCTTTTGACGGTGACAGGCATCGGCGCGGCTTCGGACATTCAGCTTGAGTATCCTGCGGGCACGACACTAGCGGAGGCTGCAACCATTGCCTTTGGCACGGTCACAACAGGCAGTGCAGTGCGTGTGGTAAGACTCCGGAATGCTGGGAATGCCGTGCTAAAAGATTTAGCTGTTAGCCTGAGCGGAGTAGCTGCAGCAGATTACAAGTTCCCGCCGATCACGGTCACCACGATTGCTGCCGGGGCTTACATTGACCTGCCGATTACCTTTGACCCAATAGATTCAGCTGCCGCCTTTAGCACTCGCGTGGCGACGCTGAGTATCGCCAGCAATGATGTCGATGAAAATCCCGCGACAGTGACCCTGTCTGGTAATTACCTGAGCCCTACTGCCGCCGGTGCGGTGGATGATGGATTCAACGCGCAACTGACTGGTGACGTCAAAGCGATCGCAGTGCAGGCCAATGGCAAAATTTTGCTGGGTGGCAATATCACAGCCCTCGATGGAGTGGCGCGCAACAACCTCGTGAGACTCAATGCCAACGGCACACGAGACACCGGATTTGCCCCGGATGTGAATGGTGAAGTGCGCTGCATCGCTGTGCAGCCAGATGGAAAGATTCTCATTGGTGGCAGCTTCACGGCCGTCGATGGCGCAACCCGCAATCATTTCGCCAGGCTCAATGCCAACGGCACACGTGATACGACTTTTAATCCCGACGTAAATGGCACGGTGCGGTGCCTCTTAGTGCAGACAAATGGGAAGATCCTCATTGGTGGGGTTTTCACATCTGTAAGTGGTGTAGCAAGAATGAACATCGCTCAAATTTGGAGCAATGGCGTGCTAGATGATGGCTTTACGCTCGAGTTAGACGGTGAAGTCAACGGACTGATTCAACGGTCAAACGGTAAAATCATTGTGGTCGGATACGATCCTACCACGCCAACACCAACGCCAACACCGACGCCGACGCCGACGCCAACACCGACGCCAACACCGACGCCAACACCGACGCCAACACCGACGCCAACACCGACGCCAACACCGACGCCAACACCGACGCCAA
>JAIXYI010000037.1 GCA_027490305.1 Flavobacteriaceae bacterium
GTCTGTCCGATCATCGGATACTTGATGGATACGAGTTTACCCGGTGTTTCATTGATGTCAAGCAGCGGATAATCGGCTACTCCGGTTTCGTCTTTTTGATAAAAAGCGAGATAGGTTGATTTCGGTGACCAGAAGATGCCGCCTTCGATACCGAATTCGTTCCGCGATATGGTCTGCCCCGATACGATGCCTTCTTTTTCGTTGGTGATTGTGGTGGTTTTGCCGGATGCGTCGGCATAGAACAGGTTGTTTTTCTGTGTATAGGCGATCTTGGTGTAATCGGGTGATGGCGTTGTCGACTCCATTTCGTCGGTCAGGTCAAGCAGACGGCGTCCGGTTTTCGTGGTTACGGAATAGGAATAGAGGTCGCCACCCGCCATGATGACAAAGGTGGAGGCATCCCGGAAGACAATTCCGTTGAAACTGTTCGCTTTTTCGCCAAGTGCTTTGTTGACGTCGTCCAGCGTAAGCCATTCAGATGCTACCCGGTCTTTGGCGGAGGCGCTCATGATCTTACGGCCACCCTCGGTTGTATATATGTACCGATCGGTGTCAGGAATCCACTGGAAGCCCGCCATCATATCGGCGCGGAACTGCCGGTTTTGCTGCAAGACGCTTTCTTCTAACGTCAGTTTCTTTTTTTGGGCGGATGTAATCGCGGTGGCGCCGAGCAGCATCCAAAGGAAGATTTTTTTCATAGGTGTCATGTTGGGCCGATGCACGAGGGCAATGGCGTCCCAAAGATAGAAAAACCGACGACGCCCTCGGAAATGGGGAATAGTGTATTTTTGGAGGATGACAATACGCCCCGCCACCACCGAGGACCTGGCCCGTATCATGGAGATACTGGACGAGGCGCGCGCCATCATGCGGGCCACCGGCAATCTGACGCAATGGACGAACGGGTATCCCTCAACAGACATTATCCTGCAGGACATCCAGTCGGATTGCGGTTTTATGTGTGAAGCAGGAGGGAAATCGGTAGGCTATTTCTGTTTGATGATAGGCGAGGACCCCGATCCGAATTACGGACACATAGAAGGCGCCTGGCTCGACGATGCACCCTATGGTGTCATCCATCGCCTGGCATCGGCGCGTTTGGTACGTGGTGTGGCGCAGGCGGCCTTTTCGTTTGCTTTTTCGCGCATCGGAAACCTTCGGGTCGATACCCATCGGGATAATGTGCCGATGCATCGCTTCCTTCAAAAGGAAGGATTCCGCTATTGCGGGACTATCTATGTGTCGGATGGAACACCTCGCGACGCGTTCCAAAAAAAGAAGGCATAAACGAAGGTAGACGGATCCCCGTTGTTTGTTCTTAGCTTCCTTAGAAGACGTCACATTGACGCTTCAGCGAACAGATAGAATTTCATTCGGGATCCAGCCTTCATCGCCTGTTGCATGGTGCTGCGCCCAGGTCCAGCCGTTAAGGGTTTGTAGCGGTTTTACAAACTCTCCCTCCAAAACATCAAGTTCTTTCGCCGAATACGGCTGCAGTACACGGCCTGTCGTCCGGTCTGGATTTATGTCTAGTATCTGCATCGGGATCCAGCCTTTGTGCGTGTCGGTTTCGGCCCAGATCCAACCTTTCCAGTTGGGGTCGGTCTCCTCTTCTCCAAGCCGCACATGATCTCCCGGTTGTAGTATTATAGGATCCAGGTATTGGGCGCTATACGATTTTGTTACCTGAACCAGGGTCGGATTCTTTTCCATGCCTACAGCATCGTTTACTTCAAAAATACAGCATAACGTCTTTTGATTCCATCGTCTGATCGCAAAAAAAAACTGCGAGCCGGAGCCCGCAGTCTTCTCAAACAAAAAATCCTATGTATAGTCTCGTATTACCTTATTGTTTTACCACTTTCAGGGTCCGGGCCACGCCATCCGCGAATATTTTCACGAGATAGGTGCCGGCTGAGAGCGGCGTCATGTCAATGCGGGCATTCGCACTGTTCACTGATTGTGTGAGTACCTGTTGCCCCAGAAGATTGCTTACCGCCACCGATTCGATGTTACGGATGTAGTCAAGATTCAGTACGGAAGTCACCGGGTTCGGATACGCTTTCAGCGAGCTGAGATCGTTGTCGTTTACACCAAGTGAAGAAGACACTTCAATGTCAAGCTGTCCTTCTGCACCGTCGGTACCGCTGGCATAGTAACCAAAGTTGATGTAGTAAACCGTTCCCTCTTGTGAGCCTTCGATTACGAAGGTTTCGGTATCGCCTTCCAGTCCATCGTCAACACTTCCGACGCAGGTAAGGGCGCCACAGTCGCCTGTAAATACTCCCAGTTCGCCATCGATATCAGAGGTAGCCGCAATGGTGATGTCACCTCCGTCGCCAACAACCGTATACCAGGTGCCATCGTTCTGGCCGGGGTCACAGGCCGTCAGGAAGCCGTCGTTATTGGTGGCTCCGCTGTCGTCAGATGAGTTCGAGTAGGGCAAAGAAGTGATTGCAATAGCATCGGCACAGGCGTCGTTTGCCGGTGGTGGCGGTGGCGCCACTGTAGTGAAAGTCCACTCGGCACAGCCTTCCGCATCGCCCAAGGTATTGGTAGGGACTACTTTCCAGAAGAAGGTCGTGCTGAATCCGGTGATGGTCAGGTCAATAGATGTTTCGGTAACGGTGTCAATCAAATCCGCTTCGGTCAGCGGTTGGCTCAAACCACCGTATATTTTGTATCCGTCTACCGGGCCTCCTGTAGTAGGTGCGTCCCAGCTAAAGGTAACGTTTCCGGTTGGTACATCTACAGCGCCATCGGTAGGGTTTGGGTTAGAGGCGCAGTCGGGGAGAGATGTAGGCGGAGTTTCACGTGTTACGGAAATCGTGAAGTTTCCTTCCGGGTTATCCGTAAATGTGCTGTAGTTGGCCACGTTGATGAAATAGGTGGTGCCTACTTCCGAGTTGAGTACCGACAAGGTCTCTGCGTCGCCGCTGCCACCATTGTCAATCGTGCCTACACAGGTAAACGTGCCACATGATCCGCTGAATACGGTCACCTGTGGGTCAAATCCGGCGGCTGGATCTACCGAGATGTTTACGTGGTTACCGTCGCCAGTGAAGGTAAACCAAAGACCGTCATTTTGGCCGTCGTCACATGTCTCAAGGAAACCGTCGTTATTGGTGGCGCCGGCTCCATCTGTTTGCTCATACGCGTATTCGTCCATTTGGGTTGGGATGACGTAAGCACCGTCGCAGGTGTCATTGTCGGGAATGCCAACGGCTGCAGAACGGGTTACTTCAATGGTGAACGGGCCTTCGTCGTTATTGGTGAAGCCAGAGTAGTTGCCTACGTTGATGTAATACGTTACGCCTACTTCCGTAGTCAATAGGCTGATGGTCTCGGCTTCGCCTTCAAAGGTATCATCGATAGTGTCGATGCATGTGGCCGCATCACAGCTACCGCTGTATACTCCGATCTGCGAATCGAAATTGCTTCCCGACGATGGCGTCACGGTTATGTCAACGGCACTGCCGTCTCCTTCGAATGAGAACCAGAGTCCGTCGTTCATGCCGTTTGAACAGGTGGTGATGAAACCATCGTTGTTGGTCGCTCCATCTCCGTCGGTCTGCTCGTAGGTATAGGTTTCGTCTGTTGGAATGGCAATGGCGCCCGCACAAGCGTCGTTTTCTGGAACTGCTGCCGGTGCCTGACGCGACATGCTTAAGTTGAAGTTACCCTCAGGCTGGTCTTCTGCTTCGTCGTAATAACCGACATTCACATAATAGGTAAGGCCCACTTCGGTAACGAATTCGAGTACTTCTTCATCGCCCGGGAAGCCTGCGTCAACAGTGTCAACACACTCCAAAGCACCACATGCACCGCTAAATACAGCTAGTTGTGGGTCAAAGTTTTCATCCGGCGTAATGGTGATGGTAACCTCGTTTCCGTCTCCTTCGAAACTGAACCAGGTGCCGTCGTTTTGCCCGTCATCGGCACACGTCAATAGGAAGCCATCGTTGTTGGTGCTGCCGCCGCCGTCGGTTTGGTCGTAAGAGTACGAATCGTCCGTCGGAATCGAAATCGCGTTGGCGCAGTCGTCATTAGCAGGGGGAGCAGGTGGCGTGCCGCATAATACGTAGCGGGAGCGCACTTCTTCTTCCTCACCGCACGCGTCGTCGATATGGGTGTAGAAGCGATAATCGCCAGAGGCGTCGGCGGTCCAGGTAAGAGGACCTACGCCAAATACGACGGCCGCACTGCCATCTTCATTCGAGATGGTGATGTAATCGGTGTCAATGGAACTAGAGAAGGTGTACGTCTCACCTTCGGTAAGCGTAACCAGAGAGTACTCGCCGGCATACCCATAACCCGACGAAAGATCGGTTGGGGCGATGCCATTACACTCCGGCACACCCGTTTCGTCCGGGTACTGGACGCCACTTAGGCACTGTGCCGACGAAAATGCCGACATGCCTAGTGTAAGTAACAGAAAAGTAATTTTTTTCATAAGAAAAGTAAATAATTAAGAGTCTAAAGTTAGAGCCACGTATCACGATCGAAACTGCCAATTAACGTGCTGTTAACGAAAGTTTTAGAGTTTCTAAATCGGGCCCGAAGCCTAACGTATTGACGTCAATACGTTAAACAATAGTCAATAAAAAAACCCTACCTCGTAAAATGTTAAAATTTCGGTTGTCGGCGTGTGTAACGATAGAAACTGATGAGAATCAGGAATCTAAATATATCCCTCCGTATACCTTTGTTTGTATAAGTCGTCTGCCATGACACCTGAAAACCGAAACATACGGATGTTTGCCACGGCACTCCTGCTCACCTCTGGACTTGCGTGGTTAGAATGGGGGGCGTATTCCCAGTGCCTTTTTGCAATGGAGTTTCACTTGTTGACAGGAGGGGCGGGAGAAGGCACGTTTCTTCATCCGGCGGTTGTATTGCCGCTTTTAGGGCAATTGCTATTGTTAGGAGCCGTTTTGGTGCCGCGCCGGTGGCTGTTGCTCACAGGTAGTGTGCCCTTGTTTTTGTTGTTGATGCTTGTTTTCCTACCAGGACTGATGGCCGGTAACCTGCGTATGGCCCTGTCGCCCTTGCCTTTTTTGGTACTTTGTGTCCTGGCACTTCTGGCTACACGAACGAAGCGAAAAAGAAAAAGCCGACCCTGAGGCCGGCTTTGCTGTTACATCGTACCGTCTTCGTTTTCTTTGTCGAGGTACTCCTGTACGATTTCAATCGCATTGGCCACCACATCGCTCAACGCTACAATAAAGGTGCCGTCGGTAGCGGAATTGATCGCGTGCCGTATCGCTTCAACTTCTTTGGTAATGATTTCGTACGTGACCGACTTATTGGACGCAGCTATACCGTCAAGGATGAGTCCGTTGATTTCCTCTTCTGTGCGTCCGCGAAGGTGTTTTTCCTGTCGGATGATGATGTGGTCGAACATGCGGGCGGCAATGGTGGCGCAGTCGCGGATGTCTTCGTCGCGACGATCCCCCACGCCGGCGATGATGCCGATTTTACGATTGGCTTCCACACTACTGAGGAATTCTTCGACGGCGCGATAGCCAGCCGGATTGTGGGCGAAGTCAATCATCACCTTGAACCGCTTGAACTCAAAGATGTTCATACGACCCGGCGTTTGTGCGACACTCGGGATAAAGGTTTGAAGGGAAAGGCTGATGTCATCTGTCTTGAAGCCCCATAGATACGAAGCCAGCGTGGCGGCCAGCGCGTTGGCAATCATGAAACGGGCTTTGCCTCCCATGGTTAGCGGCACATGACTGGCGCGCTCTACCCGGATTTTCCATTCTCCTTTCTTAATCGTGATGAACCCGTTTTCATATACGGCAACGATCTTGCCCTCGCGGCTCAGGCGTTTGGCCACCGGGTGTTCCTCGTCCATCGCAAAATAGGCGACGTTACAGTGCAGGTCGCCCGCAATCTTCATGCAGTAGTCGTCTTCGGCGTTCAGGATGGCCCATCCGTCTTTCTTGATGGCCTTGACCACGGTCGCTTTCACGCGCATCAGGTCTTCTAATGTATGGATGTCGTTGAGACCCAAATGGTCCTCTTGGATATTTGTAATGAGGCCGATGTCACAACGGCTGAAACCGAGTCCGGCGCGCAAGATACCGCCTCGTGCGGTCTCGAGCACGGCAAATTCCACCGTCGGGTCTTTCAGGATGTATTCCGCTGAAAGAGGTCCGGTGGTATCGCCTTTTTCCATCATGTGGTTCTGGATGTAAATACCATCCGACGTCGTAAAACCGACGCGATAACCATTGTTTTTGACAATATGGGCGAGCAAGCGGGTTGTGGTGGTCTTTCCGTTGGTTCCGGTCACGGCGATAATCGGAATGCGACTCGGTTTACCCGGCGGATACAACATATCGATGACGGGTGCGGCCACGTTGCGCGGCAGTCCTTCTGACGGGGCGAGGTGCATCCGGAAGCCGGGTGCCGCGTTGACTTCCAGTATACAGCCTCCCGTTTCCTTCAGGGGCTGGGTGAGGTTTTCGGCCATGATGTCGATGCCGCAGATGTCAAGCCCAATCACCCTTGAAATACGTTCGCAAAGGAAGATGTTCTCAGGGTGCATGAGGTCGGTCACATCCACGGAAGTGCCACCCGTGCTGAGGTTGGCGGTCGATTTCAGGTAGACGATCTCTCCGGCCTTCGGAACGGTTTGCAGTGTATAGCCCAGTTTTTCGAGCAAATCTTCGGTATCGCGGTCGACTTCAATTTCCGTCAGGACGTTTTCGTGTCCGTAACCGCGTCTCGGGTCTTCATTGGTAATCGCAATCAGTTTTTCAATGTCGTTTTTTCCATCACCCACCACATGCGCCGGTACGCGTTTGGCGGCTGCGACGAGTTTGTTGTCGATGACGAGCACGCGGAAGTCGAAGCCTGTAATGAATTTTTCGACGATGACACGCCGGCTGTACTTTTTGGCGTAATCAAGTCCGGCTTTCGCATCTTCCCAGTTCGTCACGTTGATCGAAGCGCCCTTTCCGTGATTGCCGTCAAGGGGTTTGATTACAATCGGATAACCGATCTTGCGGATGGTGGTATCGAGGTCTTCTTCGTCTACACAAATACTACCGCTGGCAACCGGGATGGAGGCCAGATCGAGCATCCGCTTTGTTTCTTCCTTATTACAGGCGATGTCAACGGCAATATGGCTGGTATTCTGCGTAATGGTGGCCTGGAAACGTACTTGGTTGACGCCGTATCCCAACTGTACCAATGAATTGGTGCCCAGCCGAATCCACGGAATGTCGCGGGCTACCGCCTCTTCGACAATACTGCCGGTGGAAGGGCCGAGTCGTACCCTTTCGCGGATTTCGCGCATCTTTTTGATATCCGCATCCAGGTCGTATGGAACGCCTTCGATCAGTGCTTCCGCAATCCGGACGGCACTTTCAGCGGCAAAAAGCCCTACATTTTCTTCCGTATAAGAGAATACTACGTTATAGACGCCGGGTGTTTTGGTTTCGCGTGTGCGGCCAAAGCCGGTTTCCATACCGGCCAACGTCTGGATTTCGAGCGCGATATGTTCGATTACGTGCCCCATCCAGGTGCCCCGGTCGATGCGGGCAAAGAAGCCGCCGCGTTCGCCTTCTGAACAGCGGTGTTCGATCAGTGTGGGCATCAGGGCCTCGATGCGTTCGCGGAAACCAGGGATTTTATTGGTCGGTTTTTCCTCCATGTCCTCGAGGTCAAGGCGCATTTGGATGAGTTTCTTGCGTTGTACGCTCCAGATGTTCGGGCCGCGAAGCGCCTGAATCTTAAGTATTTTCATGTTCTACCGGGTGTTTTGTTTTTGGTGGATGTAGTGGTTCTTTTCATCATTTTAAGAAAAAGGATGAAAGACGTTGTCTAAAATAGGGGAATTGGTGGAAGAAAAAAAATTTTAGTTATGCTTTGGTCAGGCGCGGTCGCCATCTTCTTATCTTTCCATCTTCCGATCTTCCCAACTTCCGAACTTCCCAACTTTTTCCTATTTTTACCCACCACACATTATATTTATGGAAATTAAAGGCAAACTTATCATTATCGGGGGGGCAGTTGACAAAGGAAGTTTTACCGAAACCGATTTTGATACCAACGTCGCCAATAATCTCAATTTTTTTGAAACGGGCATCCTGAAGCGCATCCTGAGCGAGGCGAAACACGGAAAAGAGTCACGCTTTGAGGTCATTACCACCGCCTCGAAAATTCCGCGTGAAATCGGCCCTGAATACCAACGGGCGTTGCAGTATCTCGGCGCGACCAACGTCGACGTCATGCACCTCGACAAGCGTGAGATGGCGATGTCGGGCGAAATGATTGACCGTTTGAAAGCTGCTGATGTGGTGATGTTTACCGGCGGCGACCAGCTTCGGCTGTCGTCTATCCTGGGCGGGACGACTTTTCACGATTTATTGTTGGATAAGTACCATAATGAAGAGTTCATCTATGCCGGCACATCCGCCGGTGCCGCCGCGGCGTCCCAAAGCATGATTTACCAGGGAAGCAGTTCGGAGGCCCTGTTGAAAGGGGAGGTGAAGATTACAAGCGGACTTGGCTTGATCGACGGTGTCGTAATCGATACGCACTTCGTACAACGGGGCCGTATTGGGCGCTTGTTTCAGGCGGTGGTCGGTAATCCGAGGATTTTGGGTGTGGGATTGGGAGAAGATACCGGACTCCTTATTCGAAATAATACGGAAATGGAGGCTATTGGTTCCGGACTTGTCATCCTGGTAGACGGTCGTGAGATCAAAGATACCAACCTCACGCAGGTCGAACTCGGGCAGCCGATTTCGATCAACCATCTGGTCACGCACGTAATGAGTAAATACGATACCTACGACCTCCGGACGCACAAAATGCATATCCAATCTTCCCAATACGTCTGATGAAAGTCATGATCCACGGCGGTTTCTTCTCGGAATCGTCGACCAGCGCCGAAACAAAAAAGGCCAAACAGGAGGCCTTGTTGCGAATCGTACGTGAAACGTATGCCTACCTGACCGATCATTCTGCCCTGGAAACGGTTGTATACGCCGTCCAGTTGTTGGAGGATGATCCGTTGTTCAATGCCGGTATCGGCTCACAGATCCAATCGGACGGAAAAATCCGGATGAGCGCTTCGATAATGGACGGGCGCACCCAAAAGTTTTCCGGTGTGATCAATATCGAAGAGGTAAAGAATCCGGTAGCGGTCGCTTTGAAGCTGATGGACGTTGACGA
>JAIXYI010000063.1 GCA_027490305.1 Flavobacteriaceae bacterium
ACCGTGGCGGATGTCATCAATAAGACGCTTACTAAATGCTTCGTAAGCAAATTTCTCGTTTTCCATATCTGTGTTAAATTACTAAAAAAGTAAATTGACACAGTTTATTGAACATACTCTTGTTCTTCACTCAACACTCAAAACTCAACCCTCCTTCTATCCTCCCACGCGTTTTACCTTAAATCCTTTTTCTTTTAAAAGGGCCATGATCTTGTCGCGGTAATCGCCTTGGAGGATGATGGCGCCGTCTTTGAAACTGCCGCCGACGGAGAGTCGGGTCTTGAGTTCTTTGGCCAGTAATCTAAAGTCGTCGTCGCTGCCTTCGTAGCCTTCGATGACGGTGGTGGGTTTTCCGTTCCGACGCTCGTATTTGCAGATCATCGGTTCCTTCTGCACGAAGAGTTCGTGCGGTGTTTCTTCGGGTTTTTCTTCCGGCAACGGCTCGTGGTCAGGGAAGAGTTTCTTGAGTTGGTCGTGTAAGTCCATACCTGAAAATGGGTGAAAACCCCAAGGGATGAAAAAATCAAAAGACACCGGTTGCCCAATGTCTTTTGACGATCGATTAGACAATGATGTTATTTCTTGATGAGTCCGAGGTCAACGAGACGCTCGTGCAGGAAGTCGCCTGCGGTGATGTCGTCGTACAATTTCGGATGGTCGGCATCGATGCAATTCTCGAGGCAGTCGAGTTTCATCTCGCTGATCGGGTGCATGAAGAACGGAATTGAGTAGCGCGAGGTGCCCCACAGTTCACGCGGCGGGTTGACGACCTGGTGGATAGTCGACTTGAGTCGGTTGTTGCTGTGGCGCGACAACATATCACCTACGTTGATGACGAGTTCGTCAGGCTGGGCAATGGCGTCGATCCATTCGCCGTCGTGGTTCTGCACCTGGAGGCCTTTTCCCTGGGCACCCATCAGCAGGGTGATCAGGTTGATATCGCCGTGGGCTGCGGCACGCACAGCATCTTTCGGCTCTTCGGTGATCGGCGGGTAGTGGATAGGGCGGAGGATGGAGTTGCCTTCCTGTACATACTTGTCGAAATACGTTTCTTCGAGTCCGAGGAAGAGGGCCAGGGCGCGCAATACATAAATACCGGTTTTTTCCAGCATCTGGTAGGCGTCTTTACCCACTTCATTAAAGCGCGGAAGTTCTTTGACTTCTACATTCGCGGGATACTCGTCATGGTATTTCGAGCCGTCCTGCAAGTACTGGCCAAAGTGCCAGAATTCCTTAAGGTCGCCGGCCGAACGTCCTTTTGCGTGTTCTTTTCCGAACGACACGTAGCCGCGCTGGCCGCCGATGCCGGGGATTTCGTACTGCGCCTTTACGTCGAGCGGAAGGGAGAAGAAATTACGGACTTCACTATAGAGTTCGTCCACGAGTTTGTCATCAAGGAAATGTCCCTTGAGAGCTACGAATCCGATGTCTTCGTAGGCTTTGCCGATTTCATTTACAAATTTTTGTTTACGTGCCGGGTCACCCGACAGGAAATCACGTAAGTCAACACTTGGTATGTTTTGCATACAATTAGGATTGGTTACTAGCCGCATTCGACGCGGCCTTTACAAATGTAGTGAAAAGGGTGAATTAGCGAATGTGGGAATTAGCGAATTAGCGGATGAATTAGATAATTAGAAAATTAGATAATTAGAAAATGGGAGAAGTAGGTAGTGGGTAGTAGTCAGTGGTCAGTAGTCAGTGGTAGGTCGTTGGTAGAGGGACGTTCTTTCTCAGTTTCTCAATTGCTCAGGGACTCAGTGACCTCTCGCTCAGGGACTGAAAAAGTGAACTCGCGCGAAGTCGGAGACGTTTGCGCAGCGGTTGGATTCAAAGGAGATGTCGCAGAGCGGGAGAAGTGAGCAGTAGTCAGTAGTCGGTCGTTGGTAGAGGGAAGTTCTTTCTCAGTTTCTCAATTGCTCAGGGACTCAGGGACCTCTCGCTCAGGCGCTTCATAGCGCGCAGCGGTTTGGTTTAACGGAGATGTGGTGGAGCTGGCAATTTGTTTTCCCGGCTTTTTTCCCGGTGGTGGTGAGTAGGAAACGATAAATTTAAATTACACACCCTCTACCATTCCCTTGCGATGCTCAATGCCCCACTTTACCATAGCATCCAATACAATTTTTATATTTCTGCCAGACTCAGTAATTTGATATTCAATAATAACTGGATAAGTATCCAACACTTTCCTTGTAATTATACCATTCAGCTCTAATTCTCTAAGTTCTTTTGATAACATTTTGGGAGTGATTTTTGGAATTTCACGTTCAATATCCTTAAATCTCTTTTTCCCAAAAACCAATGATGCTATTATTGGAAGTTTCCATTTTCCTGTTAATACATTCATCGTATCATTCACCGCCAAAACAAATGTTTGTGGACATCTTTTTACGTCACGTAGACTTATTTCAATTTCCATATGTTTTCTAATCATACTATACTAAAGTATAGTGCTATATAATGTATAGCTAATGTAAATTACATTTGCGTAATACCAAATAGTAATTTCAAAATATTAATGGAAATGAAAATAGCAGTAATTGGAACAACAGGATTTGTTGGGAAAAACATTACAAACGAATTAGCGAACAGAGGGTTTGAGGTGACGGGAATTTCCAGGACGGAACAAGCATCCGACAGGCCAAACTTGCATTATAAAGCGGTTGATGCAACAGACATTGACGCTTTAAGCACTATATTAAAAAACTTTGATGTGGTTATTAGTGCTTTTGGTGCGGGTTGGACAAATCCAACTATATATGACGACTTCATTGCTGGTTCAAAAGCTATTCAGACGGCAGTGAAACAATCGGGTGTGATACGTTTTATTTGTATAGGAGGTGCAGGTAGTTTATTTACACCGGATGGCACACAATTGGTAGACACTTTTCCTTTAGATAATCCTTTTGTTCCCGGTGCAAAAGCCGCTCGCGATTATTACAATATTTTAAAAGAAGAAACAGACTTGGATTGGGCCTTTTTTAGTCCAGCAGTGGAAATGCATCAGGGAATAACAATAGGAAGAACAGGAAAGTATCGTTTAGGAACTGACTATCCAGTTTTAGATGAGAATGGTAAAAATGTACTTTCCGTAGAGGATCTGGCAGTAGTTATCGCAGATGAGGTAGAAAATCCAAAACATCATCAAACGAGATTTACAGCGGCTTATTAGAGTAAGTACCACAAAGTTTCGAAATGGAACTACTTTCCAAATGTTAAAACAAATCGCTTTAAAATTTCAAAGCAAAAGTGTTAGATCACAAAAATGATAGGAAGATTTCGATGAACTTGGGTGACGAAAACGAGATGATAACTCGCTCAAATTCGGAGAGGTTTGAGCAGTGGGAGAAGTGTGCAGTAGTCAGTAGTCGGTCGTTGGTAAAGGGACGTTCTTTCCCCGTTTCTGAACTGCTCAGGGACTCAGGGACCTATAGCTCAGGGATTATAAAGGTGAGAGATCGGGCAAAGTCTGAAGATGTAACGGAGCAGGCAAAGTTGGAGAGGTTTGAGCAGCGGGAGAAGTAGGCAGTAGTCAGTAGTCGGTCGTTGGTAGAGGGACGTTCTTTCTCAGTTTCGCAACTACTCAGGGACCTCTCGCTCAGGGACTAAAAAGGTGAGAGATCGCGCAAAGTCGGAGAGGTTTGCGCAGCGGTTTGGTTCAAAAGAGATGTTGCAGAGCGGGGTTTCGGAGCACAAAACTTCAATACACCACAAAAGTTGATGCGAGGTAGAATGTTCAATTAACTACTTCACCCGCCATTGAGCCAAACGCCTGTTACCAGCTGACGTTTCTATCATTTCATTTCGTATTTTCACTTTGTCTGCCTCGTTTTTTTACCTTTATTAATTTCGCTTAAACATTATCATTGTCAACTTTACCTTCCACAATTCTATTGTAAATTTTCAAAACGTCTGTGGGTAGTTTTTGATTATTGTAGAAGTTTTCTCCCGTTGGGTTAAGGTCATTGTCAATCATTAAACGCAAGCACTCCTCTATGATGTACCAAGCCATATCCTGATTTTTGAAATCCATAACAGGCTTTGCGGTGTATGGAAGTGCGGTAAATTTCCCTAAATCATTATTTACAGTTGTCCAACGGCAAAAGTTTAATATAATTGGAACTATTTTAAAATTCGGGTCTTTATCTTTTCTCTCAAAAGCTTTTTTAATTTCGTGTTCATGGATATAGTCGGTTTTCATAAAATTTGGACTTACCATAAAGCAAGCGATGTCGGCTTCTTCCAAATGTTTTTGAATTTCGTCATTCCAAACAGAACCAGCGTCCAACTCACTACAATACCAATGAGAAACTTTTCCGTCCCTCTGTAATGCTGAAAGATGTTCTATAAATTTGTTAACCAATCTAAGATCTTGTTTAGAATAAGAAATGAATATTTTTTTCATTTTTAATGGTGATTTTAGATACTTTTTGAATGAAGTTAAACGGTAATATCTCTTATTGAAGTGGAATATTGGATTTTGTCCTTTTTCGCTTTGATGGATAATCTCTAGTGGAATAAATTCTTCCTGAGATTCATTAGGAACAAGCTTCTTGACTTTTATTCCTTCATTTATTGAATCAATATAATCTACAATTGTCTTAATGAATTTATCGTGTGTACCATTTACCGCATGAATGTCAAGTGAAGCACATTTGCTTTTGTTGTTCCAAGGGTCAAACTTCACCATAACAATGTCGTTACTTTTTTCGTCCTTTATCACAATGCCATTTTTCCAAAAATAAAATGAAGACTCATCACTCGTTTCGCTTAATGCTTTAGAACCGTAAGTATGAAAAAAGTCCAGTATTATACTTTTATGAATAAACGTTTCGTATTTAAAGCGATAAACTGGTTTTTCAAATAGAGATTGGAATAATTTGATGCTCTTGGGCGGATTTGCTGGTAAATAAAGCGGTGCGATAAAAGATTTTTTGTCTACAATAGGATGTCTAAAGAGAATTTTGAAATGAAGCATTAGATTGATTACATCTCGCACTCTATCACTAGATTCATCTTCACCTAATATACTTGCAATTTCAAGCTCACTAATTGCTCCAGTTTTTTTGTTAATAGAAAGAAGAATTTTATTTAAATCGTTTAGTATTTGATTTTGATTTAAGAACACCTTTTCCTTTAGTTCATTATTTTCAGGATAATAAAGGCATAAACCAATGTCAGCTAAAAACGAGGCGAAAATTTTAGAATCCTCTAATGAGAAAAGCACTTTTTTACATTGAGTAATTGATTTACCTTTTAATTCAGGCAAGTTCTTAATAATTTCATTACAATAATTGAGAAAGTCGTCACTTGAGAAACTTTCACTGAATCGTTGTTTTTCAATATCTTGTTTTATGTAGTTCCATGTGCCTAGGAACTGACGGCTTAAAATTTCTAAACTGTCGAAAATATCAAAAAGAGTGTTTTTTGTTATTTCAAGCCTATGATTTTTATACAGCGAAATTTGTTCAAAATCGTATATCTTAGGATAAATAGTACTTAGTTCTTCTTCATTAAGAAAAATCTTTAATTTCTTGGAATCTACCTTGTTTTGTAAAACCAATATATTCTCTTCTTCTTTTTCTTGAAAGGTTTCTGATACTTTGTCTATGGACGCAGTTACTGATTTTGTCCAATCAGTTTTATTTTTTAAAGATTCTTCAATCTGCTCATCTCGTTCATCAAGAATCTTTGATATGGATTTCTCAATCTGAGATAACTTTCTTTTTTGTGTATGATACCTTATGGAATCAAGCCAATATTCAAGAGGGAAAGTCTCAATTTTCACATCCATTTTTTCACCATCGCTTTGTGTTTGTTTTATTTCTAATTCGTCAAAACGGTTAGAAGCTCCATCCCACATTAGCGTATATGCTGTTCTGTTTGTAAAAAACAGATGATGTGTATCATGATAATATTCTTGACCACCGAAATCAAAAATTCTTACTGTATAATTTTTGACACCTCTTTTGGCATTCCAAACTCCCAAATCCAACCAATGTGTTGTTGGTAGTGTTTCATCTACCTTTTCATTTTTCAGCCAATGAACAAAAGTTGATTTACCGACATTGCTATTACCAACCATGATGAGCTTTATGTCGGCATTTTTAAAAGGTTTGATTTTAATTTCTTTTTCAGCTTCAAGTTGCCTAAAATATGCATTTACACTTTGCTTTCCCTTAGCAACAATTTCTGTTGGTGGAATTGATAACGGGTTTCGCCCAATGCTAATAGTTTTGTTTTCCCATTTGGAATCTTTAATATCAATTTTAGATATTAACTCTTTTATCGGAGTTAAGTCTGTAATTAGATTTGAGTGTAAATCAACAGTTTGAATTGTTGTTGGGACAGACAAAAATTTAATGTTTTTAAGTTGATTGTTGCTTAGATACAATTCCTTTAGCTTGGGGAACTTGTCAACACTTGGGAAACTATTTATTGTGTTGTTGTTTAAATATAGTTTTGATAGATTCGAGAGATTTGAAATAGGTTTCAACGCATCAATTTCATTATTACTCAAATTCAAAATGGATAACTTTCTTAAATTTGATAAAGGTTTTATATCGGTAATATGCCAATTTGAAAAATAATATCTTTTTCTTCTTTTAGAATCCCTCCAATTACCACCAGCAATAAGAGTTTCAAGATTTTTTAAGTTTTCAATCTCTTTGGGAAATCGAAACAATATATTCGGTTCAAGTTTATTATTGCTTGTCTTTCTTATCCAACTTCCGTTAATATATTCTCCCCACTCATTACTCAGAATTAACGTTTTTAAGTGTGTATTTTCAAATAACTCTTTTACATCATTTAGGCTGGTTAAACCTAAGTTTCCTAAATCCAAAGTGGGGTTTTTAGTTTCAAGGTTTTCTCGTATTCGTTCTTTGGCTTGTTTTAGAGAAGAAGTATGTAAATTTATTAAAAGTTGTCTTAGGACATAGGCTATTTGAGACGTACCTTCATATTCTCTGAAATGAAAATCATGTATAGGCAGAAAATACTCAACAAAAGGAACAAGTTTTTTAAGTGGATTTAAGTTTATGTTTTTTTCGAATTCATAAGATATAAAGGCGGGGGCAACGATAATTGTTGCCTTACTCGAAAGTTTTGTCAGTTGTTCAATGTCTTTTTGAGGAATAGAAAACTCTAATTTACGTTCATACTCGTCTGTAATGTATAGAATAATGGTCTTCGTTTTCTTTGATTCAAAAGAAGAATTTGACTCAGCAAAAATATATGGAAAATCAAAATTTCCGTATTCCTTTATCTCAACTTCCACATGACCATATTCTGTTTGTATAATCCAATCATGTCCATCAGACTTGTCGATGGGCGGCCTTTTTTCAAAGTGAATAAACTCATCTAATGCTCTCCTGAAAAAAGTTTTTCCAATTCCTCGGCTTCCTACTATGAATAAATTACTTTTTAAAAATTCCATGAGTTGTTGTTCATTTTGTTTTTTGTTAGTCCGTTGATGTTTGCGCGGTTCTCTTTACGCTTGCTGGTAACTCGTTCATAACCCCGAAGAATTCATACATAACCCCCCCATTGCGGCGTATAAGTAAAAATCAACCGGAAAATCATATTTATACATCATCAAACGACCTCTTACTATTTTCGATATTCTTTGCATTCACATGCGTGTAAATCCCCCGCTATCGCGAGCGTCACGATTATGCCTATCAACGTTGGTAATCGTTTGATGAGTATTGATTTGGATGTTAGAACTGTTTTCAGAAAGACACGCCCAAAGCAACGACCCGATCCAGCCGATACCACTCCAACCCAGAAGAAAGTTCAACAGGGCAATCGGCAGTTTGTGTTTACTCTTTCGTGAGAACGCGACAATAGTGGGTAAAAAGTAAAGCGGTAAACCGATAACCGTAAGAAAGAGGAGTTCTTTTGCGCCAAATTCTCCCAAGGCGATAAACAGGGGTGCGTACATATAGTTTTGGTTAGGTGTCAGCGACTTCAGGTAAAGACCCCAAAGCATCTCAAATTTATACAATTCCCCTTGGCTGCCCTAACGTTTCCCGACCATAACACCCATTTCAACGACGAATAACAGGGGTATACGTAGAAATACGTGGAGTTAGGAGATAGGAGTAGGGGAAGGAACAATGAACGATGAACCCTGAACCCTGAACCCCCAACTCTTGCCGAACGAGCGGTTATCAATAGCGAATGAGTGCAAAGTAATCACAGTTTTACACTTTCACTTCCGCTCATCTTAGCCTTTAACTAAAATGTACCTGATTCTTACTCAGGCCTCAGGCGCTTAGGGACTCAGGGACTAGCTTATTCTGTATAAGTTTAAAAGGTTCCTCGCGGCGCTCGGAATGACGCCGACATCGGCAAGCACTAGATTTCTCGGCTACGCTCGAAATCGGAATTATAAACCGTATAGGCGGTGCTAACGCGTTTGTAAGTATTCCACTGGTATTTCGAGCGCAGCCGAGAAATCCAAATTCTTCGCGATACACATCGTCATCCCGAGCGCCGCGAGGGACCTTTTCGAGTCTCAGTCACGGGCAGTAGGTTAGTAGTCAGTGGTTAGTAGCTGGTCGTTGGTGGTAGGACGCTCCTTCTCAGTTCCTCAGTAAAGCGGTAAGCGAGGGCAAGGTGTTCCTCGATCAATGAATGAAAAAGGTTCCTCGCGGCGCTCGGAATGACGCCGACATTGGCAAGCACTAGATTTCTCGGCTACGCTCGAAATCGGAATTATAAACCATATAGGTCGTGCTAACGCGTTTGTCAATACTCCACTGGTATTTCGAGCACAGCCGAGAAATCCAAATCTACCGCCGTGCGCCCGTCATCCCGACGCAGGAAGGATCCCATTCAGTAGGTAGTCGCAGTTACTCAGGGAATCATATAGTGCGGTCAGTATCTGGCCAAAACCCGATAGACAAAGCAATTCAATTAGTTAATAACACCCAGAATAGAGAGAAGAGACAAAAGAATGGCGACTATTGTCACTCCGATTGTTAATTTCTTAGAAGCAAGACTAAAAGATTGATTGGAAGTGCAAAAGCTCAAAGAAAAAAACAGAAAGAATGCCGCAATTATGGTTTTCGTTGCTACAACAAAAAAGAGGTTACTGATTAAAATTCTCACCATGCTGTAGGTAGTAAAATGACCCGCCAAAAGGATGACGGAAGTGGCCGCCATTGAAATTATTGTTTGAGCCTTCCCTTGCCAGGATTTATTTTCAGCCTGGATCTGACCGAAGAAATTCAATGACTCAAACGAAATATTTAAGTCGGTCTCACTAATTTTGTCGTTTTCTTTGTGAAAATCTTTAAAAGTTAGTTCAAAAAGATTTTTATACGTCCTGTTTATGAATAGAAACTGCCCGAACGCATATCCAAACTCTATAAACAGGTAAATCAGAAATATAGGGATGACAATTTTGACCAATTGGGAATTAGCATAAAAATGTTCCTCTACTGGCTTTCTAATCAAAATATCATAGTGATATACGAAGCTTAATCCAATAATGATGGATATTAATTGAAGTATCAGATTCTTTAGAAGCTTTTTTTCAATTTTTTCTTTTCGTGCTGAAATTAGATCGAAGGCGTATTTGTTGTTTTCGGTCATTGCTTTAATAGGTTGTTTCCGGTTAACGTTAAAGTTATTTCCCAAATATATACAATACTGGCGTCCCGCACATATCCCCTGTCGATTTATTTTAAATTAACGGAAGCGGGGCGGTAGGCAGTGGTCAGTGGTCAGTGGTCAGTCGCTCAGGCTCTCAGGGACTCAGGGACTTTTTGTATAAATCTAACGGGTCCCTCGCTTCGCTCGTGATAACGGTGTTATCGCGGAAAATAGAGATTTCTCGCCTTGCTCGAAATTCCATTGCGACCAGCGATCCTATTTTTTGAAACCCAACTGGAGTAACCGAACGGTTGGTCAGTTACGATTTCGAGCGTAGCTGAGAAATCTAAGAACTCGGCAGTGCCCGCGTCCCGAGCGTCGCGAGGGACCTTTTAGTGTCAATCAAAGAAGTAGGTAGTAAGCAGTAGGCAGTGAGCAGTCTCAGTCTCAGTCTCAGTAGCGGTTGCAGGGGCTCAGTTACTCACGGGCTCCGTTACTAATCTCGAACAAAACACCTCAACATTACCACAACATTTGCCATTTCTCACTTCCTCATTAGTGTCCGCATAAACATTTGGTAATGCTAACTATGCCCATATTTCAAACGTTTTCGCGAAATACAATACTGTATAGTTTTTATATAGTTAAACAAAAATCATTTTGCTTAAATTGTGATTAGATTTATGAATTAACTCAAAACTATTTAATCATGAAAAAAATTACCTTTTTCCTATTATTAACTGCAACGTCACTCTCCGTTGCCCAATCCATTGAGGGTACCTGGAAGATGGCACCCCAGGCGGGCGCCTTAGGTGTCGGACCTGGTTTGGGTGATACCTCATGGTGGTCGAATTCCGCAGGGGATGTAACAACCAGAGCCTGTTATTTTGATGACGAATATGTATTCAATGCCGACGGAACATTTACGAATGTAATGGGTTCAGAAACCTGGACCGAAGGATGGCAAGGTGGTGGAGATTCGTGTGGTACACCAGTAGCACCGCACAATGGATCAAATCCCGCTACCTACACCTATAACTCGGGTGCTGGTACCTTGACATTGAGCGGCGTAGGCGCATTTATTGGTTTGGCGAAAGCGTATAATGGTGGGGAGCTTGCAAGTCCGGCCAATGCACCTGCGTCCGTTACGTATACCGTTACTTCGTTGACGGCAACCACTATGACATTAGATATTTCAATTGGTACCGGATGGTGGCGGTTTAACCTGCAAAAGCAAGTGGCGACTTCTCCGATAGAAGGAACCTGGAAAGTTGCGGCACAAGCTGGCGCTTTGGGAGTAGGTCCTAATCAAGGTGATACATCCTGGTGGTCAAATTCGGTCGGTGATGTAGCCACAAGAGCCTGTTTTTTCGATGACGAGTATATTTTCAACGCGGATGGTTCGTTTTCAAATGTATTGGGTTCAGAATCGTGGATAGAAGGCTGGCAAGGCGGATCCGATGCCTGTGGTGCGCCAGTAGCGCCACACAATGGTTCAAACGCGGCTACGTATATGTACAATGCATCTGGTAATACATTAACATTGAATGGAGTAGGAGCCTATTTAGGTTTAGCCAAAGTATACAACGGTGGGGAATTGGGCAATCCTGCTAATGCACCTGCCTCGATAACCTACACGGTAACCTCGTTAACGGCTTCAACTATGACGCTGGATATTTCGATCGGCAGCGGATGGTGGCGATTTGTGTTATCTAAAGAGGGCGTCCCTAGTTGTACCGACGGCATTCAAAACGGTGACGAAACAGGCATCGATTGTGGTGGCTCTTGTGCCGCTTGTATTACAGCCCCTACTGTTGCGGCTCCAACACCACCGGCAAGACCTGCATCCGACGTTGTTTCGTTCTACAGTGATGCGTACACCAACATTGCAATGAATAGTTTTGATGCTGGCTGGTGTGGTGGCGCTGCTACTACAGAAGTGCAAATCGAAGGCAACAATACCTTACGGAAAAATACTGGAATTCCATGTCATGGCATCGATTTTTCCACTAACAGACAAAATCTGACCGACTTTACGTATCTCCATTTTGATTTCTATATTACAGATGCTGATTTGGTTGGAGATGTATTTAATGTGAAATTGGTTAATTTTAATGGGACGAATGCTGAAACATCAGCCTTAGAAGTGAATATCAATGGTGGTACCACACCTCAACTTGTAGCGAATCAATGGGTTCCGGTTGATGTACCTATCACAGCACTTGGTGGCGTTGTGGCCGGAAACCTGGCGCGTAATGACGTGGCTCAAATTGGTATTACAACAGCTAATGTGAGTAATGTTTGGTATGATAACATTTATGTCCACAAAAACACATTGAGTCTTAGTGAAACCAGCAAGTCTCTCTTTACTATTTATCCAAATCCAGCGCAAGACTATTTGACCATAACAGCTAATAGTACAATCGAGAAAGTTAAGATTTACAACTATTTGGGTCAGGAAGTCTACGCACAAGAAGGGAACAGTGGTGTAGCAACTGTAGATGTGAGTAGGTTAAATAGTGGTGTTTACATTGTCAAAACCACCATTAACGGCACTGAAGCCTCTTCTAAATTCATCAAAAGATAAGCGGAGTAACTAGTTTCTCTTATAAATAAAACCTTGTTGTGTTTCATGACAAGGTTTTTTTATATTCACATATTAATAAAAACACCTATGAGAAACTATTTGGTTGTAGTTTTTAGCTTTTTCTTCCTAACAACGATGGGGCAGGAGCTACCACCCATTTTCAGCTTTGCTAAAGAAGAATACAAAGCGGGCAACCAAAACTGGATGATTTCTCAAGATAAAAATCACTTCATTTTTTTTGCGAATAACGAAGGACTTTTAGAATACAATGGCGCTAATTGGAACTTGTATAAATCGCCCAATGAAACGATTATTCGTTCGGTAAAGGTCATTGGGAATAGAATTTATACAGGTTGTTACATGGAGTTTGGCTACTGGACCCGAAAAAACAACGGAAAATTACGTTACACGTCTCTCAGCAGTAAAGTCAAAAATAAATTACTCGACGACGAACAATTTTGGAACATCATAAGTTACAGTCAATGGGTGATATTCCAATCGCTAAACCGCATTTATATTTTCGATTCTAAAACAAATTCGTACCGAATCGTATCTCCCGAAACGAATATTTTAAAATCCTTTCAAACGTCGAACTCGATTTTTTATCAAACGATTGATTACGCACTTTATGAAATAGAAGATGGTAAAAGCAAACTGATACGAAGCGGCGCACAGTTGCAAAAAAATAAGATCATCAATGTTTTTTCACAGGATGATGGCTTGTTGATCCACACGCAGTTTAATGGTTTTTATAAATTAGTAAACGGCAATTTAGTCAAGTTCACTACCGAAGCCGACACGGAGATCGTTTCAGGAAGCATCTACAGT
The DNA here is from genome assembly GCA_027490305.1 of Flavobacteriaceae bacterium. GTDB lineage: Bacteria > Bacteroidota > Bacteroidia > Flavobacteriales > Flavobacteriaceae > Flavobacterium. The sequence goes on from JAIXYI010000063.1 coordinate 13,019, forward strand.
AGTCAGGTGTTGTCTGATGACAGTTTTGCGGTCGGAACCGTCTCCAAAGGGGTGTATGTTCTATCCAAAGAAGGTAAAGTGACGTATCATATTGATCAAAGTAAAGGCTTGTGTAACAACACGGTTTTGTCAATATTTGAAGATTTTGATCACAATTTGTGGACAGGGCTCGACAACGGAATTAACTGCATCAACCTAAATTCCCCGATTAAAAGTTACATTGACGATTCCGGCACTTTCGGAACCGTGTATTGTGCCCTTTTACATCACAATAAACTCTACATTGGCACCAATCAGGGACTGTTTTGTAAAGAGTATAAAACCAATGCCTCCTTTCAATTTGTGTCAGGAACAAAAGGGCAGGTTTGGTCCCTTTTCGTATACGATAACACCTTATTTTGTGGGCATGATTCAGGCACTTTTATCATAGAAGACGAAAACGCAACGCCCATTTTTTCGCAATCCGGAACCTGGAAATTTCAAGCGTTGCCGTCTAACCCAAACATCATTCTACAAGGAAATTATCAGGGAATTTCAGTCTTAGAAAAGCGTAATAATCGCTGGGTATTTAAACATAAGATCAAGGGATTCAATTATTCTACCAAGTATTTTGAAATTACCCCTTCTAATGAGGTATACGTAAGCCATGAATATAAAGGTGTTTTTCGATTCGATCTGACCAAAAACCTGACGCAATGCCTCAATTTATTTACGTATTCGAATCCGCCAAAGGGTAAAAATGCCAGTTTAGCTACGTTTAATAAGCATATTTACTATGTATATAAGGACGGTGTCTTTAAACTCAATCAAAAAACAAAGCAATTCGAAAAAGACGCGTCCCTGAGTACGGTTTTTAACCACAATGAATATTCTTCAGGGCGATTAATCAAAGACAATGCAAACAAATTATGGTTGTTTACGAAAAGCTATATCAACTATTACACCGTAAACAAACTCAATTCAAGTTTAAAACGAAACAGTATTCCTATTCCAGCAACATTGTCCACCTCTATGTTGGGCTATGAAAATATTACCCAACTTTCGAATAGCGATTATTTGATAGGAACTACAGATGGTTTTTATGTTTTCAATATCAATGAACTGAACCTTAAAAATCATAAAGTTTCCATTACAGATATTGCGATCAATGAACGCAATAAAAGCCAAAAAAGTCATTCGATTACACAGAGTGGTGACTTCAATCACAACGAAAATAACATCACATTTACCTATACAGTTCCCGAATACAACAAATATATTTTTACGGAATATCAGTATTCGCTACGCGGATTTCAAGATGAATGGAGTGAATGGAGTTCGAAAACTACCGTTAATTTTAAAAACCTTCCTCCGGGTGACTATGTTTTCAAAGTTAGAGCCCGAACATCAAATTCTTTTTCAGACAATATTGGTGTGTATGAATTTTCGATTAGGAAACCATTTTATGCCACCAATTTGGCGATTGTCATCTATTTGATCGTGTTCGGCTTTATGCTTCATTATGTTAATAAGCAATACAAAAACTACTACAGCCGTCAACGCGAGAAATTGATTGAAGAAAACAATCGCTTGCTCGAAATCAAAGAGCTTGAAAATGAGCAGCAATTGATGAAAATCAGAAATGAACAATTAACGCAGGATGTAGATGCTAAAAGGAAAGAGCTTGCCGTTTCGACCATGAGTTTGATCAAGAAAGACGAATTATTGGCTCTTATTAAAGAAGATTTAAAGAAAACATCAGAAGAAGACAATAGCCGAAGCATCAAATCGGTGATCTCAATTATCAATCGAAATATTTCCGAAGAAGATACCTGGAAAGGTTTCAAAGACGCATTTGATATCGTTGACAAAGACTTTTTAAAGAAAGTCAAACAAGCACATCCTTCCTTAACGCCAAACGATTTGCGTTTGTGTGCGTATCTTCGATTGAACTTATCCTCTAAAGAAATTGCCCCATTATTGAATATTTCGGTACGAAGTATTGAAATTAAGCGATATCGTTTGCGAAAAAAAATGAATTTACCGCACGAAAAGGGCTTGGTAGAGTATATTTTATCGATTTAAACCTATCAAATCGGCTCTATTTACCTATACACCACCACAACATGGAGGGTTGCTACCTGGCGTTTTATCGCTATTAGTTAGCTTTTACAATAGCGTTAAAGTCCTTATTCCAAGCTACTTTTCGACTTTTCATCACAATTTTAAGAACGTATATTTTTTGTTGAGGTATAACCGCTAAATATAATATATTATCTACTTACTTTTATAAAAACATTAACAACACTGCCATTCATCTAAATCCGTTTTACCAAATGAGAAAAATATTTTTTCTGCTGTTTTTTGGAGTCTCTCTTTTACACGCGCAAACTGATAAAGTCAGCGTTGAAAAGAGTACTTCTGAGATGAAACTCAAAGTCAATGGAAAAGATTTCATCATCAATGGAATGAATTGGGACTATTTTCCGATTGGAACCAATTATTCGTACAGCTTGTGGAATCAGCCCGATGCATTTATCCAACAGGCATTGGATGATGAAATGGGACTACTCAAAAATATGGGTGTCAATACCATCCGGGTCTATTCGGGTATGCCCAAAAAATGGATCGAGTATGTCTACACCAACTACGGCATCTACACCATGCTCAATCACTCATTCGGACGTTACGGTTTGACGATCGACGGTGTTTGGACACCCAATACCGAGTATTCGGATGCGAAAACCAAAGAGTTGTTGTTGCAAGAGGTTACGCAAATGGCTGCAGAGTATAAAGACACCAAAGGATTGTTACTGTTTTTGTTAGGAAATGAAAACAACTACGGTTTGTTTTGGGACGGTGCAGAAACAGAGGATATTCCAGTTGAGGATCGAAAATCGACCGCCCGGGCGCACGCTATGTACAAGCTTTTCAACGAGGCAGCCGTAAGTATGAAAGCAATTGATACCTCGCATCCGATTGCGATGTGTAACGGAGACTTACTTTTTCTCGATATCATCGCCAAAGAATGTAAAGACGTTGACGTTTTCGGAACCAACGTATACCGCGGTGCCTCATTTGGAGACTTATTTGAACGGGTGAAAAGAGAATACGGAAAACCCGTGATGTTTACCGAGTTTGGGGCAGATGCCTTCAACGTGCTGACCAATCAGGAAGATCAAAATGCACAGGCCTACTATTTAAAAGGCAACTGGAAAGAAATATATGAGAATGCAGCCGGAATGGGAAAAGCCGGAAACTGCCTGGGAGGTTTTACGTTCCAATTTAGTGATGGTTGGTGGAAATTTGGGCAAACCAAAAATCTGGATGTGCACGATACCAACGCGTCATGGTCGAATGGCGGCTACATCCGGGATTACACCGAAGGCGAAAACAACATGAATGAAGAATGGTTTGGAATTTGTGCCAAAGGCCCGGCGAACGAACAGGGATTCTATCAATTGTATCCCCGCACGGCGTATTATGTCCTAAAAGAAATTCACCAATTCAATCCGTATGCGCAGGGCACTTCCCTAAACACCACTTTCGAGAAGGCCCAGATTATGGATGCTTCGCTACGGGCAAGAGCGGATAAGGCGGCCCTTGAGTCTACCAAAGGCTCGAAAATTCATTTCAGCCGTTTGTCTGCCGAATTCACCACCTTCAATACGGGTGGTTCACTGATAACCACTCCGAACGATCCGGCACCGAACCCAACCGAATATCCCAACCAACTGGGCTTTGACCATATGCAATCGTATTTTGTTGGAGTAGGCGCGAATCCGTCATCCAATACGAGTTTGAATGTAGAGTTCAATATTTTAGGGAATGTCGCACAAAACCCCATCGATCAGATTTTCTACGAAAACCGGGGTCGTCCCGTCACGGTTGAAAGTCCGGACGGCGACATACAATTACAGGACGTCAACCGGATTCAGGTCTACAGGGCGAGCTATAATTGGAACCATAAATATTTCAACTTAACCGGTTTTTACCGTACCGGACACTACCATTGGGGGTATGAAGGCGATTTCTTCGGCTTGTATCCCGAAGCCAACTACGGGAACCAAATCGATATCTACAATGGTATTGCGCCCTCCGGTTTTGAAGTGGAAGGCAAAAAATTCCTGAACGGATTAAAAGTCGCATTCGGACCGCAATTGTGGTGGGGCGCGAACCCGGCATTACTCGTCAAATATACCAAAAAAATAGGGAAGTTCGATTTGACCACCGTTTTCCATGAAGACTTGCAACAACAGGGGGTGACCGAAAGTTCCTTCGCGATCCCGCAACCGAAAACAAGAAGATGGACGCTCCACATGAACCGAAAATTCGGGAAATTTGGCGTTGATTTGGGCGGAATTTGGGCCGGACAACCCTTAAATGGCAGGGAATACCAGGTGGTTCGTGGTGAAGGAAGTAACACGCAAGTTTCCCAAACGCAAATTGAATCGAAAGATAACTGGGGCGGAAAAATGAAACTGACCTACACAGGAGGGAAGTTCAACTGGTACGGACAAGGAGCTGCAATGGGCCTGGTAGCCAATGGGGGAGCCGACTTGACACAAACCTTTACCGGCTGGCGCTTGAAAGACAGCGGAAGTGGCAACCAATACAATTTCCTGACGGGTCTGACGTATACGGTAGGAAAATTGCAGATTGCACCGAACTTCTTGTGGCAGAAACCATTGGAAGGTCCTATTAGTGCGGATGCCCCGGCGCCCGGAAGACCGAGAAATATCTTAGAAGATCCGTTTGTAGTACGGGCGAACCGCGAACAGGTCGCCGGTGAAATTCTGTTCACTTTCGACCCAACACCGGGTACCTGGATGTACGATTGGGATAATGACCGTTCAGAAGATGCGAAGTTTTCAACCAGTTTGGGCTTCGTGTACCGCCATTTACCCACCACGCAGGATGCCGCTATCGGTATCTTAGGAAATGGCAGAACCACATTTGCGTTCGACGGTGCTGCGCCGGCCGCCGATTTATGGGAAGTAAACGCGCGCATTGTATCCAAGTTAAGCCGCGACTTTGGCTTTATTACCACGTTGTATGGAGGCGATGCACAAGCCAACGGTAGTGATGCCCGTACCATCCACCGTTACGGAATGGATATGCGTGTCATCTATAAGAAAATCAAATTGAACTCATTTGTACGTGTAAACGATTGGGGACCTTACGATTACCATCGCGACTTTAACCTTACCTTCCCACTGCAATTGATGGCCGACCTGTCACTTGACATCGGAAAACCGGATTGGTTCATCCTTCCCGGAACCCGCATCGGTATCCGCGGAACCTGGAGAAGCTTAGACCAGTATTCTCCAAGATACAATCCAACCCAGGTGTTAAATCCGGCGGGCGAATGGGTGCCGGATCCAACGGCAGTAGGATTTGATAACGGTAACGAGTGGGAAATCAGGACCTACATCCACATTAATGTTATAAATTAAAAAAATAGACTATGAAATCAATTTTTAATAATCAAACGCTAAAACGTGCTGCTTTTTGCCTGGTAGTAGTTTTTTTGTCGGCTTGTGAAAACGATCCGGATGATTTTGAAGAGGCCAAGTATTCTTCTAATCCCGACGTTTTCATCGACACCTTTAGTGCCGGACTGAACTACGCGGCATTCAGCAATAGCGTTATTACCGCCTTTCAGGTTGACAGTGAGGTCACGCGTAACAATTCGGCTGCTTCGATGCGAATCGATGTTCCCAATGTAAACGACCCACTCGGTACCTACGCCGGGGGCGCCTTTTTTACCACCGTCGGACGTGATCTATCGGGTTACAACGCCCTTACGTTTTGGGCCAAAAGTTCCGTAGCCGCTACGTTGGATGTAGCGGGTTTTGGCATTGATTTGGGAGCTAACAAATACCAGGCGTCTGTTTCAGGATTGAGTTTAACTACAACCTGGAGAAAGTATATCATCCCTATTCCGGATGCGTCTAAATTGAAAGTGGAAAAAGGCATGTTCTATTATTCAGAAGGCCCGGAAAATGGCAATGGCTATTCGTTCTGGATCGATGATGTAAAATTTGAAAACCTGGGAACCATTGCGCACGGACAAGCTTCCATCGTGAACGGTTTAGACAAAGTGACCACGTCCTTCAACGGCGTTACGAACACGATTGACGGCATTCTTGCCATGTTTAGTATGCCAAATGCCGTCAATCAAAATGTATCGATGTCGTCTTCTTATTTGGTTTTTTCTTCCTCTGATCCAGCGGTTGCTACCGTCAATGAAGCCGGCGTGGTCACTACAGTCGGTACGGGAAGCGCTGTTATTACGGCTACCCTCAATGGGCAGGATGCGCTTGGTTCACTTACGATAAATTCGTTGGGGGCTTTTACAAGCGCACCGACACCAACAGAAGCCGCCAATACGGTTATTTCCCTTTTTTCCAATCACTACACCAACGTTCCGGTTGATTATTACAATGGGTATTGGCAACCCTATCAAACCACACAATCATCCGATTTTACCGTTAATGGCGATGATGTATTGAACTACACGAACTTCAATTTTGTGGGCGTCCAGTTTTCCAATCCAACCGTCGATGCCACTTTGATGTCGCACTTCCATGCGGATATCTACATTCCCGGAACCTTGGCTGCGGGGGCGAATTTCAAAATCAGATTGGTTGATTTTGGTAGTGATGGCGTTTTCGGAGGCGGCAATGACACAGGTCACACGGTTACTTATACCAGCCCAACGCTAGTGGCACAAAACTGGGTGAGCCTTGACATTCCTTTTACGAGTTTCACCGGATTGACCAGCAGGGCGCATTTGGCACAAGTGATATTTGAAGGAACAAACATATCGAACTTCTATGCCGATAACATCTACCTGTTCAATAACGGAAGCGTAATTCCGGTGGTGCCTACTGCCGCCGCTCCAACACCTACCGCCGCCGCCAGCAATGTCACCTCCATCTTCAGCGATGCGTATACCAATGTAGCGGGAACCAATTTCAATCCGAATTGGGGACAGACTACACAAGTAACCCAAGTGCCCATTGCCGGCAATAACACCTTGCGTTATGGCGGATTGAATTATCAGGGAATTGAGTTGGGAAGTGCACAGAATGTGACCAACCGAAACGTGTTGCACCTCGATTTTTACTCGGCTAATTCCACGAGTTTGAAAGTGTATTTGATTAGCCCCGGGCCGGTTGAAAAGTCTGTCACGTTAACGGTTCCGACTATCGGTGGATGGAACAGTATCGATATTCCACTCACCAGTTTTACGCCCGTTAATTTGTCGAATGTGTTCCAGATGAAGTTTGACGGTAATGGAACCATTTACCTGGATAATATTTACTTCCGTAATTAAAAGATTAAGCAATGAAAAAGGCTACACCTTTCAAAATAATTTTAGCGTCCATTACTTTGATGTCTCTGACGGCCTGCGAACCGGATAAAGAGCAGAAGATTGACGCGCGCAATTGGCAGTTAACCTGGAGCGACGAATTCGATGGTGCTGCCGGCGCATCGCCTGACGCCAGCAAATGGGCGTTTGATATCGGTACCGGGGCCAATGGCTGGGGAAATCAGGAGCTTCAGTATTATACCGATCGCACCCAAAATGTGTCGATGGACGGTAACGGAAATTTGGTTATTACCGCATTGCGGGAAAGCTATAACGGTTCGCAATACACCTCGGCCCGCATCAAAACAAAAGGCTTGTTCTCGCAAGCATACGGTCGCTACGAGGCACGTCTGAAAACACCGTACGGACAAGGATTATGGCCGGCATTTTGGCTTCTCGGATCCAATATTGATGAAGTAAGCTGGCCGAACTGTGGCGAGATCGATGTAATGGAACTTCGCGGCCAATTGCCAAGTATCGTGAACGGCACCATTCACGGACCCGGCTATTCCGGTGCGAATGCGATCTCCGGGAGTTATGCATTTGAGAACGACCGCTTCGATACCGGCTTCCACATTTTTGCTGTGGAGTGGGACGCCCAGAAAATCGACTTTTTCGTAGATGGATTCTTGTACAAACGTATCGAGAAAAACCAGGTTCCCGGCGATTGGGTATACGATCATCCGTTTTTCATGATCCTCAATGTGGCCGTCGGCGGAAATTATGTCGGTTTTCCAAACAACGGAACGCCGTTCCCGCAGACGATGACGATCGATTACGTACGTGTCTATCAGTAGTTAGTAGTCGGTTGTCAGTGGCAGTAGGCAGTCTCAGTCGCGCCCGGACGCAAACACTCAGAGACTAACGCACTACATCCCGTTACCAGGCGCAGCGAAGGAAGCCTTGTTAAGGACTTAGTAATCCTTCCTCGGAGGTCCCTCGCTTCGCTGGGGATGACGGCATTTGTTCCCCGCATGGGGATTTCTCGGCTGCGCTCGAAATACCCGTTCAGCCAACCCGTCTTGTTTTCGAGTAAACCCAATTGTGCCCACCACAGGGTTTACCGGCTCCAATTTCGAGCGCAGCCGAGAAATCCAGGTGCCCGGCAACTCCCGCGTCATCCTGAGCGCAGCGAGGGACCTTTTCGAGTCTCGGTCTCAGTCGCAGTCAGTAGTCAGTGGTCAGTAGTCAGTAGTTGGTGGTTGGACGTTCTTTCTCATCTACTCAGTAACTAAGGGACTCACTTACTCAATTCCCCCATTATCTCATTCTCTAATTTATCTAATTGACCAATTCCATTCGCTAATTTGCTAATTCGCTAATCATCCCATTCGTTAATCCGCTAATTGATTCATTCGCTAATTAACCCTACCTTTGCCACCGCTTACAATAACGTTATAGTTACCATGAATTTCGACCGCCGCCAGCTTACCGACGAACAGCTTTTACTTCTTTATCGTAACATCCTGAAACCGCGTCTCATCGAAGAGAAAATGCTGGTACTCATCCGCCAGGGTAAGGTCTCGAAATGGTTTTCCGGGATAGGGCAGGAGGCAATTTCCGTTGGACTGACCACCGCGCTCGACAAAGACGAGTACATCCTGCCGATGCACCGCAACCTGGGCGTGTTTACTACCCGTGAAATCCCGCTCTACCGCCTGTTCTCGCAATGGCAGGGGAAAGCGAACGGCTTTACAAAAGGACGTGACCGCTCGTTCCACTTTGGCACGCAGGAGTTCAAAATTATCGGGATGATCTCGCACCTCGGTCCGCAATTGGGCGTTGCCGACGGTATTGCGCTGGCTGACCGACTGAAAGGGAACGGCAAGGTAACGGCTGTGTTTACGGGTGAAGGCGCTACCAGCGAAGGCGATTTCCACGAAGCGCTCAACATCGCCGCCGTGTGGGACCTGCCGGTGCTTTTTATCATTGAGAACAACGGGTACGGACTCTCAACGCCGACCAACGAACAATACCGCTGCGAGAACCTGGCCGATAAAGGCAAGGGATATGGGATGGAAAGCCATATCCTCGACGGCAACAACATCCTCGATGTCTATACGGCGATTGCCGACCTGAAGGCGTCGATGGCTGAAAATCCGCGTCCGGTATTACTGGAATTCAAGACGTTCCGTATGCGCGGACACGAAGAAGCGTCGGGCACCAAATACGTGCCGCAGGAGTTGATGGACCTCTGGGCGGAGAAAGACCCTGTCGTCAATTACCAACGCTTCCTGATGGAAACCGGCGTGCTGTCCGAAGCGGTCGATACCGAGATCCGCGCGGCACTTAAGGCGGAGATCGACGAGCATTGGGCGCGTGTGCAGACCGAACCCGAAATCGAAGCGACGTATGAGGAGGAACTGGGCGATGTTTATGCACCGTTCCGCTATAACGAAGTGATGGCCTTCGGACACAAAAAGAACATCCGCCTGATCGATGCCATTTCGGAAGGCCTGAAACAATCGATGGAACGCCACCCGAACCTCGTAATCATGGGGCAGGATATCGCCGAATACGGTGGTGCCTTTAAAGTGACGGAGGGTTTTGTGGCGGCGTTTGGAAAAGAACGCGTGCGTAACACGCCAATCTGCGAAAGTGCAGTGGTTTCGGCCGGAATGGGACTCTCGATCAACGGACATAAAGCGGTGGTGGAAATGCAATTTGCTGACTTCGTCTCGACCGGTTTTAACCCAATCGTGAACTACCTCGCCAAGGTGCACTACCGCTGGCAGGAAAAGGCCGACGTGGTGGTGCGTATGCCCTGCGGCGGGGGCACACAGGCCGGACCGTTCCACTCGCAGACAAACGAGGCGTGGTTTACAAAAACACCCGGACTGAAAGTGGTGTACCCGGCGTTTCCGTACGATGCCAAAGGACTGCTGAATACGGCGATCAACGACCCGAACCCGGTGATGTTCTTTGAACACAAACTATTATACAGAAGCATTTACCAGGACGTTCCCGAGGATTACTACACCCTGCCGTTCGGACAGGCGTCGTTGTTGAAGGAAGGAAAAGACATCACGATCATCACCTTCGGGGCGGGTGTGCACTGGGCATTGGAGACGCTGGCCAACCATCCGGATATTTCGGCCGACCTCCTCGACCTGCGCACGCTGCAACCCCTCGACACGGAGGCGATCTTTGCGTCGGTACGTAAAACCGGTAAAGCCATCATCCTACAGGAAGATTCGCTGTTTGGCGGTGTGGCAAGCGACATCGCCGCCATGATTACCGAGCAGTGTTTCGAATACCTCGACGGTCCGGTACGCCGTGTGGCAAGCCTCGACAGTCCGATCCCGTTTACGAAGGCGCTCGAAGACCAGTACCTGCCGAAAGGACGGTTTGAGAAAGAGTTGATGGACTTGCTGGCGTACTAAACCCATTACATGCGCAACGAAACAACCCAGAACGAAACCCTTGCCACCCGTGTCGCCATCGGACTGTTGTTGTTTTTGACACTACGGCTGGGTTTGATCGTATATGAATACCTGCACGCGCATTCGTCTTTATCGAATCCGCTGCTACCTGACTCGTTGAAAGACCTGCTGGCCAATCGGTTTGCGGTGCGGGCCACGTTGTTGTCACTAGGTATCGTGTTTACGGCTGGCTTCCTTTATATCCGAAAACCGCGTTATGCGTTGGTGGCCGCGGCGATTGCGGTGTTGTTGGTGCCGTTGTTCGATTATGCGTGGCACCTGGCGCTACAAAATACCTGAGTCGAGTTGGTGGATGTAGTCGACCAGATTCTCGTTCCGGACGACCGGTTCTATCCATCCCGCTTCGATAGTCACGCACCCACTGGCAGCGCCGATTTGGTTTCCATTCATTCTTATAGTGCAAGATCCTCTGAATTCCGACGGGGTAGCACGATCACAATGGGGAAGGAAACGGGTTCGAGTTTGGGTATGACCTGCTATAAGATGTCAAGACGGCCCGCCGAACCGCCGATGACCAAAAGGCGACACGGCCGCGCTAATGTAGTTTCTTCCATATTTTTTCCTTCTGGAATGGTTCGTAGCGGGGTTTCAACGGCGAGAACTTGATCGTTTCTTTACTGCCCAGGGCGAGATACCCCAAACGCGACAAGCTCTCGTCAAACAGCATGAGGGCGCGGTCTTGTAAGTCTTTGTCAAAGTAAATCAGCACGTTCCGGCACAGAATGAGGTCAAATTCATTGAACGAATGATCCGATACGAGGTTGTGTTGGGAGAAAACCATCCGCGTGGATAGGCTTTCCTGGAATTTCGCAAGTCCGTAGTTGGCCGTGTAATAATCCGAGAAATCCGACACGCCGCCCGCCAACCGGTAGTTTTCGGAATACTGCGCCATCGTCCGAAGCGGAAAAACACCGGCGCGAGCGATGTCGAGTACATGGGCATTGAGGTCGGTCGCATACAAAAGTGTTTTGTCCAACAATCCCAGCTCATGCAAGACAATAGCCATCGAATAGACCTCTTCACCGGTCGAGCAGCCCGCGTGCCAGATACGCAAGAAGGGCTTGGTGCCCAGGGCAGGGAGGATGTATTGCCGCAGTGCCCGATAAAAACCCGGATCGCGGAACATTTCGGTTACATTCACCGTTACTTCCTCTACAAGGCGGGCGAGGTAGGCTTCATCCTGCCTGACGCGCGAAAGCAGGTCATGGAACGAGTGATAGCCATCAAGCAGGAAAACCCGTTCTACCCGGCGCTTGAGCGAAGCCCGGGAATAGCCACTGAAATCGTAGCCATAGTAGTTGTCCACTTCCTGTATCAGCAACTCAAGTTCACGGTCGTCTATCATATCAGTGGCGGTTTAGCAAGTGCATCAGGCGATCGACATCAAAGGGTTTTGACAAATAGTCATCGGCACCCACAGCCAGGCATTTCTCGCGGTCGCCCACTGTCTTCATGGCTATACGGGTAACAGGATGATGAATGTGGCACCTTCACCCACACGACTGCGCGCCGTGATCAGACCGTTGTGTTTCTCGATGATTTTTTTGGCGATGGCAAGTCCGATGCCGGTTCCTTCATAGTCCAGTCGGTCATGCAGACTCTGGAAGACGACGAATATCTTTTCGAGGTAGACCTCGTCAAAGCCGATACCATTGTCGGCAACGGTAATACGGCAAAACGCCCCGTTGGGATCGGCCACGGCGTCAAAGTCTTTGGTGGCAACCCGTTCACCGGAGATGGTAATACGGGGCTGCCCATTGGGTTTGGAAAATTTGAGCGCGTTCTCTATCAGGTTCTGGAACAATTGCCGGAGTTGACTCGTAATGGCCGTGATGACCGGTAAGGGCGTAACCACTACGACCGCGCCTTTTGCCTCGATCAGATGGTCAAAATCGGCAATGACCTCACGCAGGACCTCATTGAGATCGGTTTTCTCGGTGGCTACCTTCGACGACAAGCGGGAATAGTCGAGTAGGTCGTTGATGAGACTTGACATCCGTTCTGCGGCGGTAACGGTGCGATCGGCATAATCGATGGCTTTTTCGTCGGATGACAGGTATTTTTCGCGCATCATTTTGACGAGCATCGATATCTTTCGGAGCGGTTCTTTAAGGTCATGCGAGACGACCCAGGAGAACTGTTGGAGTTCGTGATTCCGAAGTTCCAGTTCTTCATTTTTGGCCCGCAGTTCACGGGTGCGTTCTGCCACTTTTGACTCGAGTCCTTCGTTGGCGATCTGCTGCTCGTGCTGCGCCTGTTTGCGTATTTCGATTTCTTTGGAAAGCAGGTCGCGAATGGCCTCAAGTTCTTTCTTCTGTTCGTGTAGTTTTTGGAAGGTCTTGACCTTTAAGACCAACAGTTCCGGATCGACGGGTTTTGTGATATAGTCAACGCCGCCGCTCTCATAGCCTTTTGAAATGAAACGCTTCTGTTTGTTGACGGCCGATAGAAAGATGACGGGGATGTCTTTGGTGCGGTTACTGCCGGCAAGCGTTTCGGCGACTTCAAAACCGTCGATGCCGGGCATCTGAACGTCGAGGATGATAAGGGAATAATCGGTCTTGAGGATTTTACGCAAGGCTTCTTCTCCAGACTCGGCCGCTTCTGACGACAGTCCGTGTAAGTCGAGTATCTTCTGGAGGGGAAGGATATTCTCCCGCTTGTCATCTACGACCAGGATCATAGCGGAAGCGGAACTAGGGGTTGTTCAATCACTTTTTGTAAGTCAATTTTGAGGGCACTCTACTCAAATTTACGATTTACTTACAAAATGCGAAAATTATAAACCTAAAAAATACATAAATCGATAAAAAGCGAAATACGAATCCGTAATCGTCAGCCGTCATTCCGCAGTAGGAGTGTGGAAGAGCGATATCGACTGGTACTCCGGATGCCGGTCAATATAGGACTTTATATACGGGCAGTAGGGCTTCACCTTCAACTGGTGCTCTTTTGCGTATTCGAGTACATGGTTCGCCAGTTGTGCCGCGATGCCGCGCCCTTCAAAAGCGGAGGGCACTTCGGTGTGCAGGAAGGCGATACCTCCCTCAAACAGTCTATACGTGACCAGCGCCCGACCGCCGTCGAGTTCGAGTACGAATCGGTGACGTTTGGTGTCGTGTATAACAGGATGATCCATCGGGGTTGTTTGGTCGAAAGATACGAAAAGTCGGGAAGTGCGACTGTTTGACGTGCGTACATCTTCCGCAACTAAAATGGCACTTATGGCCCTATAAAAAAAGGAGCTGTCTTACAACAGCCCCCTTCACACATGGCGGCACCTACCCATTATAATACCGCCACGGCTAACGTTTCAAGCACCCCTAATCAGCGTCAGATCAGCACGTCGCCAGATGTTGCGCCGTACGTTGGTGGGTACCTGTATAAGGTAGAATGACAATCGAAAACCCGCTTTTCCAAACCGGATCAATCATAAGGAAGGGCTCCGTTTGCATCCAGAGGGGAGCAGGGTGATCGGAGAAGGAGTTGGTCGGGACGTTAGAAAGCATGGGTTGTGGTTTGTTTTCCCAAAATTGCGATAAAGGGCAAGCGGGTGTGTTATATCCTCCTTCGAAACCGTTATATCATTCGGGGTTTTGCCGTACTTCCGGCACCTGGCCTTTGCTAGTTCGTTGAATTGTTGTATCTTACCTAAAACTACCGCCATGAAACTCTCCAACATCCTCCTCACCATCGTCGCGGGCTCTGCCGTGATTCTTCTCGCACATCAGTTACGGCGGCGATACGACGGGGTGCCGGATGACCTAGAGGAAGACGACTTTTATCGGGATTATGAGGATATCCAGGCGATGTATCCCCAACATCCCATTTTCAAACACGAAGACCATGACCATCCTTTATTTGTATAGTTTGGCACATAAAGAGGAAGCGTTTTCTGCCGGTGAAGTAACAACAGGATGTCTATGAAACTATGGGAGAAATCCGTACTTTTGCAACGAACTAAAAACTAGGTACGACTGTCATGGTAAAAGATCTGTTCGAAAGGATTCAGCATAATAAAGGCCCGCTCGGAAAGTGGGCATCGCAGGCCGAAGGTTATTACGTTTTTCCGAAGCTGGAAGGCGAACTCGGACCCCGGATGATGTTTCACGGACGTGAAATATTGAACTGGAGTATCAATGATTATCTCGGACTCGCGAACCACCCGGACGTGCGTAAAACTGACGCGGAAGCCGCCTTGCAATACGGCGCGGCCTACCCGATGGGCGCGCGTATGATGAGCGGACACACGACGCTTCACGAGCAACTGCAGAATGAACTGGCGGCCTTCGTACACAAAGAAGCAGCTTACCTTTTGAATTTCGGTTACCAGGGCATGGTGTCTATCATCGACGCGTTGGTGACCAAGAATGACGTCATTGTATATGATGTCGATTCGCATGCCTGTATCATCGATGGTGTCCGCCTCCACATGGGGAAACGGTTTACCTACAAGCATAACGATGTCGAAAGCATCGAAAAGAACCTGCAAAGGGCCACTAAAATGGCGGAGGAAAACGGCGGGGGCATCCTGCTGATTACCGAAGGTGTATTCGGCATGCGCGGCCAACAAGGCAAACTGCGCGAGATCGTCGAGATGAAGCAAAAATACAACTTCCGTCTATTGGTGGACGACGCGCACGGATTCGGAACGCTCGGTAAAACCGGCGCCGGAGCAGGTGAGGAGCAGGGCTGCCAGGACGGTATCGACGTATATTTCTCGACGTTCGCCAAATCGATGGCGAGTATCGGGGCGTTCGTGGCCGCGGATAAAGACATTATTGATTACCTCAAATACAACCTGCGTTCGCAGATGTTTGCCAAGTCGCTCCCGATGATCTTCACAGTGGGTGCTTTGAAACGTCTGGAAATGCTGCGTAGCATGCCGGAACTGAAAGACAAACTGTGGGAAAACGTCAATTACCTACAGAACGGTCTTAAGGAGCGTGGTTTCAACATCGGGGATACCAATACCTGCGTAACGCCGGTCTATCTCGAAGGAAGCATCCCCGAGGCGATGGTGATGGTCAACGACCTGCGTGAGAATTACCATATCTTCCTGTCGATCGTCGTCTATCCTGTCATCCCGAAAGGCATCATCCTACTGCGTATGATTCCGACGGCCTCACACACTATCAGCGACATCGACGAAACGCTTGCCGCCTTTGAAGCCATCCGCGAAAAACTCACGAACGGCACGTATAAGAAAATTGCCCAGGAAACTACGGTCGACGTATCGTAATCCTGCTGTCATAATAGAAAAAGCCCGATGTCTTCCAACGTCGGGCTTTTTTATTTTGTAGCACGCTACTGTTTGCTCCTCGCTCCTTGCTCCTCACTCCTCGCTTCTTCTAACTCCTTCATATACGTCCTCCTCCTCCGAAACACCACTGGGTCGAAGTGCTTCCAGATATTGTGAATGGCGTGGTTGTCTTCCAATTCCGGAGTTCGGATGCATTCCTCTGTCCCTTTTGCTGCTAATGTGTTGTGGAATTCTTCAAAAATGATAGCCGTAACGCCCCGGTTTTGGTAGTCGGGATGGATACCAATTAAGTAAAAAAGTACTTCTTTCGAATTCTTGCGGGCGTTCAGTAAATGGAACAGTCCGAAAGGAAACAGGCGACCATTGGCCTTTTTCAACGCTTTTGCAAAAGAGGGCATTACAATGCTGAAGGCGATCATCTTACCGTCTTTATCGACGATGAATTTGATATATTCGGGGTTGATGAAACTAATGTACTTCCGTTTAAAGTAGGCCTTCTGTTTTTCGTTAATGGCCACGAAACTCGACAAGCGCTCATACGATGTATTGAACAAATCGAACATCTCGTCGACATACGGCAGGATGTCTTGTGTTTTGGTGAAATTCACCGGCGTCAATGTGTATCGCTTTTTGATCAGTTCCGCCGCCTTGGCAAAGATCTCCGGCTGGATCGATCGAAAATAGAATTTATTTTCCAGGTATTCTTTCTCCTTTACAAACCCCAGTTGCTCGAGATGGTCTTTATAATACGGGTAATTATACCACGTAATCATCGATCCTATACTATCAAATCCTTCTGTTACAACGCCCACCTTGTCAAGGTTCGAAAATCCCATCGGGCCTTCGATGTGGTCGAGGTGGTGCTTGCGTCCGATCGCTTCGACTTTTTCCAGCAGTGCTTTCGTCACCTCGATGTCGTCGATGACATCCCACCAACCGAAACGCATTTTCTTTTTTCCCTGCACACGTACTTCATCCCAATTGACAATAGCCGCCAGTCGTCCGACGATCCTGCCGTCGCGATAGGCGAGGAGGAAGTGCGCTTCCGCGGAATCAAATGCCGGGTTTTTCTCGCGGTCGAAACTTTCGAGTTCGTCAGCGATGATCGGAGGCACCCAATACGGATGTCCTTTATAAAGTGAAAACGGGAATTTCACGAATTCCCGCATTTGTTTCTTAGTGAGAGCTTCTGTAATCGTAATCATGGTGCCGGAACGTCAACTTCGTCTTTACGCTTCTTTTTCTTCTTTTTATCTTTCTTGTCTTTGCCCTTCCCGTCTTTGTCCTTGTCTTTATCAGAACGGATGAGCACGGGCTTATAATTTTTGTCGAAACGCCATGAAATACCGGCGCCGGCGTAAAAGATCGAAGGGGTATCTTTCATGTTGGTCGATACCGAAGCATCGAATTGCATGGTTTCGGTCATGAGGTAGGCAGCACCGCCCCGCAGGATGGAATCAGAGTAGAAGTTACTTTTAAAACCCTGGTTTTCAAAAAACAGCGACCACTTTTCATTCAGGCCGCGCGTAATGGTAAGGATATAGCCGTAACTGGGGTAATCAGAGCCAATCTTATCCGCAATGAGGTTCAAAACCACCACGTACCCGCCACTCAACTGGTTTTGCGTGATAATCATTACTTTCGGACTGATAGCAGGATCGGTTTCAAACGTAAACGGATTGTCGAAGTTTAAGTTAAATCCGGCAAAGGCTGAAATAGAAGGGATTAACTGTCTCCATTTAAACTTATGTTTCTTCTTCCAACTCAGTAATTCTTCGTGTTTGGGCTTGCCATCATCGACTTTTTTGTAGGGATCATACAGCAGGTACTTCGCGCCCAAAACAGTTTGCCGCAAGGCACTGCGCGACTCCGATCCGATGGGTGTGGTGAGGCGGTCGGCCTGGTACTGCAAGTCGGCAATGAATTCGAGTTCTTCCTTAAAAAGTCCCCAACGCAGTTGCAGGTCGACACCCATACCGCTCGATTTCGTCTCTAAAAGGGCATGGTCTTCTGAAATATAGTAAAACCCGCTTTCCACCTGAAACAGACTTTGTCCGACGGAATACGCGCCATAGGACTTTCCCGGACGGTTGGAGTTGATTTCATCTGTAAATTGTGCAGACGCAAACGCCACCGTAAAAAGGGTGACAAAAAGGGAAAAACACGGTATTCTGGGCATGTGCGGTATTTTGAGAGTCATCCAAATGTAGTGCTTTTTATCATTTATTTAGGACGAAGGGCGCATTTTTACGGACAGCAATAGCTACCTTTGAAAAAAATTCGCTCATGCAGACGGCTACCTTTGCGAACCTGATCGAAACCCTTTTTTTCATTGTTCTTTTTTATTATCTCGCGAAGATTGCGGTGCGAATGTTCTTTCCCGTTGTCGTGAAGACGGTGGTGCGTAAGGCCGAAGAGAGCTTCCGCGAACAACAGCAGCGCCAGCAACAAATGCACCGCGAGCCCACTCCCCAAAGTGAGCGTCCGAAAGAGCGCAAAATCGTCGGTGAATACATCGATTACGAAGAAATTGAGTAAGTTTGTGCAGGCCGAAAACAGTGGTTTCGGCATCCAACTTATTCGCTCCTGATGAAATTGTTACAGCGTAATTACCCGCACCTGCTGGCCTTTCTGGGCTTCGTTTTGGTGGCACTCGTTTACTTTTATCCCGTACTCCAAAACAAGACGCTCTACCAGTCGGACATTGCGCAATACACCGGTATGGCCAAAGAGCAGAACGATTTCCGCGCCCGCACCGGCGAAGAACCGTATTGGACGAACTCGGCTTTCGGTGGTATGCCAACCTATCAGGTGGGTGCCAATTACCCCCATAACTATATCAAAAAACTGGATGCGGTCATTCGCTTCCTGCCCCGTCCGGCCGACTACCTCTTTTTGTATTTCGCCGGATTTTATGTCTTGGCACTCGTTCTTCGGGCCGATCCGCTAAAGGCCTTTTTCGGGGCGTTGGCGTTCGGACTTTCGACGTATCTGATCGTGATACTTGGCGTCGGGCACAATGCAAAAGCACATGCCATTGCCTACATGCCCCTTATGATAGCCGGGATTATACTGGTGTTCCGAAAACGCTATCTCGCCGGTGGTTTGTTGACCTTATTCGCCACCGCACTGGAACTGAATGCCAACCATTTCCAGATGACGTATTACCTGTTGTTCTTGCTGTTGATCCTCGCGATCTATTATACAGTAGGATTTATCAAGCGGAAGGAATACCGTGAATTCGGGAAAGTGGCCGGTACGTTTGCCGTGGCCGTACTGTTGGCCGTGGGAGCGAATGCCGCGAACCTCATGGCCACATCGGAATACGCGAATTTTAGTATGCGCGGCAAATCCGAATTGACGTTTAAACCAGATGGAACGCCGAATACCTCCGACTCCGCGATGGATTACGGCTACATCACCGAATACAGCTACGGCGTTGGGGAAAGCCTTGATTTGGTGGCACCGCGTTTGTTTGGTGGTGGACACGGAGAAAAGCTCGGAGCCGACAGCGCCGTGTTTAATTTATTGAAAGGACAGGGCGCTACCGATGAAGAAGCATCCGGTTTTGCCGACGCGTATGCGGTGACCTATTGGGGCGACCAGCCCATTGTGGAAGCGCCGGCGTATATAGGGGTCGTGGTGTTTTTTCTCGCCATCCTGGGTCTTTTTACCGATCGCCGCAAACTCAAATGGGTATTCTGGGGCGGAGCTTTGTTATCATTACTACTTTCATGGGGTAAGAATTTCGATGCCCTGACACGCTTTTTTGTGGATGTGGTGCCATTATATGATAAATTCCGGGCTGTTTCATCAATCCAGGTTATTCTGGAACTATGCCTTCCGGTGCTCGCCATAATGGGATTCACCTCCTTTTTCCGGATGGATGCCGACAAGCGGTTTGCAGCCTTGTGGAAAGCTACGGCTGTCGCGGGCGGACTCTTCGTTGTCTTATATCTTAGCAGTGGCCTGTTCGAGTTTCGTTCAGCTATCGACGGTTCGATCCGCGATGCATTGACAAGCAAGGAAAACCCCACCTTTGGCGATGATTTCATCGAGGCTCTGCGTGAAGACCGCCTGTCGATGTTCAAGTCAGATGCGTTGCGATCGCTGCTGTTAGTACTGGCGGCAGCCGGTGCGCTCTTGCTGTATGTAAAGAATATCGTGAAACAACAACTGGCCGTGGTGCTGGTCGGCATTTTGATGCTGGCGGACCTTTTTGCCATCGACCGGAACTATGTTGATACGAAGGATAAAGGCGAAGACGGACGTCGCGGTTTTGTGAGCGTTTCCGAAATGAAACGACCGTTCACACCATCGCAGGCAGATGAGGAGATTTTAGCGGATCCGGATATTTTCCGGGTGTACGACGTGCAAGGCAACTTGCAGGGAGAAACGTCTTTCTTCCACAAGGCGACCGGTGGCTACAGTGCTGTGCGTCCGCGTCGTTATGAGCAATTATTCCAGTATCAGGTAGATCCGGCCTTGCAGAACCTGGCGGAGATCATCGATCCGAATACGATGTCACTCAAAAAGAGCATTCCTACGCTAAACGTTTTGAACGTAAGGTATCTGTTGCTTGGCCTTCGGGATGGGTCGGAAGCGAAAATAACCAACCCGTTCGCCAATGGAAACGCCTGGTTCGTACAGCGCGTCATTCCGGTAACATCTGCCGACGGCGAAATCAAGGCGATGAAAGCCTTCGATAACCGGAAGGAGGCCATCATCAACACCAGCGAATTTAAGGTACCTTCAATTGCGGCCGATTCTACGGCGTCTATCCAACTCGATAAAGCGAGCTTCCAGCCGAACTATGTGAAGTATACGGTCAAAAGCACAAAAGGTGGACTCGCGGTTTTCTCAGAAGTATATTATCCGAAAGGATGGAAGGTGTTTATCGATGGTAAACAGACCGACCAACTGATACGCGCCAACTACGTGTTACGGGCGCTACCGGTGCCGGCCGGAAACCACACGATTGAATTCCGCTTCGATCCGGATGTGGTCAAGACCGGCGGCATGATCCAACTCGTCAGTTGTCTGGGTATTTTACTTGTGACGGGCGGCGGCCTCTACCTGACACGGAAAAAGCAACCTAAGTCGGAATAGGGTGGAAGGCGCGCCCAAAAAGGTACTGATTGTCACCTATTACTGGCCGCCTGCCGGAGGTCCGGGCGTGCAGCGTTGGCTGAAGTTTGCCAAATACCTGCCGGATTTCGGTATCCATCCAGTTGTCTATATTCCGGAAAACCCGCATTATCCGCTGCTAGACGAGGCCTTGTGCGCCGATGTCCCACAGAACATCACGGTATTGAAAGGGAAGATTGTAGAGCCGTACGGACTTGCCTCTGTTTTCTCCCGAAATAAAACCAAGAAAATCAGTTCCGGACTGATTCCGTCGAATCGGAAGCAATCATTTCTAGAGCGTTTGTTTTTATGGGTACGCGGCAACCTGTTCATTCCGGATGCCAGGGTGTTATGGGTCAAACCGAGCGTTCGCCGTTTGGCGGCTTACATCGAAAAGGAAGGAATCGACACTGTCATCACCTCGGGGCCACCGCATAGCCTGCATCTGATCGGGCTGAAGTTGAAACAGACACGGCCGGTCCGCTGGATTGCTGACTTCCGCGATCCGTGGACGACGATTGGGTATCACGACAAATTGAAATTGTCGGGCTACGCCGCGCGTCGACACAAAATACTCGAAGCGACCGTATTGAATACTGCCGATTTGGTAGTGGTTACCAGCCAAACTACCAAAACGGAGTTCCAGGCGCTTACGGCTACGCCCATCGAAGTCATCACCAACGGATACGATGTCGAAAAAATCGTTCGTCCGCCGTTAGACGAGGGGTTTACCGTCGCGCATATTGGTTCATTATTGTCGGGTCGTAATCCGGTTCATTTATGGGAAAGTCTGGCGGAACTGCGACGTGACGAGCCCGGTTTCAAAGACGCATTTTCGCTAAAATTGGTAGGCGCGGTAAGTCCGGATGTGCTCAACACCATTGAGCAAAGCGGACTAGCGGATTGCCTTGATCTCAAAGGGTACCTGCCACATGAGGAGGCGGTGCAGGCGCAACGTTCTTCACAGGTGTTGCTACTGATTGAAATCGATGCGCCGGAAACGCGTAGTATCATTCCGGGGAAACTGTTTGAATATATGGTGTCGGAACGGCCCATCCTGGCGTTAGGTCCGGATGGATCCGATTTTGCTGCCCTACTTACTGAAACAAACACAGGACGCTTCTTCCGTTATGACGAGAAAGAGGCCATGAAAGACCAACTCTTGCAGTATTTCCGGCAGTACCAGCAGGGCAAGTTGCAGTCGTTTCCGGTCGGATTGCAACGTTATTCGCGCAAATCACTGACCGGCCAACTCGCACAACTTCTACGCTAATGGGCATCGTATTGAAACAATCGGCAGCCAACACGGTCGTAACCTACATCGGGTTTGCGATCGGGGCGGTCAATACCCTGTTTCTCTATACGACCATATTAGGTAAGAAAGACTACGGAATTGTCGGATTCATTCTTTCCGGTGGAGCCCTGATGATGCCGATACTGGCCTTTGGGGTGCACAATACGCTGGTGCGTTTCTTCTCACGCTACAAAACAGAAAAGGAACGGGAAACGTTTCTGTCGTTCATGCTGGTGTTGCCGTTGGTGGTGATCCTTCCGTTGGGACTTTTCTGCCTGTTAGGCTCCGATTTCATCGTCCATACGCTGATGGCCCGCAATCCGGCCGCGCAGCCTTTCCTGTGGACGATTCCAGCCATCGGGCTTTTTATGGCCTATTTCGAGATCTTTTACGCCTGGGCGAAGGTGCATATGAAATCGGTGTTCGGCAACTTGATCAGTGAAGTATTAGTACGCGTGATGGTTATGGCCGGCCTTTTTGGGGTTTCGTATGGATGGCTGACGAAAGCCGCTTTCATTGAAGCCTTGGTTGTCATTTACGGATGCCAATGGCTCGCCATGATGCTGTTTGCTTTGTCGATCAAAAAACCGGTGCTGCGATTCGAACGGCCAAAAAACCTGAAAGAACTGTCGGTTTATTCGCTGACGACCATACTGTCGGGCGGTATTGCCGTGCTGCTGGTCGAACTCGATAAGGTGTTATTGGGGATGTACGGACTGAACGAAAGCAACGGTATTTACAACATCGCGATTTTCATTTCCACCGTAATTGCGGTACCCAGTCGGTCGATGCTGCAAATCATCGCACCGATTACGGCGAAGCTGATGAGTGAAGAGAAATACGATGAATTGAACACCCTTTATAAAAAGTCGGCCATTACCCTTCAATATTTCGGTGGGGCGATCCTATTGCTGATTTTTCTCAATATCGAGCAGATGTACCGGTTGATTCCAGGGAATTATGAGGCGGGCACCATCGCGATCTTTCTATTGGGTGTTTCTAAATTCTATGATGTGATGTTGGGGAATAACAATGCCATTATCCTCAATACCAAGTATTTTCGGAGTGTATTGGCATTTGGTGTATTGCTCGTTGTGTTGATGATCGTGCTTAACATGATTTTTATCCCGATGGATGATTTCACAGGGTCGGCATTGGCGACGCTGCTTTCCGTGATGTGCTACAATACTGTAAAGTTGTGGTTCGTCGTCCGCAAAACCGGACTGTATCCTTTTACCCTAAAAACGCTGTGGTCATTGGGTATCATCGGCGTTTTGTTCCTGTTGTTTTTCTTTTGGGATTTTGGCTTCCATCCCATTGTCAATATCGTGCTTAAATCGGCGGCGGTGCTTCCGTTGTATGTCGTCCTCAACTACGTTTTGAAGATTTCGCCGGATGTCAATGACTTATTCGGGAAAATCCTTGAGCGCGTAGGATACAGACGGGCATAAAAAATCCCGGGGGTGAACCCGGGACTTCCCATCATCAAAACACAATCTATTTTTTCTTATCGTTTCCGCGACGGTAGTAGTACTCGTCGGTGTAGTTTGGTGTGCCCGTTCCGCAGTGTGCCGGACCGTAGTAACTGTTGTTGTAATAGCCGTAACCGTCGTCGCAGTAGCCGTTTACACTTCCGATCCGGTCGATGATCTGGCCCCGGGTGTTGTAGACCAGTCGCAGGTTCCCGACCTGGGCGAGGGCGAAGCGGTTGTAAGTCATATATACCGTTCCGATTCGTTTGATACGGTCAAAGGCATCATAGTTCACAAAGACGTTTCCAATCCGGCGGACCCGACCTTTGCCGTCGTGTTCAATCCGTACCCCTTCGACGCGTACGTTACCAGGCGCGCCGTAGGTAGTGTTGGCATTGCGGCGTCCGCTTTGGCGGTAGTAGACGTCGCTTCCGGTAGACGGCTCGGTGCTGAAATCAAACTGGCCGTCGGCGAAGACGAAGAAGCGGATACCGCGTTCTACGAATTCAATAGGTTCAGCGTCGGCTGGGTTCACAGGATACCTGTCGCTGGTTCGAACGCTTGCAAAAGCGGTTCCGGTTATCAGGATGCTGGTCATCAGGAGGGTAATTGTTTTCATGATTTCACAATTTGACAGTTGCCTACTCTGTTCACTTTTCGGCTGCCGTGCCGCCGTCTTCCGGCTTGACCCACCCTTTGCAAAACGCATGCCACGAAATCGTTTTCGAGTCTCGTGTAAGGATATAAAAAAACGATTCCCTTGAAAATCAAGAGAATCGCTGTTGTACTTTATCGTTACTTTAACAAAAACGATTTTATTAAATAATCATCATTTTTTCAGCTTATCTACTAAATACTTGCCGATTTCGGATTTAGGGTTTTGGACTATTTCTTCCGGTGTACCCGCTGCGAGCAGTAAACCGCCGTTTTCGCCACCGCCGGGTCCAAGGTCAATAATCCAGTCGGCGCATTTGATCAGGTCGGGGTTGTGTTCGATGACGATGATGGAGTGCCCACGGTCGAGAAGGGCGTCAAACGACTTTAGCAGCTTGTTGATATCGTGGAAGTGGAGTCCGGTGGTCGGTTCGTCAAAAATAAACAACGTTTTATCCGAGTTGGATCCTTTTACCAGAAACGACGCCAGTTTGATTCGTTGCGCTTCGCCACCGGAGAGAGTAGAGGACGATTGTCCCAATTGTACGTATCCTAATCCTACATCCTGCAACGGCTGTAGTTTCTGAACGATTTTCGTTTGCTTCGTCTCGCGGAAAAACGCTACGGCATCGTCGATGGTCATCGTCAGGATGTCGTCGATATTCTTTCCTTCAAACTGCACCTCGAGAATTTCCTTCTTAAAGCGTTTGCCACCACAGGTATCGCATGGCAACTGCACATCGGCCATGAACACCATTTCGACGTTGATGGTTCCTTCGCCTTTGCAGGTTTCACAGCGACCGCCGTCTACGTTGAACGAAAAATGCTTCGCCTGGTTGCCACGGATTTTCGACAGCTTTTCCTTGGCGAGCACATCGCGAATGTCATCATACGCCTTTATATACGTCACCGGATTCGATCGGGAACTGCGTCCGATGGGGTTTTGATCGACATACTCCACCTGCTGTACTTTATGGTAGTAGCCCTGCATCTCCGAAAATTGGCCGGCTTTTTCGCCCACGCCGTCGATCTTCTTCTGGAGTGCCGGATAGAGGATTTTCTTGACCAGCGTACTTTTCCCACTTCCTGACACGCCGGTAATCACCGTAAGCATTTCAAGTGGAAAACGGACATCGAGGTTTTGGAGATTGTTTTCCCGGGCGCCGAGGATGTCAATGTAGGTATTGGACTTCCGTCGTCTTTCCGGGACTTTGATTTCCAGCGTTCCACCGAGATAGCCGGCGGTAAGCGAATCACTTTTCAGGATTTCGTCGAAGCTACCCTGTGCTACGAGTTCCCCGCCATGTGAACCGGCTTCGGGTCCGATATCAATAATCACATCGGCGGCGCGCATGATGTCCTCGTCGTGTTCGACCACAATGACCGTATTTCCGAGATCACGAAGAGAGGTAAGTACTTCTATGAGTCGTTCCGTATCTTTTGGATGCAGGCCGATGCTGGGTTCGTCGAGTATATACATCGAACCGACGAGGCTACTTCCGAGGGAGGTCGCTAGGTTGATGCGTTGCGATTCACCGCCCGACAAGGAGGCTGAATTGCGGTTGAGCGTCAGGTAGTCGAGTCCGACATCCGACAGGAACTTCAGGCGGTTGTTGATTTCCGTCAGCAGTCGTTTGGCGATTTTATTGTCGAATTCAGACAATTCCATCCCACCAAAAAAATCGACCAACCGACGGATGGGCATGTCGACCAGGTCGGAAATGGTCTTGCCGTACACCCGCACATTATCGGCTTCCGGCCGCAGGCGTTTGCCTTTACAGGAGTGGCATTTCGTTTTTCCGCGGTAGCGCGACAACATCACGCGGTTCTGGATCTTGTAGTTTTTCTCTTCGAGTTCGCGGAAGAAATCGGTGAGGCCGGTAAAATACTTGTTCCCTTTCCAAAGCAATTCCCGCTGTTCATCCGACAACTGGAAGTAGGGTTTATGGATGGGAAAGTCGAAGCGGTAGGCGTTGTTCACCAATTGGTCGCGGTACCAACTCATGCTTTCGCCGCGCCAGGCGTAGACCGCGTTTTCGTAAATGGACAGGGAGGTATTTGGCACGACCAGCGCTTCGTCGATCCCGATGACGTTGCCGTATCCTTCGCAGACCGGGCAGGCGCCGTAGGGATTATTGAAACTAAACAAATGCACATTCGGCTCAGGGAACGAAATACCATCAAGTTCAAATCGATTGCTGAACGACAGTCGGGTAGGGCCCGCGGCATCCTGCAGGAATAACTCGCCCTTTCCTTCAAAGAACGCTGTTTGGACGGCGTCGGACAGGCGGTTGTAGAAATCTTCTTCGTGGCTGACGACAATCCGGTCGATGATGAGGAACAGTTCTTTGGCAGACAGGTGTTCTTCCGACATATCTTCGATACGGAGCATCTGGCCGTCGGCGAAAATCCGGGCAAATCCTTGTTGGAGTAAGATTGATAGCTT
Source organism: Flavobacteriaceae bacterium (assembly GCA_027490305.1). Lineage (GTDB taxonomy): Bacteria > Bacteroidota > Bacteroidia > Flavobacteriales > Flavobacteriaceae > Flavobacterium. The sequence continues at coordinate 40,075 of JAIXYI010000063.1, forward strand.
TTCTTTCAGTGTTCGCTTTCCGTCGTCGACGATGCGGGCCAGCAAGAGCCAACGGCTTCCCGCGTCAAAGGTTTTGACCGTCTCCACTACATCGGTGACGGTGTGTTTGCGCACTTCTTGTCCGGATACCGGTGAAAATGTCCTTCCGATACGGGCATACAGCAACTTCAGGTAGTCGTAGATTTCCGTAGACGTTCCCACGGTCGATCGTGCGTTGGTCGTATTGACTTTCTGCTCGATGGCGATGGCGGGTGCGATGCCTTTGATATACTCGACTTTTGGCTTGTCGAGTCGCCCGAGAAACTGTCGGGCATACGACGACAGGCTTTCGACGTAGCGCCGTTGTCCTTCCGCGTAGAGCGTGTCAAAGGCAAGGCTTGATTTTCCCGAACCCGAGAGTCCGGTAATGACAACCAGCTTGTTGCGCGGAATGGCCACATCCAGCTCTTTCAGGTTGTGCATGCGGGCCCCTTTGATAATAATATGGTGTTTCGGCTCGAGTGCCGTGATGTCGGTTTTCATAGGTTGAACAAGCAATTTTTGGGAAGTAGGGTCTTTGGAAAAAAACCGTCACGCAAAGGTAGCGAAAAGGGGGGAAGGGGAAAAATGGAGGCAATCCGTAAATTCCTACGAATTGAAAATCGTCAGGATTTGGTCGAAAACGATATCGTATATCATGTAAAAGTCGGATTATTATACAAAATATGTTAAATTTTATTTTGGACGTTGTGTTTTAGAAAATGTTTATATTATATTTGGCTCAACATTAATCTTTAATTAACAGCGCCTATTCCGCAACATTACTTTTTAGTTTTATCTCAATCAAAAACACTAAAGGTAATCGTATGGCTCTTGTTAACACCCCCGACGCTTTATTGGTATCGCAGTACGTGGCAGGAGACGAAAGTGCTCTGGCCGCACTCATCAACCGTCACCAATCCAAAATTTACGGTTTCATCTACTCGAAGGTAGGTGATCATGATGTATCCGATGATATTTTCCAGGATACGTTTATGAAGGTCATTCGCACGCTGAAATCCGACTCGTATAATGAGGAGGGGAAGTTTCTCCCGTGGGTGATGCGCATTGCACACAACCTGGTGGTCGACCACTTCCGCAAAGGGAAGAAGATGCCGCTGTTTCGGGAAACCGAGGAGTTCTCAATCTTTTCCGTCCTTTCGGACGATGTTCCGAATATGGAAGCGCGTATGATCACCTCACAGGTGGAGAAAGACCTGAAGAAACTGATCGACGAACTCCCGGACGACCAACGTGAAGTGTTGATTATGCGGATCTACCAGGACTTAAGTTTCAAGGAAATTGCCGAGGCAACCGACGTTTCCATCAACACGGCATTGGGCCGTATGCGGTATGCGTTGATGAACCTTCGAAAACTTATTAACAAGCATCAAATTATTTTGACCAATTAATACTAAGGGGCGCGCTTCTGCGTTGTAATGCCATAAACAAACACCTGTTATGGCAAAACTCTACGCGAAGAAACCTGTGGCGGCCCCGAAGATGAATCCTAAGAAAGAGACTGTTTCGTTTTTATTGAATTATTCCAAAGCGCTTACCGTACTCAAAGTAGGTAGTATCAAAGTCGAGCACATCGCCAACTAAAAAAAAGCCCGCCGTTATTTGACAGCGGGCTTTTTTTGGGCCCATTCCCGAAGGACTTCCTTTCGTCCTATCGTTTGGGTAATGAGATCTTTATCGAGGTTGAGGCCGCGGGCTGGTGAGTATTCCCTTCCGTAAAAGATGATCTGTAGGTGCAGGTCGTTCCAGCGGTCTTTTGGAAACAGTTTCTTCGCATCCCGTTCTGTCTGCACGACGCTTTTGCCATCCGACAGTCCCCAGCGCCACATCAGTCGGTGTATATGGGTATCAACCGGAAAAGCGGGTACACCGAACGCCTGCGACATGACGACGCTCGCGGTTTTGTGTCCGACGGCGGGAAGCGCTTCCAATGCTTCAAAATCAGCCGGCACCTGTCCGTCGTATTGATCGAGCAATATTTGCGACAAACCGTATATTCCTTTTGATTTCATCGGCGAAAGCCCGCACGGACGGATGATATCCTGTATCGTATCCTGCCCCAACCGCACCATCGATTTCGGGTTATCGGCTTTCGCGAACAACAAGGGTGTGATCTTGTTTACCCGTTCGTCTGTGCACTGGGCCGATAATAACACGGCAATCAGCAATGTGTATGGATCTTTATGGTCGAGTGGAATGGGTACTTCAGGGTATAATTCCTGTAGCGTATCCATTACAAAAGCGGCTTTTTCTTTCTTCGTCATGGCGTAAAGATACGGCTTGTCAGAATCCGGATGCAAGTGCTTTGGCGTACGCTTTATTCAACAATTGTTAATTCACATCCGTTGAGGATTTCGCGGTGTATCTTTGTCGCATGACACGATTCAGAAAAGGCGATAAAGCGCCAGATTTTAGCGGTATCGACCAAGACGGGGCCACGCATTCACTGGCCGATTACAAAGGAAAGAAGTTGGTCGTTTTCTTTTATCCGAAAGCCAATACGCCCACCTGCACAGTGGAAGCCTGTAACCTGTCGGACAACTACAGCCGCCTTGAAAGCGCGGGCTATTCCATTTTAGGGGTAAGCGCCGATACACAGAAGGCACAGGCCGGTTTCCGCAAGAAATTCGGGTTTCCGTATCCGCTGATTGCCGATGTCGACAAGTCGGTAATCCAGGCATTTGACGTTTGGGGACCCAAGAAATTCATGGGACGGCTGTTTGACGGCATCCACCGCACGACGTTCGTCATCGACGAGAATGGTGTGTTGGAAGATGTCATCACCGATGTAAAAGCGAAGGAACACACGAACCAGATACTGGGGAGTTAGTCGATTTCCTTACAACCACTTCCGGGTAAACAGCGTAAACAGAATTTTCGGATTGAGCGTGAGCATAATCCGAACACGCTGTTCGTACCCTTTTTGGGCGATTTCCCATCCGTTATTGGAGTAGACCGGGAAATAGAGTTCAAAGTAATCTGTCACCAGGTTCAACCGAATCCCGCTGTCGTAGACAAACTGCGTCGGGATACCTTCGTTTTTCACCAAACCGATATCGCCATAGGCTTCGATCCAGTTCCAGATATTGAAGCTGACATTGGCCGTGGTCAACCATTTGTTCGCATAGGGCGTGTCCAGTATCGATTTGAAGCCGCCTTCCGCAATGATGATCTGGCGGCTGAAGAACCCGCTGGTTTCGGAACGCCCATAATACTCAAAGTCGAACAGGTAGTCGGTCGGACGGTCGAGAGCAAAGCTGAAGAAGTCGGAATCGGTATTGCGATAGAGGAAGGTTCCGGCAAAAAGCCGCAGGTTGAATTGCCTATTATCGTTGAACAAACGACGGTAGCCGTATTCCCCGAAAGCTTTCCCGAATTTACCGGAAAACTGCAGGTCGGTGGTGAAACCGTGGTGGCGAATCGTTTCTGTTCTTGAGTCCGTATACCTTATATTAAGCACATTGTAGTTAATGGTTTCCTCGTCGGGTAAGACGACGTTCGACTTTTGACGGCCGACCATTACGTTCCGAATTAACAACAATTGCTGGCGATTGTCGCGGAAAGTACTTGGACGGAAGCGCATCCAGACGGCCGGATTGATTTTGGTATACCGGGCATCGGGCGCGTAGTGGTAGACCGAACCGGCAAACTGGTACCGGATGTTGTAAAGCCGCGAGTCACGATTGTTTTGGTTGACCACGAAACTGAAGTTGCCGATCAGCGATTGCTGTTTGAGTGACCAGATCGGGGTCACGTCGAACATGAAGGGTTTGTCGAGAATGGTGCGGTTGTACACGCGAATCCCCGGCGAGACACCGTCGTAGACATTGAAAACGGTGGTTGGAAGGTATAATAACTGGTTGTAATGCGGGTTTTCCAAATCCCGGAAAAAGGTGAACTTGAACGGTTTGTCGCCTAAACGAAAGGGGCGGAGGGAACGGTAGTTGTTCCGTACGTTCATTTCCGGCATGTCGCTTTCATGGTTTATGGCCAGCCGATCGGCACCCATACGCGCCATGGTGAAGGTGCTATCGGCCTTGATGTCGGTGATCCAGGTTTTGAAAACGACTTTTTTTCCTTTGAGTCCGTATACCGGCACCGGGGCCACGACGTCCGATTTATTGCGAATGGTGAAGGTGACCGAGTCTTTTGTCTTCTGTGAATCGATAAACTTATAGTCGGCGATCCTGCGCGTGCTGACCATCGTATCAAAGAACCAGTCGACTTTCTTGTCGGTATTCGTTTCCAAAAGCGACCGAAAACGCGGTGTCGCCTGATCGGATTGGTTGGCTTCTTTTAAAAAGGATGTAATCGTGTTGGCCAGGTTCTGAGATCCGATATACGATGCGAGATAGCGGAAGTTGAGTCCGGATCGGTACTTTGTCGCAATCTGTTCGTTGAATTTAATCAAATCACTCTTCGGTTCTCCGGCTGCCTGGTCGAGGTTCTTCCGCGCCATCAGCATGAAGAAATAGCTGTATTGTTCGTTGAAGGGAAGTTGCGTAATGGTATAGCCTTTCAGTAACTTACGTTTCGATACATTCCCCATCATCTTTGCATCCGGATAGAACGCGTCCATATACCGCATCATGGTATACACCTGGATACCATCATATAGCCAATGGTCTTTTCTCGGATCGAGTTTGAGCGTATTGCGGAGGTAGGCGTTGAGATAGGTTTTGAGGAATTTGATTTCGTAGACGAAGTCGTTCTCAAACGGACTCAAGAAAGCCGGTAACTGGTTGAGTCCGTAAAACGGGTTCCGTTCGTAATCGGCCTGTGACACGACGATGTCGCCATACGGATAGCGTCCGAGGCTATCGGCGACGAATTGCGTAATACGGTCGATGACGAGCGCCTTCGACACAGCATCCACTTTTCGCGCCCCCAAATCCGTCGACACGACGCCCGTACTATTCCGGAACTGCTCGAAACGTGCCTGTGCATCCAGCCAAATGCCGAATCCTGTTCGCGCGCGGCCTTCGAGTTCAAACGATGTGCCGTTACCCGATACGTCAAGGTCGGAAAACACCCGACGGGGTTTCGTGAGGGTTAGCGTCAGTCGGTAATCGGTGGGGGCATTGGCAATATCGTCCGTATTTTCATTACTGTAGCGTACAAAATCGGATCCGTCGAAACGGGCGGGCGCCAGGAAACAGTCCCGCAGGTAAAAACTTCCAGTGTTGCTGTAGCCAAAATGGGTGAAGTCGTCGTTAGGAAGCTTAAGTAGATACCGCAAGGAAATGGTCACGCGACCACTGGCCAGCAGGGGAGCGGGGAGGGGTATTTCGATCACATCCGGATGCTCTTTTGACCGACGGAAGGAGACCGCCTGTCCGGCCACCGTCACCGACAGTTCCGTAGAGCCGCGTTCACGGGCTTTCGACAAATGGAAACTCCGAACGAACTCGTTCGAGAACCGTCGCGCCAAAGGAGTGTCTTTTCCCGAGTAGGCGTGGTTCCAGTCGTTTACTACAATATAGGTAAGTGTCTGTCCGGTGGTGTTCTCAAAATCCAGTTCCTGTTCAACCGCTGCCGTATGTGCGTCGACGTCGATGACGGCCGAAAGCTGCGTGCGGTGTTGAGCCCAGGCTCCAAAACAGGATAGGGTACAGGCAAACCACACGTATAGATAATGCTTTCTCAAAACAACAGACTGACACTTGGAGGATGCGTATCCTCGCAAAAGGTTGGCTCGTGATACGGAATCACGGGCATTAGAAGTTCGGGCTCAGGGTGTATTTCTTGTAGAAATTGTCGAGTACTTGCACGACTTCTTCCTCTGTATCCACAATCCGGAACAGGTTCATGTCTTCCGGGCTGACCGTCCGGAATTTCTCTACCAACACCGATTGCACCCAGTCGAGGAGGCCCTGCCAGTAGTCCTTCCCCACCAAAATAACCGGAAATTTCGCCACTTTCTTCGTCTGGATCAGCGTCAACGCTTCGAACATCTCATCGAGTGTGCCGAAGCCGCCGGGCATGACGACAAAGCCTTGGGAGTACTTCACAAACATGACTTTACGCACGAAGAAATAGTCGAAGTTCAGGTTTTTATCCCGGTCAATATACGGGTTATAGTGCTGTTCAAAAGGCAGTTCGATGTTGAGTCCGACCGACGTGCCACCGCCACGATGGGCACCTTTGTTGCCGGCTTCCATAATACCTGGGCCGCCGCCGGTAATTACGCCGTAGCCCGCCGCGCTGATTTTATGGGCAATGCGCTCGGCTAATTGGTAGTAATGATCTTCTGGCTTGGTGCGCGCCGATCCGAAAATCGAAACGCAAGGCCCGATCCGTCCCATGGTTTCAAAACCATTCACGAATTCGGCCATAATCTTGAAAATCGCCCACGAATCGTTGGTGCGGATTTCCTGCCAGGTTTTTTGTTTCAATCGGTCACGAATGACTTTGTCTTCGTCGTTATCGAAATCTTCTAAACGCATAGTTTGTAATTAACAATGAACAATGTACGATGAACAATGGTTGGGGCGCCTAACATCCAAAATTAAAAATCAGCATCTAACCTAGTTCCTAACTCCTAAATTTTCCGCCCAAACCCGGCTAAGATAACTCTTTTGTCAGAAAACGGGCCGTATGGCTGTTTTTATTTTTGGCTACCTGCTCGGGTGTCCCGACGGCAACTACCTGTCCGCCGCCTTTGCCGCCTTCGGGTCCGATATCGATGATATGGTCGGCGAGTTTGATGACGTCGAGGTTGTGTTCGATAATGAGCACGGTGTTGCCTTTGTCGACCAGTTTGGTAATGACTTCCATCAACACCCGGATGTCTTCAAAATGGAGACCGGTCGTCGGTTCGTCTAATATATAAAAGGTGTTACCGGTGTCTTTCTTAGCCAGTTCGCCGGCAAGTTTGATGCGCTGTGCCTCGCCCCCCGATAGTGTCGTACTTTGTTGCCCGAGGGTGATATAGCCCAGGCCGACATCCTGTATTGTCTTGATCTTCCGGAAGATTTTCGGGATATTTTCAAAGAAAGGCACGGCTTCGTCGACCGTCATGTCCAGCACATCCGAAATCGACTTGCCTTTATAGCGAATCTCCAGTGTTTCGCGGTTGAAACGACGGCCCTGGCAGGTTTCGCATTCCACATACACATCCGGCAGGAAGTTCATTTCGATGGTACGCACGCCCGAGCCTTCGCAGGTTTCACAACGGCCACCTTTGACGTTGAAGCTGAAACGTCCGGCTTTGTAGCCGCGTATCATACTTTCGGGCGTCATGGTGAACAGGTTGCGGATCTCTGAAAACACCTCCGTATAGGTTGCCGGATTCGAACGGGGCGTTCGTCCAATCGGACTCTGGTCGATGTCGATGACTTTGTCGATATGTTCGAGTCCCTCGATTTTTTTAAACGGCTGCGGCTTTTTCACCCCATTGAAGAAATGCTCGTTCAGGATCGGATAGAGGGTTTCGTTGATCAACGTCGACTTTCCGCTGCCCGACACACCTGTCACGCAAATCAGCGTTCCGAGTGGCAACTCAATGCTGACATTTTTAAGATTGTTTCCTGTGGCGCCGGTGAGTTTGAGCTTTTTGCCATTTCCTTTCCGGCGTTCTTTCGGTATTTCGATTTTCATCGTGCCGTTCAGGTAGCGCGCTGTCATGGTATCGCCCGACAACAGCTCTTTGGGCGTGCCGGCACTGATGATCTCGCCGCCGTATTTACCGGCTTTTGGGCCGATGTCGACCACGTAATCCGCGCGCTCGATCATGTCTTTGTCGTGTTCGACCACTAATATCGAGTTTCCGATATCGCGCAATGATTCGAGTGAGGCGATGAGTTTTTCGTTATCGCGTTGGTGCAGTCCGATACTCGGTTCGTCCAATATATATAGTACACCCACGAGTTGCGACCCGATTTGTGTGGCCAGTCGAATCCGTTGGGCCTCACCACCCGACAGCGTCCGTGAACCCCGTTCGAGTGCGAGGTAGTCGAGTCCGACATTCATCAGAAAGTCGAGTCGGTCACGGATTTCCTTCACGATTTCCGTTCCGATGATTTTCTGTTTTTCTGTTAGATGCGACGGCAATTCGTGGAACCACGCCGTCAGGTCGGAAATATCAAACGCCGACAGCTCCGCGATGTTCTGTCCGTTTACCCGAAAGTACAGCGCTTCTTTGCGAAGGCGGCTTCCGTTGCAGACGGGGCATTTGATCTCGTCCATGAATTCCTTGGCCCATCGCCGTATCGTCGACGATCCGCTTTCATCGTATTGGTTCCGGATGAATTCCGCAATCCCTTCAAATTCGATTTTGTATTCCTTGGTAACACCCAACGTCTTCGATTCAATGGCGAATTTATCGCGTCCGCCGTTGAGGATGATATCGATTGCTTCTTCTGAAATCTTCTCGATGGGATCCGTGATCTTGAATCCAAAACGCTCGCCGATGATCTCCAATTGTTTGAAAATCCACGAGGGTTTGTATTCTCCCAACGGCGCGAAACCACCCTGTTTGATCGACAGTTTTGGGTTGGGGATGATCTTGGCGAGGTTGATCTGGTTCACCGTCCCGAGCCCGCTGCAATGTTCACAGGCACCCTTCGGTGAGTTGAACGAAAAGAGGTTTGGTTCGGGGTTCGGGTAGGAGACACCGGTAGACGGACACATGAGGTTCCGGCTGAAAAACCGAAGCGTATTGTCGTCCTGGTCGAGTACCATCATCACATTGTCGCCGTGGTTCATCGCGATTCCGATGCTGTCGGACAGGCGTTTGTCGACCTCGGCGCTGTCGTCGACTGCAATCCGGTCGATGACGATTTCGATGTCGTGGGTTTTATACCGGTCGAGTTTCATCCCGGTCGTGATTTCCTTCAGTTCACCGTCGATGCGTGCGCGTACGAAACCCTGTTTGGCGATTTGCACAAACAGTTCGCCGTAGTGTCCTTTTCGCGCCCGCACGACCGGGGCCAGGATGTTGATACGGCGTCCTGCAAACTGCGACAAAATGAGTTGTTTGATCTGTTCGTCGCTGTAGCTCACCATTTTCTCGCCCGTGTTGTAACTGTAGGCGTCGCCCGCCCGGGCAAAGAGAAGCCGCAGGAAGTCGTAGATTTCGGTAATGGTGCCGACGGTCGAACGCGGACTCCGGCTTGTCGTCTTCTGTTCAATGGCAATGACCGGTGAGAGTCCGTCGATCTTGTCGACATCCGGACGTTCGAGTCCACCGAGGAACTGCCGGGCATAGGCAGAAAACGTCTCCACATAGCGGCGTTGTCCTTCCGCATAAATGGTATCGAAGGCCAGTGACGACTTCCCTGAGCCCGAAAGGCCCGTAATCACGACCAACTGGTCGCGCGGAATGGACACGTCTATATTTTTGAGATTGTGGGCGCGGGCGCCGAGCACCTCTATGCAGTTATCGGTATCAGGTTTCATAGCGAGGAAAAACGAAGTGCAAAGGTACGGGTTTCACGGGTGAAAGTAAAGCCGGACGCAAGAAGCCTTACAGGGGATAAAAACTAAAAAAATGCTAAATTTTGCTATCGCTTAAACCCCATTGGTAGATTTGTATCTTAGAAGCAGAATTTAGAAAAACAATCATTATGAAAAACGTCAGAACTGTTCTCGCTGCCTTCGCCGTTTTGTTTGCCGTAGCCGGCACGCAGGCGCAGGAACTTAAGAAAGCCACTCCTAACCGCGCTGCGATGAAAGCGGCCAAAGAAAGCGTCGATGCCGAGTTGCAACTCACGCCGGAGCAAAAAACCAAAATGGATGCGATCCGTAAGAAGTATGTGGAAAAGGCACGTGACCTGAAAAGCGGCGAGCGCGAAGAGCGTCGCAAGCAGATGATGGCGCTGCACGATGAACGCGATGCAGAGGTGAAATCGATCCTTACGGAAGAGCAATACAAAAAGTTCATCGAGTTCCGCAAGAAACGCAAGGAAGAGATAAAGGAAAAGATGGAGGAGAAGCGAAAAGAAAAGGTTAATTAAGAAGGAGCCGCTCGATTGAGCGGCTTTTTTGTTGGCTGATTATAGGGAGTAGTAAGAAGCTGTCACATTGATACGCTTTATTTCATATATCCTTCTTTTGTCTTGACACAAAAGAAGCAAAAGTTCAAGCGCTTGGTTCGTTCGGCGACCAGCCAATCCTTTGTTCCGGAAATAAAATAAACTCGCTGGCGCTCAGACAGTATTTTATTTCTACGGAACTGCGGGATGGCCGGTGCCCGCCTGCCACGAACCTATGCGCAGGTCTACGCATTGGGGTTTGTTCCAGCAGGAAGTGTCTTTTTACGGAGTTTTGAACGTTGACTAAAAACATTCGATTCGAAAATCCTGTAATAACATCGCAGAACCGTGTAAGGAGAAAATCCGTACATAACATCAAATTTGTAAAAGAACGGAAGCGAAACCCTGACGGACGTGAATCATGTATGAAAGTGCCAACATCCGTATACTGCTTGCCGACGACGATGGTGACGACCGCTATTTCTTTCGAACCGCATTGGAGGAAATGAACCTGACGTCCGACTTTTCGACGGTGAAGGACGGGCTCGATCTCATGGGGTATCTCCACAAGGCCGATACGCTTCCGGATATTCTGTTCCTTGACCTGCATATGCCGAAGAAGTCGGGCTGGGAGTGTCTTCGCGACATTCGAAGCAGTCCGAAATTCGACACCGTTTGTATCGCGATCTATTCGAATCTGGGTTCGGATGAACAGATTGAGGAGATACTCGACGAAGGTGCCAACATCTACTTCAATAAACCGGATGGGATGGAGGGCATCAAGGAAATGATACGGCAGGTCATTCGGGTGTATCGCTATTACCCGAACCTGGGCGCCGATGAAGAGGCTTTCCTCTTCAGTTGATTTTGGAATCATGTTTTGTTTTGTTTTAATACGCCGAAGCCCGGACGCTTGTTCGGGCTTTGGTATTGTGGGAGGGTTGAGAGTTGAGAGTTGAGGGTTGAGGGTTGACAGTTGAGACGGTTCTGGCTTGAAGGTATGTTCATTATTTGTCAAATTTCCGGTTTGATGGGAGGTAGTATAGTACACATTTATAGCCGAATACTTATAAAATAAACAACAGGCTTTCGGAAGTGTTTACGGAATCCTAAAGTTTCACGTATTGCGAAGTTTGTTCGGGGATTAAGTGGTACATTAGAAGAAAGCCCATTTACCCATTCTTCCATGAGAATTTCTATTATTCGTAAAAACGTAAAGGTCAGTCCTGATTCACGGCGCGTCATCGCCCGCTTTTTCTTCAACGGTGAAGAACGTGCGGTGGCCCTCATCAAAAAGGTACTGTCACTTCCGAAAGAGGAGGTGTTTCGTATTGTATCGCCGCTACTGCAGGACTTTTCCGGTCGCCATCGCAACATTACCCACAAACTCTATCGTCATTGTGAACGGGTGAAACCCTATATCGAAATGGCAGGTGCGAAGCCCGATACGCTTGACGAATTCACCCGTCTTTTGATTGGGTCTTATTTCACACACGAATATTCGATCGAGTCGGCGGCGTTTTTCAATCCGTCTATCGTAGAAGATCCCGACCAGTATAACCTGGAGGAGGGCCAACTGCGTGTCATCATCAGCTTTCGCGCGGTAGGAGAGGGGCACGTTTCGTCTGTTGTGTTCCGTCGTGCGATCATCGACCGGCATAACGACATACAGGTGCAACCGGCCGGACTCTACATCGATGAGGCGGAGCGGGTGCGCAATGCCGTCTACCAAAAGAAATTGTTCTTGAAGATTGGGGCCGATGAGGATATCAACAGTGAGTTCCTTGATGCGGTCGACAAAAATCTGGGGGAAACCTTCGACTACGATGCCCTGAAAAAGATCGTACTCGCGGAGAAAGCCGAAACCAATGATCCGCAGACACTGGCCCAATACAACCTTATATTGGCATTATCCGATAGTTACCGCAAAATCACGTTCTCCCGCGATACCGACATAAGCGACCGCGTCATCTTTCCGATATCCGACCTTGAAAGCAAAGGCATCGAAGACGCGCGGTTCGTCAAGTTTACCCGTGAAAACGGTGCCACGGTCTATTATGCGACCTATACGGCTTATGACGGCTACCATATCATGCCGAAGTTGCTCAAAACCTACGACTTCTATTCGTTTAAGACGAGTCCGCTCAACGGCGCCGGCGCGCGAAACAAAAACCTGGCGCTTTTTCCGCGTAAGATTCGCGGCAAATATTGCATGCTCTCGCGTGTAGATGGGTGGAACAATTACATCATGTATTCGGATAACATCAACGTGTGGGAAGATCCCATTCGGATCCAGACGCCGGAGCATCCGTGGGAATTCGTGCAGATGGGAAACTGTGGTTCGCCCATCGAGACGCCCGATGGCTGGCTGGTGGTGACCCATGCCGTGGGCCCCATGCGCCGTTATAGCATCGGCGCCGCTTTGTTAGACCTGGAAAATCCGGAAATCGAGATCGGCCGACTCAACGACCCCTTGATCACACCCAACCCAGACGAACGCGAAGGCTATGTGCCGAACGTCGTCTATTCCTGCGGCTCGATCATCCATAATGGCGAATTGATCATTCCATACGGATTGTCCGACCACAGTTCGTCGTTTGCGACGGTGAATTTGGAGGCGTTGATGGGGAGGTTGAGGAGCGAGTAAGTAGGAGCAAGGAGCAAGTATCGAGGAGCAAGGAGTGAGGAGCGAGTATCAAGGAGCAAGGAGCAAGGAGAAGCACGACGGTATCAATATTGTGGATAAAAGTGCGGAAATCCCGTATCCGAGTGGTAGGGCGGACATTGTAGTTTTACCGAAAAAAATGTCCAGTTATCATAGATTGTTGGTTTGGCAAAAAGGCATGATCCTTGCGGAGAGAATATACCAGTCTACCGCTTCTTTCCCTTCATCAGAATTATTCGGATTGCACTCCCAACTGCGTCGTTCAGCGGTTTCGGTGCCCTCTAATATCGCAGAAGGCTACGGAAGGAATGGTAATTCGGAATTACGTCGTTTTTTGACGATTTCGCGAGGTTCGCTTTTCGAACTTGGCACCCAAATAGAAGTTGCAACACGAGTGGGCTTATTGGGTATTGAAGAAAGTACTTCATTGCTGCTACTGGTATCGGAACTCGAAAAAATGCTTAACGCCTATATCAAACGTCTACTGTAAGTCCTCGCGCGCGCCTTGCTCCTTGATACTCGCTCCTCAAAAAACTAACTTAACAGCGCTATAACGTAACTGCTGTACTTCATGACATAATACTGCGCCGTCGTCACATTATTCCGGATCATTCTGAAGCGCATAATACATTTCATTAGGATCGTAGTCGAAATCGAAATCGAACTGGTTGTCGTAGTCGGTGTCATCGTTGATGCGGATGATCTCTAGGTCGTCTTCGTAGTTGAATGTGGCTTCCATTTGTAGTAGCTTTAGGTTGTGTCACAAAGTTGCCCAAAGTTAGGACGCAACGCCTTACACCATTTTGGAGAATGGTTATATAATTCGAAGAAAAACGTTACGGAAATATGGTGTAAATGTAAATTTTGGGCGTTGCCCGTGTCGATAACGCATTGATTTCCATGCAATGCTTCGCTTTTCGCAGTTCGTTGGGAAATAACCGCAGGCACGGGCCGGGCCCTCCGCTTTAGCCCTTTTACCTCAGGCGGCGTCGCATCGGCGCACCGTGGCTTCCGTTGGTCGCCCCGTTTGCCGGCGTCGCCAGGCCTTCGGTTGCAAGGGGCTGCCGCTGCGGTCCCTAACGCAAATCGCTACCGTGGCGTTCGATCAAAACCGGCCACTGAGCAGGGTACCGCCAATAGGTGCTTTGGCTTCGATGCCGAGCTTTTTCATCATTTCATAGGTGGTGCACACGGCAGCGGACGTCACGGGGAGACCGGTGGCTTGTTCCAACAGGTCAATCGCCTCTAACGACGGCATCTGCACACAGGCCGAGGCGACCAAAACGTCTACGCCGGTCAGGTCAAGACGTTTGTAGATTTCGAGCAGGTTCATCGGATCTTGTGCCGCGACTTCGAGGTTGTCGGGTATTTCGAGTGCGATCGAATCAACCACTTCAAACCCCTGGTGCTCGATATAATCGACGACCAGGTCGGTGAGGGGCCGCATATACGGCGTGACCACTGCCACTTTTTTGGCGCCGAGTGTGTTGAGTCCGTTGATGAGCGCACCGGCGCTGGTCACAATCGGAGTAGGGAAGCCGTTCGCCACGGTTTCTTGGTGGAGATTGACCTCCGACACACAATGATACCCGCGGCCCATGCTCATGATGGCGACTAAACAGGCGTAGCCCATCACGTCGACGTGGGCGTCAGAGAGTTCGAGGGCGCATTTGAGGCTCATGGCGTCCATGGCTTCGAGTTCTTCTTTGGTGACTTTTTTCATGCGCATCCGGCTCGAATGAAACGTAAAGCACTCTGGCAAGACGGTTTCACGCGCCCGGAAAATCGCCGGGATCTCGGTTTCCATGGTGACGTTAGAGGAGGGCACGATCTGGCCGATGCGGTATTTTTTGGGTGCTGTATTCACGGCTGTTTTTTCTTTTTTGTAAAATCGAAGCGGGCAAAGATATTAATCAGGCCGAGAATAAGGGCAGTGCCGAAGGAAATCTGTAAAGACTGTATAAACGCCAGGGTAAAGCTAAACTTCTCCTTACTCGGTCCCATGATCAGTGCAAAAACCATCAGGCCTGTAAAAAGACCGACCCCGACTGCGATAAAGACGATCCTGAAGTAATACCAGCTGTTTTTCACTTTCCTAACTCTTTGATTGTATTGGTGATAGTGCCAATTCCTTCAACCGTGGCTTCCACCACATCGCCGTGCCACATCCATTCCTGTGGGTCGCGTCCGGCGCCGACTCCGGCAGGTGTTCCCGTGGCAATGATGTCGCCGGGTTCAAGGGTGAACACGGTACTGAGGTCTTCGATCAGGTCCGCAATACGGAACAGCATGAATTTGGTGTTAGAACGTTGTTTTTCGACGCCGTTAACCGTCAGCCACAGGTTCAGGTTGTGCGGATCGGGAATTTCGTCTTTTGTTACCAATACCGGACCCATAGGCGCGAAGGTATCCTGGCCTTTCGAGACAATCCATTGTCCGGCACGACGGCAATCGCGGGCGGAAATATCGTTGATGACGGTGTAGCCAAACACGTGGTCGAGGGCCTGGTCTTTGGAAATATATTTACCGCCTTTACCAATGACGACGGCCAATTCGACTTCCCAATCCAGTTGCTGGGTGAGTTTTGGGTTGTGTACAATAAAGGTATTGGTGCCGGTTACCGCCGTGGGTGGCTTAGAGAAAATCACCGGTTGTTGCGGCAATTCTTTTGAGGTATCCAGCGTGCGGGCACTTTCGGCCACGTGTTCGGTGTAGTTCAACCCGATACCGATGATATTCTTCCGCGGCCGTGGAATCGGCGCGAGCAGCGTTACTTCCGCCAAAGGCACGGCGATCGCGGCTAACTGGTTCTCGTTGAGTTCTTTTCGGGCTGCGGCGATGGAAGCCAGCAACTCGGGACCGCCGTCGATGATCTCGAGCAGGGTAGACGGAAACGGCGTTCCCAATTTGTTGCCGAGTGCTTCGAGCGAAATGACGATGTCGGTTTCGACAAGGCCGACGTGGGTTTTGGATTGGAGTTGAAAAGTGGAGAATTTCATTAGGAGTAGTTAGTAGTTAGTGGTCAGTAGTTAGTAGTAAGTAGTAAGTGGTTGGGGAGGTGTAGGCCTAGCCCCGATGGGAGCGGCAGCCCCTGATGACGGAAGGCTGGCCTTGCCGGGCTGTGGGCGCGACCAACGGAAGCGTTCGCAGACCGTTGCAAGGCCGCCTGATCGGCGAAGGGCTATAGCGAACAGCGGGATCATGCTTCCAAAATCTGATAACCGTCGTTTTCGGGATAGGCTTTTTCCTGGTAGAGTCCGAGGGCTTCGATGGTCGGTAAATCGTTGAAAGAGAAGAGGCAGGCGTCTTCGGAATCGGACAGGTTGACGTGTTCGTGGTACGTCCATGACGGAACGCAGAAAATATCGCGTTCGCGCCAGTCGAAGCGTTTGCCGCCGATGATCGAATAGCCGTGGCCTTTGGCGCATTGGTAGACGAACGAGCCCGTGTGTTTGTGGGCTTTGGTGTGTTCGCCGGCGCGCAGTAACTGCATCGTAGCGCCCATGGTTTGCATGACGTGGCCGCCGGTGAGCGGGTTGGTATAGCGCATGATGAGGCCGTCGAAGGGCGATCCTTCGTTGACTTCAGCGGCTTTCAGCAGTGCAGGATAAACGTCTTTCCA
Organism: Flavobacteriaceae bacterium; assembly: GCA_027490305.1. Classification (GTDB taxonomy): domain Bacteria; phylum Bacteroidota; class Bacteroidia; order Flavobacteriales; family Flavobacteriaceae; genus Flavobacterium. Next base: position 56,375 of record JAIXYI010000063.1, read on the forward strand.
GGCGTATTTGAACAATGGTGAATACGGCTTGTCCCACACATGCTGTGACGGTACGATGCCCGCTCCGGAGTAGCTCATCGGCAGGTAATTGACCGGTGCCACGAGCGGCTGTTTGCCATCAAAAACCGCGTAATCATTGGCTTCAAGGGCATTTACGAGCGGAATATCGAGTCCGTCCTGCCAAATACACGTTTTGCCGCCTTCTTCAACGCCGTGTTCGTGCCAGGCGGAATTGGGCGTGATGACGAAGTCGTTGACTTCCAGCATGATCTTGTGTCCGTCGACCACGGTATAGCCGCGTTCGCCCTCCATAATGAACCGTAGGGCCGATGCGCGGTGGCGGTGGGCCGACGTGCTTTCGCCGGGGCGCGTGACCTGGATGCCGGTGTAGAGCCAACCGACGGCGGCGCTGACATCGCGGCGTTTGTCGTTGACGAGATATACGACGCGGCGTCCGGCTTGTTCGGGCGTTACGAGCTCGGATGATTTGAGTACGAGTTCGCGTAAGTCGCTGTATTTCCAAAGCATCGGAATGGACGAAGTGCGCGGTTCCCAGGGTTCGATGTCGTTGGCGACCGTCCAAAGAGCGCCGGCGCCGAGCGTTTCGAGTTCGCGGTAATACGCTTCGAGTTCTGGAGTGTCGGTGACGCGGGCACGGCCAAGGACGTCGTCGGAATGTTGTGTATCCATTTACAGAGTCAAACCTTTGGCCGGATGCGGCCGGATTAATCGATGCTAAATTTAGGTATTGTCGGGAAATTATATCGTTGTCGTGGCGGGTAAAATTCGCGGGAGAATTAAAAGAAATGACGCATATGATTATTATTTCATCTGCAATGTGCATTTAGACATACAGACTCGACTGTACTTGAAACCCTGAAAAACAAGGAATTCATCCGTATTTTTACATTTACAATCAAACTATAATTTATATTATGTAAAATATCGTTTTTTCCAAACAGGGAGCGTTAGGCTCCCCGTTGTATTAAAAAATAAACTTCGTGCTCAGGAAATTGGATCCGTCACCATCCACTACTTCGTTGATGAGTTTGGTGTTGGTGTCGTTCATTTTGAACGCGACCAATGAACGTATGGAAAACGATCGTATGGCGTCAGTAACTGACAATGTTCCTTCGGCGCTGTCTTTGCGTCCGGTAAACGGAAACACGTCGGGCCCGCGTTGTGCCTGGCTGTTAACGTTGACGCGGCTGACGATGTTCACCAGCGGATCGATCATGTGACCGAGTTCTGTGGCGTCGTTTGTAAACACGCTTACCTGTTGCCCGTATTTCGCATCGATCAGGTATTGCAGCACTTCTTCCCAATCGTCGTACGGCACGACGGGCACGATCGGCCCGAATTGTTCTTCGTGGTACAGCCGCATCTCGCTATTGACCGGATATACAACAGCCGGATAATAAAACGATTCTTGTGAGCGACCGCCGTTCTCGTTGACGACTTTGGCGCCTTTTTCGATGGCGTCGGCCACACAGGCGTTCAGGTAGTCGATTTTGCCGGCTTCCGGCAAGGGCGTAAACATCACGTCCGGTTCCCACGGCAGGCCAAACTTGCAGGCAGCGATGGCGGCGCTGAAGGCTGCCAGAAATTCGTCGGCCTTGCTGCGGTGCACCCACACAATCTTAAGCGCCGTACAGCGTTGTCCGTTAAACGACAGGCTTCCGGCCAGTATTTCCTTCACCGCCAACGACATATCGACGTTTCCGGTAACAATGGCCGCGTTTTTCGCGTCGAGTCCGAGCACGGCCCGCAAACGGTTGACTTTCGGGTGCTGTTTTTTCAGTTCGTTCGCTACCTTACTCGACCCGATCAGCGTCAACACATTGATTTTTCCTGAATGCATCAACCCTGGTATGATATCGCTGCCGCGACCGTAGAGGAAATTGATGACGCCTTTTGGGAAACTTTCCAGGAACGCCTCCTGCAAGGGATAATGTAATAAGTTGCCGTATTTCGGCGGTTTGAACAACAGTGTATTCCCCATGATCAACGCAGGAATCAATGTTGTAAATGTTTCATTTAAAGGATAATTGTATGGACCCATACAAAGCACCACTCCAAGTGGCGAACGCCGAATCTGTGCTCCCACGCCTTCCGTTATTTCAAACCCCGAGGCTTCGCGATCGAGGTTTTTCAGGGCGTCGATGGTGGCGTAGATATAGGCAACCGTCCGGTCGAATTCTTTGGTGGCATCGGCATACGATTTCCCGATTTCCCACATGATGAGTTTGACGGTTTCCTCCTTCTTCTGGATCATCTTCCGGGTGAAGGTTTCCACACACGCGATGCGGTTTTCGACGCTGCGCGTGGGCCAGTCGCCCCTGCCGTCGTTCCAGGCAGAAACAGCAGCTTCGAGTGCCTGTGCTGCTTCCGCCTCTGTACATACGGGATAACTTCCTATTTTCTTCTTTTGCAGACCTTTATCGGTTTTTATATAAACCGGTGATAGCACATCCTGGAACGGCCCGTCCCACTTGCGCATGGTTCCGTCCAAAAGGAAATATTCCTGTCGCACTTCGTCAATCCGGAAGGCTTCCGGGATGTCGTTCTCTGCGATAAAAAGCGAGGCAAGCCGTTCGTTGAAGTCCATGTCTTATTGTTTTAAGGAAGCCATATCGATTACAAAGCGGTATTTCACGTCGCTGCGTACCATACGTTCATAGGCCTCGTTGATATAGTCCATGTTGATGAGTTCGATATCCGACACAATGCCGTGTTCCGCGCAATAGTCGAGCATTTCCTGGGTTTCCGCAATCCCGCCAATCATACTTCCCATGATTTTGCGGCGTTTCGGCACGAGCAAAAACGACGGGATGTGGGCCGGTTCCGATGGTAATCCAAGAATCACCAGCGTACCCCCTTTTCGCAACAGCGCTACGTAGGCGGCGTGGTCGTGGTTGGCGGCCACCGTATCGATGATGACGTCAAACGTATTGACGAGTGCCGCCATTTTAGCCGGATCGCTGGTCAGCGCAAAATGGTGCGCCCCGAGTGAACGGGCGTCTGCTTCTTTGGAGGGCGACCCGCTAAGCATGGTGACTTCTGCCCCGAACGATGCAGCGAACTTCACGGCCATGTGCCCGAGTCCGCCCAATCCCAACACTCCTACTTTATGCCCCTTTCCTACCTTTAAGTAGCGAAGTGGTGAATAGGTCGTGACGCCGGCGCACAACAGCGGTGCCACGGCTTTGAGGTCGAGTTTATCAGAGACTTTTACCACATATTCCTCGTCTACCTGGATGGCGGTTGAGTAGCCGCCGTAGGTCGGTTGGCCGGTGCCTCTTTGAAGGCTATTATAGGTGAAGGTAGGGCCTTCGTCGCAGTATTGCTCCTCTCCTGCCTTACAGCTCGAACACTGGCGACACGAATCGACGAAACAACCGACTCCGGCGAGGTCGCCTGCACGGAACTTCGTAACGGCCGCGCCTACTTCGGTAATACGTCCGACAATCTCATGCCCGGGCACCAACGGATAGATGGCGGGGCCCCAGTCGCCTTTGGCCGTATGCAAATCGGAGTGGCACACGCCGCTGTATAGAATATCGATCCGTACCTGATGGGGTTTTAGTTCGCCGCGGTCAAGTTCAAACGGGCGTAACGGCGTTTCGGCGTCGTAGGCGGCATATGCATTTATAAGTGTCATGATAATGGGTTTTTAGGTGCCCTAAGGTACGCAAATGCCAGCGCACTTCCCAAGAATTTACCGTCTTGTTATTCGCGGTTTCCTATTGCGCCTCCGGTTTTATTTGCGTACTTTTAGGCCTTTCCCACCATATGAAAAACAGCGTTGCCGAACGGATAGCCGATTTCCTCGGAGCCTATCCGCCCTTCAACTACCTTACCCACGACGAGCTGCTGCGCGTCGCCGCGGATGTGCGCGTATTGAGTCTCGAAAAGAACAAGATGATTTTCCAGATCAACGATGCGTTGCACGCGTATTTTTATGTAGTGGCGTCGGGAGTCATCAATCTTTTTACCATTTCGGATGCGGAAGAAACGCTTCTCAACCGCTGTGAACCCGGCGACATCCTGGGCCTGCGCCCGTTTTTTGCCAAGAACAATTATATGATGACGGCGAAGGCGCGCGAGGAAAGTATCGTCTACGCCATTCCCATCGATTCGTTTCGCCCGTTTGCCCTGACGAATGCAGAGGTGTTGGACTTCCTCTTACAGAGTTTTGCCAGCACGGCACGCGGAACGGTAACGGCGGGAAAAGGAAAGCTGCTGAATGACAGCGTGCAACTAACCGATGGCACAACCGAAATCCAGTTTTTTCAATCGCTGGATTACAACCGGACGCCGCTGCTCGTGTCACCCGGACATCCCGTGCAACAGGTGGCGCAACAAATGACCGATAACCTCACGGGCTGTGCGATTGTGCAGGAAAAGAATATCCCATTGGGATGGATTACCGATGCGGATATACGCGCTAAGATTGCCACCGGACGATTTTCGGCTACGACCGAAGTGCGGAATGTCATGGCCTCAAACGTCATTACCGTGCCCGAGAACCTGTCGTTGGCGGAGGCCCAATTGGCGATGCTCCGGCACAACGTCTCGTTTCTTTGTGTTACGATCGACGGTTCCGAACGTTCGCCGATACGGGGCGTGGTGTCGCAACACGACCTGATTGCCGCACAGGCGAACAACCCGGGTGTGTTGATTAAAGAGATCAAACGCGCGGCGGCCCCTTCAGAACTGAAAGAACTGCGGGAGAAACTGGCGGATTTCATACGTATTTCCATCGACAATAAAATCCCGTTGTCGCATATTAGCAATATTGCCGGCGAGGTGAATATCGCGTTGGTGAAACGGGCCATCGACCTGGCGGTTCTGGATTTTGGCTCCCCTCCTGCCCGATTCTCGTGGCTGATTGTCGGTAGCCAGGGTCGAAAGGAACAACTGCTGCTCACCGACCAGGACAGCTTTTTGGTTTTTGAGGATGTGGCGCCGGAGAAATACAAAGAAGTCAAAGATTACTTCCTGCGACTGGCGCGGCGCACCAACCAGATTTTAGAGGAAGTGGGATACGCATCATCACCGGACGGTATCGTGGCGGGTAATCCGTTGTGGTGTCGCTCGCTCTCTGACTGGCTGCACCAATATGAAGAATGGATGACGAATCCGGGTTCGAAAGCCGAATCAAGCCATGCCATCTTCTTTGATTACGAACTGGCGTATGGCGAAACCTTGCTGGAAGAAGCGCTTACGGAAGTCATTTTCCGTCATACGAAAAACAAGAAATTCCTGGCGCTGTTGGCGACGGAAGCCCTGAAACGGCCATTACCCCTGAGCTTTTTCAAGAATTTTATCGTAGAGGAAGATGGTCCGCATAAGGATTTGTTCGATATCAAAAACCGTGGACTCCTGATCTACGCCGATATGGCGCGGGTGCTGTCGCTGAGCCTGAATATTAAGGGTATCAACAACACCTTTGCCCGTTTTCGGCAGTTGGCCATGACCGAATCCAAGTACACCGATGCGTACCAAAATGCGGCAGAGGCTTTCCAGACCCTACAGAAATTCCGCGCGGTCAATGGCTTACGCAATGGCACGAACGGGCAGTTTATTTCTATTGAAGAGCTATCCAAAAACGATCGTGAACGGTTGAAAAACTGCTTCCTTCCGTTGAAAGACCTTGAAGAAATCCTGAAACACAAGTTCCAGCTTACGTATTTTTCCTGATGCTCGACTGGCTTAAGAATATCAACAAAGATTATCCTGACTTCTGGCGGGCGTACTTGTCGAAATTCGACGAGAAGCCGACCCGTATCGTGGCGCTCAGTACCAAAACCACGGGCACTGATTACAAGAAAGATGTAATTGTATCCATCGGCGCGGTGGCCATCGAGAGCGACCAAGTGCTGATTGGCGATAATTTTGAAGTCGTACTGTTGCAATATGTCTTCAACCACGACAACGGCCTATCGAACGAATTTATCGTCGAAAGCCAATCGCCCAAACTCGTCGAACCGCAGGCCATCCAGCAATTTATCGAATACCTTGAGAATGCGACATTGGTGGGCCACCGGGTCGATTTCGATGTCGAGATGCTGAACGAGGCGTTGGACCGCATCCACGCGGGGCGACTCAAGAACGAAGCGCTTGATGTCGAAGTAATGTACCGCAAATGGAAAGACCTTAACGACGGTCGTCATTTCGGACTTGACGATATGTGTGCGGAGTTTAAGATTCCGGTATCCGACCGGGTATCCGCTGCGGAAGATGCCTACGCGGTAGCCCTTCTTTTCCTGAAACTCAAATCGCGTTTACAGCTTAAAATCTGATTGCCATTCCTTCCCATAAAAAAAGGCGGTCACTTTCGTAGCCGCCTTTTCCGTTTGTAAATGGTTATGGTTAGATGCGTTCGTTCTTGATCTCGTCGACGATCTCGGGATTAAGCAATGTGGACGTATCTCCAAAACTGGAGAAATCCCCTTCCGCTATTTTCCGTAAGATGCGACGCATGATCTTGCCCGAACGTGTTTTCGGCAACCCAGATACGAATTGGATCTTGTCGAGTTTGGCAATAGGCCCTACGTGATCCGAAATCATCTGGTTGATTTCTTTGCGAAGGTTGTCCTGGTTTCGGCTTTCGCCGGTTTCTTTCAGGATAACGTACCCATAGAGTGCATTTCCTTTGATATCATGAGGGAATCCGACGATGGCCGATTCTGCGACCGCCGGGTGTTCGTTGATGGCGTCTTCGATGGGCGCGGTTCCGAGGTTGTGTCCGGATACGATGATCACATCGTCTACCCGTCCGGTGATGCGGTAATAACCGACTTCATCGCGCAACGCCCCGTCACCGGTGAAATACTTTCCTGGAAAGGCCGAAAAATACGTCTCCTTAAACCGTTGGTGGTCACCCCAAATGGTGCGTGCCATTGACGGCCACGGGAATTTGATGCACAGGCTTCCGGTTACGGAATTACCTTCAATCTCATTACGCAGCTCGTCCATCAGCACCGGCTGGATACCCGGCAACGGCAGCGACGCATACGTCGGTTTGGTCGGCGTGACAAAGGCAATTGGTGAAATCATGATACCGCCTGTTTCCGTTTGCCACCAGGTATCGACCAGCGGGCAGCGTTTTCCGCCCACGTGGTCGTTGTACCAGTTCCAGGCCTCTTCGTTGATGGGCTCACCTACCGACCCGATAACGCGTAAGCTCTTGAGTGGGAAGGGTTGCACGTATTCGAGGTTTTCTTTCGCAAGCGATCGGATAGCGGTCGGTGCGGTATAGAAATGGGTGATTTTGTGTTTTTCGATGACGTGCCAGAAGCGGCTGAAGTCGGGATACGATGGTACACCTTCGAAAATCACGGTCGTGGCACCGTTCAGCAGCGGTCCGTATAAAATATAGGAATGTCCGGTGATCCATCCGATGTCGGCCGTACACCAGAAAATATCATTCTCTTCATAGGAAAAGACGTTTTTGAAGGTGTACGCCGTGTAGACCATGTAGCCCGCCGTCGTGTGCAGCATGCCCTTCGGCTTTCCGGTTGATCCTGAGGTGTAGAGGATAAACAGCGGATCTTCCGCGTCCATGATCTCGGCCACATTGTTGCCAATGGCTTCGTTCATAAGCGGTTCGAGCCACTGGTCGCGGCCTTCCTTCATATTGACCGGCGTATTGGTGCGCTTTACCACCAATGTAGTTTCGACCGTCGGGCACTTTTCAAGGGCTTCGTCGATGATGCCTTTCAGATCGATCGTTTTTTCACCGCGAAAACCGCCATCGGAAGTGATGACCATGCGGGCTTCGCAGTCGTTGATGCGGGAGGCCACTGCTGAGGCGGAAAATCCAGCGAAAATGACCGAGTGGATGGCGCCAATCCGGGCACAGGCCAACACGGCATAGGCCAATTCAGGGATCATCGGCAGATAAATACATACCCGATCGCCCTTCTTAATACCACAGTCGCGCAGGATATTGGCCAGTTTCGCCACCTGCACATATAAATCATTATAGGTAATATGCTGCGCCGGTTCGTCGGGGTTGTTCGGTTCGAAAATGATGGCGGTCTTGTCGCCACGTCGCGCCAGGTGCCGGTCGATGCAGTTCTTGACGATGTTAACCTTCGCGCCGGTGAACCACTCGAAGCGGGCTTCCTGCATATCAAAGTCAACGACTTTTTCCCACGGCTGGTACCATGTGAAGTTCTCTTGTGCAATACGTCCCCAAAATTTGCGGGGCTCACGAACCGATTTGTTGTAATGCTTGAAATACTGTTCGAGGTTGGGTATTTTATAATAACTCATGTGATTTGGTTTGGCAGTCAATACGGCATCAGGACAAATGCGGTATACAAATATCGGTGATACTTTTGAATATTTTCCAATGAAAATTGAGGCACTACCTATGACTTGTCGTACTCACCTGTCATTGAATAATAACCGAAAATAGCAAGTCCTAGGCTGACCAACGGCATCAGGATGAAGAACAGGATGATGCCAAAAACGAGGTCATCTTGTTTGTCGGATGTGAGTTTGGCTCCGAAAATGGTGATACATCCGTAGGCGACGGCAACCGCGAGTGCGATCCAAAGTACGCCGGCAATTCGTTTGATAGTGTTCATGATGCTGTCTTTTTAGTCGTGTAACGTGCTGATTTTTTTATCGAGGTAGATCATGCCGATCACAAAGCACACGGCTGCGATTCCGATCGGATACCAGAGTCCTTCGAGGTAGAATTCCGGGTCGCCCGCATCTTTTCCGGTGGTGACAAGATAGGTGGAAATCGCGGGTAACAATCCGCCGAAGATGCCATTGCCCACGTGATACGGCAGCGACATCGACGTGTAGCGTATCCGGACGGGAAACATTTCAACGAGGAAGGCGGCAATCGGACCGTACACCATTGTAACGAAAAATACCTGAATGAATACCATAAGTATGATCCACCAACGGCCTGAGGATGTGATGGTTTTTGTGAGTTTCATTTCAACTTTGTCCTTTCCGGCATCATCCTTTATCCGGACACCATTGTCGAGGTGAACCGTCTTGATTTCTTCCGATGTAGTGCCGTCGGCAAAGGCTTTATTGGTGGTGTAGATGGAATCACTTTTGGTGCCTTCAAGGGTTTTGAAAGTGGCGTCCATTTTAGACGATACTTCCGTTTTCAGTGACAAGTCGGTGGTTTTATACATCGAATCATAAATCGGGCGGTAGCACACGATCGCGATCAGCATCCCCGACATCATCACCGCTTTGCGTCCGACTTTATCCGACAGCCATCCGAAAAACACAAAGAACGGCGTGGCCATCAGGAGCGCGATGCCCATGAGTCCGTCTACTTGCGTCGCGTCTACCGACATGACCGTCTTCAGGTAACTCATAGCGTAGAATTGTCCCGTGTACCACACCACGCCCTGCCCCATGGTGGCCCCAAAGAGCGCCAGCAAGACGAACTTGAGGTTGTATTTGTTGCCGAAACTCTCTTTTAGCGGATTGGTACTGGTTTTGCCCTCCGACTTTGCTTTCGCAAATAAAGGCGATTCGTGCATGCCTTTACGGATGATGTAGGACACCAACACCATCAGGATCGATACCCAGAACGGCACACGCCAGCCCCACTCTTCGAACTGTTCTTTGCTCAACAGGCCTTTGGTGACAAGGATGACCACCAGTGACACGAAAAGTCCGGCGGTAGCGGTCGTTTGAATCCACGATGTCCAGAAACCGCGTTGCCCTTTGGGTGCGTGTTCGGCTACATAGGTAGCGGCACCTCCGTATTCCCCGCCCAGTGCGAGGCCCTGCAAGAGTCTGAGTAACAGCACTAATAATGGTGCCAGGAACCCAATCGTCTCATAACTGGGTATGCAGCCAATCAGGAAGGTCGCGCCGCCCATCAGCAGCAAGGTCACCATAAAGGTGTATTTGCGCCCGATCAGGTCGCCCAACCGCCCGAAAAACAGGGCGCCGAAGGGCCGAACGACGAAACCGGCGGCAAAGGTGGCCAACGTCGACAGGAACGCCGCCGTCGGATTGTCGGAAGGAAAAAACTTAGTTGAAATGACGACGGCGAGACTTCCGAAGATATAGAAGTCGTACCATTCGATCAGGGTGCCTACAGACGAGGCGGAAATCACTTTCCAGATACCCTTTGTGGACGTTTTGTTCATGTTTTGTTTTGGTTACAACTACAATTGTACAATTTTTCAGTCTAAAAAATGTGAGTTCGATATAGCATTTTGCGAGACGCGTTGTAAACAACTCAAAATAACACCTGTCTTACTCAAGACTTACGAAATGCTTGTTAGCGGGATACTTTTCGGGTACTTTTCCGAGGCTGATGACGGAGAAGCCACCCGTCTGCGGCGTTGCATCTCTTCGCGATGACGACCGCTATCGCTGTGGAATGTGCCTTGCATCCGACCACTTTGCACCATCTTGGCCGCACACTTCCATCGAACTCACGTTACTTAAATAATGGGGGTGATGTTTGCCTTAAGGGGTGGAGTTGGTACTGCAATTTGTCACCATCCATGCTTTATCTATGCCTGTGCCCCGTCGTAAAATAACGTCCGTTCGACACAAGCGCTTTGTCAGACGCGTTATAAGTACCTCATTGTTCAGCTAAAATCAAGGTTTGGGCCCGGCATTTTCGCCTTGCATGCATCACAAATCAGTAATTTTCCCTTTTTCATGTTGCTGATGGTGACCGTTACTAAAGAAAGGAAATGCGTGACGAAAACGTTTTCTTCGTATACGATTTATGCCTCGACCTCGCGGTTTTTTACTAAATTCACGCCGAAAGTAAATCGCGCCGTATGCAATTCGATCCCGCTGAAATCGGGCCTTCCGCCGTCTATAAACTGTTAACGGGCACTATCATCCCCCGCCCTATCGGCTGGATTTCATCCGTTGATGCAAACGGCATCGCCAATCTCGCGCCCTTTTCATTTTTCAATGCGGTCAGCGAAGACCCGCCCCACGTCATGTTTTCGACGGTGCGACCCGGCGGCCAAAACAAAGACACTCTTGCCAACGTACTTGCAACGGGCGAGTTCGTCGTCAATCTGGTTACTGAGGAGACCGTTGAAGCTATGAACGCTTCTTCTGCGAATTTCCCTTCCGACGTGAGCGAATTTGACGCGTTGGGAATTGCATCGCTCCCGTCGACCCTGGTTTCAGTTCCACGGGTCGCGGCGAGTCCGGTGCATCTCGAGTGCCGCCTCGTGCACCACTACCCCATCGGCAACCACGAAACGGGTGGCGCTACGGTGGTCATTGGCGAAGTGTTGCGGTTTCACCTACACGATGCCATCCTGAAAGAATCCTTTCACATCGATCTCGACCAATACCGCCCGGTAGCGCGTTTGGCCGGATCCAATTATGCTAAATTAGGAGAAGTATTCTCCCTTAAACGTCCGACACTATGAAAATTACGGTGATAGGCGGAGGCCCCGGCGGACTCTACTTCTCCATTTTGACAAAGAAAGCAATGCCCGACTGCGAAATCGAGGTGTTTGAACGCAACCGGCCCGATGACAGTTTTGGTTTCGGCGTGGTGTTCTCGGACGAGACGTTGAGTGAATTCCTCTCACGCGACCCGGGTTCCTACGAACTCATTCGCGGCAGTTTTGCCTATTGGGATGAGTTGGATGTCGCCCGCGACGGCGAAGTGGCGCGCATCACCGGCAACGGTTTCTGTGGCTGTTCCCGACGAACGTTATTGGAATTGCTGCAACAGCGCTGCCTGGAAGAAGGAGTAAAGCTGTTTTATGAAGAAAGTGTCGACGACCTCTCGCGGTTTGCCGATTCCGATATTGTGGTGGCGGCTGATGGGATTGGAAGTGCTATCCGCACCCGATATGAAAAGGAATTCGGCACGCACATCGACCTGAAGCGCAACCGTTTTGTATGGATGGGTTCAACGCGACCACTGGATGCCTTTACGTATTTTTTCCGTACGACCGAACACGGACCCATCGTGGCCCATACCTATCAATACGAAGAAGGACGTAGCACCTGGATTTTCGAATGTTCGGATGAAACCTTCACCCGCTTTGGCTTCGATGTGTTCGATGAAGCCGATACCGCCCGTCGCATGGAGACCCTTTTTGCGGAGGAATTACAGGGTCATCCGCTATTGACGAACAAATCGCATTGGCGGCAGTTTCCGGCCGTAACCAATACGCGCTGGCACCATGACAATATCGTCTTGTTGGGCGACGCCAAAGCCACCGCACATTATTCTATCGGATCGGGGACAAAACTCGCCATGGAATGTGCCATCGCGCTTTCCGACGCGGTGTTGGCGCATCCGACCGACCGCGAGGCCGCCTTTGCCCAATACGAAAAGAGCCGCCGTAGTCGTGTGGAAATCATACAACATGCTGCCAACGTCTCACTCGATTGGTTTGAACACATGGATCGCTACATCGACCTGCCGTTCTACCAATTCGCGTTTGGCGTGATGACGCGTGCCAAGAAAGTAACCTATGAAAACCTCCAACTTCGCGATTCGTCGTTTACGCAGAAGGTGATGGAGGAATTTCATGCCCAACACGGTACAAATGCGGGCACACCGCCTGCCTTTACGCCGTTTACCCTTCGGGGGATGACGCTCCCCAACCGGATTGTGATGTCGGCCATGGGGCAATACCAGGCTGTTGACGGACTTCCCGGCGATTGGCATTTTGTGCATTACGGCAGCCGCGCGGTGAATGGCGTCGGACTGATTATCGCTGAAATGACGGCCGTCTCCCCCACCGGACGCATTACAGAAGGTTGTGCGGGATTGTACACGCCAGAACAAACCGCTGCCTGGAAACGCATCGTAGATTTCGTGCATACACAGTCTGCTTCGAAAATAGGCATCCAAATCGGTCATTCAGGCCGCAAAGGAGCATTACGGAAACCGTGGGAAGGCGCCCAGCAGCCTTTGGAGCATCCGTGGCCGTTGGTCGCTGCCTCGCCCCTTCCCTTTGCCGATCACCTACCCGTTCCGGAAGCCTTAACCCAGGACGGGATGGCCGAAATCACCGCCCAATTCGCGCAGGCCGCCCGAAATGCAGACGCGGCAGGCTTCGACCTGCTCGAACTACAGTCGCATCATGGTTTCCTGCTGGCCTCTTTCCTTTCTCCATTGACGAACCAACGCACCGATGCTTATGGCGGCTCACTCGAAAACCGGTTACGATTCCCGTTGCAGGTCATGAAAGCGGTGCGGGAAGCATTTTCAAACGATAAACCCATCGCGGTACGGCTTTCGGCTAGTGATTGGGCGGAAGGTGGACTTTCGGAACCGGATGCCATAGCGATTGCGAGGGCGTTCCGACAGGCCGGTGCTGACCTTATCGATGTATCGACCGGGAACACCGTATCCTACCAACACCCGCAAACCGGACGGATGTGGCAGGTACCGTTTTCTGACGTCATCCGCCATGAATCGGGTGTACCCACGATAACGGCAGGTAGCATCACCGACATTGACCAGATCAACACCATCATCCTTAACGGACGTGCCGACTTGGTCGCACTTGGTAAACCCTTGTTGCTCGATCCGGCGTTCGTGCGCCACGCACAGGCGTATGAAGGATATGAAGCCGATGATATCCCACTGTCCTATCGCACAGGAAAATTCCACCTTTATCCGGTAAAAACCGCCGAACGCAAGATGGTAGAAGGGATGAAGAAGGCGTTGAAACCGGAGAGTCATAAGAGGAGTTGAGGAGCAAGGAGCGAGGAGCGAGAAGAAAGAGGATTTTCCAAATACCAAATACCCAATACCAATAACCCAATACCAACAACCAGCGACCAATGAAACACTACGACGATTCATTCGCGCATGACCATCTTCCGCCGGCGGATTTATTGCCGCATTTCGTCGATGACCTGCCGCAGTTCCGGCATCCGGAATTCCTGAATTGCGTTGACCGACTGTTGGATCGTCACATCCGTGAGGGAAATGGCGATCGCATTTGTCTGCGAACGTTTACCACGACCTGGACCTACCAGCAGCTTTTTGAAAAAGCCAACCAGATTGCCCATGTGTTGGTAGACGATCTCGGGTTGAAATCCGGGAACCGAGTTTTGCTTCGTTCGGCCAACAATCCGATGATGGTGGCCTGTTGGTATGGCATCCTGAAAGCGGGCGGGATTGTGGTGGCGACCATGCCGTTGCTTCGCTCGAAAGAATTGACGACCATTATTGACTGCGCGGAAATATCCCATGCGTTATGCGATGCGTCGTTGCAGGAAGAGTTGTCGCTCGTCGTTTCTCCTTTCCTCAAAAAAACCAGCTTGTTTGACGGTTCGGAACAGCGGCCTTCCGAATTGGAAAATGCCATGAAACCGAAGCCTACCCATTTCGATAATTACCATTCCAAGTCGGACAGTGTGGCCCTCATCGGGTTCACATCGGGCACCACCGGCCTGCCGAAGATGACGGCACATTACCATAAAGACATACTAAACATCTGCGAGGCCTTTCCGGTATACTCCCTACAGCCAACGCCGAATGATATCTTCACGGGGAGTCCACCGTTGGGTTTTACCTTTGGTTTGGGCGGACTCGTGCTATTCCCCATGTATTTTGGTGCTTCCACTTTCCTGATAGAAAAACCAACGCCGGATCTTTTACTACAGGCAATACAGGAACACCGCGTCTCCATTTGCTTCACCGCACCCACAGCATGGCGGGTATTGACGACCAAAGTGGCCGATTACGATATTTCCTCCCTCCGCAAATGTGTGTCGGCGGGAGAAACCCTGCCGCTGAAGGTCTGGCAGGACTGGTACGATGCCACCGGCCTGAAAATCATCGATGGTATCGGCTCGACGGAACTGCTCCATATCTTCATTTCGTCACACGAAGACAACATGAAGCCCGGCGCTACGGGCGTGCCGATTCTCGGTTACCAGGCCCGCATTGTGGACCAGATGGGAAACGAACTTCCGACGGGGCAACCCGGTCGATTGGCTGTAAAAGGCATGACGGGCTGTAAATACCTCAATCGAACGGAGAAACAGCAGGAGTATGTGGAAAATGGATGGAACATCACCGGCGATATCTTCCGGCAGGACGAAGACGGTTATTTCTGGTTTGTAGCGCGGGGCGACGATATGATCATTTCGTCCGGATACAACATCGCCGCAATTGAAGTCGAAAGCGTGCTGCTCACCCATGACGACATCCACGAATGTGCTGTTGTCGGCGTGCCCGATGAGGAACGCGGTATGCTGGTCTGTGCGCATATCGTATTGAAAGAAAAAGATAAAGCGTCAGACGAATTAAAGAAGTCTATACAACAATGGTTCAAGGAAGTAGCTGCTCCGTATAAGTACCCGCGCGTTATCCATTTCACCGATGCCCTACCCAAAACCGAAACCGGAAAAATCCAACGTTTCCGCCTGAAATCTTCGAACTGATATGCAACAACTCTTTTCCAAACCCGAAACCATTCGTTTCCGCCATACGGACTTTGCGGGCATCGTGTTTTATCCCCGCTTCCTCGAAATGCTCAATGATTTGGTGGAAGACTGGTTTGCCGAATGTCTCGACCGTCCGTTTTCTAAAATACACGAAACCAACGGCATTCCGACCGTAGACCTCAAAGTACAGTTCCGCAAACCGGCACGGATTGGCGATGAACTCGAGAAACAATTATGGGTCACGCGTTGCGGCGGTGCCTCTGTTACCATTGGCTTCCGGTTCGTGCATACGAAAGATGACACCACTTGCCTGGAAGGCGAAGCCACGCTGGTGAACGTGGGCCTCAACGAAGCCCGCAATGAAATCACATCCGTTCCGTTTTCCGAAGAAATGAAAGCGCGCATCCTACCGTTTCTCCTCACTAACGACTAACTACCAACCACTAACCACTTCCTCCTCATGTCCTCCTTCCCTTCCTTCAAAGCCGCCACCGTGCAAACCGCGCCTGTTTTCCTTGACGTCGAAAAAACGGTCGACAAGGCCATTTCGTTCCTTGCCGAAGCGGCTTCGAACGGTGCCCGGCTCATCGCTTTTCCTGAAGTCTTTATCTCGGCTTACCCGTATTGGAACTGGATCATGACCCCGGTGCAGGGAAGCAAGTGGTACGAAGAGCTCTACCGCAATTCGGTGTCGGTCGACAGCGCGCCCATTCGACGGTTGCAGGACGCAGCGCGGGAAAACGGCATCCACGTGGTCATTGGCATGAACGAGCGGGGCGAGAGTTATGGGGAGATTTACAATACCAACCTTATCATCGACGACACCGGGGCATTGATCGGCAAACACCGCAAACTGGTGCCTACCTGGGCCGAAAAGCTCACCTGGACAGCAGGCGATGGGTCGTCGCTTAAAGTCTACAAAACCGGCATTGGCCCCATCGGGACGCTGGCGTGCGGCGAAAACACCAATACATTGGCACGCTTCGCCTTACTCTCACAAGGAGAATTGATCCATATTGCCAACTATATTTCATTGCCCGTGGCGCCGCCTGATTACAATATGGCCGAGGCAATCAAAATACGGGCCGCCGCCCATTCATTTGAGGGAAAGCTATTTACGATTGTATCATGTTCGACCATTTCGAAGGAAATCATCGACCGTATGACGCCGGACGTACCCAACGCCGCCGAACTGCTGACACGAAAAAGTGCAGCCTTTTCGGGGTTTATCGGTCCGAATGGCGCCGTGATCGGTGAACCGCTGATTGACGACGAAGGCATTGCCTATGCCGAAATCGACCTGGCGAAGTGCATACAGCCTAAACAGATGCACGACATCCTTGGACATTATAACCGATTCGATATCTTTGACTTACGCATCAACACGGCCCCGACACGTAAAGTGACCTTCATCGACGACCACGACACCTTCAACCAGCGCTGATATGAAACGTTTCGCCTTCCTCCTTCTCGTCTCGCAGTGGCTTACCGCGCAGACCTACATCACCCATGTCACCGTTGTAGATGTGGAAAAACACAAACTACTGCCCGATCGTACGGTCGTACTGAACGGCGATCGCATCGCAGAGATCGCAACATCCGGACGGAAAGTACCTGCCGGGGCGAAGGTTATAGAAGGAAAAGGAAAGTTTCTGATGCCGGGATTGGTAGATGCGCACGTGCATTTTTTCCAGAGTGGTGGACTCTACACCCGTCCGGATGCTATCGATTTGCGGAAACGGAAGTCCTATGAGAACGAGATAGCGGAAGTCCAGGCACGGATGGAAAACGTCTTGCAACGCTACCTCGCCAATGGGATTACCACCGTTGTCGATCCGGGTGCTACCTATAACTTCCTTGACCTGAAACGAAAATGGGCCGATAAGCCGCTCCATTCGACCGTTTTTATGTCAGGGCCGCTCATTACGACGTACGAACCAGAGCCCTTCAAAGGATTAGGCGGTGACGAACCCTTTCGCCTGGCATTAACCCCCGAGGAAGGCCGGCAGATGGTTCGCGAACAACTCCCGCATCATCCCGACTTTATCAAGATATGGTATATCGCCGACGTCGACGGAACGGGTGCCGAGGCCGGTGCACGCAAGTACCAGCCGGTGGTGCAGGCCATCATCGAAGAAGCCCATGCGAATCACATACGCGTAGCCGTACACGCCACTGAACGCATCACCGCCCAGCTCGCGGTAGAGAGCGGATGTGACTTCCTGGTGCACAGCATTGAAGACGAAGAAATCAGCGATAGTTTCGTCAAGTTACTGAAAGACAAACATATCGTGCTTTGCCCGACACTTACGGTAGGCGACGGTTACGAAAACACCTTCGCGCAAACCCTCGCCTTTTCACAGGACGAAATAGCGAAAAGCGACCCCTTTGCATTGGGTTCGTTGTTTGACCTGCGCCATTTGCCGGATACCGCCCTGATCAAAGGCTACCAAAACTATTTCCGGGACGCAAAACAATTGGAGAAGTCCAAGAAACAAAGAGGCATCATGGCCCGAAACCTCAAGAAACTCGCAGACGGAGGCGTGCAAATCGCCACTGGAACCGACGCGGGTAATATCGGGACACTCCATGCCGCTTCCTATCGGGCGGAATTGCGCCGCATGCAGGAAGCAGGACTGTCGAACTGGGCGATACTTGAAGCGTCTACACGAAACGGCGCCATGGCTCTCGCCAAAGAAACCGACTTCGGCACCGTTGCGGTCGGGAAACGCGCGAATCTATTGCTCCTGAACGCTGACCCAACCCAATCACTCAACGCACTGGACGCTATTGACCTCGTGTTCCACAACGGCCTACCATCAACGGTGAAAGACCTCACGACCGAAACGCCGGAAGAACTGGTGCAGCGACAGGTGAACGCCTACAACCTCCGGAATATTGACGCGTTTTTGGATACCTATTCCGATGACGTAGAAGTATATACCTTCCCCAATAAACTCGAATTCAAAGGAAAAGACACGATGCGCAGCGAATACGGGCCTATGTTCAACCAGGTGCCCAACCTTCATTGCAAAATCGTCAACCGGATTGTGGATGGCAACCGTGTCATCGATCAGGAACACGTACAGTTCAATGATAAAACAATCGACGGCACCGCCATTTACGTCATCGAAAACGGCAAAATCGCAAAAGTCTACTTCCTGCCAAGAGGCTAACTTCCTGCTTTTTGGTAGAGGGTTTCGGGACAGATACTAACTCCTATCTCCCAACTCCTAACTCCTTCCAAAATACGCAAAATGCCGTATTTCAGGCGGCACATCTGTCGTCTATCTTTGACGCAGTTGCCGATGTGCGACCGCACGAATTCCTATGCTATCAAAAACCTCTGCGTGAACACGAAAGTGGTTTTTTAGTGATTCAAAAACTTGTTTTTTGGGCGCCTCCAGTGATGGGGGCGTTTTTTTGGAGGAGTCCCTGAGTGAGAGAGTCCCTGAGTCCCTGAGCATATGAGGAATTGAGGAATTACGTCCAGACCAGCAACCAGCTACTAACTACTAACTACTGACCACTGACTACTAACGACCAACTACTTCTACACACTTTCTTCTTCGCGGAAAATCTTCTCGCGGTATTTCTTGCCGATCTCGACCGTCAATCGCTGTTTGTAGTCTTCAAAGAGCCAGTCGCGGTAGTTTTTGGTGTAGTTCGGCATGCAGTGACAGAAACGGCGTACGCGTGATTCGACGTCCTCCAACAGGTCTTTCGACAGCAGTCGGGCTTCCCGAAGGTCGTCGGTATTGTCGACACACATGGCGGCGTGCTGTTCGATCGAACGGTCTATGACCGTCTTCGGCCGCAGGTTTTGGTGTACGGCCTGGCGGTATTCCTCTTCAATGTCGAAGTCAACATTAGGGGTCAGTGCGAATTTGGCGCGCACGTGGTCTGGCATCCGGTAACGGAAGTGCAGCTCAATCTCTGAATCATCCCGCAGGTTTTCCAGGTAAAATTCAGGCGAACGGAAAATCCGTTGCCAGTCCACCGGATCCTGCCAGAGTCCGAAACGGGCCGCGTTGTTGCCTAAATCGATAACCTTAAAAGTGTCTTTATGGGGCAGCTTACGCGATCCCCGTCCAATCATCTGGAAATACAATGTAAGTGATTTCGTAGCTCGGTTCAGGATGATCGTTTCTACCGTCGGTTCATCAAAACCCGTCGTCAGGATGCCGACCGACGTGAGGATTGCATCGGGCGTTTGTCGAAACCACGACAGTATATCCCGTCGTTCTTCAGGCGAACTCGTATTGTCAAGGTGTCGTATCGGATAGCCCGCCGTCCGGAAGGTATCCAACACATACAATGAGGTACGAATACCGTTATTGAAAATCAATGTCTTCGTACCTACGGCCTGTTCGGTATAGGCGTGCAACAACTTCTCCTGCATCGCGATACCCATATAGAGTTCATCCGATGAGCTAACGGTATAATCACCATTGATGCCGACCTTTAGCGAGGTCAAACCTACGTCGTACGTATAGGTAATGGCATTGGCCAAAAATCCTTTTTCAATAAGCGATGCGATCGAGTCGCCTACGATCAACTCGTCGTAGTTCTCATACATCGGCAAGCGAATGTTCGAACTTAGCGGCGTCGCCGTCACCCCAAGGATGAACGCCTTTTTGAAAGACGACAACATCTTGCGGAACGAGTTATAATGCGCTTCATCGATGATCACGAGTCCGACGTTGTCAATCTTCAACACTTCATCATTGATACGGTTTTTCAACGTCTCAACCATACAAACGAAGCACGAATACTCATGCTGGTCGGGAAGTTCGCGTATCTTCGAATTAACGACTTTGTTACGCACGCCGAAACCGGAAAGCATCCCGGAGGTTTGCCGGCAGAGTTCGATGCGATGCGTCAGTACGACCACCTTTTTGTCGTGGTATTCGAGATACCGCCGTACGATTTCTGAAAAAATCACAGTTTTCCCGCCCCCTGTAGGTAACTGATACAGCAGGTGATAGTCGGGTGGCGTACGGTCCATCCGGTCAAAAATCCGGTCTATATCCGCTTTCTGGTAGTCGTAAAGCGTCTTAGGGTCTTCGTTGAAAAGGTCGGTGTCGTGATTCATTCAGGGCCCAAAAACATGGGAATTTGCAAAAGTAACGCTAAAAACGGGGATTCCGGTTTTTAAATCGTAAATTTAGGAACATTAAATCCCCAAAATGTTAACCTACGACCACGTAACTATTACGGAGGCCACGCTTTTGCAAAAAGAGATGGCGTCCAAAATTTCGCTTGCGCCCTTAGAAGGTCCCATTCGGACCATCGCCGGGGCCGACATTTCGTTTAACCGTTTCAGTCCGATTGTGTATGCCGGAATCGTCGTCTTGTCCTACCCTGACCTCCGTATTCTCGCCCATTCCCTCGTTGTTGCAGAGACCCATTTTCCCTACGTTTCAGGCTATCTTGCGTTTCGCGAGGCACCTGCGCTACAGCAGGCCTGGGAACAATTGCCGGAGAAACCGGATGTGGTGGTGCTTGACGGACAAGGTATTACGCATCCGCGCCGGCTGGGCATCGCCTCGCATTTCGGTGTCTTGAACAACCAACCCTCGATTGGCTGCGCGAAGAGTATGCTGTATGGCCGTTACGACGAACCGGAATGGAAGAAACTGAGCGCGTCGATTATCTACAGCCGCCTGAATGAGCCATTGGGTTATGCACTGCGAACGAAAGATCGGGTGAAACCCATTTATGTATCACCCGGCCATTTGATCAACAGCAAGCAGAGCCTCGACATCATCAAGAAATGTATCCGTGGCTATCGCATTCCCGAACCTACGCGGGTAGCGCATGACAAGGTCAACCTGTTTCGCACGGGTGAATTATCAGCGGGTTATGTAGAATACCCGAGAGAGGATCTAGTCGATTCGTGACCAGATCGCGGCGAAATCCCAGTGATTGTCCCACTTCTGTGCCCGGGCTACTTCCGGTATGGCCGCCAACCGCGTGCGCATATCAGCCATGACGCCGTTTTTGGCGGCAAATTCAACCGCCTGTTTATAAGCGGTCAATAGGCTATTGTAAAATGAAGCATACCGAACCTGGCGCCGCGCACTATACGATTGTGCCGTTTCGATGGCGTAGAGCATGACATCGGCAATCACCAACGGGTCAACGCCCAGGGTGATAAAATGCTTGATGTATTTCTGCGCCACCGACCGGCGTAGCTTCGCCCGTTTGGCTTTCGCAGGAAAATACTCGTTGGCGATCTTGGCTTTTGCCGCGTCGGCGAGTTTTTCTTCCTGCGGGTTGAACACAAAATTGTAGTACGTTTTTACCTCTGGAAACTTCTCATATAGAAGGATAAACTGCTCTTCAAGTTGCTCCTTCGTGAGTTCAGCGATGTATTTCTTCAGCTCGCGTTTGGCCATGGACGTTGTCTTTCATCGGTCAAGGTAAGGCAATTTTCCGGGCGGCACAACTTCCGCCTGCGTCTAGGTAACGACGGGTTTCCTATCTTTACGGCGTCAATACCTGTGGGATGCATCAATACGCCACGCGTTTTTTCGGATTTGCTTACAAGCTGCTTGTGAACTGGGGCGTCAACGACACCCTGGCCTCCTACGTGGCGGTGTCGTTCAATATTGTGTTATTGGGATTCCTTTCCTATTGGATATTCCGAATCTTCCGGTATACACTCGTACGCGCCCTCGTCGTGGTGGCCCGCTACTCTTCTACCCGTTTCGATGACCTTCTGGTGTCAAATAAGACGGCCAAGTACGTCGCCCATCTGATCCCGCTTCTGTTCATTTACAGGATGATGCCCATCATCCTTGCGCGCTTCGACTATTGGGAAAACCTTTTTGGGAAGCTCGTCAGCATCTACATCATCCTTCTTGTACTCTGGATTACCCGCACCATTTTCAACGCACTCCGCGACTACCTGAAGTTCAAACCGGCCTATGCCGACAAACCAATTGACAGCTACATACAGGTGGTGATGATCGTGTTATGGACATTCGGCGTCACGGCCATAATCGTCTTGCTCTTCGGCATCTCCCTCAATGTGTTTTTTGGGATGATTGGGGCGATTTCGGCGATTATCCTTTTGATTTTCAGGGATACGATTTTGGGCTTCGTGGCGAGTATACAGGTGTCGGTAAACGATATGGTACGCATTGGCGACTGGATTACGATGGATAAATTCGGGGCCGACGGCGATGTCATCGAAATCAACCTCGCCACCGTCAAGGTCCGGAACTTCGACAATACGACCACCACCATCCCGACGTATAGTCTGATATCCGATTCCTTCCGGAACTGGCGCGGCATGCAATCATCGGCTGGGCGACGCATCAAACGGCATATCCTCCTGAAAGCCGGGAGCATCCGGTTTTTGTCTGATGCCGAAATCGACAACCTCCGGAAAATCCAGTTGATTGCGCCATACATCGACCAGCGACAGGCGGACATCCGAAAATACAACACCTCCCACCAAATCGATAAATCACTGTTGATCAACGGTCGTAACATGACGAATTTCGGTCTGTTCCGGAAGTATATTACGCAATACCTGAACCAATATCCCGGACTCAACCGCGATATGCACCTCATGTGCCGCCAGTTACAACCGACGCCGAACGGTATTCCCCTTGAGATCTACTGCTTTTCGAGTGACAAGCGCTGGGAGAGTTATGAATATATCATGGCCGATATCTTTGACCATATCTATGCGTCGGTCGGGTATTTCGGGCTCGAACTATATGAGGTCGCGACGCAACGTGTCGACTGAGTTTCCATCTATCGAAGTGTCTGCATGTCGGTATTTTAGTATTTTTGACGCAAATAAGCTGCTATGAAGAAGTTAGTACTCCTGTTATTCCTGTTTTCGGCCTGCGTCCAGGCACAACACGGAAATGTCGCCCGAACCCTCGCCAAACGGTTAGCAGACGCTACCCCTTTCGAACTGGCGCCCCTGCAACGAAATGCACAACCTTCGGATACCCGCTACCAAAAAGCAGTCAGCGGCGCAACGGTTGCCACCCTCACCCCTTCTTCGATGGCAACGCTTTTCGCGACACGCCCGGATGTGCTGCGATTGTCGGTTCCGTATGGCGATGAAAATCTGTTCATAGTGATGTACAAAGTCGAGGTAACGACCTCTGATTTTGAAGTAAAGACCGACAAAGGAGCACTCGTCACACCCGAGTCAGGTCTCTTTTACCGCGGTATTTTGGAAAACCACCCGGAATCGCTCGCGGCCTTCAGCTTCTTCCGTACGGGCTTCAGCGGTATCGTCTCCGATCCATCCATCCAGAACCTGAATGTGGTAAAACTTCAGACACCCGGAAACACGTCCGATTATATTATCTATTCCGACGCCAAACTAAACATCCCCAATTCTTTCCAATGCCATACGTCTGACAAAGGTGCCGTTCCGTCGACGCCGTCTGCCCAACGCGGGGTCACGACCGAGCGCTGCGCTACCTTGTACTTTGAGATCGACTACGACCTGTACCTGGCGAACAACTCGAACACCGACGATACCACCAACTGGATGCTGGCGCTTTACAACAACGTCCAGACGATTTATACCAACGACGAAATCAATACGGTTATCAAGTCTCTGTACATCTGGACCGAACAAGATCCGTATTTCGGCTCGGCATCCGTCGACTACCTCTACCAGTTCCACGAACTTCGCCCGGTGTTTAATGGCGATCTCGGACAATTGGTCGGTATCGATGAGGGCGGACTCGGGGGCGTAGCAGCGACGATCAACGGACTCTGCTCCGACCAGAATTTCAGCTACTCCGATTTGTTCTTCGAATTTGAAACCGTACCGACCTTTTCCTGGAGCGTCATGGTCGTCACGCACGAATTCGGGCACCTGCTTGGTTCGCCCCATACCCATGCTTGTTTTTGGAACGGCAATGGTACCATGATCGATGGCTGTGGTCCAACCGCAAACTTGAATTTTTCTGAAGGGGACTGCCCTATCGCTGCCGTTCCCTCCGACCAGGTAGGCGGCACGATCATGAGCTATTGCCACTTACTCAGCGCCGGCGTGAACCTGGCCAACGGATTTGGTCCGCAACCCGCCGCGCAAATCCAGCAAAGCATGAACAATTCGACCTGTCTTAGTACGGATTGTATCAATACCTGTATCTCGCTCGTGCATGACGTGAAAGCGTCCAACATCACCGATGATGCGGTCACCGTTTCCTGGGACGATGAGAACACCGTCGGCGCGTATGAAGTCGGCCTGGCGTTGTATCCGTTTACCGATTACACCTGGACGACGGTCGACAATGCGACTACTACGACTCTCTCGGGACTTTTGGCGAATACCTATTATAAGGTTTTGATCCGTCCGATTTGCGGTGGACTCACCTCTCTGGCGCGTGGCACCATCTTCGCGACCAACACCGACTACTGCGTCGGAACGCTCTTCCTCGATTCAGGAGGCGCCGGCGGTTTCTATACCGATATGGAAGACTGGGTACGCGTCGTCAAACCGGCCGACCCTGGCGCGAAAATCAAGGTGACGTTCGCGATGATTGACATCGAATACGGATACGACTTCCTATTCATCCATGACGGTGACAGCACCGATGCGCCACTGCTTACCCCGCTGGGAATCACCGGAGGCGACATTGAAGCCGGACCTTTCGAATCGACCGATGCCACCGGAGCCCTGACCTTCCATTTCACATCCGACCAGTATATCTCAGCGGAAGGATGGAACGCACAGATTACCTGTACGAATCTCAGCACCGGGCAAAATGACCTGATTGATTTCACGTATAATCCGAACCCAACCAACGGACGCGTATTCCTGCATGCCTCACGCGCCTTCCGCTCCATCCGGGTTTACGGCATCGACGGACGCCGTTTGCTTGAACGCACCACCAACGCCACCGATGAGCAGGTGGATATTTCGGGCTTTGCCTCAGGCACCTATGTCTTCCAGGTAGATATTGACGGAAAACCGATGAGCTTCCGGATTGTCAAGCAATAACATAAAAAAAGGGACGCCGGCCGGTGTCCCTTTTTTCTTTCTAAGTACCTGATTAGGCCTCTTCTTTCTTCTGCGCTCTACGCTCACGAAGGAGTTCCATCGTACCTCCATAAACCCAATACGGGATGATGAACGTAATCAGGAAAATCATCAGCCAAAAGCCGATGGTCAGAACCGTCAGGAAGGCAAGAAAGCCCAGGTATTGTTGAAATTCAAACATAGCTGCAGCAATTAATTGTTGAATTACGGCAAAGGTAGCCGAATATTCCGTCCCCCTACTAAATTCAAACGTAATTTTTTAAAAAAGGTGATTAATCCGTACTTTTGGACGGCTTTTTAGGGCAGCATTTCCGGCTTTCCGCTGCAACTCCGCGTCCCGGCCCCGTTTTTTGCATCGCCTCCGCAGGGCTTCCTCCGGTCGCCCCGCTCCAGCGGCAAAAAATTGGGTCCGTGCTTTGCGGGGTTTCCGCTCCAATCCGGGCTGCAACCACCAACTACCAAGCACCAACTACTGACTACTGACCACTAACCACTAACTCCTATTTCCTAACTCCTAACTCCTTCCATATGGACTATCGTATCGAAAAAGACACCATGGGCGAAGTGCGTGTCCCCGCTGACAAATACTGGGGCGCACAAACCGAACGCTCCCGTAACAACTTCAAAATCGGAACACCCGGCTCGATGCCACGCGAAATCATCGACGGTTTCGCTTATTTGAAAAAGGCCGCCGCCTATGCCAACCACGACCTGGGCGTCCTCCCCATCGAAAAACGCGATGCGATTGCCGCCGTTTGCGATGAAATCCTGGCCGGAAAACTATACGACGAATTCCCGCTGGTCATCTGGCAAACCGGTTCGGGCACCCAAAGCAACATGAACGTCAATGAAGTCATCGCGAATCGCGCGCAGGTATTGGCCGGCGGCAAAATCGGTGAAGGCGACCCGGTACTGAAAGCGAACGATGACGTCAATAAGTCGCAATCCTCTAATGACACCTTCCCTACGGGCATGCACATCGCCGCCTACAAAGCCGCAGTTGAAGTGACACTTCCCGGCGTTCAGAAACTGCGCGACACACTGCACACCAAGGCGGAAGAATTTAAAAATGTGGTCAAGATCGGCCGCACCCACCTGATGGATGCTACACCGCTTACCCTCGGCCAGGAACTGTCGGGCTATGTCGCCCAACTCGACTATGGCATGAAAGCGCTTCGCAACACGCTCGATCACCTTTCTGAGGTGGCCCTGGGCGGAACAGCCGTCGGCACCGGACTCAACACACCGGCCGGCTACGATGTCAAAGTAGCTTCCTATATTGCACAGTTTACCGGACATCCGTTCCGCACGGCTCCGAACAAGTTTGAAGCCCTGGCGTCCCACGACGCAATCGTTGAAGCCCATGGTGCTTTGAAACAATTGGCCGTTTCATTGAATAAGATCGCCAACGACATCCGAATGCTCGCTTCGGGTCCACGCTCCGGTATTGGCGAAATCCTCATTCCGGAAAACGAACCCGGTTCTTCCATCATGCCGGGTAAAGTAAACCCAACGCAATGCGAGGCGTTGACCATGGTTGCCGCGCAGGTCATCGGAAACGATGTGGCGATCGCTGTTGGGGGCATGCAGGGCCATTATGAATTGAATGTATTCAAACCGGTAATGGCCGCCAACTTCCTGCAATCGGCCCGACTGATCGGCGACGCCTGCGTATCGTTCGACGAGCATTGCGCGCAGGGCATTGAGCCGAACTATAAGCGTATCAAAGAACTCGTTGATAACTCACTGATGCTTGTTACGGCGTTGAACACCAAAATTGGCTACTACAAAGCCGCCGAGATCGCACAGACCGCCCACAAAAACGGCACCACGCTCAAAGAAGAAGCCGTGCGCCTGGGCTATGTGTCGCCTGACGATTTCGACGCCTGGGTCAAGCCCGAAGACATGGTGGGAAGCCTGAAGTAACAGCCACCTTATGCTACCAAAAAGCCTGCGCCGAAACGCAGGCTTTTTTTATCCTGATGGAAAAACCGCTAGCTCCATCGGGCAGCGGCAAAGGGGTTTCTATCGGAGGTGCCGAATTCCCAGAAAACGTAGCAACACGGGAATATTGGTTTCGCGGATGAATTCTATTAGTAGCATTTTGATTTTGTATTATGATTCAAAAATACCTATGGCCCTTGTTCTGCACTAAAAAAAACGGTGAAGAATACTAAAGATGCGGTGAACGGTATAGGGCTGCGTCGTTTGTCTGTTTTTCGTGCAATTCGCCGAATGCGATTTTTTTTAGTTTTCATAAGGTCGTCTTAAATCGGGGTCATTAGCGCCTGCGATTTCGTAACTTAGAAAGAAAAAGTCATGAAAAAGACCCCGAATCAAGCGTCCAAAACACCAGCCGACACCTCCTCTACACATCGTGATGAGGAGCTGACAAACGAAAAAATCGTACATGATTCTTCGGAAGATGCCATCGAAACGCACGAAGACGACAGGCGGCGCCATCAGGCATTCGGCAACCGAAAGTACGAATCCTTCAGCAACCATTCTTCTGCCGACGACCAGCCTACGACCGACACCGGAACGCCTTAGTTGGCTTCATACAACAGTCCGGCCAGCCGGCGGTCGCGGTCGTATACGTCCGGGAAAAAGGCCACGCGACCCTCGGCATCGGCCCATGCCGTAAAATAGGCGATGTAAACCGGAATTTTACGTTTCAGGGTATACGTCGACTCTTTACCTGCATGCATGGCCCGATCCACGCGATCGGCCGTCCATTTCGGATCATCCTTCAATAACGTAATGGCCAGTTCCCGGGCTTTTTCCACCCGGACGCATCCATGGCTTAGTGCACGCACATCACGCCCAAACAGGCTCTTGGCCGGCGTGTCATGCAGGTAGATATTATTGGTGTTGGGGAACATAAACTTCACGAGTCCGAGTGAATTGTTGTCACCGGGCTTTTGCCGCACATTCGGGCCATTCCATTCCATGTTGTGCTTTTCGAGATAATCCGGGTCTTTCGCAATTCCTGGCTTGATTTCGTTTTCAAGGATACTGGTCGGGACATTCCAATACGGACTAAAGACGAGGTAACTGATTTTACCGCTGAACACCACCGTCTTGTTCATCTCTTTACCCACGACCACTTTCGACCAAAAAACGGGCTTTCCATCCCGGAAGTAGGCCATCCGAAAAGACGGTATATTGACGCCGATGACTTCTTTGGCATCCAATATATCGGGCGCCAGCCAACGACATCGTTCCATATTCACAGTTAGCGTCCGGATACGGTCTTCCACCGGCACACTCCATTCCGACAGTAATGCCGGGGTGATAATCCCTTCCGCATCCCGCGCCTGTCGTTGGTTGTATTGCTGTATCGCTTCTTCCAATTCCCGATCAAAAGTGGCACTGCCTGAATCTTTAGTAAGATCGCCCGACAACGCCAACCGCTTCCGGACTGCTGCAATAAGCGGATCCGTTTCCCCTGGCTTCAGCACTTTTTTCCCTGTCGGCATCTCTAGAACCGACCAACCTCCTTTGTCACGGATATCGCGATAGCGCTGCAACGCTTTCCGCAGGTTGTAGTATTGGCCTAGCTGTTTCGACGCATCCTTCCTAATAAGGTCGGGCTCTTTCATCAGCTTGTCAAGATAGTCCACATACGACGTCTTGTCGCGTGGCAGGTACCAACCGGTTTCTTTACTGTGTGTCGGGTCGAGTCCTTCGTAGACTTTTGCGGTATAAAAGAAATACAGGGACGTAATCAATAACTCATTTTCGGCGGTAGGCTTTGACTTACGGGAATCGTTGTCAAAGAGGGCTTCATACTCAGAGGCGTACGGTATCGGAGCAGCCACACCCTCTTCGTCCATCTGGGTGGCGGCGTTATAGAGCACTTCGGCAAAATCGATACGTCCTGCCTTGTCGTACCAGATACAATGTGACTCGTGTCGCGCGTACAACTTCCCGATTTCTTTTCTATAGGTAGCGAATTTCGGATGCTTGGCAAAAAATCCGTCAAACGAAGTGGTGTCAAGAGTGATCGTACGCGTTTCTTTGTGTACCTCGGCGGGCTCATTGCGTTTGCAGGACGTTGCGACGGTACACGCAGCCAGTAGCAAAAACAAATATTTCATATGGTAGGTTTTTCTGTATAAAATTACTGCCGCCGCCCGGTCGGGCGTTACACAAAAGTAAGATAAACTTACACGAAGGTTCCTGATTTCTGTCACTTTACTATCTTAGCGGTTATAATGTAACTCTCCATGAAGACAACCTCTTATCTTTTGTGTGTTTTGGCGGTAGCTGTATCGGCCTGTTCTCCTGACAGCGATAACGATACGACGAATCCTTCCAATTATCTTCCGCTTACCGATGCTAATTACTGGACGTACGATGTTACGGGTACGGCAGAAGGCACGTCAGGAAGAGATTCTGTATACGTCGCCAATGATACGGTAATCAATGCGGTGACCTATAAAAAGATAAAGGCGCGCACGCCGCGGGTCGGTTTTTATTCCAATCTTATGCACCAGGCCGCACTTCGGAAGTCGGGAAATAAGGTCCTGGCCACGGGAACCAACTCTTTTTCCTTTGCAGGTGAGGTACCCATTAACCTATCGGTTACCGATTTCGTT
Source organism: Flavobacteriaceae bacterium (assembly GCA_027490305.1). Lineage (GTDB taxonomy): Bacteria > Bacteroidota > Bacteroidia > Flavobacteriales > Flavobacteriaceae > Flavobacterium. The sequence continues at coordinate 86,408 of JAIXYI010000063.1, forward strand.
GTGTTTGATTCCAATGCATCCGAAAACACGACCCTCGACAGCGAGTCGGGCACCAATACACAAACCGTCAGCGATATTCCGCTAACCCTTACGTACACTATTTCGTCTAAGGCGGGCGGACATTATTCAAGTTGGACGGCAACCGATGGAACGCTTTACCAGGATGTAACGGTGAGTAAGTATATTATTACACTGAAAGTAACCGCTGTTTTTGAAGGGGTTCCCTTCCCGATAACGGTCCTTGACACTCAGGATGTATTGGTGTCAACCCTGTATTATGCGTCAGGGGTAGGTGTCGTAACGACCAATACAAATATCCAATATCAATTACAGGATTTTTCAGCACTCGGTATTACGCTTCCGATTCCGCAAAGCGACTCACAGTCGATGCAGGAAGTGCTCGATACCTTTCAGGTCGCCAACTGACGCTGTTAAATTTGGCATAACATAGTATGATTTGGCGGGCCGTATGGGTAACTTCAAAATACTAAAACAACAATAGTATGAAAAAGCTCCTTTCAACTGCCCTACTGGCACTGGGTTTTGCACTTTCGGCAAATGCACAGGAAATTCCTAAAAACGCGCTCGGACTCCGTCTGGGCGATAACGATGGCTTTGGCGGCGAACTGTCGTACCAACGCCACCTAAGCGGCAACAACCGCCTGGAACTCGATTTGGGATGGCGCGACAATGACGATTACGAAGCGTTTAAATTGGTAGGGCTCTACCACTGGATCTGGAACATCGAAGGCGGCTTCAACTGGTATGCCGGCGTTGGAGGTGGTCTCGGTAGCTATAGCTACGACGTGCCACCCGGAGCCGATGACCGTGACGGATCGTTTGCATTAGTAGCAGGCGACATTGGTATCGAGTATGTATTCGATATCCCGCTGCAACTGTCATTGGACCTTCGTCCGGAATTGTATTTCGGCGATGGGTACCGGGACAACGATTTCGGCCCCGACATTGCGCTGGGCGCTCGGTTTACGTTCTAATAACGAAGGCATCCTGAGGGGTGCCTTTTTTATTGGATGATAATTTCTTTTTTGGAATTGATCCGGATGAGTGCGTACGGTGCCGTGATCACCTGAGCCACAACGGCATCCGGCGCAGGCTCTTTCTTTTCTACTGTGATAATGACGGCGCGGTCTGTCTCCTCCACACTTTTCACCCCGATGGCGTAACCGGCGCTCGGTTTCTCGCCCATATTCAACAAAACGAAATTACTCGTCTGGATGTCGTTTGCCTTTACCTTCCCCTTCAATTCAGGGTCCGTAAGGATCATCGTGAATTCACGCGGTTCGGTGATGGTTTCATAAAATTCAAACTTTCCGCCGTCGACGGTATTTTGAAGCAGGACTTCATACAACGGGCGTTTTTCGACGGCTGATTTCGAGGTGCCACACGCCGTGGCGATCAACAGAAAAGCAAAAAGTAGTGTTTTTTTCATACCGGATTCATGGCCAATGCCTGTTCATATAGAACTTCATACATAGGTAAAATATTGTGTATGTCAAATTTGCGGGCCACTGAAAGGGCGCCATCACGGAAGCGACGCAAGCTGACTTCATTCTCGAGGATCAACAGGGCCTTTTGTGCCAGTTCGTCAATCGCTCCAACCGGAGCGGTGTATCCGGAGATTCCATCGAAATTGACCTCCGTGAGTCCACCCGCATTGGTGGAAATGACGGGAACACCCCACGCCATGGCCTCGAGGGCGGCCAACCCGAAACTCTCGGTCTGTGACGGCAGCAGGAAGAGGTCGCTGTTGCTAAGGATCCGGTCGATTTCATGGCTGTTGCCAAAGAAGATAACTTTGTCTTCCAATCCGAGCTTTTGGCAGAGTTTCTCGGCCTTGGCGCGTTCGGGTCCATCCCCTACCATCATTAATCGGGCGGGAAGTTGGTTTTGGATGCGGTAGAAAATCTTGATAACATCGGCGATGCGCTTTACCTTCCGGAAGTTACTCACGTGGGTGACGATGCGTTCCTGTTCCGCGGCCAGAAGCTCACGGCAGCACGGCATGGCTGGGTCCACCTGGGCTTTGTCGAGCTCGATGAAATTCGGAATAACGTGGATGTCTTTCCGTATGTCGAAATACCGATAGGTATCGTCTTTCAACGAAGCCGATACGGCTGTGACGATATCGGATTTATTGATGCTGAAACTCACGGCGGGTTTATAACCGGGATGATTGCCGACAAGCGTAATATCGGTACCGTGCAAGGTCGTCACCATAGGGATATAAATACCTTCTTCGGCCAACATTTGTTTGGCGATGTAGCCGGCGTAAGCGTGCGGGATGGCATAATGCACATGCAGCAATTCGATGCCGTGCAGTTTTACCATGTCGACTAACTTACTCGAAAGCGCCAACTCATAGGGTTGGTAATGAAAAAGCGGATATTCAGGTACTGAGACTTCGTGGTAGTGTACGTTCCGCGCCAATTGCGACAGACGCACGGGTTGGCTGTAAGTGATAAAATGGATTTCGTGTCCGCGGTTGGCGAGTTCCAGCCCCAGTTCGGTGGCAACGACCCCGCTTCCGCCGAAAGTCGGATAGCAGACGATGGCGATTTTCATACTACGAAAGTACGCAAAAGCGGGCAAAAATCGGCGGGTAACGACGGGTCAAATCGCTTACGGACGCACGACCGCATCCTGGATTATTTTCTGGATCCGCTCCCGTACATTGTCTTTTGACAGTTTGTTCGGCGCGTTCGAATCGGGGAAGGTACGGTTGGATAAAAAGACGTAGAGCAGCCCGCTTTCCGGATCGGCCCACGTCATCGTGCCAGTGAAACCCGTATGCCCGAAAGAAGAAGGCGATACGCAATTGCAGGTCGGGCCGGCCGTTCCGGGCAGTTGTGGTTTGTCAAATCCCCAACCCCGACGATTTCCTTCCGCACAGAAATGGCAGGTGTTGAACGCGTCAAACGTGGCAGCCGAGAAGAATCGGGTTCCGCCGTAATGCCCTTTCCAGAGATACATCTGCATGATCTTCGCCACATCGATGGCATTAGAGAAGAGTCCGGCGTGGCCCGCTACTCCACCCTGCATCGCCGCGGCCATATCGTGCACATACCCTTGTATGCGTTGGTGGCGGAAATACGTATCATCTTCGGTAGGTGCAATTACGGTTTTGGGGAAGCGCGACAGCGGATTATATCCCGTAGTGTTCGCCCCTAAATGCGAATACAAACGGTCTTTCACCAGCACATCGATTGGTTTTCCCATCGCACGTTCGACATATTCCTTGAGAATAATGAAGGTGAAATCGCTGTATTTATACTCTCTTTTACCTGACAGCTTACTTGAAATAATTTGCTGTAAGATGTTTTGGTTGTAATCATTACGGATGTACAGGCTATCGGCTACCTGTCGGGTAAAACCGTCTTCCGGCGTTTTACGATAGTACGCATCATCGGGAAAACCGGATGCGTTCAGGGTCGATTTGTAAAACGGGATCCAAGCCTCCAGTCCGGCATAATGCGACAAGAGGTCGGTGAAGGAAATCGCGGCCTTATCCGTATGACGGAAAAGGGGCAGCATGTCGCCCAGCGTGGTGGTTGCCTGTACGTGGCCTTTGTCGTATTCCTGCATAACCAACGGCAAGGTCGCCAGAATCTTCGTCATCGAGGCCACATCGTATACATCCGTCAGTTGGATCTTACACTCCGGTTCATAGGTTTGGTAACCGAACGCCTTATGATACACTACCTTACCATTTCGCGCCACCAAAATTTGCATGCCGGGCGCCGCTTTCGTATCAATGACCTTTTGGGCCTCCACATCGATTTGGGCAAGGGTAGCGGTGCGCATTCCGACATTTTCCGGTGCGGTGAATCCGAGTCGATCCGTCGATTTGGTATCGATACCATCGCCTACTTTGAAAGCTGTTCCAATCGATACCGGAATACGTCCCCTGGCTCCTACCGCGCCAAAGATGATTTCAGCCGAAACTTCCTGGGCAATGTCGGCGTTCTGGTACGACAGTATTACGGTTTCGATATCGTTGAAGAAATCGATGGGCAACAGCGCATATGGTTTCACGAACACGTCGAGTATGACGTGGTTTTCACGGGCGATAGCACGGAGTCGTTGTAGTTCGGTTTCGGAAAAATCGTGTTTTTTCCACGGTTTATCCGATTTGTGATAGCCCACGATTACGCGTGAAAAGGCCTTTAATTTCTGGTTAAGGGTGTCAATATCCGTGTGCGACACCTCTTCTATCTCGGCATACTTACGCAGCGTCGACAGAAAGGTGGTGTTGTCGTCATCACCCATTTTTACGTAGGCAATCCGTTCATGGCTCAGGTCACCGACAGGCACCGTTTCCGACGCATTGCGCAATACGGTAACCGCATTTTCATAGAGTCGGTACTGCAGTGCGATGTTTTCTGCCGGATTCAGGTCGTCGGTGAGGTTGGTCAACGCTACCGGACGGTAATGATTCAACCCCGCTTTGTATTTGTAATGGAGGATTTTCTTCACAGAGCGCGCCAAACGTTCTTCAGTGATGACACTATCCTGATAGGCGACGCATAACTTTTCCAGTGCCACCGGTACGTTCTCCGGAAAAAGCAACATATCGTTGCCTGCCAGAAACGCATCAAGGTCAACTTCCCCTTTTTTTCGGGCGTTGGCTGCGGCTTTCATATTAAGCGCATCGGTAAAGATGAGTCCGTCGAAGCCCATTTCCGTCCGCAATAAACCGGTTACAACCTGGTCAGACAGTGACGACGGGTATCCCGGTCGCGGATCGAGGCTCGGAACGTTGAGATGGGCTACCATCACAGAGGCAAGTCCTTCTGAGATTAACTTCCGATACGGTGCCAGCTCCACTTCTTCAAGTCGTTCCTTCGAGGCGTTGACCACCGGAAGCGCATAATGGGAATCGGTTTCAGTATCGCCGTGCCCGGGAAAATGCTTGCCTGTTGAGAAAACGCGCTGGTTCTGAACTCCCTTCATAAGGGCCAGGGCGCTCTCTGTCACATTGTGTCGGTCTTCCCCAAACGAACGGAATCCGATGATCGGGTTTTTCGGATTGGTATTGATATCGAGTACGGGCGCAAAGTTAAATTGTACGCCCAATCTGCGACTTTCCTTACCCATCTGTGCCCCTACCTCTTCCAGCAGGCGCTTGTCGCGGATGGCACCTAAGGTCATATTAAACGGAAAACGGTAGGTCGAGTCGAGGCGCATGCTTACACCCCATTCGGCGTCAATGCCCACAAAAAGCGGAATACGGGCCGCCGCCTGGTAACGATTGGTAAGGGCAGCCTGTCGGCCGGGCCCTCCCTGAAAGAAAATAATCCCTCCGATTTTCTGGTCGCGTACAAGACGTTCCACCGAATTAACGTGGGCCGAGTCGCGATTGGAATAGGCGGCTACCATGAAAAGTTGCCCGGCTTTCTCCGAGAAATCCATACGGGCATAAATACTATCCACCCAGCGGTCTTCTTTTTCGGAATCCTCGAGAAACGGGAATTTGTGTTTTCGCGCCGCTACGGTATCGATCTTGGTATCTGAAGGCACTGTGACGTGCGCCACCGGCGGGTGTGGCGTTTTTTTCGACGCGCAGTTTAGTAAAACCAGCGACGAAACCAGTAGTGCAGCGGTAACCAGAAAACGGCGTGACATCTTAGAAAAAGCGGCTGTGCCAACTATCGAACGCGGGCACTTCCCAAGCGTCGCGATACTCGGCCACATTGGTAACGAGGTTGTTGAATACGATGGTATTGCCCGTGACGGCTTTTTCTTTCGCCATGCGGCGGAAATCCGTCAGGTTTTTGTGGGAAATGAACTCGCCTGTACGGAATGTCACGTTCATTTTGTCAAGGAGGTCAACGCCATACTGTTGTTCGAGCGATTGTATGAAGGCGACGGATGCATCAATGGAGCATCCGGTTGCGGCCTGCACCTCTTGATTGATGGCCAACACAATGAAACGGTTATACCGCAGTTCGAATGAGGCTTCGAGTCCGGAACCGTGGGCTGTCCAGTTGTCGATAAAGGCGCGCAAGGCCGTGTCGATTGCTGCGACTTCTTCGTCGGTAAAGCGTCTGTCGGATTGGTAAATCCAGATCCGGGACTCTTCCGGAAGTTGGTCAAATGGTACCCACATATTAAATATCCTGAGCGTTGGCAATCATTTCGGCGATATCCATTACTTTGATCTCGCCTTCCTTCTCTTTATTCTTCACGCCATCGGTCAGCATGGTATTACAGAACGGGCAACCCGCAGCGATGATGTCGGGTGCCGTTTCGAGTGCGTCTTCCGTGCGTTCGATGTTGACTTCCTTGCGTCCGGGTTCCGCATCCTTGAACATTTGGGCACCGCCGGCGCCACAGCAAAGGCCATTGGCACGCGATCGTTTCATTTCTACCAACTCCACATCTAGTTTCCGAAGCAATTCACGTGGTGCTTCGTAGATGTTGTTGGCGCGTCCGAGGTAGCACGGGTCGTGGAACGTAATCCGCTTTCCTTTGAACTGACCGCCTTCCACTGCCAGTTTGCCTTCATCAAGCAGGCTTTTGAGGAAGGTGGTATGGTGAACCACTTCGTAGGTACCACCGAGTCCGGGATATTCGTTTTTCAGCGTATTGAAGCAATGCGGACAAGCCGTCACAATCTTCTTAACTTCGTATGCGTTGAGCAATTCGATGTTCATCATCGCCTGCATCTGGAACAGGAATTCGTTACCGGCCCTTTTAGCCGGATCGCCCGTGCAACTTTCCTCCGTTCCTAATACGGCAAACGAAATACCTGCCCGATCCAACAACCGCGCGAAGGCTTTCGTGATCCGTTTGGCCCGGTCATCGAAACTTCCCGAACATCCTACCCAAAAAAGTACTTCCGGTTGTTTGCCTTCCGCCATCATCTCGGCCATGGTCGGCACTTTCAGTAGTTCTGACATACAATACATTTTCGGTAGCGCTCACTGCCACCGGTTAAATTATTCGTGTTTTCCGTCGTCAAAGACCTGGATGGTCACTTCCTTTTCGATCAACTCGGTGAACTTGCCGCGGTAGCGTGTCGCCTTCACCAGGTGGTTGTCGATCCAGTGGTAATTGCCTCCCCTCGGTTTCCCGAACAGGATACCATGGTATTTGAAGCCGTATTTTTTTAGCCATATTTCGGTATACTCGCGATGGGCTTCCGTACGCGATGTAAAGAAAAAGATGACGTGGCCTTCATCATACCACCGGTTAAGCGTTTCGAGCGCATCGGGATACACCGCCGCTGTCAACATCCGCTCCGGTTCTTCATTTGGTATATCGTCGCAAATCGTTCCGTCGATATCGATCAAATAGTTCTTAATTCCCTCGGGCAGGATCGGGCTGATTCGATGCCCGTTTTCCGTTGTTTCCTGCAAGTTCTTGTCAATGTCTTCTGCTTCCATGTTCGTTTGGTTTCTAATTTGTCAGATTAAAAACCCCCTTAACCTCACCTATAAGAGAATTTTCGTCTAATTTTCGTTTCGCCAGTTCGCGCGGTCCATTTGGCTGTATTGCCACGGCGCCGCATTATTTTCCACATTCGTCATCATCGCATTCAGCGACATCGGGGCGGCACTCTGCTCCATTACGAGATACCGTCGCATGTCCATGATGATGGAAAGTGGACTGATGTTCACCGGACACTCCTCTACGCAGGCGTTGCAGGTTGTGCAGGCCCAGAGTTCTTCCGGCGTAATATAATCGTTCAACAGCGTCTTGCCGTCGGGCACGAAGGTGCCGTTGTTCTTGTCGATGTTGCGTCCTACTTCCTCCAAACGGTCGCGGGTATCCATCATGATCTTACGCGGCGAGAGTTTTTTGCCGGTGATATTGGCCGGACAGGAAGAGGTGCAACGGCCACACTCTGTGCAGGTGTAGGCGTTTAGCAATTGTAACCAATTCAGGTCGTGTACGTCGCTTGCACCGAATTTTTCCGGCACGGCATCTGGGTCAGGAGCCGGCGCTGCAAATGGATCGGCGTTGGGATCGAGCATCAGTTTCACCTCTTTGGTGACAGAATCGAGGTTGTTGAATTTACCCAATTCGTCGAGGTTTGCATAATACGTATTCGGAAACGCCAACAGGATGTGGAGGTGCTTGGAAAAGTAGAGGTAATTCAGGAATACCAAAATGCCTGCAATGTGCAACCACCAGGCCGCACGCTCGAAGAGTGCTACCGTTCCGTCGGCCATTCCGTTGAACATAGGTGCGATGAACTGGCTGATGGGATACGACCCCACCTCGGCGTAGTGTGTGTAGCCAATCTGTTGCAGGTGGTAATCGGCCGCGTTCATCACCAGGAAAAGGGTCATCAACAGCACTTCAAACAGGAGGATATAATTCGCATCGTTCTTTGGCCATCCGTCAAGGTCGGAATGGATGAAGCGCTTGAGGCGGATGACATTGCGTCGTGCCAGGAAGATAAATACGGTCACCAACACGGCAAATGCCAATACTTCGAAGGATCCGATCAGGAAGGAATACAATCCGCCCATGAAAGACAGGATCCGGTGCGTTCCGAAAATACCGTCGATGACGATCTCGAGTACTTCAATATTAATGATGACGAAACCCGCATACACGATGATATGCAGAAACCCTGCGATGGGCCGCTTTACCATTTTGGATTGCCCCAGGGCTACACGCGCCATATTCGCCCACCGCTCAGACGGTCGGTCACTTCTGTCGACGGGGCGCCCCAGTCGTATGTTCCGCATCAGTCTCCGTACGTTCAGCGCAAAATAACCTGCGCCCAACGCGAGGAGTACTACAAAGAAAAGGTTGTCTATATAGTCCATCATTTCTTAGAAGGATAGGTGATCGTATCGTTGGCTGTCGGTGCTTTATACGGCTTGTTCTTCTTGCCGAACAGCGAGACATTGACGTAGCGCGTCGGGTTCAGCCTCAAATCCTGCAGCAACAGTTCCAATTCTTTCGAGGTCTTCGAAAGGTTCTTATACAGTGTATCGTCTTTCAACATCTTTCCAGCCGTTCCCTGTCCGGATTCGAGTCCGGCCATAATTGTATTGACTTTCACCAACGCCTGTTCGAGTGACTTGGCCGTGCGACCGAACTCGATTTTTGCCAGTGAATCCGATACAACCGCAAAATTGCCAGACACTTTATCAAGGTTGGTCATGGTGCGGTCAATCTTGGACTTGTTGTCCGACAAGGTCTTATTAAGGGTCGCGGAAGCGCCTTTGAATTCCGCTAATGTGCTATCGAGATTGGCGATGCTGTTACGCAGGTTCGCCTTGGTTTTGTCATCAAGCACATTATTGAGGTTGGTCAGCAATTTATCTGCTGAGACCACCATCAGTCCCACGCGGTCGGCAAGCGGTTGCAGTTTCGCGCTAAAATCATCGAGCAATCCCGGGATTTCCTGTCCTTTTAGGGTATCACCTGAAACAGCTTCCTGGGCGTCATCGGTATTCAGTACGATCTGTATCTGCTTCCCTCCGATCGGACTCGGCGCATACAACTTGGCGATACTCGATTTGGAGATGAAGAAATCGGCGTTGTCAATCTGCATTTCGACTACAATCGGTCGTCCGAATTTGTTTTTGGGATGTACGCTGTTGACCTTTCCGATCGCGAGTCCGTTGATTGTGACGGGCGATGAAACACCCAAACCGTCGACATTGTCAAACTCGACATACAGCACCTTGGTACTGCCCAATAGGTTACGCCCTTCTAAAAAACGATAGCCCCATACGAAAAACAACAGGGCTGCGATAACGAAAAGTGACGTCTTTATTTCTTTGGATATTTTCAAAATGCGGTGTTTTGAGGTGACCGGTCAGGCGAAGTCACGGGTATTGTATTTTTTTTCCATCGCGGTAGGCGACGATGAAGGCGCTGGTATAGCCTTTGGCCTTGGCGTCTGCCAGGTTCTTTTTGGC